>CAWAVQ010000025.1:0-14378 GCA_963785535.1 uncultured Chloroflexia bacterium | reverse complement strand
TTTTCGGCGGCTTGGTAGAGCCAAGTCCGTTCTTCAGGGATGCGGATGTGGCCGTAGTCGTAGCCGATGTTTTGGCTGTAGATCGAGCGCAGGCGTTGGATGGCATCCCAGGCGTTTTCTGCTTCGATATGAATGATTTCTGCGGGAAGTCCCCGCAGATCGTCGGCGCTCAGGTTGTGGAAGTCCAGCGTGAGGGATGGGTCGCCGATAGGATCGCTGCCTAACGGGTCAAGGGTGGCGACCAGATAGCCACGCGAACGGATGGCCTGGGCCAGGTCCGCTGCTTTGGATAGCGGTGGCAAGCTAGGGGTGGCTTGAAGCGTGGGTCCGGCGGGGGAAGTCGGCGTCCAATGCTGGAATAGTTTGCGTGCCGCCTCCTCCACAGAATCAGGATCATCCTGAAAGCGTTCGTACAGTTCCAGGATGTATCCGAGATTGGGACCGTGAAAGTCTCGATTAGAAGTCATATTTGTGTTCCTCGCCGCCGCAATCGTAAAGAGTTTGCGGCGACGGGAGCAGTTTTGTCCGCCTAAGGAGTGGGAGCAGTTTCAAGCAATTCAGTTTCGATCTTTATGTCCAGCCCGTTCCGCAAAAGGTTGGAAACGGGGCAATGCTCGTCAGCCGCCGAAATGAGATCGCGGAAAGAGGCTTCATCGAGTCCGGGCACAAAGGCACGGACATGCAGGTGCATATCGGTGATCTCGTTGTTGCCAGCTTCCGACATCAAGGTGATGATCGCAGACGTCTCGATCTGTTCAGGGTCATAGCCGTTTTTCTTGAGGGTGCTGGCCAAGGCCATGCTGAAACAGGCAGCGTGGGCGGCGGCAATCAGTTCTTCAGGGTTGGTGCCGGATCTTTCATTGGGATCGAAGCGCATTTTATGGGTATAGGGCTGTTCGAAGAGCGCTTTGCTTTCGGTGCTGATGATGCCGTTACCGTTTCTTGAGTCGCCGTTCCAGACGGCGCCTGCTTTTCGTAGTATGGTTGTCATTTCTAAAATCCTTTCTTGGTTAAAGGTGTATCGCACCAGCCTTTCTAGCTTAATTTCGTTAAACGGTATCTATTGATAACCTGTAAACAGTTCGTTTAACAAGGTGCGATGCGCCGGTTGGGAAGTGTTAGGCAGTGATCAAATGTGCCTGTTTTTGGGCGATGGTTTCGATCAATTTGTCGTAAGGTTTGACAAATTTTTCGACGCCTTCATCGAGCAGTTCACGAGTGACATCGTCGAGGTTGACGCCCACCTTTTCGAGTTGATCCAGTTGCTGGTGAGCCTGGTCGAGGTCACGGTCGAGTGTGACAGCGACTGTGCCGTGATCCATGAAGGCTTCGAGCGTCTTGGGTGGGATGGTATTGATGGTGTGCTGGCCGATCAGGCCGTCCACATACATGACGTCCGAATACTCGGGGTTCTTGGTACTGGTGCTGCCATAAAGCACTCGCTGCAGACGAGCGCCTTTGTCCGCCAGGAAATCCCAACGCTTGCCCTGGAAGGTGTCCTTGAAGTGTTGGTAAGCCATCTTGGCGTTGGCGATACCGATCTTGCCTTTAAGCGCTTTGGCTTCAGGGGTGCCGATTTCGCCCAGCATTTTGTCGACTTTGACGTCGATGCGGCTGACAAAGAAGGAGGCCACCGAAGCGATGCGATGCAGATTGTAGGCTTTGGCGGTCCGTTTCTCCAGCGCGGAGATATAGGCTTCGGCTACCATGTCGTATTGTGCCATCGAAAACATCAGGGTGACGTTGATGTTGACACCCTCGGTGATCAACTCCTGGATGGCGAGCAGCCCCTCGGCTGTGGCAGGAACCTTGATCATCACGTTCGGCCTGTCAACGGCCTCGAACAGGCGCAGCGCCTCATTGACGGTAGTCTCGCGATTATGCGCGAGATGCGGGTTGACTTCCAGACTGATGTAGCCGTCGTCCCCTTTGGATTCGTCAAAGACGGGACGCAGGATGTCTGCGGCGCTACGGATGTCTTCGATTGCCAGTTCCTCGTAAATCTCTTGCGCCGTTTTGCCTTCCAGCGCCAGGGATTGGATCTGGTCGTCGTATTCGTCGGTTTCGGCGATGGCTTTCTCGAAGATGGCAGGGTTGGAGGTCATGCCCCGCAGCCCTTTCTGGACGTAGATAGCCAGATCACCCGATTTGATCAACGAGCGGCGGATGTAATCCAGCCAGACCGATTGACCGAGCTCGGTTAATTTGTGTAACTTTGTTTTGGTCATATTTTGCTCCTTTCTACGTTAAAGTCCCCACGAATTCGTACCGGTAAATTTATTTTTTCTCCTCTTTTAACCATAGCAGAAGAATTGCTACAGGGAAATGTGTCAGTGCACATCCAGAGGATACAAATATGGATATATCTGCCATCAGCCTCCTAAATGGGTCACAACAGTTTGGATCACTTGCATGAGTGGGCTGGGAAAGACACCCAAAATCAACAGCCCGAGACTGAGCACAACCAGCGTCACATCCGCAAAGCGGCTGATAGGTGGGGCACTCCAGGGCGGGGTTTCGTCTTCGGGGCTGCGGAAGATGGTGATCACCACTCTCAGGTAGTAGAAGATGCCGACGACGCTACCAATCACCAGAGCGGCCAACAACACCCAGAGCGAGGACTGCACACCAGCAGCAGCCAGGAAAATCTTGCCGACCAGTCCGCCTGTAGGTGGCAGGCTGGCCAGGGAAAGCAAGGCCAGACCCATAAAGATGGCCGGCCCGCGATGCCGATGGAACAGGCCGCGGTAGTCGTCCAGTTCTTCGAATTCTTTTTTGGGATTGGACAGGACCGCGATTACGCCGAAAGCCATCAGACTGGTGACAATATAAACCACCAGATAAAACGTCATCGAAGAGGCGGAGAGCGAGTTGAGGGCCAGAAAGGCCACCAGCAGGTAGCCAAAATGCGCAATGGACGAGTACGCCAGGATGCGCTTCACGTTGGTTTGGATGACGGCCAGCACGTTGCCGCCGACCATCGACAGGATCGCAATCAACGCAAACACGTTCCACAAGTTGCTGCCCATCGTTAGTGGAATATTGGCGAACAGACGTAGCAGCACGGCAAAAATGCCGCCCTTGGAAACCGTCGCCACGAAAGCGGTGACGGGAGCAGGTGCGCCCTGATAGACGTCAGGCGCCCACATGTGGAACGGGACCAGCGCCAGCTTGAAGCCAATCCCGACCATGAGCATGCCCAGGCCAATCGTCAGCAGGCCGAAGTCGACAGGGGACAATCCTGCCAACGAGGTCATCTGGTCGAACTGCATGGTACCGAAAACGAGATAAGCCAGCGACATGCCGAACAACAGGAAAGACGAAGCCGCAGCCGCCAGGACCAGGTACTTGATGGCTGCTTCGACACGGTGCCGCTCGAAACGGGTGTAAGCGATCAGGGCGTAGAGCGAGATACTGAGGGTTTCGAGACCCAGGAAAAACGAGATGAAATGATTGCTGATAACGAGCACCATCGCCCCCAGCGTGGCCAGCAGGGTGAGCAGGTAATATTCTTCTTTGTTCCCTTCCACCTTTTCTAGATAATTGAAAGACAGGATCACGACCACGAAACTGGTCGCCAGGACCAGTCCCATGTAAAAGATAGCGAACTGGTCCACCACGAGCAGCGGCGTGACGGAACGAGGTAGTCCTTTTGAGGCGAAAGGTAAAGCGATGATCGAGAGCGCCAGTCCGAGCAGGGTCAGGGAAAAGATCAGGCGGTGATTCCGCTTGAAAGCGGTGACCAGCATCACGGTCACGATCGAAGCGGACAGGACCAGCAGCGGGAGCAGGGGAATCAAATCCTGAAAAAGTCATCGTCATCCTTGTAGTTCGCTGGCAGCGTCCACATCCAACGTCTTGAATTGCTGGTACAGACGCAGGATCAGAGCCAGTCCGATGCTGACTTCCGCGGCAGCCATGGTGATGATGAACAGGAACATGACCTGCCCATCGGGTTGGCCCCAGCGAGCGCCCGCCACCACGAACGCCAGCCCGGCGGAGTTGAGCATGATCTCAATGGACATCAGCATGAAGAAAACGTTGCGGCGTACCAGCAGGCCAACCAGACCAACTGTGAAAAGCATAGCCGCCAGGATCAGGACTTGATTGAGGGGGATGGCTGCCATCAGGCGCTCCTTTCTTCATCGTCCCGTCGCCGGCCGAGGTGATAGGCGCCGACCAATCCTGCCAATAGCAACATAGAGGCCAGTTCGACACCGAGCAGATACGGACCGAACAACGAAAGCGCCACCTGTTGTGGCGAAACTTCGCTGGCGGGCAGCGGTTGGGTGTAACCGAGCCTGACGGCCAGGATCAACTCGACCAGCAGGATGCCAGCGATGAAAACCAACCCACGCCAGGTGCGCAGGTTGAACCACTGGCGTTCCTGGTCTTCGGACTGCGGCCCAAGGTTAAGCATCATGATGACGAAGACGAACAACACCATAATAGCTCCTGCATAAATGATGACTTCCAAAGCAGCGATGAAAGGCGCACCCAGCAGGAAAAAGATCAACGCCACCGAAAGCAGCGACATGACCATGTACAGCAGGGCATGCACCGCATTCATGCGGGTGATGACCATGATGGTCGAGACGAGCGCCACGGCAGCCGCCAGATAGAACAACCAATTCATTTATTTCCTCCTTGTACTGCAACGACCCCAAGCCGTAGGAACTTACCGTTTTTCAAAGAACGAATTTTCATAGCACTGTGCACTTTCATATGGTTGCGGTACTATGGCAGCAAACTGCGGATGTCGACAGGTTCGTTTTCGTGCAAAGCCTCGCCCTTATCCTTACCAGCGATCTTCAGGCCAGAGACACGATAAAAGTTGTAATCGGGATATTTACCTGGGCCATTGATGAGCAGGTCTTCTTTTTCGTAGACCAGGTTCTGGCGGTTGTATTCGCCCATCTCGAAATCGGGCGTGAGCTGGATGGCGTAGGTTGGGCAGGCTTCTTCACACATGCCGCAAAAAATGCAGCGGGAAAAATTGATGCGGAAGAATTCAGGATAGCGCCGCCCGTTATCATCTTCCGTCGCTTGCAGGGAGATGCAATCCACGGGGCAAGCCACGGAACACAAGTGACAGGCCACGCAGCGCTCCTCGCCATCCGGGTCACGGGTCAGGACGATGCGTCCACGCCAGCGGGGCGGCAGGTAGGATTTCTCCTCCGGATACTGGACGGTATCCGCTTTGTGGAACAGGTGCAGGAAAACCGCCCAGATGGTTTTGAATGCGCTTATCAGCATGGACATGGAAACTCCTTAATATTCACCATAGATGAACAGAGATAAACAATGATTTTTTGATGAACGAAAACACTGTGTTGTCTACCCAGCAAAAACGTTTATCTGCGTTCATCTGTGGTTAAACCTCTACCCAAAAGCCAGCACCAATCCGCCTGTGACGAGCAGGTTGACCAGCGTTAGCGGCAGCATGACCTTCCAGGCGTAGGCCATCAACTGGTCATAGCGTGGACGGGGCAGGGCTGCCCTGAGCAGAATGAATAAACAGACAAAGACAAAAGTCTTCAAGAAAAACCAGATAAAGGGCGGCAAGATTGGTCCCAGCCAGCCGCCGAAGAACAGGGTCACGATCAGCGACGAGATCAGCACAATTCCCAGATACTCGCCCACGAAGAACATGCCGAACTTCATGCCCGAATATTCGGAGTGGAAGCCAGCGATCAGTTCGCTCTCGGCCTCGGGCAGGTCGAAGGGCAGGCGATGTGTCTCGGCCAGGCCAGCAATCAAGAAGGTTAGCAATCCCAGGAATTGCGGGATGCAAAACCAGATCTTGCGTTGCGCTTCGACGATGTCTCGCATGTTGAACGAGCCCACCATAATGATCACGCCCGTCAGCGAGAGCCCCATAAAGACCTCGTAACTGAGCATTTGCGCCGCCGAGCGCATCCCGCCCAGCAGGGAATATTTATTGTTTGACGACCAGCCCGCCAACATCACGCTGTACACACCCAGCGCCGACATAGCCAGGAAGAACAGCAGGCCGATGTTGAAATCGCCCACCACACCGATCTTCGGCGAAATCGGCACGATTACGAAAGACATCAACACTGTGCCCAAAATGACTGCAGGCGCCAAAATAAACACGGGTCTATCTGCAAAGGGCGGAGTCCAGTCCTCCTTGGCGAAAATCTTGATCATGTCGGCCACCACTTGCAGCAACCCAAACGGCCCCACCCGATTCGGCCCATAGCGATCCTGCCAGAAAGCCAGCAGACGCCGCTCCCACCAGATCAGCAAGGCCGCCGCTGTCAGCGAGCCGAACATCACACCCAGGATGTTCAGCCAGGTGATGAAGGTGCTCATTCCTGCGCTCCTTCCGCATCCAGCTTGCTCCAGACGGGCAACGCCGCAGGGATGGTGGGCAGGCCCACAGGCAACCCGACCGTACCCGCAGGCAGCGAATCCAACAGGCGGACGGGTAAGCCTAACGAGTAGCCACCCAGTTTGATCTGGACTTTCTGACCTTCCTCCACGCCCAAATTTTTAGCGCTTTCTGCATTCAGAACAAGATAGGGCTCAGGTGAACGTTCCAGAATGGCAGGCGCCATGCGGCTAAGTGAATCCGTGCCAAAAATGTGATAGAGCGGGATTGTTAAGAATTCATCGGGATGCGGGGTGAATGCATCTGGGATTTCCTTGAAATAAGCTGGTTCCGCTTTTTCAGACGCCCCGATCAGACGACGCCCGGGGCTGCCACCCTTTAACAGGCCACCCACTTCCTCCTGGAATTTGTTCAACGACTGCACCGAGTTCCAGCCCGGCGACCAGTAGCGGGGAATCAACGCCGACGGCGGTTGTCCCTTGTAACCTTCCATCGAGAAGGCCAGCGCGGAGTCGGGGTCATCGGGCGGCTTGGGTTCGCTAACATTGATATTGGCCCGCATGGATGTGCGTCCGCTATAGCGGTGCGGCTGACGGGGAACTTTCTCGCCCACAATGCGAAAGTCCGATAGCGGAGCGATTTCCTTTACAGGCGCAAATAGCGAGTCAAAGTCAGCAAGTGACTGAATGACATCATCCAGGGTACCCCATTGACCCGCCATCTCATGTTTGAGCGCGGTCATCATTTCATCGATCCAGTGCCAACTTTCGCGGATGTCCTCTTTCGGGTCCAGCACCTGGAAATAACGCTGTGCCCGTCCTTCGTTGTTGACCAGCGTGCCATCGCCTTCGGCAAAGGTAGCGGCTGGCAGGACGAGGTCCGCTTTGGCGACGGTGGCGGTATCGAACGAATCGAGCACGATGACCTGTTTCGCTGCCCGGAGCAGTTCATCCGCGGTTTGCGTATCGCTGCGCTTATACAGGTCATTTTCCAGCACGATCAGGGTTACGTTTGAGCTATCTTTGATGGCTTGAAGCGCCTGCTCCAAACCTTTCTCTTCCAGCAGAGCCAAACCCATGCTATTGCTTTCGGGCAAGGCAAAGGTGATACGGACGTCTTTGTCCGCAGCTTTCAATGCCCAGGCAATGTTTGCAGCGGCTTGCAGGATGGCTTCATTTCCCAGGCTGGTGCCCGAAACCACCAGCGGTTTTTGGGCAGCTTTCAGTGTTTTTGCAATTTCGTCCACCAGCGATTTGAGTTCTTCGGGCAAATCGTCCACGGCAGGCGCGGTCGAATCGATGGCATGCGCAATGGCAAACCCAAAACGGGCAATGTCGTCGGGAGTCAGATGCGCCGTGGATGTGGCTACATCGTCCAGGCGAGTGGCGGCGGGCGTGGCAATGTACAACGGACCTTTGTGTTCCTGCACGATTTCACGGATGGCGGCATCGTTCCACAAATCGATGTTCTTTTTCTGCGCCAGTGCGCTGGGCTGGTTGCGGACGGCTTGTCGCAAGGAGAGCGCCAACATCGGGGCGGTATTGGTGACATCTTCGCCAAGCACTAGAACTGCGTCTGCGTCTGCGGCTTCTTGCAAACTGGCGGTCGGGACAGGACCGTCGCGCAAAATCGACATAACTCGCTGATGCAGGCGGGATTGCTCTGCAGAAATACCAGCGAAGAAATACTCCGCACCCACCAGCGAACGCAGGGCGAAATTGGATTCGAGCGTGGCGCGCGGTGAGCCGATGCCGATCAGCGATGAGCCAGGGCCCAGATTCTCTCGCAGGCAGGAAATGGCTTCTTCAACGGTAGCAGGTTCAGAGCTTGTTTTGATGCGAGGCTGGCGGATGCGTTCTGTGCTGTTGACAAAGTCGTAACCGTAGCGTCCCCGGTCACACAGGAAATATCCATTCACATCCGAATTAAAGCGATTACGGATACGTCTTAGAGATCCGTAGCGTTCACCTGGGATGGTGTTGCAACCCAGACTGCAATGCACGCAAATCGACGGAGCGGTCTGCAAATCCCATTTGCGAGTGTAATGTTTCTTCAGGGTTTTGTCGGTGAAAACGCCCGTGGGGCAGACCTCGACCAGGTTGCCGCTGAACTCGCTTTCTAAAACGCCGTCTTCCTGGCGACCAAAATAAACATGGTCGTGGGCGGCGAACACGTCGAAGTCACGCCCGTCCGCAAAATCGCGGTAGAAGCGTACACAGCGATAACACTCGATGCAGCGGTTCATCTCGTGGTTGATGAACGGGCCGAGGTACTGGTTTTTGAAGGTGCGTTTGTTGAAGCGCTTGCGACGGTAATTGTGCCCCGTCATGACGGTCATGTCCTGCAGATGGCACTCGCCGCCTTCGTCGCAGATCGGGCAGTCGTGCGGATGGTTGAGCATCAGCCACTCAGTGACCGAGGAGCGGAAATTAACCGCATCGGAATTTTGCAGGGAAATCCGCAGGCCATCGGAAATGGGTGTCATGCAAGCCATGACAAGCCGGCCTTTTTTGTCGTTCTCGTCTTTGAACTGCACAACCGCACACTGGCGGCAGGCGCCAACCGAGCCGAGGGCCGGATGCCAGCAGAAATAGGGCAGGTTCAGCCCCAGCGAAAGGGCAACATGTAGCAGGTTTTGGTCTGTGTCGACTTCGTATTCTTGATCGTCAATAAAAATTTTGGTCATTTAGATTTACCTGATCATTCCATAAAGGAGTCCAAAGTCTTTGCGAAGCACCCTGTAAAGGGCCCGACTTTGGAATTTCAACGACAGGAGTCGTTGGACTCCAGCATTAACTATTTCCACGGACAACCTTTCTCTTGAATATGCCGTTCGAAATCATCTCTGAAATATTTGAGGGCGCTTTGCAACGGCTCCACTGCACCGGGGGCCAGAGCGCAAAAGGTATGGCCTGGTCCCAGCAATGTGCAATGCGACGCGAGCATCTCCAGATCTTCGAGTTGGCCTTCTCCATCCTCGATGGCTTGTAACGTGCGAGCAATCCAGGGCAAACCCTCGCGACAGGGCGTACACCAACCGCAGGATTCCTGGGCGAAGAATTTTTCCAGGCTCTGCAGCATCCCGATCGGGCAATTCTTGTCATCCAACACGATCATGGTACCGGTTCCCAGACGACTGCCTACCTTCGTGGGCCCATCGAAATCCATCATTACATCCATATGTTCTTCCACCAAGAAATCTGTGGAAGCGCCACCGGGCAGCACGCCGCGGAACTTGTAGCCCTCTTGCATGCCTCCTGCATGCTCGAGCAGGATTTCACCTAACGTGACGCCGAGTGGCAATTCCCACAGCCCGGGATGTTTGACCCGTCCGCTGACACCGTAGATCTTCGTGCCGCTGTCCGAAGTGCGGCTCAGTCCTTTGAACCAGTCTGGGCCATTGCGGAGGATGTGCGGCACATTGCTGAGCGTCTCGACATTGTTGACAATGGTCGGCTGGCCCCACAGTCCGCTGACTTGCGGAAAAGGCGGCTTGGCGCGCGGCGTCGCCCGGCGACCTTCGAGGCTGTTGAGCAACCCGGTCTCTTCGCCAGCCATGTAGCGTCCAGCGCTAACGTGCAGATGCAACTCAAAGTCAAAGCCTGAGTCGAGGATATTTTTTCCCAGGTAGCCCGCATCGTAGGCTTCCGCAATCGCCTTTTGCAAACGGCGCTCGGCTTCCTTATAAGCCCAGCGCAGGAAGATGTAGCCAACCTCGGCCTGGATAGCGTAGGCGCTGATGATCATCCCTTCGATCAACTGGTGCGGGGCACCTTCCAGCAGCCAGCGATCCTTGAACGTACCCGGCTCCATCTCGTCGGCGTTGACCACCAGATATTTGGGACGCGGCACATCGTCACCCATGGGGACGAAACTCCACTTCATGCCAGTCGGAAAACCAGCTCCGCCGCGGCCTCTCAAATTGGACTTTTTGACTGTATCCGTTACTTCAGCCGGAGTCATCTCCTTGAGCGCTTTCCGTAGCCCCTGATAGCCGTCAACACGCTCGAAGGCTTTGACGTCGAGCGGTATACGGTCAGGTTGGATGTTGCCTGTCAGTGGTGTTTCCATCAAGCTTCTTTCCGGTAAGAATCAAGGATTTGGTCGATTTTCTCGGGATCCAGGTCGTGATGGGTATCGTTATCCACCATCATGACGGGCGCATGGTCACAGTCGCCCAGACAGACCATCGGGAGCAGCGTGAATTCTCCGTCTTCGGTGGTCTGGCCGAGTTCGATTCCCAGTCGCTCGTTCAGGTGCTGACGGATTTTCTCGTAGCCCATCAGCCAGCAGGAAACACTGTCACACAGCAAAATGACGTGTTCCCCAACCGGTTGGCGGAAGATCAGGTTGTAGAACGTGGCTACATTGTCCAGTTCGTCGGGAGTCATCTCCAGCAGGGCAGCGACATCTTTCAGGTGCTCGTCCGATACCCAGCCGTGCTGCCGCTGGACGATTTTAAGCGCCTCGATGCAAACGGCCCGTTTGTAAGGATATTCACCCAGATGGCTTTCGATTTCCTGTCGTATTGTGTCTGTTAGCATAGACAATCCTTGTTTGTCACTCTGAGGAATCTCAGCGACCGAAGAGTCCCGTACAAGAGTGGGAGAGATCCTTCGCTACGCTCAGGATGACATTGCTAAAAATGATTCCTACCGATCAACATCTGCCAACACAAAATCAATACTTCCCAAAATCGCCAGCAGATCAGGAACCATCAGCCCACGGCTGATTTCGGGGACCATCTGCATGTGCGGGAAGGATGGGGTGCGGATGCGGGTGCGATACGACTCAGTGCCGCCATCGCTGATCAGGTAATATCCATTGTTGCCTTTGGTGGCTTCTACTTCGGCAAAGGCCTCACCAGGCGGGATGACCGGACCCCAACTCACATTGAGGAAGTGATTGATCAGGGTCTCGATGTCATACATGGTGTGTTCTTTGCGCGGCGGTGTTGTCAGCGGGTGATCGGATTTGTATGGGCCGGAGGGCATATTCTCCAAGCATTGTTTTATAATGCGCAGACTCTGGCGCATCTCTTCGACGCGCACCACGCCGCGGTCGTAACAATCGCCATGTGTAGCCGTTGGAATGTCGAATTCGAAATTCTCGTAACCCGAATAGGGACGCTTTTTCCGGAAATCCCATTCGAGGCCGGTAGCCCGCAGACCGGGTCCGGTCACGCCCCATTCGATGGCTTCATCGACAGTGTAGTTGCCCACGCCCACCGTGCGCGCCTTGAAGATGCCGTTCTCCATGATCATGGTGTCATATTCTTTCAGACGGCGATACTGATAATCGATATACTCCCGCACCAACTTGTCCCAGCCATTTGGCAAATCCTGGGCCACGCCGCCAATACGGAACCAACTAGGGTGCATACGCCCGCCGGTGATAGCCGCCACAATATCGAAAACGCGCTCGCGGTCGGAGAATGTGTAGAAGACCGGCGAGAACTGGCCGACGTCCTGCGCAAAGGTGCCGTACCAGACCAGGTGGCTGGACATTCTGAAGAACTCCGCCATCATGACCCGGATCACTTGCGCACGCTCCGGGACCTGGATGCCTGCTAATTTCTCGACGGCCAGTACGTAAGGCAAGTTGTTCATCACACCGCCGAGATAGTCCACGCGGTCCGTATAGGGGATGTAGGAGTGCCAGGTCTGGCGCTCGCCCATCTTTTCGGCGCCACGGTGGTGGAAACCGATTTGCGGCACAGCGTCCAGGATCACTTCGCCGTCCAGTTGCAGGATCAGACGCAGCACGCCATGAGCGCCGGGATGCTGCGGCCCCAGGTTCAGGAACATGAAATCGGTGTCTTCGCTGTGACGCTCCAGCCCCCATTGCTCGGGATGGAATTGCAGGGCTTCCATCTCCCGTTCTTCTTTTTCAGGTGGCAGTTGATAGGGGCCTAGTTCCGTGCCCCGGGCAGGATGTTCCTTGCGCAGAGGATAGCCTTCCCAGGTGAGCGGCATCAGCAGACGTTCCAGGTGAGGATGGCCTTCGAACTTGATCCCGAACATATCGAAGACTTCACGTTCGTACCAGTTGGCATTTTTATAAATTCCGGTAACTGAATGTAAGGTCGGATACTCACCTTTCAGCGGCACTTTGATGCGCACGTCCTGGTTGCGGTCGAAGGACAGCAGG
The DNA here is from genome assembly GCA_963785535.1 of uncultured Chloroflexia bacterium. GTDB lineage: Bacteria > Chloroflexota > Anaerolineae > Anaerolineales > Villigracilaceae > JAABUE01. The sequence continues at coordinate 1,873 of CAWAVQ010000025.1, read as the reverse complement.
TGATAGACTACCGTGAAATCAGAATCGGGTTGTCCCTCGCGGTGCTCACGAGAACGCTCGTCAATGGCGGTCAGGTCGTAGAGCATCCGATAGGGTTGGGGAACGTCATTTTTCAAGAATCCAAGCACCTCGGGAGTCCGATCTGCTGAAATCCACAGGGTGGGAATCCCGTCTTTGGTCGGCTGGGTCGTCAGAACGGCCTCGCCAAATCTGTCGGTCAATTCTTGATGAATATCCTGCACGCTTACACCTGATCGGGTGGACGCAAAGTCGTCGCCTGCTTGCGGACTTCACGATGCTTATCTCGTTGGGAAAGTTTGTCTGGCCTGATCACGCCCTGCGGGCCGATCGTCCAACTCAGCGGACGCTCTTCGTTGCCCACTCTTTCTGCCAGCAGTACCAGGCCTTGCATGAATGCGTCCGGGCGGGGCGGGCAACCCGGCACGTACACATCGACCGGGATAATCTTGTCCACGCCCTGCACCACGCTGTAAATATCGTACATGCCACCCGAGTTAGCGCATGAGCCCATCGAGATGACCCAACGCGGCTCCATCATCTGCTCGTACAGGCGTTTGATAATGGGCGCCATTTTAAGGAAAGGCGTGCCGGCGATGATCATCACGTCGGCCTCGCGCGGAGTGCCACGGATAACTTCCGCGCCAAAGCGGGCAATGTCATAGCGGGACGTGATGCTGGTCGCCATCTCGACGTAGCAACAGGACAGGCCGAAGTTGAACGGCCAGAGTGAATTCCTGCGGCCCCAGGCCAACAGATCTGTAAGACGCGCCATCATGAAAATGCGGCTCATTAACTGACCGAAGGTCTGCTGGCCGTCTTCTGTGGGAGTCTCGTCCTCGGGTTTACTCAACCACCAACGCATAAAATAAATCTCCTAAGTATTTCTCTTGTTCCAATCTAACGCGCCCAGCCGCCAGAGATAGACCAGGGCAGCGACCAGCACACCGATGAAGACCACAATTTCGATATACCCGGCCCAGCCAAGCGAACGCGCCGTCAGGGCCCAAGCCACGATGAAAACGGCCTCCAAGTCGAAGATCACAAAAAACATGGCCACCAGGTAGAACTTGGCGGTCAGTCTCTGGCGGGCGGAGCCGATAATGGGCGCACCCGCCTCATAAGGTTCATCCGTGGCCTGCTCTTTGTGACGCTCGCCTAATACGTAGGAAAGGAACAGCATCACAGTGAGCAATATAACTACCAGGATGAAATAAGCACCTAAAGGCCATAAACCAACAGTCTGCATAAAAACACCTCAATCCATCTTAGAACAATCCCCAAATGATGTCCTTATTGACAACTCATCGGCATCTTAAGAGAACTTTATGTCGGACGTTATCAAGGGGGAAAGCTGTCGATGGGCAAATTCGGTTTTGCCGTACTTGTTTTCACGATGTGGACCTCCACCCAGGCTCGTTTTCATAGTCAGTTTCAATGCGTCATAATAGAGCTGGAAACGCCTGATTATTTTCTATTGTTAGCCTTACCCCACTCAACTTTCAATTCGGACTAAATTTGTCAAATTATAACCCAGTTGCTACCCGATTTCATTTATTCTGGATTAAATTCTCTTATCAACTGTTGCTTCAAATCCCACAAACGCTGGGTCAGGGAAACGTGGTAAATGTGCGGATACATGATGCGCTTGACGCCTGAATCCAGCCGCTCTAGGTCCTGATCACGGAGAGTGCGCATCTCTTCAATCGAGGGGCGGTCATAAACAACTTTTCCGTCTACGATGATGTCTACCAATAAAGGCTCGATTTGCGAGATTTCATGCGCCTCAAGCCGCCTGAAGGATTGCGCTTCGGATGGATGGCGCAACAAAAGTTCGGTCTCCTGACGAGGATCT
>CAWAVQ010000024.1:0-71774 GCA_963785535.1 uncultured Chloroflexia bacterium | reverse complement strand
TATCCTGCTGGCCTTCGGGCGCGGCATCGGCGATGCGGCTTCGGTACTGTTTACCGCCGGCTACACCGACCGCATCCCGACCTCGCTGCTGCGCCCGGTCGCGTCCCTCCCGCTGGCGGTCTTCTTCCAGTTGGGCACACCCTATCCCGAAGTGCAAGAACGCGCCTACGCTTCCGCCCTGATCCTGACCGTCATCGTGCTGGCGATCAGTTTGGGATCGCGTTGGGTGGCGCGGCGGATGGGCAAATTTACCTTGAAATAAGCGGAGTGCGTCGCACCATGTTTGATGGTGACGATCTCAAGGAAAGCCATTTCCGTTAAACGGAAGCATGCCAACAGGCAGGTGCGACGCATTCCCAAACAGGAGTATTTATGGAACCCCACATCCAAATCCGAAACTTGAACGCCTACTATGACAAAACCCAACAGGCGTTGAAAGACGTCAACATTGACATCCCCAAGCAGCAGATCACGGTCATCATGGGGCCTTCCGGCTGCGGCAAGACCACTCTGCTCAAAAGTCTGAACCGCTTCCTGGAACTGACCGACGGGACGCGCATCTCAGGCCAGGTGCTGATCGACGGCGAGGACGTTTACAACCGTCAGATGGACGTGACCGAGATCCGCAAGAAAGCCGGGTTGCTGGCACAGCGTCCCTACCCCCTGCCGATGTCCATCTTCGAGAACGTAGCCTATGGGATGCGCATCCATGGCATGAAAAAAAGTCGCGACCTGGAAGGGGCCGTGCAGCATTACCTCGAAGTTGCCGGTCTGTGGGGCGAGGTACGGGAGCGCCTGCACGCCCCGGCTACCGGGCTGTCCATCGGGCAGCAGCAACGTCTATGTCTGGCACGCGGGCTGGCCGTGGAACCCGAGATCATCCTGGGCGACGAACCCACCTCCGCGCTCGACCCGATCTCTTCGCAAAATATCGAAGCGCGCCTGCTTGACTTGAAGCGCGAGTACACCACTGTCATTGTGACTCACACGTTGCGGCAGGCCAAACGTCTGGCGGACTATGTGGTTTTCATGTATTTGGGTGAAGTCGTGGAATCAGGTACAGCCAAAGAAGTCTTTGACAATCCGAAAGAAACGCGCACGCGGGCCTACCTGGAGGGTCAGTTTTAATCTTGTAATGTATTGAACGCGAATGTCGCGAATAGGCGAATCTTGCGAATGATCTTAAAAAATTCGTGATATTCGCTCATCTCCGTAATTCGCGTTGAAAGATAATCGCCTAAAAAACTCTATATCCGCGTCAATTCCATGAAATAAGAAACGGGAGAAAAGGGACAAACACAACGAAGACCAACACATGCAAGATCGTGCGCACAGTTAGGACTTTATTAAGGTTTCCCATGGTTCTCTCCATACACATTATAATGAAATCATCCTGGAGAAAGCAATGAGAACTATCCGCCTGATCTTCCTGTTAACGTTCGCCACCTTCTTGCTGGCCATTCATCCGGCACTTGCCATTTCGGGCACAGGCGCGCAGAGCGATATCCCCCTTGTACTCGTCCTGAATGCGGACAGCGCAGTCACACCCGCCATGAAAGAATACATCTCACGAGGAATTAGCCTGGCCGAGCAACGCAACGCAGAACTGGTAATCATCCAACTCAACACGCCCGGCGGCGACCTGCTGACCACGCAGGCAATCATCACTGCCATCCGCACCAGTACGGTGCCAGTGGTGATTTACGTCACGCCGCGCGGCGCCTGGGCAGGCAGCGCCGGGACGCTCATCACGCTAGCAGGTCACGCGGCAGCTATGGCCCCCGAAACAGCCATCGGCGCGGCCAGCCCGGTGGGATCACAGGGTCAAGACCTGAGCACCACAGAACAGGCCAAGGCCAAGAACATCACCCTGGCCACCGTGCGTTCGCTGGCCGAGCGCCGTGGACCAAAAGCCCTGGCCCTGGCTGAGTCAACTATCGATAGTGCCAAAGCGGCTTCGGCTACGGAAGCGCTGGATGCCGGGATGATCGATTTCATCGCTACGGATACCAGCAATTTGCTGAGCCAACTGAACGGCTTCACAGTCCAGATGGCCGACGGTCCGCGCATTTTGCACACCACCGGAGCGACCACCGAAGAACGTTCCAGCCAGTTTCATCGAGCAACTGCTGGGGATGCTGGTTGACCCCAACATCGTCTTCCTGTTGTTGGCCATCGGCGCGCAGGCCATCTTTATCGAACTCGGCAGCCCGGGCGGTTGGGTGGCGGGCTTCATCGGCGTGATCTGCCTGGCGCTGGCGGCCTATGGCTTGGGTGTGCTGCCGGTCAACTGGTTTGGCATCGTCTTCCTGATCTTATCCTTCGCGCTCTTCATCCTGGATATCAAAGCGCCTACCCACGGCGCGCTGACCCTCGCGGGCATCGCTTCGTTCATCGTTGGCGCACTGGTGTTATTCAACTCGCCAGGCACGCCGCAATTCCAGCGCGTGTCCGTCCCGCTGGTGGTCAGCGTGGGCATCGTCATGGGCGCACTTTTCGGCATAATTGTCGGCTTTGCCCTGCGAGCGCAGCGCATTCCCGTGTTGACGGGGATGGGATCGCTGGTGGGCAAAATGGGGACCGTCGTCGCGGAACCGAATCCAATGGGACAGGTTCAGGTGGGAGCCGAGCTCTGGTCAGCGGAAGCAGCCGAGGGGGCCGGAAAGATCCGTAAGGGAGACCGGGTCGAGGTTGTCGAAATTAAGGGACTGAGAGTCAAAGTCCGTAAGGTATAGTAAACTTACGTGACAATCTCTTTAAGGGGATTGTCACGTTATTTCGCATCAAACGAGGATTTATGCCTGCTACCCCTACAAGAGACCGGGTCAAACCCGAAGAGATTAATACGCGCCCCCTGCGCCGCCCGGAGTGGATCAAAGTGCGCGCGCCTGCGGGCGAAACCTACGAAAAGCTGCAACACCTGATGCGCTCGAAAGAGCTGCACACGGTCTGCGAAGAGGCCATGTGCCCGAATATGGGTGAGTGCTGGGGCTCCGGCACGGCCACGTTCCTGATGTTGGGCGACGTGTGCACGCGCAGTTGCGTGTTCTGCGACATCAAACACGGCAAGCCAGCCCTGATGGACTGGGGCGAGGCCGAGCGTGTTGCGCAGGCAGTCAAGTCGATGAATTTGAAGCACGCCGTGATCACTTCGGTCAACCGCGACGAACGTCGCGACGGCGGCGCGCCCATCTTTGCGATGGTCATCCGTCGCATCCGCGAGGTGCTACCGGGTTGTTCCATTGAGGTATTGATCCCTGATTTCAAAGGCTCGCTGGAAGCGCTCAAGATCGTGATGGAAGCGCGTCCCGAAATCCTGAACCATAACGTGGAGACCGTGCCGCGCCTGTTCAAGACCATCCAGCCGCAAGATAGCTATGACTGGGCTGCGGCGACTCTATCCAATGCAAAAAAGCTCGACCCCGAAGTGCTGACCAAATCGGGCATCATGGTCGGCCTGGGCGAGGAACTCGAGGAAGTCAAAGCCGTGATGCGCGACCAGCGCTCCTGGGGCGTGGACATCCTGACCATCGGCCAGTACCTGCAACCCAGCAAGAAGCACTATCCCATTTCGCGCTATTACACGATGGAAGAGTTCAAGGAATTGAAAGACTACGGCCGGGAGATCGGTTTCAAGTGGGTCGAGTCTGCGCCGCTGGTGCGCTCATCGTATCATGCGGCGGAGCAAGTGCGGGCGCTGTCTATTGTGCACCGGAAACTGTATGGGGAAACAGTGACCAGTAATTCGTAATCAGTGAATAGCTTGTAATGAACTCCTGTCGAGGTGGCTTGGCGGGAGTTTTGATTCCTATTGATTTGGGGAGAGATTGATTGTATAGTTATTTCAGAAGTAGAGAATAAGGTCGGCCTTGCGATCCATGTATTTGCACATGAAAAGGATAGATTATGGAAATATTTGCTTACGGTGAAGATGCGCTCACTTTGTGGGCACTCAAGAAAAAACTTGGACACATCTTACAAGAGTTAGATGATTTATCAGATCTATCGCTATGCCAGGCATTTTTTAGGCCAAGTTTCGGGCGGCGAGGTGGAAAAAACAGTTCGCAGTTTGGGGAATTCGATTTCATCCTGCTCACCGCAAATCACATTTACCTTGGAGAAAGCAAGTGGGACAATTCATCTGAAAAGATTATCAATGGCAAATTAGAATTGCGAGACGAACAACTCCTTCGACACAAATTATTTGAATTTTATATCGTTGAATGGTTTTCCGGTGATTACTCAAACTGGCAAGATTTTCGAAATGTTGCGGAAATGAAAATGCGGCAAAGAAAAATTGCAAAGCCTTTCGTACCAGTAAATAGCATCTTAGCTAAAAACCTGCAAAACACTTTGGAGCTTATTAAGAACCACTATACCAGCTTGCCAGCAATTAAAAACGTGCTTCTATATTTCCATGAAAACCTTAGTGATGAACAACTTCCCCAAAAAGCTGGTGATAATTTTGAAGTTGTACATATTGATTATTCCAAAGAATTGATAGGAAACTACATCCATTTATAGGCAAGCAGATTCGCGAGAAGACTATTTCTGACTATTTATAGGTAGGAAGAATCATGAGCAAATCCCGCATGGAAGCCTTCAGCGATGGCGTGCTGGCGATCATCATCACTATCATGGTGCTGGAACTGGCGGTCCCGCACGGCGATAATTTGTCCGCGCTGCGCCCGTTGATCCCCATCTTTCTAAGCTACATTCTCAGTTTCGTCCATCTCGGCATTTACTGGAATAACCACCATCACCTGTTCCAGGCCGTCGAACAGATTAACGGTCGTGTGCTGTGGGCCAATCTGCATTTACTGTTCTGGCTGTCGTTGATTCCTTTTGTCACCGGTTGGATGGGTGAAAACAATTTCGCCGCCCTGCCGGTAGCCCTTTATGGCATCGTGTTACTCTTTGCTGCAATTGCTTATTTCATTCTGACCCGATCCTTGCTTTCCATTCACGAAAGCGATTCTGTCCTGGCGACCGCGCTTGGCCGGGACTTCAAGGGCAAGGTCTCGGTGGTGATTTACATCTTGGCTATCCCGCTGGCCTTCGTCAGTGCGTGGATTGCGGGCGGGTTATACGTCGCTGTGGCAGTCATGTGGTTGGTCCCTGACCAGCGCATAGAAAGAACGCTTTCATGAAAACCTGCAACAGGATTCAAATTCAGAAGATTTTGTCGTATTTGATCATATAGGTGCTATACTATTCTTAAGAAATTTTCTGTTGGTGGCCTCCCGAAACCAGCCAATTCTCCCATCGTTTTACGACGAATGGGGAAAAACAAGGAGATGGACATGACCACAAGTTTTCGCGTTTTCTCACTGGGGATTATCGTTGCCCTGCTGCTATCAGCCTGTAACCTTTACAACAATACTCCCACCGTCAACGGCCAGCCTGTCATTCAGGAAACTCAGCCGCCGACGCCGGTCCCTGTCATGGGAATGACTGTGAATTATGACACATCCGTTCCCTTCAACGCGGTCAACCAGGAGATCAACTACACCTATCAGATCACGAACACAAGCGGTGCCCCCATTCCTGGCCCTGTTACTGTGACGGATGACAGGATAGCGACCGTCAACTGTCCGGAAGTCACCACAGCTAGGCAACGCCGACAACAACCTCGACGCAGATGAAACGCTCACCTGCACTGGGACTTATGCAATTACACAATTGGACCTGAACGCCGGTGCCGTCACGAGCATTGCAACTGCTTCCGCCAGTGGAAATTATTCGTCAGCTGTCACCACTACCGTTCCCCTCGTACAAACCCGGGCATTGACCCTGTCCAAGACAGCCGATCCCCTGGCATATAACAGCGCCGGGCAGAACATCATTTATAGTTATGTCATTACAAATACCGGAAACGTGACTCTAGGCCCGGTTCAGTTCACGGTCACCGACGACAAGGTTGGCGCAGCCTTTAACTGCGGCGCAGATGCGACTACCTTAGATCCAAATGGAACCATCAATTGCAGCGTCACCTACACCACCACCGATGCCGATGTAACGGCCAGGCTCATTACCAATAACGCAACCGCTAGCGACGGGACAACCACATCCAATACTGCCACCGCTACCATCAACCGCGGCGTTGCATCGAACCCCTCCAATTTACAACCCGGTTCGACCATCCAGCACACGGTGGTGGCAGGAGAATGGCTATGGCAGATCGCCCGCTGCTATGGTGCTGATCCTAAGCAGGTGATCCTTTCCAATCCGCAGTTACCCAATCCGGCGCAGATCCAACCGGGCATCACGGTAACCGTTCCCAATATCGGAGCCGGTGGCAGGATCATTTACGGTCCGCCCTGCATAGGCACCCACACGGTTCAATCCGGCGAAACCTGGAGTTCCATCGCCCAGTTGTACAATGCCGATCCCATCGTCTTACAAGACGTAAATCCGGGCGCGTTATCGGTTGGGCGTGTGCTTAAAGTGCCGCTCAATTCAGCCGGCGGCACATAGCTTTGAACAACCACCCATCAACTTTATACTCCGGCGTATGGACCAGAATAACCCGGTCATAAAACTCTGCATCGCAGGCACGCAGGCCGAGTTCGATAGCGACATGGAGGCCGCCTGTGAACTTTATCAGCAGGCCTGGGAAGCGGCCACGAATGATTATGAAGCCTGTATCGCCGCGCATTACATGGCTCGCTGCCAGGAATTGCCCGAAGAAATTTTTCGCTGGAATCGGGAAGCGTTAGAACGTGCGAACGCTGCTGACGATGACAGCATCAAAGAGTTCTATCCATCGCTCTACTTAAATATGGGTCGCTCCTATGAGCAGCTTGGGGATCAAGACGAAGCAAAAAAATACTTTAATCTGGCTGCCGAGTTAGGCGTCCCCCATCAAATGGAATAATCCGCTGTCAGGGGATTTAACCCGAAAACAATGAGTTTGGCAATCAATAGGGAATAATATAGCCATGGGCGATGACAACCTACCACTCAAGAAAACTTCTCGCACACAGACCTTTCGGGCCGGCGCCGGAGCAGTCATCCTGAATAGAAAGGGAAAGGTTCTTGGCTTAGAGAGAAAAGATATCCCTGGTGCATGGCAGATGCCACAAGGTGGGCTGGAGGAGGGAGAATCTCCGCTGGAGGCTGTCAAACGCGAAGTTCGCGAGGAAACGGGGATAAAGGCAAAGGATCTGGAACTGTTATCGGCCGAATCCCGGCTGCTGGCATATGAGTTGCCGCCTGAAGCTCGCAGCAAGAAAATCGGGCGGGGGCAGGTACAGTACTGGTTCCTGTTTCGGTTCACCGGGCAGGATGAAGCGATCACGCTCGGAAATAAGAAGGAATTCAGGGCCTGGAAATGGATGTCGATGGATAAGTTGGCATCCGGGGTCGTGTCATTCAAGCAAGCCGTCTATCGAGCGCTGAGCAAAGATTTCAAGTCCTATTTTAAATAACGCTTTCTGTGATTTGAGCGGGGATTGCCCGAAATGACCGAAGAAAGCAACTCGTCCAAAGTATAAATTTGGCTGAAATATCAACCAATAATAGTGGGAAAGATTTAGGTTAAGGTGTCGCGGTCGCGGCATCTATTGACAACGAGCTTAACGAACTCGGAGTATCTGTTGCTAGATTGGAGGGGTTAGCACCTAAAGGAGCGTTCGTGGGGGTATCGGTGGGAGTATCGGTAGGTATCGCAGTTGGTGTGTAAGTCAGGGTATTTGTGGGAGTGTAAGTGCTTGATGGCGTGAAAGTCGGAGTATTTGTAGGGGTCCTGGTTGGCGTAAAAGTCCTGGTTGGCGGTATAGTCAAGGTGTATGTGGGGGTGTTGGTAGGTGTTCGAGTCGGAGTAAAAGTTGCAGTGCTTGAGGCCGTGAAAGTTGGAGTGATTGAAGGAGTGTAGGTAGGCGTCCTGGTCGGCGTATTCGTCGGAGTTTTCGTGGGAGTGTAAGTTGGTGTGTTCGTAGGGGTGGAAGTAGGTGTCCGGGTGGGGGTGAAAGTCGGAGTTCTCGTAGGCGTATCGGTCGTCGTAGCTGTCGATTGTGCTATACCCGTGAAAACGGAAGTCGGATGAAAGATAAGCACCCTGGGTGTATTATATGGAGGAGATGGTGCAAATGTGGGGGATGCAGTATAGATGGGCGACGAGGTGACCGTAGCCACTACAGGGGCCGGCACCATGACCATCCCTACAGCGCCAATCAGCACCAGGGCCAAACCACTTACAGAGCTGATAATCAAAAGCCTAGGATACTTCATCAGAATTAAGGAGCCCTATAATCACACAATAAACCAACTCACCATCCAGGTCAATATAATAATCGGGAGTCTTTCGATGCTGAGGGCGGATCACGATTTTATCTGCCTGATGGTCGAGATTATCGATTTTGTCGAACGTGAGGTTGGTATGATATGTTCTTCCGCGAAAACCAACTCTTTGGTTGGATACAAAGAAAAAACCAGTATCCTTAACGTGAAAATGGTTCTCACCCTGATTAGTTCGCTGAATAGCCAAGCGGACCGGTGCAACATACAAGAGCACATTTTCTTTTTTGTGAAGAACTAAGTCGCTGGGCTGCTTAAAAAAGGCAGTGTTTACTTCGGGGGGTGTGCGGAGTATATCTGCGCTCATCTCTGATAATGCGGACATATTGCCAGAAATGATTTTCTCGAGCGGGCCCGTGCGTAGTCTGGTGATCGCCCGCGTTGTGGGTTTATCAAACCATACGTGTTCAAGGTCGGGATTTCCGCTGGCACGAAGTTTGGCTTTTGCCCTTTCAGCATGTTTCTTGTTTTGAATTAGGTTAATATCTTCACGGCTCAACCTTTCCCCTTGGTATAACCAGGCAAACGTTGAATTGAGCACCGGATCTATTTTTGTGAAAGTCCAATATTGGAACGGATAATCCGAAACCAAATGTGTACCGCAAGACTCGCAAGAAAAATCAAAGCGTGCACCTGGAAGACCAAGCCACATCTTGCGATCAGTTTTCTCCAGTAGAAAATCCTTGCCACAAAACGGGCATTTTGAGGGGAGTGTTTGACTCATCTTAGCAAGGAAAGTTACACGTCTTCGATAATTAAAAACCCAGAAGCCATCAACAAACAAGATAACCGCACCGACGCCCAATATGAGGATGAACAAGTTATGGGTATTGCCCAAAAGCCGTTCGATGTCTGGCACCAGAGAGTATGCAACGATGAGAATGATGAGTAGCAGGACAATGAAAATGAATGACTTGGCTCTTGTATAAATTGTTCGCACAAGAGTCCATAACCAACCGTACTTTGTCAACCGATTCACTCTTTCACTTGAAAACCAAATACTTTTTATGCGTTCTACAAAAGGATGCGATTATACTCAAAACGAAAGCCCTTTCCTTATTATATTATCCACATTCTTTGACAAATATCAATATAAGTCCTGTCATTATTGATATCATCTTTCGAGAAGACGTACATATGATTTTAACATCCTGCCATCATAACAGGAAGCAGTTTATAAGGTCCTCGCGAGGCAATGGAGTCCCCTACCGACCCCCATGCGAGAATGACGATCTTGTGTAAACGATCTTGACAGTCTGGTGAGTATGTTTATATTGTAATCGTTTTAGGGTGAAATTGTCCAATTCTTCTAATAATCTTAATTGCTCTTAATGAGATTCGCATAGTTGGCAAACGCTCTAACGAAAATCCTGCTGGATCAGGAAGATGGAGGATGTGGATCTTGACGTGCTAAAGGGACTGATCGAACAATCCGTGGAGTACATGACAAAAGCCAATATCAACCAAGCGCCTCATACTCCGGATCCTGACCTGCCCGCAGATGCTTATCTCATCTGCGGGACCAAGGCAGAGAAGTTCATTCCATTCTTAGCCAACGTTTATATTCTTCAAATAAACCGGCGTTCTGCCGGTTTATTCCTTTAATTTAGGGTATTATTGTCCAAATTCGATTTATTTCTAAGGAGGAGAAGCATGGGTCTTGTTAAAATTTCGCAAGCGAAGGGACGCATCCCGGTGACGGTCTTCGAGTTACAGGATCGGGTCAATCTCGGGAATACGGCCGAACTCGAACAGGCAGGCAAAGAGGCCTACGCCAACGGCACGCGTGATTTGGTGATCGATATCAGCAAGGTAGATTCCTTCACCAGCGCCGGTATCCGTGCATTATTGATTATTTATAAGCTCCTGGCGGGAAATGAAGGCAAGAAGTCGAAACATGTGAAGTTAGTCAGCCCGACCAAGCATGTGCGTGATCGAAGCATGTGAAGTTGGTCAGCCCAACCGAGTATGTGCGCGAAGTGTTGGAGGTTTCCGGCGTAACTTAATCGAAATCTACAACACATTAGAAGAAGCTATCGCATCATTTTAGCCAAAACGAAGGGAACCGGCTCCGCGTGAGCCGGCCCCTTTCATTTCAAGAAGTCATCGAGCGATAGCGTTTTAGCACGCTCCACCCAACCAATTTGCGAGTTTCCTCATCGTATAATCGCAAGGTTAATGATTTGAAACTGGACCAGAGCGTGAGCGGCTTGACATGAAAAATCGGGTTTTCCTTGAAGGCTTTTGGCAGTTTGTAATTCGGTATTTTCGGGCTAAGGTGATGGATGTGATGAAAACCGATGTTGCCAGTAAACCATTGCAACACAGCCGGTAACTTGTAGAACGAACTACCATGCAAACCTGCCTTGAGAAAATCCCATTTATCGTAACGTTCCCAATATATGCCTTCAAAATTATGCTGGACGTAGAATAGCCAGATCCCTACAGACGCGCCAAAGAAAATCACCAACAGTTGTACTACCAGATAGGCTTTCCAGCCAAAGAGGTAACTCATCAACGTGACCCATACCGCCAGCGCCAGGTTTGTCCACCAGGTACTGGCCTGTTCGCGTTTTCCCTTACTCGGCGGGATACGTTGCGTGATGACAAACACGATCAATGAGCCAAAGAAAAACATGAATACTGGCTGGCGCATAACGCGATAACCAATTTTTTTCCACCAGGGTGCTTCGAGGTATTCCCGCACTGTCATGGTGTACACGTCGCCTGTACCACGTTTGTCCAGGTTTCCAGCCGTGGCATGGTGAATGGCATGGTCACGTGTCCAACGATAATAAGGTGTGAATACCAGAAAACCGGTGATGCGACCCAACCACATATTGGCTAGTCGTGATTTGAAGAACGAACCATGTCCGCAATCATGGAAGATGATAAACGTCCGCACCATGAACCCGGCCGTCAGGATACTCAAGGGCAAAGTTAACCAGAAAGAAATTTCCAGGCTGCGCATCGACAAATAAAATAACGCAACAAATGGAATGAGGGTATTGACCAATTGCCAGATACTACGCCATGAATCGGGCCGGGCGTATTTTGCTACAACGGGTCGCCATTGGATATTATTTATGCTCATGGGAACCTCCGAAGGTATTGTACATCAAATCACAGTTACAGGTTATGTGATAGGATTGCAAATTCAAAACTTGGTTCATCTTCCATCTGTTATGCCCGGGATATGATATGGCAATTATTTTGTTCGATTTCGACGGTGTGCTGGCCAACACCTTGGATGACTTGCTCAACTTCGCACGGGAAGTTTGTGCGCAATTGGGTTTTCCGCGGGATCCCACGCCCGCAGATCTCGATGTGCTCGAGACGATGTCCTTTGTAGATTATGGCCGACAACTCAAACTGCCCCCACAATATATCGAGGCATTTGTCAACCAGTGTTTACAAATGTTCAACCAAAGATCGCATCCACCAGAGATATTCGAGGGTATGGGGCAAGTTATCATAGAAGCGGCAAAGGATAACACCATTGCCATCGTTACCGGGAACACAACCCCAACCGTCGAGGGATTTCTCAAAGAGAACAATCTTGGTGAGCATATAAAGTTAGTGATTGGGGTAGAACAAAAAGGTTCGAGACCTGAAAAGATCAAACGCGCGCTGAGAGAATTAGGGCAAGGTGAAGAAGTCGCTTATATGGTCGGGGACGCGGTCAGTGACATTCGCGCTGCCAGGGAAGCCTCCATCAAAAGCATAGCGATAGGCTGGGGACACCAGAGTCCTGCCCGGCTGATGACGGCGAGCCCCGATTACCTGGTCAATTCGCCACAGGAGCTTTTGGAATTAATGAAAAAGATTCAGAAAGAAGTGAAAACCCAAAAACAATAAGAGACCGGTTGTAGCCGGTCTCAAAATATTTGAAAGTTTTCTTGCTGGCTTAGTATCTGCGATTGCCGCCACCCCCACCGCCACCGCGACGATCCCGTCCACCACGTGGACGCTCTTCACGCGGACGAGCAATATTCACGCGCAAATCACGCCCTTCAAACGAGTAGCCATTGAACATTTGGATCGCCTTTTCGGCCTCCTCAGGGCTGCTCATTTCCACAAAACCGAAGCCTTTCGACCTGCCTGATTCCCGGTCGGTAATCACGCTGGCAGATACCACGTTGCCAGCCTGTGAAAACAATTCCTGCAAGCTGTCATCGCGGGCGCTATACGGTAGATTTCCGACATAGAGCTTTGCTTCCATACTGTTCTCTTCTCCTATGGGTTAAGAAAAAAAGCCGCTAACCTTCGGCAGGTTTGGCGGCTAAAACACACAAATCCTAGGCCTAGCGCTTTAATTGTATCACAGCAAAGCCAAATCGTTTAACATTTCATGCAAGGGAATTTGCGCCAGAGAATCCAGCGTCAGATTGGCGCCATCCGTTTTAAGCAACAACGTGATCGGGTTGGGGATCCTCACCACAAAAATCCCGGCCGCGCGTGCAGCAGTGACACCGTTAGGGGAGTCTTCGAACACGATCGCTTCATCAGCTTTCACCCCCAAAGCATCCAAAGCCTTCAAAAACAGGTCTGGATGAGGCTTGGTACGCCCTGGTGGAACGTCGTCGCCGCAGATGATGACATCGAAACGGTCAGCAAGCCCAAGACGGGCAAGATGCGTGTCCACCCAACTGTGGGGTGAACTGGATGCGATGGCCAGGCGCAGACCCAGGCGATGCGCATCGTCCAGATAATCCACCACACCCGGCATGATAGGCTGCTGGAGGATCAGCGCATCGCTCTCGGATCGAAAACGTGCACGCAAAGCCTGGATATCTGCCCGGTCCCCAACCAATTCCGCTAAATGTACAGCGCCATCGAAGTTCGAAATGCCATAACCACCGATGACCTGTCCCCAGGTTTCAGGGAGCATTTCCTGTCCGTATTCGCGGTATATCGCCTGCCAGATGCGGAACTCGGTCGTTTCGGTATCCAGGATCAGACCGTCAAAATCAAAGAGAAGAGCCTTGGTTTTCATACGGCGGTGATTTTAACAGAACTTTTACCAGCAGTGTTTCGACGGACGCATAGCAATTTTATGAAATTATCAGAGGCCACTGGTTAATGAGTTTTCCCCGGGTATCAGTAACTTGGACACACAACCTGCTTCAAAGATTATTCAACAACTTAGAACAAAAAGAGGCGGCTGTTTTGAAACAGTCGCCTTTGTTCATAGCGGGCTAATGAATATCTTGTTTAGAACAGTTTGAGTACTGCTGCGCTTACCCAGGCAAATAAACCCTGTGGCACCAGACTGATGAGCACGGTGACCAGCGCGGTCCCAGCAGTAGTAAGGCCGAGCCAGAATTCGCGTTCCGTTTCAGGTTCGCCTTCTTGCATGTACATAGTGACGACCACCCGCAAGTAGTAATATGCAGAAATAAGCGACGTCACTACACCGATAATTGCCAGACCAACATATCCGCCTGCAAGCACAGCCCGGAACAAGTAGAATTTCCCGACCAGCCCTAATGTAGGCGGTAAACCAGTCAGCGAGAGCATGAAAACAGTCATAGCGGCTGCCAGAAGCGGGTATTTGCGCCCCAAACCGGCGTAGTCGCTGATGGCAAGTCCCTTCCCTTCGGCGCGCTCGAGAGCAATGACCACACCCCAGGAACCGAAGTTGGTCAGAGCATAGGCGACGAGGTAGAGAGTTCCAGCCGCAATCGAGACAGGAGCAATATCGGGATTGCCATAGGGTACAAAGGCCATCAGAATGTACCCGGCATGCGCGATGCTGGAATAGGCCAACATGCGTTTGATGTCAGTCTGCGAGATGGCCAACAGATTACCGACAATCATGGTCAGGGCGGAAAGCGCCCAGAGCACAGGAGTCATGTCTACAGCGAGGGAGGGGAAGGCCGTGGCAAAGACGCGCAGCAAAGCAGCAAATCCAGCGATTTTAGCACCCGCCGCCATGAAGGCCGTAACTGCTGTCGGAGCACCCTGGTAGACGTCAGGCGTCCACATGTGGAAGGGAACCGCGGCGACTTTGAAGCCAAGTCCGACCAGGATGAGGGCAGAACCGATGGTCAGGAGCAGACCCGGGGTCCCGTTCGAGACGGCAGCGACAATACCTGACAGGGAAGTGGCACCCGTCGCGCCGTAGACAAGAGCGATGCCATAGAGCACAAATCCAGAAGAAAAAGCGCCCAGTAAGAAGTATTTGAGTCCGGCTTCTTCCGAATCCGTTTTAGGACGCGCAAAGGCCGCCAGAACATAAAGCGGCAAGGAGAGCAGTTCGAGCGAGAGGAAGACGATGATCAAGTCAGCAGCTTGTGCCATGAGCATCATGCCGCTCAGGCTGAAGAGCATCAAAGTGTAGTATTCACCACGTTCGATGCCCATGCGTTTGATGTAACCGTAAGCCAACGCCACGCCGAGCAAACCAGCAACCAACAGCAGCGCATTGACGAAAACCGCAAAGCCATCGAGTACGACCATGCCGTTGAAGCCGGTGTTCTCGCGGCCAACCTGCGACAGGGTAAAGCCGAGGGCCAGCGCCAGACCAAAGGCAGCCAACACGGCGGTCAGCCACTTGCGCTCTTTCGGAATAAACAGGTCTGCCAACAGGAGTGCACAGGCCCAGACAACCAGGAGGATGACCGGGAGCAGAGTGTAGAAGTCAACTTGAGTTACTTGGATCATAACGGTAGCCTTCACAGTTAGCCAACAGCGGTCAGCAAAACGGACCGCGTATGGCTGGTTACGGGATCACCAGCGCAGAGACGAGTTTCGCCACAGCGGGGCCCATCAGGTCAAAGAAGGGTTTCGGGTAGAGACCGATCCAGAAGATGAAAATGAGCAGCGGCACAATGGTGGCAATTTCGCGCCAGTTCAAGTCACGCAGCGCGTGTCCGTGCTTCTTGACTTCTTCCACAATTGAGCCCTGAGGACCCATGAAAATTTTCTGGAACATATACAGAATGTAGATGGCCGCCAGGATAACACCTGCCGCAGCAAAGCCAGCGAACCAGGGAGAGCCCAGCGCCTTGGAGCCAAAAGCGCCCAACAGGATGGTAAACTCACCTACAAATCCGTTCAGACCGGGCAAACCCATTGATGAGAGGGATACGATCAACATGACGGTGCCGTAGATCGGCATGACTTTCCACAATCCACCATAGACGCTGAAATCACGGGTATGTGTCTGCTCGTATACTACACCAACTAAAAGGAACAAGGCGCCCGTACTGATACCATGGTTGATCATTTGCAGGATGCCGCCTTCGATACCCTGCGCGTTGAGGGCAAACAAGCCGAGCATGACAAAGCCCAAGTGGCTGACCGAGGAATAAGCCACCAATTTCTTGATATCTTGTTGATAGTACGAAACGATCGCGCCATAGATAATGCCGATCACTGCCAATATCGCAATATAGGGGGCCGCCTTGACCGAGGCTTGCGGGAAGAGCGACAGGTTGAAGCGTAGGAAACCATAGGTACCCATTTTCAGCAACACACCCGCCAGGATGACCGAGCCTGCTGTGGGAGCTTCCACGTGCGCATCCGGCAACCAGGAGTGTAGCGGCCACATCGGAACTTTGATGGCAAAGGCTGCTGCAAAGGCGACGAACAGCCACATCTGGATGTTGGCCGGGATGCCTCCTTTGGCAATCAGGTCGGGTACGGAGAAAGTACCCTGGTTGATACCCAGCCACAAAATCGCCAACAGCATCAGGATCGAGCCCGCCATGGTATACAGGAAGAACTTAATAGCAGCGTAGATGCGGCGCGGGACCACCCCAAATACCGATCAGGAAATACATCGGAACCAACGTGAATTCCCAGAAGATGTAGAACAGGAACAAGTCCTGGGCCAGGAAGAACTCCTGTCATACCAGCTTCGAGCAGCAGGAAGAAGACCATAAAGTCCTTGACTCGCTCTTCCACCGCCGTCCAAGTCGAGAGGATCGAAATGGGTGTGATGAACGTGGTCAACAATAGGAGCAGGATGCTCAGGCCGTCCACTCCCAGGGAATAGTGGATATCCCAACCGGCGACACTGATCCAACTGTAATTGGCAACCAGTTGCAGATCCGGGTTGGAAGCGTTGAACATACTCAGCACCCAGAGCGAGATGCCGAAGGTTGCCAGCGAAGTAACCAGTGCTGTCCAACGTAGCGAGTTCTTATTCTCGCTCGGCAGGAAGAGTAATACCAGTACCCCCACCAACGGGAAGAAGGTCACCAGAGTAAGAGGTTGCAAGAGAAATTCCATAATTGTTCCTCTCTATAGCTCCTTAGCCCGACGGGGCGTTCAGACCCCGTCAAGTCAGGAACATGGAGTTTATTTCAAAAGTAAATATCCCAGAATAAGAACGACGCCAACTAATACGGACAACGCATAACTGCGAACAAAACCGTTCTGGATGGGACGTAATTTTTTAGAAAGCCACTGTGTAAAATCAGCCGGCCAGCGCGAAATCAGTCGATCAACGATACCAACATCGACCGGATTTGCCAGGAAACGGGCAAAGCGCTTGAAGTTATTAGCAACGACCGATTCATGCACCCAGTCATGCCAGAAGCGCCAGTCGATTGTCTGCGCCAGGAAGCGCGCCAGGTCGATGTAACGATCCACGAAGACAGCCCAGTAGCCCTCATCCACCCAGTATTTCTTCTCAAAGATGGTGAAGATTGGACCAAACATCTTCTTGAGCGGATCTTTCTCGCCAGCAGCCATCGGCTTGCGCCCATACACCAGCCAGGAAAGGAAAATAGCCAACAAAGCCAAAATCGTCGAACTGAGTGCCACTGTCAGGTTGAACTCACCCGGGTGGATGAATTCAATCGTATGTTCAAGCCACACAGTCAGCGTCTCCAAACCAGGCAGGTTAAGTACCCCCCCAAAGACCGCCAGGAACGCTAAAATGATCAGCGGGACGGTAACAACCGCCGGACTTTCTTCGGCATGCTTGGCCACTTCTGTGCGCTCCTGCCCGAAGAAAACCATAAAAATCTGACGGCCCATATAGAAGGCGGTCAGGAAGGCGCCCAACACCAACAGCCAGTACACCAGCGGATAATACATGTTCGAGTCGGCCAGGATCTCGTCCTTGGACCAGAAGCCAGCCAGCGGGAAAACCCCACCCAGCGCCAGCGCACCGATCAGATATACCCAAAAGGTGACTGGCATTTGCTTGCGCAGGCCGCCCATGTTACGCATGTCACCCGGGTCGAGAACTTCCTCTTCGTGCCCGCTGTGACCATGTGTCAGATGGTGATGGCCACGTTCCATTCCCAGGATGACCGAACCAGCCGAAAGGAATAGCAACGCTTTGAAGAAGGCATGCGTGATCAGATGGAACATGCCCGCCACGTAGGCGCCCATGCCAACTGCTGCTACCATGTAACCCAACTGGCTGATCGTCGAGTATGCCAGCACTTTCTTGATGTCGTACTGACCGACAGCAATTGTGGCCGCGAAGAAAGCCGTCGCTGCGCCGACCAACGCTACCACGAACTGCGCTTCCGGAACCAACGTGTAGAGTGCCGCGGACCGAGCGATCAGATAAACGCCAGCCGTGACCATGGTCGCGGCATGGATCAGGGCTGAGACCGGGGTCGGTCCAGCCATAGCGTCCGGCAACCAGATGTAAAGCGGGATTTGCGCTGACTTACCAGTCACGCCAATCAGCATGAAGAGCGTGATGGCAACGATAATACCCGGAGAAGCCTGGGCTACCTGTGGCGCCATCTCAAAGACCTTGGTGAATTCCAGGCTGCCAAAGGTCCAGAACATCAGGAAGGCGGCGATCAGGAAGCCAAAGTCACCCACGCGGTTAGCCACAAAAGCTTTCTTGGCCGCATCGGAGTTGGCCCAGGAAGAACGACCGAGCGTGTCCATCTCGTACCAGAAGCCGATCAGCAGGAAGGAGCACAGACCCACGCCCTCCCAACCGACAAACAGCATCAAATATGAGTTGCCGCTGACCAGGATCATCATCGCGGCGATGAACAAATTCATGAAAACAAAGAAACGGCGGTAACGGCCCAGGTCATTCTTGAAACGCACATCTTCGTGCATATAACCGATGGCATAAATATGGATCAACGTTCCAACGCCCGAGACAACCAACATCATTGTCACGGAGAGCGTATCGACACGAAAGACCCAGTCCAGGCTCAAAGTCCCGATATGGATCCATTCAGCCAGCGGCACGGTGACCGCTTCCGGATTAACGGATAGCGAATAAGCCAACAGCACAGAGACGATGAACGCCGTACCTGAAGCCAGGCTGGCGACCGTACCGATCAACTTCTCACTGAGCTTGCCACCGAAAATAATATTGATCAGCAACCCAAGGACCGGCGCGAACACCAGCCAGGGTGCCAGGAAGAAAAAGCCTGTAGTAGTTGTTTCACTCAATAACATAAGTTATCCCTTCAGGCTGTTCATCAGGTCAACGTTGATGCTATGCTTGGACTTGAAGATCGCCACGATCAACGCCAAGCCGACCGCCACTTCCGCGGCGGCTACCGCGATCACGAAGAAGACGATGATCTGTCCGTTCAACTGTCCATAGGTATTGGCAAAAGCCACAAAAGCCAGATTGGCCGAATTCAGCATCAACTCAACCGACATAAAAATGATCAGCGGGTTACGGCGAATGAGCACGCCCAACGCTCCAATGGCGAACAGGATCGCAGACAAAGCGATGTAATAAGTCTCAGGTACCATGCTATCCCTGCTTTCCTTTCTTCTCTGATTTAGTCAACACAATCGCCCCAACCATTGCAACCAAGAGCAAGATAGATGTGACTTCGAATGGCAACAGGTACTGACTGAAGAGAGCCAACCCCAGGTCGCGGATCGCTCCGACCGAGTTGGTTGCTTCCGTTGGCGGGATAATTGTCGCCACCGAGGGATTGCGCGCCAGTATCAAATAAACAGCCTCTACAACCAGCACAGCCGCC
Source organism: uncultured Chloroflexia bacterium (assembly GCA_963785535.1). GTDB lineage: Bacteria > Chloroflexota > Anaerolineae > Anaerolineales > Villigracilaceae > JAABUE01. The sequence goes on along the minus strand of CAWAVQ010000024.1, from coordinate 52,539 downwards.
AGACCAATTGCCATCGGACGCTGGTAAGGCAGAACCTTACCAGGAGCTAGTCTTTCTGCTCCCAACAACATAATCACGAACAGGAACAGCACCATAATTGCCCCGGCATAGACCGTGATCTGTGCCATAGCGATGAACGGCGCACCCAACAATAGATAGAAAACTGCCACTGTAGCAAAATTGATGACCAGGAACAAGGCCGAGTAGACTGCGTTCTGGCTGAGCAACATCCCGATCGCTGCGGCAACCGCAACCAGAGCCAGGACTAGAAAGAGTATCAAATCAGGAGACATCAATCACTCTCAATCCTGCGGATTCTGCATCTCTGGGACCGAACGCGTATAAACGCCCGGTTCCACCACCCGCGGTGTAGTCATTTCCGGCGAGGCGACCGCTTCCAGCAATTTGTCTTTGGTGTAGATAGCATCGTGTCGGTCGGTGAACGAAAGCTCGTAGTTATCGCCCAGCACGATGGCCTCGGTCGGGCAGGCATCTTCGCAGAAGCCGCAATAGATGCAGCGTAGCATATTGATCTCATAGGTGGAAGCATACCGTTCGCCGGGAGAGAAGCGTGCCTCGTCCGTGTTTTCAGATGCCTCCACGAAAATAGCATCCGCCGGACAAGCCGCTGCGCACAACGAACATCCGATGCACTTCTCCAGCCCGTTCTCGTAGCGTTTGAGCACATGCCGTCCACGATAACGAGGACGTACTTGCCGCTTCTCTTCCGGATACTGGACCGTGACCGGCCCTTCGATCAGCATCTTGAACGTGGTCATCAAGCCACGTCCGAGTTCTTTAAGCATAGTTCTTCCTCCGTATCGTGCGGTCTACCATTAAAGAAGCGATCCAGCCGGCTAGCAGTGAAAGGATGGGAGTAATCCACAAAAGCCAGGGATTGATCTCTTGCGCCAGCAAGATACCGACCGCAGTGATGAAGACCACCGCCAGTGCCAAAGGCAACAGGATTTTCCAGCCAAAAGCCATCAGGCGGTCATAACGAATGCGCGGCCAGGAGGCGCGCACCCAGATCATGATACCGAGCAAAACGAAAATTTTGATGAACATGTATAGTGGACCAAGCCACGGGAAACTGTCGATGCCCGGGCCAAGATATCCGCCCAGGAACAGCGTCGCTAAAATCGCGCTGACAATAATCATCTTCTGGTATTCCGCCATGAAGAACAGCGCAAACTTCATCCCGGAATACTCGGTGTGATAGCCTGCTACAATTTCCTGCTCAGCTTCGGGCATATCGAACGGGTGACGGTTGACTTCTGCCACCGTCGCGATCCAGAAAATGAGCGCACCCACCGGCTGCACTAGAATGAACCAGCCGTTGCGCTGCGCTTCTACGATATCTACCAGGCTCATCGAGTTGCCCAGCAGGATCGCCACAACCATCGCCAGACCAAGCGTCAACTCATAAGAGATCATTTGTGCCGTTGAACGCAAACCACCCATCATGGCATACTTGTTGTTCGACGACCAGCCCGCCAGCACAATGCCGTACACCGCAATCGAAGCGATAGACATCAAATACAGGACGCCGACGTTGATGTTGGCAACATCCTGGGTAAACGTACGTCCAAACAACTGCACCGGCGGACCCCAGGGGATGACAGCCGCAATCACAATCGACGGCACCATCGTCACAACGGGAGCCAGGAAAAATACCAACTTATAGGCGCTGGCCGGTGTCAATTCTTCCTTGAAGATCAGCTTGACCGCATCTGCCATCCACTGCATCAAACCTTGCGGGCCAGCCCGGTTAGGTCCCAGGCGAGATTGCAAGAGCGCCAGGAAACGGCGTTCGTAATATGTTAGATAGCCAAAGCCGATCAGCAGCGTGAAAACCAGTACCAGGGATTTGATGGCCCATTCAAGCCACAGTGTCCAGTCCATATCATTTCACCTTTATCGCCACCGGCTCGCGGATTGCCAGCCCCATACTGCGCGGGACCAGCGCCACGCCGGCTGAAATCGTTTCGTCGATCTTCACCAAGGCTTCGCCACTAACACCATCGAAACTGACCGTCACCGGCTTGCCTGCTTCCAGGCCCAATTTCTTGATCGCTTCGGGATGCAGAGCAATTGTGACGTCGCCGATGCGTTCGGTCAGCAGTTCTGCAGGAGTGACGGTCGTGCCTCGGTCGTACAGCTTCGTGACGGGGACAGCCAGCAATTCATCCTCTTTCGGGCGTAACCCCGCCTCTTTCCGGAGCTCAGGGATGCTGACCGTTTCACCGCGTTCCGCCGCGCTGACAAGTTGTACGCCCAACCCCTGCGTATTCTCGTAGGTCGTACCACCGTAGTACAGGTCACCCCGACCTACAATAGGCCACTGTTCGCTCACCTCGGCCAATTTGGCGTAAGATAGACCGGCAAAATCCTTCACGCTAGCAGCCAATTTTTCGAAGACCAGCACAGGCGATGAGCCGTCCAGATCGATATCGAGTTTCTTTGCAATTTCTGCGGTAATGGCATAATCCGCTTTGGCTCCATCCAGCGGAGGAACAGCCGGATAGAAGCGCTGCACGCGGCGTTCGCCCGATGTAAATGTGCCGTCGCGTTCGGTGTAAGCCCGTGCAGGCAGAACCACATCCGCCAGTTCAGCCGTCTTGGTCTGGAACAGTTCTTGCACCACAACGAATTTTGCATCTTTGAGCGCCTGTTCCAGCGCGGGGTTGTCCCCGGCCGGGTCCGCGCCAGCGATGTAAACGGTCTTTCCTTTCAGTGCGGCAGCCAAATCTGCTTCGGGGCGGAAACCCATCTCCCAAGCGCCCTGGTCGTTGGCCTTCGGCCACACGCCGATCAAGCCATTGTTGGGTTTACCGATATGTCCCGTTTCGACCAACAGTTTGGCGCAAGCGGTTGCCAGATTTGACGAACCCGCCAGCCCCAGACCATCGCTGCCAAACAACACAATCGCATTTTCAGCTTTGGCGAAAGCCTCCGCAATTTTGCCACTGCCGCCCAAATCCTGAACGGACTTGACTTCGTCTCCGTTCGAATATCGAACTATATAATTCGCAAACCTATCGAGTTTGGTCTCACGCGCATTTGCCACGATCAACGTCGCACCGCGTTCGGCAGCTTGCTTGACGCGCAGCCACCAGATAGGTGCCTCTTCATATAAGTCGGAGGCAACTACCAGGATAGCATCGCCCGGCCCTATATCGGAGAAGTTCGTGCCCTGCCCTACGCCGACCTGCGTGACCAGATCGCCGCCGCCCATGTCGGTATACAACACGGCCGCCCCACCCAACCCATCGGCTAGGGATTTCAGGTTGAACAGGTCTTCGTTGGACAGACGCCCGGAAGCCAGTACCACCGTATCGCTTTTGGCTTCCGCCAGTTTGGCAGAGACTTGCTTGATTGCATCTTCCCAGGCCGCTTCTTTCTTGTTCATCAGCGGTTTTGCCAGACGTTCCTTGCTCTCGACAAAATGATAAGCGAAGCGACCTTTGTCGCAGATCCAGGTCTCGTTGACCTGTTCGTTCTGGCGTGGCATAACGCGCTTGATAACCACTTTGCCGTCCGATTTGGCTTCGCGGCGGGTGTTGAAGGTGATGTTGCAGCCCACCGGGCATTGCGCGCACACGGAGGCGGCCGCCTTCAGTTCCCAGGGTCGCGCCCCGAAACGGAAGTCGGCGGTCGTCAGCGCGCCCACGGGACAAATGTCGGTGGTGTTGCCCGAAAAAACGGAGTCAAACCCGGGGTCCGATACCGAAATAATCTCACTGCCTCGTCCGCGCTCATCAATGGCTAGTACCGCTTCACCAGCGATCTGATCCTGGAAGCGCACGCAGCGTCCGCACAGAATGCAGCGTTCGCGATCCAGGAAAATCAGGTCCACCCAGTGGAACGTGCTTTTCCAGGTGCAATTTGTCATCGTACAGGAAACGGCTCTTGCCGGGGCCATGTTCCATGGTCAGGTTCTGCAGCGGACATTCGCCGCCCTTGTCGCAGATCGGGCAGTCCAGCGGATGGGAGGTCAGCAGGAATTCGATGATGCCTCTCTGTGCATCCTTGGCCTTCTCGGACTGTGTCAGCACGACCATGCCATCCGAAACGGGATTGGTGCAAGCCGTTTCGGGTTTGGGCATGAATTGCATCTTGGGTTGGCCGTTTTCGTCGAGAATGGGTTGGCCGCTGCCACGGTCGATCATTGGGCGTCCGATTTCCACCAGACACATGCGACACATGCCGGCGGGTTCCATCTTGGGATGATAGCAGAAGACGGGGATGTCAATGCCAGCCTTTTTGGCTGCATCCACCACCAGCGTTCCTGAAGGAACGCTGACTTGTACGCCGTCAATTGTCAGAGTAACTTGTTTCGTCATATCAGCTTCCTTGTACCGGCAGTTTGAAGTCTTGCGGGAAGCGTTCGATACCAGTAACAACCGCCATGGTGGCAAATTCACCCAACGCGCACAGGCATTTGTTCTGCATTTGCTTGGCAACGTTGAACAATAAATCTACCTCTTCCCCGTCGCCTTCACCCTCTTGAATGCGCTCGATCAGATGCTGCATCCAGTAGCTACCTTCGCGACAGGGAGTGCATTTGCCACAAGATTTCGTGCTTGAAGAAATGGATAGTCTTGTTGATGACCCAATCGACGTTGACGGTGTCATCGATCACGATAACGGAAGCAGACCCGAGGTCCGCTCCGAGCGTGCGGACGGTGGCATAGTCCATCTGTGTGTCGAGGACCTTCTCGTCCACCACGATCATCGAAGAGGAGGCGCCCGCCGGCATAATAGCCTTGACGGAGCGGCCATCCAGGATACCACCGCCGTGTTCGTAAATAAGTTCGCGGAAGGTCGTTCCAAACGGGAGCTCGTAGTTGCCCGGCTTGCGGACGCGCCCTGAGAGCGAGAAGACTTTCACGCCTGCGCTATCGGCCGTGCCCATGGACTTGTACCAGTCCGCGCCGTTGGTCATGATCATGGGAACGTTGGTGAAGGTTTCGACATTGTTGACCACAGTCGGCTTGCCATACAAACCCACAGCAGGCGGGAAGGGCGGGCGTACACGCGGTTGGCCGCGCTTGCCTTCCAGCGACTCGAGCAGGGCGGTCTCTTCGCCACAAATGTAAGCGCCCGCGCCGAGATGGGTATAGATTTTCAGGGAGTAATCCGTGCCGAAGAGTTTTTCGCCCAGGTAACCAGCTTTTTCCATCTCTTCGATCTTCCCGTCCAGCCAGGCGGCCACCTGCCAGAACTCGCCGCGCAGGTAAATGTAGGCGGCATGGGCACCGACCGCATACGAGCAAATCGCCACGCCTTCCAAGAATTGGAAGGGATTGTTCTCCATGATTTCACGGTCTTTGAAGGTGCCCGGCTCGGACTCATCGGCATTGGCAACCACATAATGCGGCCAACTGTTCTTGTCCATGAAGGACCACTTCATGCCGGTAGGGAAGCCCGCACCACCGCGGCCACGCAAGCCGGAATTTTTGACCACAGCAGTCACTTCGCCCGGTTCCATGCTTTTGACAGCTTTTTCAAAAGACGCGAAACCGCCGTTTTGCTTGTAAATATCGATCTTATTGATGTCGGGAACATCTCGATGCCGCAAGAGGACGTAGGTCATGAGTTCGCCTCCTTGAGTGCCTCGATCAATTCCATTGTCTTGTCAACGGTCATGTTCTCGTGATATTTGATACCATCGGGCCCCTGTGTCTGGAACATGGGGGCCTTGTCACAAGCAGCCAGGCACATAACAGACTCAACCGTCACCAGGCCATCTGATGTTGTGCCGCCCGGTTCGATCTCCAGCTTAGCGCACAGATCCGCCAGGAATTGGTCCGCACCGCGCAGGGCGCAGGGCAGATCCGTACAGACTTGGATGCGCAGTTTCCCGGCCGGTTCGTCGTGATACAACGTGTAAAAGCCAATGATGGAGGCAACTTCGGTCTCGGTAATATCCACCAGTGCAGCGATATCCTGCATGGCGTGGCGATCAACGTAACCATCTTCGCGTTGTGCCAGATACAGCAATGGCATCACCGCCGAACGCTTGTACTCTGACGGGTATTTCGCCAGAATTTTCTCTACTTCCTTGGGATACTTTTCTGCCAAACTCATCTGTCAATATCTCCCAGGACAAAGTCTATCGAACCAATGATGGCGATCAAGTCAGCGACCAGATGTCCCTTGGAAATCACAGGGAGCACGCCAACGTTTTCAAAAGAGGGTGTGCGCATGTGGACCCGGTAGGGCTTCGGGCCGCCATCGCCTTCCAGGTACACGCCTAACTCGCCGCGCGGACCTTCAATAGCCGAATAAATGCCAGCCTTCGGCGCGTCGAAACCTTCGGTCCACAGTTTGAAGTGATGGATCAGCGATTCCATGCTGGTACCGATTTCCGAGCGCGGTGGCGGGACGAACTTGCGGTTGTCGCTGCGCGTCGGGCCCATAGGCAGTTTATCCAAGGCCTGCTCAACAATCTTCAACGATTCGCGCATCTCCCGTACGCGCACCAGATAACGCGCGTAGTTGTCGCCTTCGGTGCGCACGGGGACTTCGAAATCGTATTGCTCATAGCCCATGTAAGGACGTTTCTTGCGCAGATCCCAGTCCACACCGCTGGCGCGCAACATCGGGCCGGTCACGCCGTAGCTGAGGGCAGTTTCCTTCGTCAGCACGCCAATACCCAGCAGACGGTCCAGCAAGAGCGGGTTATTTGTCAGCAGGGCTTCGTATTCATCGATCCGTTTCGGGAAGATCTTGATGAAATCCCGTACAGCCGTCTCGAACTCCACCGGAACATCGCGCCAAACACCACCCGGACGGATATAGGTGGTCATCATGCGTTGTCCCGACACCAGTTCGAAGATGTCCAGGATCTGTTCGCGCTCGCGGAAGGCGTACATGAACATGGACATGGCAGCCAGGTCGAGCGCGTGTGTACCGATCCATACCAGGTGTGAAGCGAGACGCTGTAGTTCGGTGAGGATCACACGAATAGCCTGCGCGCGTGGCGGCACATCCAGGTCGACCAATTTCTCGACCGCCATACAATAGGCCAGGTTATTGCCAACCGTGTTCAGGTAGTCCAGACGGTCGGTCATCACTTCGGCCTTTTGATAGGTCTTGGCCTCCATATTCTTCTCAACGCCGGTGTGCAGAAAACCTATATCAGGAACGCAGTTGATGACGGTTTCGCCATCCAACTCTACCAGCAGGCGCAAGACACCGTGCGTTGCGGGGTGCTGCGGACCCATGTTCAGCAACACGGTCTCGCCTTCGATAGCGCGGTTGGAGACTAGATGTTTCAGGTCGTCAACAGTAACTTCTTGTAACTGAGCCATAACTATTCCTTCGCGTAGGGCTTGCGCAGGTCGATTTCATCGAAGTTGAAAGTAAACTGTGGCTCTTCGTAGCCCAAGGGATAATCTTTGCGCAGCGGATGCCCTTCCCAATCCGCCGGCATCAAAATACGGCGCGGGTCAGGATGGCCATCGAAACGGACACCGAACATGTCCCAGATTTCGCGCTCACGCCAGTTTGCGGATGCAAACAGACCGCTCACTGTCGGGACCACGGGGCTGGTCGCCGCTACCGGAACGCGAACCTGGATTGACAGGTTCTTTGCAATCGACGTCAATTGATAGATGACATGGAAACGCGGCTCTTCCCCCTGTGGGGACGATGCCTGCGGCCAATAGTCCACAGCCGTCATCGCTGAGAGCAACTCAAATTCATGTACATCGCGCAAAGAGGTAATTACATCTACAATTTGTTCCGGCTGGACAAAGACATGCGCTTCGTTACGAAATTCTTCGAACGTTGCATCAAAATCTTTTTGCAAAGCCTGGACGATTTTTTCGAGTTTATTGTCCATACAATCTCACCGTCAACGTACGAAGTCACTTAATCTCAGTGACTTCGTAATTTTGTGGGTTCTCTACGCTTTCTCCGCGTAATCTGTGAATTTTTCGCCGTAGACCTTTTCGTACAGCGTCACCACACCATGGATCAGGGCCTCAGGGCGCGGAGGACATCCGGCCACATAAACATCTACAGGCACCACCTCATCCACCCCCTGGAAGATAGCGTAGTTATTAAAGACACCACCACAGGAGGCGCAATCGCCCATAGACAGTACCCATTTCGGTTCAGGCATCTGGTCATACAGGCGGCGCAACACAGGTCCCATCTTGCGCGAAACGCGCCCGGCAACGATCATCAGGTCCGATTGGCGGGGACTGGCCCGCATCAATTCCATGCCGAAGCGGCTCATGTCATAATTCGCAGCTTGCGCCGACATCATCTCGATGGCGCAACAGGCTAAACCAAACAGCATCGGCCACATGGCACGCGTACGTGACCAGTTAACAACCTGTTCGAGCGTTGTGGTCACGATGCCCATGTTACCGAGTTTTTGTTCTACTCCCATTCCAGGGCTCCTTTCTTCCACGCATAAACGTAGCCTACCAATAAGATAACGATAAAGACGATCATCTCGATCAACCCGAACAAACCGAGTTGCCTGAAAACAATCGCCCAGGGTAGGAAGAAAACAACTTCAATATCGAACAAAATGAACAGCACAGCGATCATATAAAAGCGGACCGGCATCCGGCGTGTACCCGGGCCGATAGGCGTCATACCCGATTCATAAGGCATGGACTTGTGTTCCGACTTTTTCTTTGGCCCGAACAATTCCCCCAGACCAATTGCAATCAGGGCAACCGCACTCGCAAGAACGATCAGAACGGCTATAGCAAGATACTGAAGCAGCATAGGCACCTCTTTGAAGCGTTAGACTTGCACGCCGAATGGAAAGTATATCATAAGGCTTTTTTATGGACTAGACAATGTGTCACTTTTCACAAAATATACAGGAAAGGGGTCATATATGCTTTAACCCGGGTTTCAGGCAAGCTTAAGAAAAGCTCAAATTCAGGGATAAATGGCACATAGCAGAGGCAGTTCTAAGAACTGCCCTGCCCATAATTTATCCTAAATAATCGCGTAAATGTCTACTACGAGTTGGGTGACGCAACTTGCGCAACGCTTTGGCTTCAATCTGCCGAATGCGTTCGCGTGTCACATCGAAGTAACGACTGACCTCTTCCAGCGTGTGATCTTTACCATCCAATAGGCCAAAGCGTAATTCCAGTACCTGACGTTCCCGGTCGGAAAGCGCCGTTAATGCACTCTGGACTTGCTCGCGCAGCATCTCGCGCGAGGCCGCATCCAACGGTTCAAGAGCATCTTCGTCTTCGATGAAGTCGCCCAACTGACTGGCATCGTCGCCGCCACCCACCGGCCCTTCTAGCGAAACCGGTTCTTCCGCGGAGCGCAACACACGGTCGACCTTCTGGGTGGCATATTCCCAGCGACGTTGCAAAGCCGGGTCGATGGGTTTTTCGTCGGCCTTTGCAAGCAAAATAGCCTGGACATCCGTAGCAGGCAGGTAACCTACTTCGAGGGCCAGTTCTTCATTGGTAGGATCGCGCCCGAGTTCCTGAGTCAATTGTCGCTGGGCGCGCAGGATGCGCGTGATAGATTCGAACAGATGCACCGGGATGCGGATCGTACGCGCCTGCTCGGCAATCGAACGATTGATAGATTGCCTGATCCACCAGGTGGCATACGTACTGAATTTAAATCCGCGGCGCGGATCGAATTTGCCCACTGCCCGCAACAGCCCCAGATTGCCTTCCTGGATCAGGTCCAGGAAGGAGATGCCGCGGCCAAGATAACGCTTGGCTACACTGACCACCAAACGCAAATTAGCACGGATCAGGGAACGGTTGGCCTCATCCGCCCGCACTTCAACGGCAGCAAGCTCATCGTCCAGGATTGAATCGTCCGGTATGTTGCGTTGGAACGTGCGTCCGGTCGGTAGTGCGTGGTATTGTTGCAGGTGGTTCATCAACCAGTCCGCAAAAGGAGCCGGCAACAGGTACAGGCACATAAAGACACTGAAGGCCTTGCGTACCATGCTGTCCCAAGTTGGGTCCTGCCCCCACAGACCATTATCCAGATAAGCGCGCAAATAGGATGGTTCTTTGATCTCCCAACCTGACTGGAGAGCCTGTGCTTCAGCCAGCAGGAGTTCAAGATCGGGCAACTCACATTTGAGACGTTTGGCATCATCTTCCAAACGCTCCCACGAAGTGAGCAACTCGTTGGCCACCGCGCGATAAATCACGCAGGATTCTGTAACGTCACCTTTTTGTGGGCGGCGGCGAAGTGCTACGATCAAGCGATCCGATTCGATCAGCGTTGCCAAGCGGAACTCGCTATCGGCATCTAACAGCTTGACCTGACCGATCTCGCGCAGATACAAGCGTACCGGGTCTTCGGAAAGTTCGGCAGCCAGTTGGGGCGTTTTCTTTAGATCGAGGATATCCTCGTCGTCTTCGAGTTCTTCTTCCTGCTGGGCCAGACTTTCGACATCCGGTTCGATGATTTCCTCTACCTCTTCGCTATCTAAATCGGCTTCTTCGGCAGCCAATTCTTTCTCAATAGGAGCTTCACCCCGCTCGACTTCTGGTGATTCGTCTTTCGACTGGGGAGTACGAGGAGGTCGTATTACAGGTTTGGATTTGGCTTTGCGGTTCATACTTTATTCAACTCGGCGTAGCGACAGCTTTCTTCCGGCATGGTCCAGATCTCGCAGTAATCTCGTATGTTGCAACACCTGTTCCTGGTAAGCAGTTGCTCTCAAATCGCCCTGTTGTTGCGCTTCTTCGAACATGAAACGCAATTGGTTCAGGCTTTCATTCAACCCCAAACGACGAAGCTTGATGATGCTGCGCTGTAATTCCTCCAATAGACGTTCATCAATGGGGTCGAGCTTTTCAGTTTGCTTCAGCAATTCTCCGGCCAATTCCTGGAGCGCTTCGGGCAGGTGTTCCACCACGAATTGATGATGGTCCAGCTTGTCCTGTTCCAACGATTGGCGGATCAGGTCCAACAGCATCTGATGGTCAGTATACCCGAAATCCTCATTTATGAGTCGTTGCAGCCCAGCCTCCTGCAACTGACGGTCGAGACGGTGCAGCAACTCCGGTTTGCGGAGCAAGACGCCGATGCAATAAAACTCGGTATTATAGGATGGACTGACTGTTTTTATGACCTGGACTTCGACTTGCTGAGACTCCACCTCCGAGCGCCGTCGCGGGCGTCTCACGCGCCGACCCTGGGCTTGTTGACCGATTAGAGAGCGTTCGTCCACCCTCAGGAAACGTGCCAATTGCTGACGATAGGTGTCACGTTCGACCGGGTTGGGCAGATCTTCGATCAACGGCACCACCTGCGCCGCAATACTTGACTTGACCTTCGGGTCACCCAAATCCTGGCCCTCGGCCAGCGTCTCCATGACGTGCGTCACGATAGGCTTGGCAACTTCGATCAGGTGCGCCCATTCGTCGGGATCACGCTCTACGATTTCATCCGGGTCGAGCCCATCGGGCAGGGATGCCACGCGCAGGTCAGCCTGCAAGCGGGCCTCGTTGCGCAACAAGCCACGCGCATCGAAGCGCAGTTCGCCTTCGTGGTCCATCGCCGAGCGAGCCGCATCCAACCCGCGCAGGATAGCTTTCTGCCCGGCGGCGTCCGGGTCGAGCGCCAGCACGATCTTGCGCGTGAAACGTTTGAGCAGGCGCAACTGGTCTTCGGTCAGCGCGGTGCCCATCGGCGAGACCACGTTCTCGAACCCGGCCTGGTGCGGCGCGATGACGTCCATGTAGCCTTCCACGATCACCACCTGGTCGGCGGCACGGATGGCCTTACGCGCCCGGTCGAGGCCGTAGAGCAAGCGTCCTTTGGAGAAGATCGGCGTCTCGGGCGAGTTCAGGAACTTGGGGACATCCTCGGGATCGACGATGCGCGCGCCGAAACCGGCCATGCGTCCGCGCTCGTCCCGGATGGGGATCATGATGCGATGGCGGAAGCGGTCGTAGTAGCCGCCCGAATCGCGTTCGGAAAGCAGGCCCGCATCGAGCAGGTCCTGCTCCGAGTAGCCGCGTTCGGTGAAATGCACCAGGGCATTGTCCCAGCCCTGGGGACGCGTAACCCAGGCCAAAGGTCTCGATAGCAGCGTCCGTCAGTCCGCGTTTTTCGTGCAGGTAAGCCAGCACGTCCGGCGCGTTCAGTAGATGGTTGCGGTAATAAAGAAGGGCCTCTTCCAACAGAGCCCGCAGGGAATCGTACTGTTCCTTCTGGGCTTCCTGCTGGGGTGTGTATTCCTGGAGTTCCACCCCGGCGCGTTGTGCCAGGCGTTGTAACGCTTCTTTGAAATCCCAGCCTTCCTTCTTCATGACGAACTTGAAGATGTCGCCGCCCTCATTGCATTGACCGAAGCAACGCCACGTCCCGGTCTCCGGCCAGACTACAAAGGCCGGCGTTTTGGTGTTGCTGTGGAACGGGCAAAAGCCGGTGTAGTTGCGACCGGCCTTGCGCAGTTTCACCCCGGCCTCGGAGACCAGGTCGACAATATCGATGCGGGATTTGACTTCGTCTATGGTAGACATGTGTAAGAGAATTATAGACTCAGAAGGGAAGTTTTGGCAAATACGAAGGAAAAAATCAATATAAATAAAATCGGGGCTGGTCATAGACCGGCCCCGATTTCAATCCAATTCTCGAAACTCCTCAAGTCAATGAAAAGTTGGAACGGGAAGATCAACCATATACATGACTGGAAGAAGTGTTAATTCCGCTTCTCCATATCCCAATGGAGGCTGTATGGGTTCAACCTATTTGAATATGATTTCTGAGGCGATCACGCCCAGAACAACAAAGAGGATCACCAAGCCGGATATTCTAGATAGCAGACCTGAGAGGAGGCCGGTAGTCCCTTTAATCTCGTCGATCAAAGCTTCGATAGATCGATACTCATTCGACATAACGAACCTCCAGTTTTAATATTGGTTGAAGTAACGCTAATCGATGGGACCGTTATACGACTGACCACAATCATGACCATCCCCTGCTGTGGAGTTGTTGTAAGCATCAAGCTGGGAATAATACGCATCTCGCGCCGTAACGATTGCGCCGTTATAAGTGGTCATCGATTCACTGGCAAAGTGCGCTTCCGCTTGTTGAGAGAAAAAGTTCAACGGCGCGCCAAAGACAGTTGTGTAAACCGCAAAAATTACAGCGAGGCTGATCAATACAGAAAGAGCGATCCGGATTTTCAACTTGGACATGGTACCTTCTCCTTATTCGTCTGGGTGGCTTCGATGAAATGGTGAGGCTTTTGTTAGTTGAGATACGTCCCCTACGATCTTGACGATGCTTATTATACCTAATATTGTCTTATTTAGCAAAATAATTAAATTTCGACTAAGAATTTGAATTACCCCACTAAAAACAAAACTGGGGCAGGTTTGCCCTGTCCCAGTTGGTTTCTCTAAAAGCCTTCGAGTTTGCTCAGATCGGCGATCCCATCTGCCAGCCCGGCGATCTGCCCCACCAACGCCAGGCGGTTTTTCCGGATGTCTTCCTCCTCAGCCATGACCAGCACCTCGTCGAAGAATTTGTTGATGGCGGGAATGAGTTTGAGGACGATGTTCAAGAACTCGTCTACGGACGCTGGACGATCGACTACTGACGACTGAATTGCAGCATATAAACCGCGTTCAGCTTCTTCAACTAGTTTCCCAGAATCAACGGTCCACGGTCCACGGTCTTCGGTCTGAGCAGAGCGAATAATGCGGACACAACGCGCGTAGCCCGGCAGGATCTCGCCCCAATCCTCCCGCTCGACCCAGGCCTGAAGTTGCTTCACCGCCCGGGCCGCGGAGGCCGGGTTGTCGGACTGCTCCGCCAAGACCGCATCGACCACATCGTAGCGGTAGCTTTCCTTGAGCAACACGGACAGGCGTCCGGCGATGAAGTCCAACACCTGGGCCTGGATTTCGTCGCTTGCTGCGATGGGCTGCAGCTTGGCGGTCCTGGCAACGGCCTCGCGCAGGTCGAAGTCGAGATCGTGTTCGATCAGCGGCTGGACCGTGCCGATGGCGGCACGCCGCAACGCAAAGGGGTCCTTGGCGCCGGTGGGGGCCAACCCCGCCGCGAACAGGCCGACCAGCGAGTCGAGTCGATCGGTCAGGGCCACCACCAGGCCGATTTTGCTTTGTGGGACAGGCTCGTATTGCTCGCCAATCGCACCCGCCACTTCGGGAGCTTCGCCGCTGCGCAGGGCGTATTCACCGCCGATGATGCCCTGCAGGGAGGTCATTTCGGTCACCATCTGGGTCACCAAGTCGGCCTTGGCCAGGTAGACGCCCCGTGCCAGATGCTTGAGCTGCGTCACCTCTTTGAAGCCCAGCATGTCACCCAATTCAGCGCCCAGTTTCAGCATGCGATCGGATTTATCGAGCATGGAACCCAATTTGGTCTGGAAGATGAGTGTGCTCAGACCCGGACGGTAATATTCGAGCGGATGTTTGAGGTCTTCGCGCACGAAGAAGTTGGCGTCCGCAAAGCGCGCGTTGAGCACATGTTCGTTGCCCTCGCGCACGATGTCGATGCCCAGGTCGTCGCCGTTGCGGATGGCGATGAAGTAAGGGAGCAAAGGCGGACTTCGACTGCGCTCGTTCCACTCGCTCCGCTCAGTGACTCGACTGGAAAATATCTCTGGTGCTTTTTCATGACCGAGATGAGCACATCGCGCGGGAGACCCAAATATTCTTCGGGAAAACCGCCCATGACGGCGGTCGGCATTTCGACCAGGTTCGTCACTTCGGCCAGCAGCCCTTTTTCGATGATGGCCTGGCCTTTGACCAGGTCGGCGGCCTGTTTGACCTGCTCGACGATCAGGGCTTTACGTTCCTCCATATCAATTACGATTCCCGCTTCCCGGATCACATCAAAATATTTATCCGCGGAGGGGATTTTGATTTCGGGCGAATCATAAGGGCGTAAACCGCGCGTTATGTTCCCAGAAACGATCCCGGCATATTCGAACGGGATGACCGTCTCGCCCAGTAAGGCCACAAACCAGCGAATAGGACGCGAGAAGGCCACGCCGGAAGCATTCCAGCGCATGGACTTGGTGAAGTTGATGCCCGCCACCAATCCGGGCAGGGCTTCGGCCAGCACTTCGGGCGCCGGGCGGCCGGTCTGTTTGACGACGGCAAAGACGTATTGGCCGCCGTTCTCTTCGCGGACGAGCAGCTCTTTGGTAGTCCACGCCGTTCTTTTTGGCAAAGCCCATCGCAGCAGGCTTTAGCGCGACCCCCGACAGGATCGAAGGCTTGCTATCAGGCAGGCGGACCTTTGACCAGCTCTTCCAGGTCGGGTTGGTTCGGGCTGAGAGACTCTACGAAAACGGCAGCACGCCGGGGCGTGGCTTCGACGCGCACGGGACCATGTTCCAGGCGCAGTTCATCCAGCCAGGCCGGAACCCGCTCGCGGAGCTGAGTCAGCATGGCTTGTACATCCCCGTAGGGCAATTCTTCAGTGCCAATTTCAAGAAGTAGAGATTGGGGAGCGTCATGAGAATCGAGATTAGAGAGTAGAGAATAGTCCGCAGCTGGCTGACTGCTCTCTACTCTCGACTCACTACTCTCTTTCAGAGCAGCGGATACTCAAGTTCCTGGCGCTGCTCCAGATAGGCCTCGGCCACATTGCTGGCCAGCGCCGCGCATGCGGCGGAAGTAGCCCTGGCGCTCGGCCACCCCGATGGCGCCGCGCGTGTCGAGGATGTTGAAGGTGTGCGAGCACTTGAGCACGTAATCGTAGGCGGGCAGGACCAGTCCCTGCTCGAGGCACGCATTACACTCGCGCTCGTAGCGTTCGAAGAGCGCGCGCATGGACTCGACGTCGGCGATCTCGAAGTAGTACTTGCTGTGCTCGAACTCCTCCTGGCGGCGGACTTCGCCGTAGGTCACGCCGGGAGCCCATTCTTCGCCCCAGATATCCTTGGCGTTGTTGAGCGCGATCAGGATGCGCTCCAGGCCGTAGGTCAGTTCGACGGCCACCGGGTCGAGCGGGGTGCCGCCCACCTGCTGGAAGTAGGTGAACTGGGTGATCTCCTGGCCGTCCAGCCAGACTTCCCAGCCCAGGCCCCAGGCCGAGATGGCGGGCTGCTCCCAGTTGTCCTCCACGAAGCGGATGTCGTGCTGGCGCGGGTCGATGCCGATGGCCTTGAGCGAGTCGAGGTAGAGTTCCTGCGGCTCGCCGTGCATGACGGAGCCGGGATCGGCGGGATCGGGCTTGAGGATGACCTGGAACTGGTAGTGCATCTGGTAGCGGTTGGGGTTCTCGCCATAGCGCCCGTCGTCGGGACGCACGGAGGGCTCCACGTAGGCGACGTTCCACGGCTCGGGACCCAGGACGCGCAGGAAGGTGGCCGGGTTCATCGTCCCGGCGCCGACCTGGGAGTAGTAAGGCTGCCAGAGCACGGCGCCGCGCTCGGCCCAGAAGTTTTGCAGTTTGAGGATGATTTCTTGGAAGGTATGTTCATTTACGATTTCCGATTGTAGATGCTTCGACAAGCTCAGCACAAGTTTTTGATTAGCGGAGGGGATTATACCGTAACAAAAAACCCCGCTTCATGCAGGGCTTTGATTTTACTGCCGTTAGTTTTCAAAACAATAAAAATCATTTTACTTTTATGTCCACATAAAATGTAACGAAAGTGACACCAGATGCATTTCGAAGTTTCCAGTAGCCTTTGTAATTGCCGGATAAGGCCGGGGCTTTGAGAGCGACTGAAAGATCTAAAGTTTGACCTGGGCTAACAGTACCGCTCAATGCCTGCGTAGCTGGCCCATACATCGCGTCACCACTGCTGAATACCAATGTATATGAAGGTGTCCAAGTGCAAGAACCTACATTCTTTATTCTCCAAGTTTTCGTAAAAGTTTCATTTGGTTCCAAAGTTGTGCCATCAGGTATAGTAACGTCTGTGATAAACTGGCCCTCGTTGCAAGGTGGAGTCGCAGTTGCTTGTTCTTGATTTGTTATTTGAGAAGGAGTCACTGTTTCTGTAACACTGATAGAACTGGATTCAGTAGGAAAATTTAGAAACGCTGACTGAGTAAGATTTGCAGCCACTGTTTGTGCTGCATTAGTCAAAGCTATGCTTTGATTCTCTGTTGGTGTAGATATTGGGGATGAAAATATTTTTGGAATAAATATAAAAATGAATATACAAGCGGAAATTACAATTAGTACCCCAAGAAGCGAAAGTAGAACTAAGGGTATTTTTGAAGTATTTTTAGGTGCAGAGTTTTTTTGTTTTATTTGGTTTATGTATTTTCTATCCTGAATAACTGCTTGTGACTTTTCTAATTTCGCTTTTTCAACATCTGCCTGTGCTGCCTTTTCTCTGGCAGCTTTTTCAGTAGCTTCCTTTTCAGCTTTCTCACGTGCAACTTTCTCTGCAACTTCTCGTTCTGCTTTTTCACGAGCAGTTATTTCAGCAGCTTCACGTTCTGCTTTTTCTTGTGCTGCCTTCTCTTTAGCTTCTTGCTCTGCTTTTTCACGAGCAACCCTTTCAGCGGCTTCGCGTTCTCGTTTCTCTTTTCCTTGCCGAGCAAGTTCAGCTTCTTCAACTTTAATCTTTTGTTTATAACGTAAGTTTAGAACTCAATAAGTGCCTTATAAGCTTCATCTTTCATTTCTCCAAAATAATCCACCCATTGGTAAAAACGTAACCCTCTTGGTACGTTACACTCATCTAAGCGCAATGGAATTAAGAAAATGGTTTCTTCGGGTTTTTCCAGAGCAATTTCTCTTGCATATCTCAACTCTTTCTGAACATATCCCTCTTTAGTTACAGATCTATTTGACAAACAAATAATTACAGCATCAGATGTTTCAACTGCCTCTTCGATTTTTAACCGCCAATCTTGTCCGGGCAAAAGTTTTTTTTCATCAACCCAAGGATTAATCCAGTCCCTCTTTAGCAAGGCGCTGAGACAACTCACGTACCGCAGGCCTATCTTGCGATGCGTAGGAAAGGAAAACTCTGAGAGGGCGTTTTTAATCAGTCATAAATTGTCCACCCTGAAGGGCTTAAGGTGATACAGGAAAAATTTCACGAACCTATTTACTTTGCAAAACTGACAGGTCATACCACACATCCAGGCCGGCGGCTTTCAAGTCAGCGGCCAGTTGTTCGACGAAGGCGAGGTCCTTGCGGAAGTAGGAGATGGAGACCTTGGGAGAGCGCTTTTCTTCAGGCATTTGGTTCCCCACCAAATAGGGTTAAAAAATTATACAACTAAGGATGCCAAAAAGATTATAATTCTTTCATGAAAAGCACATTGCGGGAGGAGAGCGATGGCAAAACCAATGCAATCACTTTGGGATATTGAACCCCATACAAAAGCAAAACATGAGATTTTGAAACGTTATCTCGATGCTTGGTTTCCCATTATGGCTAAGTACAATCAGCGAATAATTTATCTTGATGGATTTTGTGGTCCTGGCCGTTATAAGGGGGGAGAAGATGGCTCACCAATCATTGCAATCAAAAATGCACTAAATCACTTTGGGCGACTTCAGAATAGAGAAATTGTTTTCATTTTTATTGATGAGAGAGAAGACCGCATTGAGCACCTAAAAAGCGAAATTGCTTCAATGAATATACCTGCAAATTTTTCGGTTTTTACCGAGACATCAGAATTTGAGAAAACTGTTGGCGATATCTTAAGCGATCTAAAAACAAAAGGTGTAAATCTTGCACCTACTTTCGCTTTTGTAGACCCATTTGGATTCAAAGGAATCCCTTTTTCAATTATCAAGGAATTATTGAACAATCCAAAAACAGAAGTTTTTATCAATATCATGGCAGACTTTATCAACCGCTTTATAGAACATCCCGATGCCAGTACACGGCAACATATTGTTGATTTATTTGGAACAACTCAAGCTCTCCAAATCATAGCAAATGAAAGCAATCGACTTGAATCCCTGAAGCAACTTTACCAAAGTCAACTTGAATCCTGTGCAAAATATGTCCGTTATTTTGAAATGCAGAACCAACAAGGAAGAACAATTTATTACCTGTTTTTTGCCAGCAAACATCCTTTAGGTTTTGTCAAAATGAAAGAAGCTTTTTGGAAAGTTGACCCTGAAAGTGGATTTCACTTTTCAGATAAAACAAACCCATCACAAATGATTTTACTTTCAGTGGATCCCTCACTAGATTTGGCAAAAATTATCGAAAAAGAATTTTCAAGGAAGCGAGTGAGCGTGGCAAAAGTTCAGCAATTTGTCGAGGAAGAGACATTTTACATTGCCAAACATATGCGACAGGCCTTGAATATCATGGAAACCGAGGGAAGGATAAATGTCGAGCCATTAAAAATCTGATGGGAAAAAAAGAACCAGGGGCTTTCCAAAAACTGTCATTGTTAAATTTTCCATGATAGCCTAAATATTTATAGAAAATTCGTGCTATTATGATTATTGCGTTTATTGGTAAATCTTCAAGGAGGAAGAAATGGCTGAACATTCGGGGATCGAGTGGACCGAATCCACCTGGAACCCGCTGACGGGCTGCACCAAGGTCAGTCCCGGCTGTAAGCATTGCTATGCAGAACGCATGGCGAAGCGCTTGCAGGCTATGGGTCAGCCAAATTACCGCAACGGCTTCAAACTCACCCTGCACGAAAACGCGCTCGAAAAGCCGCTCGAATGGAAAAAGCCGCAGGTCATTTTCGTCAATTCGATGAGCGACCTGTTCCATAAGGATGTGCCGGTCGAGTTTGTCTTAGAAGTTTTCGATGTGATGAAGCGCGCGCACTGGCACACCTTCCAGGTGCTGACCAAACGCGCCGAGCGGCTGGAGGAACTCAGTCCCCAAATCGAGTGGCCTGAGAATGTGTGGATGGGGGTCAGCGTGGAGAACCAGGATTACACCTTCCGCATCGATCATCTGCGCAATACAGGGGCGAAGGTCAAGTTTTTGTCGCTGGAACCGTTGCTGGGGCCGCTGCACAATTTGAATTTCGAAGGCATCAACTGGGCGATTGTGGGCGGCGAATTGGGGCCGGGGGCGCGTCCGCTGGAGCAGGTCTGGGTGACGGAACTCCGCGATCAGTGTGTGAGGGCCAAAGTCCCGTTCTTTTTCAAGCAGTGGGGCGGAACGAACAAGAAGAAAGCCGGGCGCGTGCTCGAAGGTCGCACGTGGGATGAGATGCCGAAGGGGATGCAGGTGGCGAGGGCATAAAGTCACGGCCGCAGGATATTTTCTTTTGCAACAAATCAAATCACCAAATGTCCTACTTTCTCCGCGAGGCTTATGGTAGCCAAGGTTCCGGAATGGAACTCCAGGTAGTCATCCTCGATCCCATCGCTGAAGATCACGCCGTTTTCCGGCATTTGGGATTCCAGAACCAGGTGAGATTGCTCGGTTATTTTCCCAAAGGATATTTCTGCCCTGGAAATCTTGCTCGGCCAGGGCTCGCGCACCGAGAAATATAGATACTCAAAATCCCAACGCATCCTTTCCGCGCGCGTATTTTCGATCTGCTGACCGGAGATATACGAAGCGATGCCGGTAGCCCCGGCAAGGATACTTCGCAGCCAGCCGGTCGACCCGAGCCCGGTCGAGATGATGATGCCGCTCGATGAGTGGTTCTCCTTTTTCCCGCCGATCTCAATCGAATATCGCGCCGATGTATGCGTCCGCGGACCCGATGAAAATGTCATTGACGCCATACATCATCTGCCCATTATTCAAACTGGCCTTTGCCATTGTGACCCTTTTGATATCTCTCTTTTCCAGGAAGAATTCAGGTAAAACCCGGTTCAAATCCGGGACTGTAAAGGGGAGCAAGATCCCTTCCCACCGTTCCGGGTCCGGATTGACGCCCAGGACAGGCTGGTTATCCAAATACTTCAAGGTGTTGGCGACCAAACCGTCCTGGCCCAGGACCACAACCGTATCCTGCTCCCCGAAGACAAAGTTGGGCACGAAACTACGGTCCAATACCTGTAAGCGCCCCAGCCTCGAAATGATGTGCTGCGCCTCCTTCAACCAGGCCTTGTATTGCTGGTCTTCGGCAAGATAATCCGAAAAATCGGCGCCCAGATGCTCGATATAGAAACGAGCCTGCTCTTTCGTGTTGAAGCGAGTGATCAGGTCATCCAGCCGTGTTTTTCGCGTGACCAGAACGATCTTGTTTTCAGTCAGACGGTTCATTTCTAATCACTTTGGGGCGCTATCAGAGCGCTCAGCAAATCCGGGGAAATGTTGAGTTGACCGATCTTCTCGGCGCTCTCGGCCAAGTCTCTGAAAGCCATGGAGATCAATTGCCTGGAGTCCATACCGACGTTGGTCAAGGCCTGGAGCACCTTAGGGTCAAGGGTCGATACGGGCTCAACCAGCGCAGAGACCGCATAGGCCTTCGCATCGGCTTGCTCGCGAGCGTTTTCCGCAGATAACTTCGTCAGAGCTTTATTCATCTCTTCCAGAGCGATTTGAGTCGACATCTGGGCTTCTTCCAGCTCTCGCTTTTTCTGTTGAACAGACTTCTCGGCTTCCATTTGCGTTTCCCGAATTTGTCGTTTTTTATTTTCGACCGCAATTTCGGTGTTCAGTTCGTTTTCTTTGATATTGCGTTCCTGCTCAACGGCGGCGTTCCTGCGAGAGTAAATAGCCTCATCGGCTTCCCTCAGGATTTGTTCCCTCGCTTCCGCTTCCAGAGCCCGGGATGTTTCCGGGGTCGGTCGCACGGCCAGGATCGACAACCCGAGAATTTCGATTCCGAGTTGCGCGATGAGTTCCGCAGCCTGCAATCCGCTCCGAAGCGTCTGGACAATCGTGTCGATTCCCGTCAGGGCATTCCGCAAGTCCATCGTCTTCAGCAGCGAGCGCGTCAACACCTGGGTGTGGTTGATGAGGCGCTGCGGGAGTTTTTGAGGGTCCTCGGTCAGATACTCGCTCCCATTCACCGACAGAGTAAAGTTCATCAGCTTTGACAGTTTCTGCGGATCGGAAACCCGATACGTCAGCGCGCCCTGCACCGTCAGTTCCTGGAAGTCGTTCGTAACGGCTTCAAAGATGAAAGGCACATCCACACTGGCCAACGGAATTTTCACCAGCGACGTCAAAGGGGCGAAATAATAAAACGCCTGCCCCGCTCCTTCTCTGACGATTTTTCCGCCCCGATATTGCAAAATGAAATCGGTCGGATGAACTTTTATATGTTTAATCCCAAACATGATTTTTCTCCTTGTAATTGTTCTCGTAAGATTTTTTGAAGATGGTCTTTGTGATTTAGCGAATTTGGAATAGTGTGTAATCGGGATTCAGCATCTCCTTTCGTTGGTCAAATACTTCATCTGTACTCTTTTAGTGTAAAAAACACACTTACTGAAGGTAAAAAAATTAATCGAAATAAACAATCTTCTTTTTCTTGAACTGATAGAGCATTGCCGGGCGGTGCGCACCCGCCAGGTCCTTCTGCCCGGTTTCCTTCAACAATCCTGTTGAGAGCATCTTCTTCCTGAAGTTCCGCTTATCCAACTCCTCATTCAAAATGATCTCATAGATCTTCTGCAAATCGGACAAACGAAACCTCGTGGGCAGCAATCCATAGACGATGTTGCTGTAACCCGCTTTTGCCCGAAGTCGCTCCACCGCATAGGCCAATATTTCATTGTGGTCGAAGGCAAGTAGCGGGACTTCATCCACCGGGAACCAATCCAGATTTGACACCTTTTCAGAAGCGGGTTTCTCGAGGCTTGCCCAGGGGATAAGTGCAAAGTAGCTGACCGTGATTACTCTCGAACGCGGGTCGCGATCGGGCCGGCCAAAAGTGTATAACTGCTCGAGATAGACTTCCTGGACTCCAGTCTTATCCCGCAACACACGCTGGGCTGCTTCTTCCAACGACTCACCCGTTTTCAAGAAGCCACCCGGGAGCGACCATCGTCCTGCGAAAGGGTTCTCTGCTCGTTTTACCAGCAACACCTTGAGCATCTCCATATTGACTGTGAATATAGCCAGGTCAACAGTGACCCCGGGCCGCTCGAAACCAGCATAGTTAGTGTAATTCATACACTTATTATATTGATTTTTTTTCGTTTGTCAAGTCCGTACCCGGAGGGGTTGAGGCGGTGATTATTTCTTTCAGCCGGGAGCGCGATGTGTTTTGGGCAAATTCGACGTTTACTCCCTCTCGTTCTTGACTACCCTTCAACCACTTCGTCATCGGGCTTCTCGGGCATAGGAGGCGCTGTCCGCAGCCCGGCAAACGGATTCCCGCCGCGATAGACCGCCAATCCGTGCAGGATCAGGCCAAACTGCGAGAGCGCGAACCATAGCAGGAAAACCGTCAACCAGATGGCGGTACGCTGGATCCAGCCGGGAGTCTCGGCCTTGAGCGTGGCAACCTGTCCGCGCCAGGTGCGGATTCGGCCTTCGAATTCAGCCACCACCTTTTGCATTTCGTGAATGTTGTCGCGCGTCTCGCTCAGGTCGCCGCCCATCAGGTAGGATGTATCACTCAGGAAAGTGGAGGCCAGGTCGGCCAGATCTTCTACGCGGGTGATCTCTTCCTCCAGCGAGTCGATGATGCCCGTAAACGAACTCAGTAACCCCTCGTCGGGCACTTTCAAGTTCAGAAACGGAAGCCGGTTGAGAGCCTCGATAGAAGCGCGCAGATCGTCCATCGTTTTCTGCGCTTCGTCTATTTTTTCCCTGGAGGTCGCGATGCTGGGCTTGATAGTCTCATCCAGCACTTCGGTGACCGTATCCAGGAATTCCTTCGCCACGGCTGTCTGCTCACTGAAACCGATCAAGGCTTCTTCGGCAGAATCGACAAAACGCAGCGCACGATCCAGTTCAGTCTGCGTGTTTGCCAGCGCAGCTTGCGTCTGCGATAACTCGTCGTCCACTTCCGTCAGGCGGGCTGTGGTTGCTGTGGTCAATGGCTGCTTATAGCTCCAAACCGTCACAACGCCGATCAGGCTCAGTACCAACAAAGCCCCGCACACCACCAGCCAGATCCCGGTTAGAATTTTTCGCACCATCTTCGCTCCTTTACTACCAGCAAGTTGAAGGATTATACAGGAAACTTGGGACTATAATTCATATACCGCTCTTGTAACCAAAGGAGAAAGCGCATGCTAATCATAATCAGCGACGTCCACCTGGGCGATGGCACTACCGCAAAATCTATTCCCCCCAGCGCATTCCAACTGTTTGGAGACCGCCTGCGCGAAACCGCCTACTATGCCTCCTGGCGTGAAGACGGGACGTACCGTCCCATCGAAAACATCGACCTGGTCTTAATGGGCGACATTCTTGACCCGCTTCATTCCACCCGTTGGCTTGCTACCGCGCCCGGAGACGAAAACTACATCCGGCCCTGGAGCGACCCAAATACAGCCCTGTATCCGGATACCTTGCGCGAGATCACCAGCGGCATTCTCGAAAAGAACAAAGAGTCGCTGGAAATACTGCGCCGATGCGCCGCAGGCGAACAGGTGAGCGTGCCCCCCGCAACCCAGCATGGAAAACCCGACCACGAAACCGCAGAGCGTATCCCGCTCAAAGTGCGCTCGCACTATATGGTCGGCAACCACGACTGGTACTATCACCTGCCAGGAGAAGCCTTCGACCGGGTGCGCCAGGATATGATCGATGCGATGGGATTGAGCAACCTGCACACCAACTTTCCCCACGAGTTGGAAGAGTATCAGCCCTTAAAAGAAATTTTCGACCAGTACAAAGTGTACGGGCGTCACGGCGACTGCTACGATAAATTCAACTTCGACCACGAAAAAGGGCGCAACCACGGCACGCTGGGCGATGTCTTCACGATGGAAGTCTTGAACCGCTTCCCGGTGGAAGTACAGAGAAGGTTTGGCGAAGAACTCCCTGACGGGATCGTAGATAGTCTGCGCCGCCTGACCAACGTCCGACCGGTGCTGGCCACCCCGTTATGGATCAGCGGCCAGATCAAGAACTACGCCGGCAGCAAAGCGCTCGAAGATGAACTCAAAGGCGTCTGGGACGATATTTGCGAAGAATTCCTGCAAACCGACTACGTCCGTGAAGCCGATAAACTCTTCCAGTTCGACATTGTGGACGCGATGGAATTTGTGGTCAAAATCTCCAAGCGGGCCTCCTTCAACACGATCAATGACGTGGTTGCCTGGGCATACGACAAGTTCGGCGGCGAAGAGCAATCCTTTGCCGAACATGCCCTGCGCGAGCCCGCCTTCCTGCACGACACCGCCCGCTACATCGTCTACGGGCACACCCACCATCATGAGATCGTCCCGCTGGACGAAGATCAGAAACCACCGCACACTGAAAGCCAGCTTTATTTCAACTCCGGCACCTGGCATTCGTATTACGCCCTGGCAATCAAGAACCCGTCTGAACAGAAATTCGTCCCCTACCAGGCGCTTACCTATCTCATCTTCTACAAGGATGATGAGCGCAACGGTCAGCACTTCGAGACCTGGTCAGGGGCATACGTGTAAAACAAAAGAGTTACCCGGAGAATAAAAAGACCACTTGCAAGTGGTCTTTTTAATGGACAGAACACGAATTGTTTTAAGCTAGGCAGTTGCCGCGCTGAACGAATCAATCGCAGACTGCACTGACTCGTACATAGGAATACTGATCAGGAAACCAGCCATCTTCAAGGCATGATACACCGGCGGCGGCGCGCTGGCCAGTTTCAGGCGCGGATACTCTTTATCGTTATCCTCGGGTGTGTACTGCTTGTACACTTTCTGGATGGCGCGCATGCCTGCGCTGGTAAGCGTATCCAGTTCACTCATATCGATCAACAGATAACGCGCGCCGTTTTCGTAAGCCTCATTCGCCCACTTCACAAAGTCATTCTCGCTTTGCGCATCCAGCCAACCTCGCAAATGGAAAACCGTGATCGGCACCTGCGCCTGTACCTGTTCTGTTGAATTTTTTAGTTCTGAAATCATAATTTCCTCTCTCACAAAACTCTCTCACCTGGCGACAGTCTTATTTTATACTATTTTTATCCAAAATTCGAATGGGCTATAGGGCTTTACAAGCAATTCATGCGGCAATACAATTCTTTTATGGACTATGACGTTCTGATCATCGGCGGCGGACCTGCGGGACTCTCCACAGCCCTGCACCTGAACCAACGCGCCCCGCATCTGACTCCCCGCATCCTGGTTCTGGAAAAAATGCGTTATCCGCGCTTCAAGCTGTGTGCCGGCGGCCTGACCCCTGACGCAGAAACCCTGCTCGAAGGCCTGGATTTAGACGCAAGCGAAGTCCCGCACGCAGATGCTTCTACAGTGCACTTCGATTTCGCTGGCAAAGGTCTGAAGATTTCCCTGCCTAAACGTCACACCCTGCGCGTTATCCGTCGTGATGAGTTCGATGCCTGGCTGGCAAAGAAAGCAAAGAGTAGAGGAATAGAGGTTAGAGAAGGAGTTACCGTCAAAGATGTGCGCCCTGATTCTAACGGCGTGACCGTGGTCACCGATCAGGGTGAATTCCGTGCGCAGGCTGTTGTCGGCGCGGACGGCTCGAACGGAGTCACACGTCGCTGCGTGCTGCCAACTGCGCCAGTGTATACAGCCCGGGTGCTGGAAGTCATTACTGCGCTCGATGGAGGCTTAGCTCCCATTGGAGCAAAAGACACCACGCATCATGCTTACTTTGATTTCATCCCTGTCCCTGAGAGTATTGCCGGGTATACATGGGATTTTCCAACGCAGGTCAAAGGCCAGCCGATGCGCTGTTGGGGCATTTACGATACAAATATGATGGCGAACAACTCTCGTCCGCCGCTGAAGGAGGCGCTGCGCGATGAAATGGCGCGTCAGGGCTTCGACCTGGACGAGTATGAGATCAAGGGACATCCTATCCGCTGGTTCGAGCCGTCAAACAAGTTCTGCGTCCCGCGTGTGCTGCTGGCAGGGGATGCTGCGGGCGCAGATCCGCTTTTCGGGGAGGGCATCAGCATGGCGCTGGGGTATGGCAAACTGGCCGCAGGGGAATTGGAACAGGCTTTCCGCACGGGAGATTTCTCGTTTAGCGGATACAAGCGCAGGCTGGCCTGGAGCGCGCTCGGTCAGACTCTGTTCGCGCGCTGGTTTATCGCGAATATCATCTATCCCATCAAATGGCCCTGGTTCCAGATCCTGGTTTGGAGACTGCTGAAGCCGGTGGTAATGGTCGTCGCGTGGGTCTTCATCCTGAATTGGGGCAGAAGAATGCCGGGGTAGCCGTGCAATTTGAAGTATACTAATGGCTGCCCTGCGAGGGGATTTTGAACTATGGGAACCGCTGACCTTCACGTCCATACAACTTACAGCAAAGATGGGACTACCACTGTACGTGCCGCACTGAAACAGGCATGCTACATATTGGCTTGGATGTGATTGCTATCACCGACCATGACGAGATCCGCGGGTCACTTGCCGCTTGTGACCTGGCATCGCAATACGGATTGGAAGCCATCCCTGCGGTTGAGGTCAGCACACGCGAAGGGCATGTGCTGGCGCTATATGTTGAAGAGCTTATCCCGGCAGGTCAATCTCTGATTGAGACATTGCTGCGTATCGGTGAACTGGGCGGGATTGCAGTGGCGCCACACCCGGTCAACCCGCTGCCCAAAAGCCTTTCTATGGATGCGCTCATGGGCGCGATTGCGCATGACGACGCCAAACAGGTTCTCAGGGGTATTGAGGTTTACAACATGGGGCACCAGATTTTCAACCACCTGGCGCAAAAGATCTCGCCCTGGCTGCCCCTGGCAAAGACAGCCGGAAGTGACTCGCACGTTTACTGGACCATCGGCATGGGGCAAACCGGTTTCAAGGGCACTAGTGTCGCTGACCTTTTTGAGGCCTTGGCGACTATCTCTACCACGCCAATCCCATCTCCAAGGAAATTCTCTCTGGCGCCGCTCATCGGATGGGTAGGACATGTCTTCCTGCGGCGCTTAGGGGTTGTGGCCCAAAACTTTTCGCCAGATGGCCCAATTACAGATCCAACGCAGCAGGTTTGAAAAGCCTACTATCCGATTAGAAAAATAGCGCAGGCAATAGCCTGCGCCTTTTTTCTAACCACTACCAATTTTAATTTCAACCCGTTGTCGGTGGTCGATACCGCGAAGCGGAGTTTCGTGACCAAAAGTCAGAGTTTATTTGAGCCATATTGGTCTCGATACTCGGAAAAACCGCCTACTCACCAAGGAGGAGTTTACGTTTTCTTCACCTGTTGCAAAAAACCGGGGGATTCAGTTCGCGTTCCAGCAAGTAGGTGAAATATCCTTGCATCAGCGTTTCGACTTCCGCCTGCACAGCTAGAAGTGGGGCGCGCCTGTTTTGATTCGGTATAACTGCTGCGTTGGAAGTGACGCAAATATTTCAACGCGCTAAAGAGATCGATGTCAGGTTGGGCAGGCCACGCCCGCAACGCGGACAGATGACGCCGCCGCCTGAGAACGAGAAGAATTGGTCTTCGGCCTTGATCTCACGTCCACAGTTGGCACATTCGAACAGTTGCGGGCGGAAGCCGAGAAAGTCCAGCAGACGCATCTCATAGTAGCGGACAACCAGCCATGCATCCTCCTCGTCCGCCAAGACGCTTGAGCGTTTCGGCCAGCAGGCGGAACAGGGTCGGGTTGGCGCCTTCGTCTTCATAGACAAAACGGTCGAGTAATTCGACCACATAGGATGCGGTGCCGGTCAGCACCAGAGTTTCGCGCAAAGGCAGGAAAGCTTCGATCGTATCCGCCTGGGTGACGATGAACATGCTACGTCCGCGCGAAAGCTGCAGCTTGACGTGTGTAAAAGGCTCCAGGTGCCCGGCTTTGCGCGAGGTAACTTTGCGCGCTCCCTTGGCCACCGTACGCAGCTTGCCCTGCTCACGCGTATAGATTGTAACGAGGCGGTCGGCCTCGCCCCAGTCGGCGTGACGGAGGACAATAGCGTGAACACGGATAGAGCGGAATTCAGACATAGAAGAGAGTAGAGAGCAGTAAGGCGACCCTTGTTAGACTTTTCTTTTGGGGTCAGTAGGGTTTCATTTGAGAATGGTGATTTTCAACTTTTCAATTAAGGAACACTGAGATTATAAATCAATTATGTGGTTTCTCTGTCTGTTGAGGTTCATCGCCCACGGGACCAGCGGCTCACGTAGTAGTCCGACTTTCTTAAGAGCAATGTATCAGAACCTCGTAAAACCCGGGCCGATACATTGGGCACTGCTTGAATAATTCCAGAAATTTGTGCAATAATATTATTGAACAGCCGTTTTGACAGGGAAAGGAGTCGTAAGAATGTGTGTGATAACCATTTCCAGAGAGTTCGGCAGCGATGGAGATACCGTCGCCAGAAGGTAGCCCAGATTCTGAATTACCATTTTGTGGACCAAAAGTTTATCGGCACCATCCTTGGCCAATATGGGTACGTAGAATTTGATAAAGAATACGCTGCTTTGCCTGCATTTTGGGAGAGATTTGATGCGCAGCGAGAGAAGCATCGCGATGTAATGATGAAAATGCTCAATCAGGTCATACAGGCGGTTGCCCATCATGGCAATGCAGTGATCCTTGGGCGGAGTGGTTTTGAAGTGTTAGGTGGATTTGCCGACGTGCTCCATATTCGATTGCAAGCTCCCTTCTTTGTAAGGGTCAGGCGCGTAATAGAGCAAGAGAAGATACCGTTCGAAGAAGCAGAAGCAATGGTGAAAAACAACGATAAAGTGCGAGTGGCATTTGTCGAGGAATTTTACAGGGTGCCCTGGAACTCAATCCAAGCCTTCGATCTGGTCATTAGCACAGACAAAATCTCATCAGACCTGGCAACAAACTGGGTGGTGGATGCTGCGAAAACATCCGTAGCCAGCCTGGAAATTGATA
This sequence comes from uncultured Chloroflexia bacterium, assembly GCA_963785535.1. Classification (GTDB taxonomy): domain Bacteria; phylum Chloroflexota; class Anaerolineae; order Anaerolineales; family Villigracilaceae; genus JAABUE01. Next base: position 22,729 of record CAWAVQ010000024.1, on the reverse strand, counting down.
AACCCACTACCGCCTTCTATCGTGGTAGATCGCATTCTAGGACAGGCCATATCCGATGCGCTTGAATGTAACCAGGAACACCGATTGTTTACCGAAGCAGCATCGTAAGGCATTACCGCATGTGGCAGCTTAAATTCTTTTGCGCGCATTAATCAGCTGTCCACATTCCATTGCTGCCCATTGTGCTGATAGAATAACTCGTTAGAAAATCACCCGGCTTCAAAGAGAAAGTCTGATAATGGGGATCTGGCGGACAAAGGAGATGCATCGATGAGCAAAATAAAAGTCTGTATTGCAGGTGGAACAGGATGGGCAGGTTCGGAATTATCGCGAGGCATATCTAATGTCGGTGATATGGAATTGGTTGCAGCTATTTCGCGAAGCAATGCCGGGAAAACTCTTGGTGAAGTGATAGGCATTGACGGGCTTAGCGCGCCAATTTTTGGAACCGCGGAAGACGCGCTAAAAACCAGTCCCGATGTATTTGTGGAATACACCAAACCGGATGTAGCAAAATTCAATGTTATATCCGCATTAAAGAGCGGCGTACACGTTGTGATTGGGACGTCTGGGTTGAGCAGTGAAGATTACGATGAGATACATGGCGTTGCGCAAGAGGTCAATCGTGGAGTTTTAGCGGTGGGGAATTTTGCGCTGACCGTTGTCCTTCTGCAGAAATTCGCTGAGATGGCAGCAAAATATATCGATCATTGGGAAATCATTGATTATGCCCACGCTGGCAAGAAAGACGCGCCAAGCGGCACTGCTCGTGAGTTAGCCGATCGTCTTTCCAAAATACGGGAAGCAAAACTCGAAGTCCCTTTAGATGAAATAGAAGGCTTAAAAGAAACCCGTGGTGCTCGCTTGCAAGGGACGCAAGTCCACTCGCTGCGCTTGCCGGGATATGTTATTTCTATTGATGCGATCTTTGGGATGCCTGATCAAAAGTTAATCTTGCGACATGAGTTCAGGCACGAGCGCAGAGCCTTATGTCAGCGGAGCGCTGCTGGCCATTCGAGAAGTGGGCAAATTGGTTGGTGTCCATCGTGGGCTTGATAGTGTAATGGAATTCTAAGCAATAATTTCACTGGTTACGCAGATTTTCACGATTTGAAAATCTGCGTAACCAGTGGATAGCTTTATTTCTTTACCAAATGTTCCGGCGTGAACGCACCGGGGAGCAAATTTCTTACGGTTGTCTCCTGCACTAAATTCCCCTTTCCATCCGCAATCAGAACAATTGTATCTAACCCAAATTCGGCCAGCACCTGACGGCAAGAGCCGCAGGGCGAGCCGCCGTTGTCAGTCGCAACGGCGATGACTTCGAACTCGCGCTCTCCAGCCGTTACGGCTGAGAAGACGGCTGTCCGCTCGGCACACATGGTGGTGGGGTAAGCTGCATTTTCCACGTTGACACCGGTGAAGACCTTGCCGGATTTTGTCCGTAAGGCCGCGCCAACGGGGTAATTCGAATAAGGTATATACGCCCGCCGACGGGCTTCATTTGCCAGATCGATCAAAGATTGGCGTTCTTCATTCGTTAACTGGGACATTTTCCTGGTCACCTTTTTCGTCAATTGGGATACGTTGGGCGCGCACACGGCGGATGCGTCGGCCAATGACCTTTTCGATGGTTAGAAGCAGGCCGTTGGTCTCGATCGATTCGCCATCGTGCGGAACGCGTCCAAAATAATCGTACAGGAATCCGGACAGGGTGTCCGATTCAACCTTGGGAATATCGCTGTCCATAATTTCATTGAAATCATCCAGGCCGATGCGTCCCAGAAACACGTACTCATCCGGGCCGTTCTGCTGTACCAGGTCTTCTTCGCTAAGATCGTACTCGTCCTGAATCTCGCCGATAATCTCCTCGATGATGTCTTCCAGAGTCACAAGCCCGGCCATCCCGCCATATTCATCTACCACAATCGCCATGTGGATGCGCTGCGCCTGCATTTCGGTCAGGAGAGTGTCGGCTTTTTTAGTGTCGGGCACAAAATAAGCCGGGCGCAACAGATCGCGTATGCTGGCACGCTTGCGGCCATTCTGCACAACTTGCAACAAGTCCTTGGCATACAGCAAGCCGATGATGTTGTCGATTTCTTTCTCGTACACCGGAACGCGCGAATGCCCGGATTGTGTGAAGGCTTTGGAAGCCTGCGTGAGCGAAGTACTGACTTCAAAAGCCAGGATGTCGATGCGCGGCACCATGATCTCGCGCGCCAGCGTATCACCGAACTGGAAGATGGAATAGATCATCTGGCGCTCTTCGCGCTCCAGCCCGCCCTCTTCCTGTTCCGAATTCAACCCAGATTTTCAGTTCATCTTCGGTCATTTGCGCCGCCACCGGGGCCGGCCACTGCGACTTGAGCAAGAAGAACCGGCAAAAAGACCAGCGGAGACATGACAAAATCAAGGTCCGGGCAAACGTTCCCAGGCGCAAACTCCAGCGTTCCGGCTCTTTCAGGATGTTGCCTTCGACGGTGAACTCCACGACCATCAGGGACAACGCCACTACAAAGATTATCACCAGCATGATGACGAGTGCGAATTGGGACTCCCGCCGCAACCTGCCCGGCCATCGACAGAATGACCCCGGCGAGCAGAATACGCGTGGCCGTCTGACTGAAGCGCAGCGTAGGACGCAGACGGGCATCTTCGATCAGTGCCAGCGTGCGGTCCACTCCGTCTGAGGCTTCTTCCCTTAAAGAGAGTAAACGCAGCGGACGCAAGTTCAGCAAGCTGACGCGCGTGGCCGCAATGGTCAGATCGAGAATAACAAATAGAATACTAAGCGGGATGCCCCACTCAATCGGTATCACTTTTCTTCAATTTCCTTATTGCTCTGGCCGGCATACCTACTACAAGCGTATCGTCCGGCACATTCTTGGTGACCACTGCACCAGCACCTGTGCGCGAACGGTCACCGATTTTCAGGGGCGCGACCAACATCGAATTGGAACCGATGAATACATCTTTACCGATCTCGGTAGGATGTTTCTTCTCACCGTCATAATTGCAGGTAATGGTGCCAGCCCCGATATTGGTGTTCGCACCGATGTCTGCATTGCCAATATACGAGAAGTGCCCCATCTTGACGCCGGGACCGAGAGTAGAATCTTTCACTTCCCCGAAATTGCCCATGTGGACGTGTTCCATCAGGTGCGCGCCTTTGCGCAGGCGGGCAAACGGGCCGATATCCACGTCGTCTTCGAGGTGCGCGCCTTCCATCACCGACATGAAAACCTTGCACCTGTTCCCAAGCTGCGAATTGCGGATATGCGCGTTCGGGCCGATTTCGCAGTGCTCGCCTATTGCGGTGTTCCCTTGAATGTATGTATTGGGCATCACGACTGTATCCTTGCCAATCGTCACTCCGGCTTCGATATAGATCGAGGCGGGGTCGATCATCGAAACGCCCGCAAGCATCAGATCCTGGTTGATGCGTTGGCGCATGGCGGCGTCCGCTTCTGAAAGATGGACGCGGGTGTTGATGCCAATCGACTCTTGCAGGCTATCATGGATCAGCGCCTGCACGGGCAATCCATCTTTCACAGCCAGTTCAATTGTATCCGTCAGGTAATATTCCCCCTTGGGAGATAGCCGGACGCGAGTCTAGCGCATCCCACAGCCAATCAGCGGAAAAGCAATAGGCACCCACGTTGAGTTCCTTGATCGCCTTCTGTTCCGGTGTGGCGACAAATTCTTCCACAATAGCGGCAACCGTGCCATCATCTTTACGCACAATGCGACCAAAGCCGCGCGGGTCGTCGGCGATGACGGTCAACATGGAGATTGGGCCGCGATTCTTCTTTTGGGTTTCGACCAGTTGCTGGAAAGCCTCGCCGCGCAGTAAAGGCATATCAGCATAGGTGACGATCACATAATCGCTACGGCCCAGCAGCAAGGGTTTTGCTTGCAGAGCAGCGTGTCCGGTGCCGAGCTGCGGCTCCTGACTGACACAGGTGGCCGCGTCGCCAACGAACTCTTTTACTTGCTCGGCAGCCATGCCCGATGATCACAACCGGTGTCTCAGTGGTAGCTTGCTTCAGTGCCTGGAGGGTATGCCAGAGCATAGGCTTGCCAGCCAAAGGATGCAGAACTTTCGGTAAATCTGACTTCATACGTGTGCCCTGTCCGGCGGCAAGTAGAACAGCAGTGATTTTCATAAATTCTCCTACAATTATTTCTGGCCACGAAGGTCTAAATTTCGCTAGCCACAAAGCTTAATGTGGCCTTGAACCCGAGTATCTTCGTGTATCTCTCCCGTAATAAAAACAGACTTGCGCTCCACGGGGCAACGCAAGTCCTGCTTGAGTTTAGAGAAAAAGCCCCGCAAGAGCGGGATCTGGTGAGCGGAAGTAAAAAGCAGGGGCGCCTGGATTCGAACCAAGATCCACGGCTCCAAAGGCCGGTGTGCTGCCATTGCACCACGCCCCTGAGATGCCCCGCAGGGCGGGCAAGATTGTATCACAGGGCAAGCAGTTGGGCAATATCGTTATTCTTCTTCCCCGGGTGCTAAGCCCAGTTGACGTGCCTGATCGTAAGTGATCACATCGGGGTTGGTTGGAACCCCGCTTTGTTTTGAAGCAGCGTCATTCCAGAAATGCTTCCAGTTCATCGGTAGTGAGTTTCTTCTTGGAACTTAAAAGCGCGTCAATTTCGCTGGAAGTGGTCTGTGTGAGCGGCTCCACATATTTAGGCGCGTTTTGCTCATCTTCTTCATCGTCATCGGAAACGACCGGGGCCACTCCCATATTTTCAAGGCTTTCTTGACTTCGTCACGCACTGCCAGCATGGCGTTGACCGTGTCCAACACAGTTTCAACTGTAGCAAGATGATTCCCTGCCAACAAGAGGGCATGACCTGCATCGACCGGGATCATCAACAAATCGTGATCACCACCGGCAAAGACATGATAGTTGTCCAGTTCATTCTGATGCATGTAACGCGTCACCTTCAGGGCGGCGCTGTAAATCGCCATGAGCGATGAAAACAGCGAGGCTTCCATGCTGGTATCTCGTAGAGAACCAGCGCAGGCCAGCACCCGTCCGCGATCGCTGAGCAAGTATACGGCCTGGGCATTGAGATCCTGTCTGAAATTGGCGAGCAGGTTCGAGAGCGTCTGATGCTGACCGGATTCAGGCTCTCCTTCTTCGGGCAAAATAGTGCGGTCCAGGTTCAGGGAACGTTCGACTGCATCCAGAAAATCAGTCAATGAGATTGGCTTGTCAAATACAGCTGCAGCCCCTGCATTCAGGATTTCGTCGCGCGCTTTGCGGTCGGTCATACCTGTAATTAGAATGACGCGTACATCCGGGTATCTGGCGCGAATTTTGTGCATCAACTCGATGCCCGTTATGCCGGGTAAGCGATAGTCGGATACCAGCAAGTCTACTTTTTCGCGCGAGGTTTCCAGTAACGCTTCCTCGCCGGAGGGCGCTTCAATAATCTCCAACTCATGCGCTAAGCGTATCCAATGTGGAATGGAGCAATTTTAGAATATCGCGCTGATCATCTACCAATAGAATGCGGGGAACTGACATAAGGCTTATCCTTGAAAATCTTATTTCACCATCCAGCAGGCAACCCAGTGATCGGGGCTGGCTTCGCGGAACTCAGGTTCCTGCTGCGAGCAGATTTCTTCTGCAATCGGGCAGCGCGGATGGAAACGGCAGCCGGAGGGCGGATTTAGCGGACTGGGCACATCCCCTTTGAGAATAACGCGCGTGCGTTTGAGATGCGGGTCGGGGATGGGGATGGCCGACATCAAAGCCTGCGTGTAAGGGTGAAGCGGGTTTTTGAATAATTCTTCGCGAACGGTTAATTCAACCATCTTGCCCAGATACATCACCGCTACTCGGTCAGAAATATGCTCCACTACGCTCAAGTTATGAGCGATAAACAGATAGGTCAGCCCAAATTCATTTTGCAGGTCTTTCAAGATGTTCAACACCTGGGATTGAATGGACACATCCAGTGCCGAAACCGGTTCATCGCAAATGATGAATTTTGGGCGCAATGCCAGCGCACGTGCAATCCCGATGCGCTGACGTTGACCGCCCGAAAATTCGTGCGGGTAGCGGCGGGCGTGATAATCTTCAAGGCCTACTTTTTTGAGCGTTTCGATCATAATGTCAAAGCGCTCTTTAGGACTGCCAATCTTGTGGATATGCAATCCTTCCATGACAGACTCACCGATCGGCACGCGCGGATCGAGAGAGGCGTAAGGGTCCTGGAAGATGATCTGCATATCACGGCGAATAGCTTTCAATTCATTGCCACGCAGGTTGACCATATCAACGCCGGCAAAGGAGACAGAACCGGAAGTCGGTTCGATCAGACGCAACATGGTGCGGCCAACGGTGGTCTTACCGCAACCAAACTCGCCTACCAGCCCCAGCGTTTCCCCTTTCTTGACTGAAAAGCTGACATCATCCACAGCCTGCACTTGTGCAACTACGCGTTGCAACAAACCGGCGCGCACCGGAAAATATTTCACCAGATTTTTGACTTCAACAAGATATTCTTGGTCTTTTTCACTCATCAATTATTGCTCCAATGGATTATCCAGCAGCAAGCGGGGCATGATGGTCTGTCACGCATTTTGATATAACCAGCAACGCACTTTATGACCTGGCTTGAAGTCGATCAAATCAGGTTTAGCTTCTGTGCAGATCTTCAATCCGTGTTCCACCATCGCTTTACAGCGTGGAGCAAAACGGCAACCGGGGGGCAAGTTCACCAGGTTCGGCACGGAGCCGGGAATTACCTCCAGGCGGTCTTTGAGCTTTCCAAGAATAGGAATCGAATCGATCAGGCCTTTTGTATACGGATGCAGTGGATAATCGAACAAGTGTACCAACTTCCGCCTGTTCTACAATTTCACCCGCGTACATCACCGCCACGCGCTCACACATCTCTGCCACCACACCCAAATCATGCGTAATCAAAATAATAGCCGTTCCAGTATTTTCGCGCAGGCTGCGCATCAAATCCAGAATTTGAGCCTGAATGGTTACATCCAGCGCAGTGGTTGGCTCGTCAGCGATCAAAAGTTCGGGCAAACAGGCCAACGCCATCGCGATCATCACGCGCTGGGCCATACCGCCTGAAAGTTCATGCGGATAAGCTTCCACACGCCGTTCGGCATCCGGGATGCCAACCATCTTCAACAATTCAATAGCACGCTTATAGCCTGCTTCCTTCCGAAATCCTGGTGAATATTGAGCACCTCACCGATCTGATCGCCCACCCTGAAAACCGGATTTAGCGCAGTTTGCGGCTGCTGGAAAATCATCGAAATCCGATTGCCACGCACATGGATCATCTCATGCTCAGGAAATTTAAGCAAGTCAGCGCCGTCGAACAGGATTTCGCCAGCTTCCACTTTCCCTGGTGCAGAGATCAAGCGCATAATCGAGAGCGATGTTACACTTTTCCCACAGCCTGACTCCCCGACCAGCCCTAACACTTCACCCGGATAAACTTCGAAATCCACACCATCCACAGCACGAACTGTTCCGTCTTCGGTGTAGAAATAGGTTTTTAATGATTTGACTTCCAATAGGGGTTTCTCTGATGCCACAGTTTTCTCCTCGTGCTGGATTGAAAGAATTATAGCAAAGAATTATCTTTCTTATCGGTTTATCATGGAATTGGTATTGCCAGCGATGGCGCGCCATATAAACCGCCCACCCCATCAATCATCGCAGTGAAAGGATAACGCACATTCCGATATCCATCGACGCGCGTATCCGAATACAACGGGATAGCGGCAGATCGCGCATCAAAACTGCCTGGACATCGGACGCAAGCAGCTTTGCCAATTCCAGGTCGCTGACCTGACTCCACGCTTCGCACGCCGACTATCAAGCCGCTCCCGTTATAAGCAAACGGATTCTGTTCTGTAGACAAAAACCACTCACACAAGTAAGACGGGTACACACTCAACCGCCAGCCCAGCAAAGCCATGTCATATCCACCAGAACCGTAAACTGCATATAGCAGGTCATCCGAACTGACGGTCCGCACGTCCAAAGCCAAACCCAGTACCTGCGCCCGCTGAGCCACATATGCGGCTGCCAAATCTCGCAACTGATCTTACTGCGGGGTCAATAAAGTAAAGCGCGGCAACACAACCCCTTCAGAATTGGCAAGTCCGCTGCCATCCACGCCGGGAGCAGGTTCGCTGCTCCAGGAATAGCCTGCCGCTTTCAAGAGCCTGACAGATTCCGCCAAACGCGCTTCCGCCGACGCACCTGCACACGGCAGGGATACCTGTCTGTTCCGCCAAAAATCATCCAGCACGAACCCGGGCAAAGCGGCCGCATCACTGCCCAAATTGGCCGTCAGCGCCTGCGGATCGAGTCATACAAGCCAAGGCCCTGTGGACAGACCGGATCAGCCAGGAAGGGATTGGTGTGATTAAACGCCAGGAAGCGTGCACTGCGGGTTATATTACGGCTAAGCAACACACCGGGCTTATTTTCCAATTGCGAAACTGCATTGGGTGAAAGCCCGTCAGGGGAAAGGATGAGATCGACCTCGTTATTCAACAACGCATCTACGGCCGCCGATTCGTCCGGGTAAGTGATATAGCTCACATTGTCAAACCAGGGTTTGCCTAATGGCGTATCCAAATTAACCTGATTTTCAAAGCTATCGTCTGTCATTGCGCGCAAACTCCCATGGGCCTAACGTTGGCTCGTCAGTATTGTCAAGCGCAAAAAGCGCCGCGCGCGCTTCGGTCAACTTTGTCTCGTATTCGCTGCGACTTTTGGTGAGTTTGTTATAAACGCTGTTCAAATCGTCTTGCAAGTTTTGCGCGTTTCTGGATGTTTCCGCAATAAGCAGCGCTACCGGGTACCATTGTGTTCAGCGACAAATTCAGAGCATCGACTTCGGCGTGCATTTCTGCCAGTTGGGCTTCCAGTTGCTGGATGGCCGGCAGCAGGGTTTCATCTGGCAGCAGACTGAGCGCGTCGGCGATACGAGGCTGCCAATATGCCTGGTTGACAATCGGGCCTTGCAAGACGCCGTATTGCCAGTCGGCGACGGTGGGTCGGGTTTTGAAATAGAATCTGACAACGGTTCTATCCAGCATTTCGGCGCGCTCGAGCACATCCGGGTTGTAGGCGCTTTGCCAGTCCAATCCCAGCCGGAATTGCAGGGTTGTGTTGACCGTGAAAAGCCACGTCTCTGGCGGAAAAGGAAGAACCGTCGGTCCATTTCAGGTTGGATTGCAAAGCGACTGTGGCGGTGCAGGTGGCCAAATCACATTCGAGGGGGGAAGGCTGCCCTAAAGCGGTAGCAGGTTTGAAGTCGAGAGAGGGAGGCGCGAGATGGTAGAGACTCGGCCAGTAGTCGGCTTAAGTCGCAGTGTTCCAGTAGTCTGCTCCTGATTTGTCAAACAAAGTCCAAACGTTGGCTTTTGTGGTCTCCCCCAGCATGGCAACCCGCAGCAGGGATGCGCGCTGCGGGAGGGGGACGGGTGTGGCTGGAACAGGCGTGGTGGTTGGCGCAGGCGTAGCCGTAGGGAGCGGTTCTGGTGTGGCAGTTGCACAGGCAGAGAGAATGAAAACGGCGAGCGCCAACGATAAATGTAGAGGCCGCATACCGAGTTTATGGCGCGCAGGTGGGCTGATAATCCAGTGCCTCGAGGTTCCAGAGCGTGTTGGCGGTTGGGTCAAGGTCAAAGTCGCAGATATCGGGACGGGCAGCAGCTACCTTCAGGCGCAGATACAGCGGGATGGCGGGCAGGTCAGACGCAAAGATGGATTGGGTATCGTAATACGCTTCGCGGTAGGCTTCATCGCCCGGCACTTGCTGCTGTGCACGGTTGCAGGCTGCGTCAAACTCAGGGTTCTGGTAGCCGGTCACATTTGCTCCCACCCAACTATTAGAGGCAGAAGGCACCTGTTCTGTGGTGTACCAATCGCAGGGCGGTTCGAGGCTGGTGGTGCCCATCGCGAACTCGGCCAGGTCAAAGCTGCGGCCAAACAACGGGCCGTTGGCTGCGGCCTCTGCATACAGGTCGAGATACGAGAGATAGGTGATGTTGACGCCGATACCGCACTGTCCGAGCGATTGCGCCAGGATTTCGCTGACCTGACGGCGCTGCGTGGCGGAGCTGGTGTAGTAGTTCAGCACGAGCGGCGTGAGCGGCGGAACGTTCAGGACGCCCTGGGCCTATCGAGGCGTCGATGGGTCTTCATCTACATCCCGCCAACCTGCCTGCTCAGAGAATCCGGTTGCCTTGTTCGGGATCAAAAGGATAAGGCGCGACTGTTAAAGTCATAGAGCGGATGCTCGGGGGAGATATAGGTTTCGGAACAACTGACAAGCCCGAAGAGCACCGTATTGTTCACTGTTTGACGGTCGAGACACAGGGCAATGGCCTGACGGGTACGCTTGTCATAGAAATAGTCAGGTCGGTCGAGCGGCGGAGTGGTACTGTAGCCGTCATCGTAGGTGGCTGGGGTAATGCCAAGTCCGAGCCATTCGATGGTGTTGGTGGTAGATGTGAGCACCTGCGCCTGCCCATCGGTCTGCATCTGGAGCAAGAGGGGATAACTGACCATCCAGGTTAATTGTCGGGTCAAGGATGTCGCAGGCGCCCGCAACCAAGTCGCTCATAGCAGCGTTAGGGTCGGGAACGATGCGGTAAACAAGGCGTATCGAAGACAGGTAATTCATCGTCAGCGCGGAAGTAGCGGATATTTTTTGTGAGCGTGAGGTGGTTGCCTGCTTTCCATTCTTCCATTACGTAGGGTCCCCAACCGATCGGGGTACGGGAAACAATGTCAATTTGGGGCAGTTCGGCTACGGGCAAAATCTTCCCAGGCGTGTTGGGGAAGCGGCGCCCAGAAATTTGTATAGTAGGTAGGATCAATAAAGCCAGGAATGCCCCACCATTGTAAGTGGGTTTCATCTGTGGCTTCGTAGGTCTGGGTGTGATCGAAAATGAACTTGGAGCCAGGTGTGTCGTTGCTCCTGGCAATGTTATAGGCAAAGATGGAATCGGCAGCGGTGAGCGGCTCCCCATCTGACCAGACCAGGTCTTCCAGCAGATTGAAGGTGACGATCATCTGGTCCATTTCGAGCGGGCTGACGCCATCAAAGGTAATAACGCAATCGTCGCTGTAGCAGCCTGCCGGGCGCACACGCAAGCCGGTCTCTAAGAAGGACAGATTACCACCCGCATCTACCAGAAGGTCACCGGGCTGAACCGGAGTAGGCTTCTATAAAAGCGTCGCCAGCAGCAAAGCTGGGAATGCGTTGCAAGATGACAGCCTGGTAGTTGTAGCCGACCACATCCATTGGACCATCATAGATAGCTTCGAGGACACTACGGGCGGCGGCATTCGGTCCTCCGAGCGGGTAGAGGGTGTTAGGTTCCTCGCCAAGACAAATTGTCAGTGTACGCGGCAGTTCGGGGGTCGCAGTTGGTACGGGTGTAGGCGGCATTCCAACGTGGGGGTGGGCGTTTCCACCTCTCACGCGGCTCCCATTGGGAATTGGCAGGCAGACAGGATAAAAGCTAAAAGGAGTAAAGCCGAAAGGCTGCGTTTAATGGAATAAGCGGTCATAATAGGGCACCCCTTTAGGGCTGGTTTTGTTTTCTACTCAGAGTATGCCACAAAAACAGGATTCCGCCCAAGAGGAATATGAGTAAGAATATTGTCCAAGTTTACAGGGTTTGCTGAGAGCAGGGGAGAATGGAAGGGGTGTGGGGGTGGGTGTTGGCTGCGATGACGGGAGCAGGATGCTGTCCGCGTTGGATGCGTCTAGCTGCCCGGTGAATGGGATCCCGTTTTCGCGCAGGAGGAAGGCTGTGACCTGCCAATATTCATCGTCGGTCAGTACACCGGGGTCCTGAAAGGGCATGGCGCCGCTGATGAAACCATGCAGGTTGGCGGCTGATGGGAATTTTGTCAAAGCCATCGGGCCAATTAAACGGGGCACACTGGTGGGAAGGGTAAAGCCGTTTTCATACGGATATTTGCCATGACAACCACGCGCCCAGCAGTTGTTATCTTCAGGCGGGTATGTTTCGCGGAATTCGTCTGTCAGCCCCTGGCCTTTATCGCCGTGACAAGGAAGGCAATGCAGCCAGTATAGCTGCGCGCCGTAATCTGCCTGGGCGGGAGCAGCAGGCAGTGTGGGCTCGGCCAACCGGTCTGGAGTTGGCATAGGTGTGGTCTGCGGAGAGACGGTTAAAGCCGTTCCCCCTTGGAAGAGGAACACTGCCATGAGCAGCGCTATTCCAAGAGGGAACAGGAAGGTACGCGTCAGTTTTTGAGCCGTAAGAGGCACAAGTCTATGCTATGCTAAAAATGTGATACTAAACGCTACCGCTACCGCGCAAGCGGGGATCGAGGATGTCGCGCAAAGCGTCACCAACCAGGTTCCAGGCCAGCACGAACAGTACGATCGCCATGCCGGGGAAGACCACTATATACCAGTATTCAACCAGCGATGGCACCCAGTTGCGGGCGAAACTGATCATCTGCCCCCAGTCTGCATATCCGCGCTGCGCTCCCAACCCAGGAAACTCAGGGCCGCAAAGGTCAGAACGTAAGAGCCGATATTCATGGACGAAATCACCAGGATGGGGAAGACGGCGTTCGGCAGCAGGTGACGGAACAGGATGCGCATGTCGCTGGCGCCGATCGTTTTGGCTGCCAACGCATACTCAAATTCCTTGACCGACAGGATGTTACCGCGCATCACGCGCGCTTCTGTCATCCAGCCAAAGAAGATGATGGCCAGCATGCCCGTCAGGATCTGTAACTGAACCGGGTCTATATCTGTGGCCAGATTGGTTCCAAAGGTCAGGAACGCCACAATCTTGGCCATAAATATCAGTCCCCCTGCTTCTCCTCTTCCATAGATAGTTTGCAGCACCGAGGTCATGGTGATAGCGGCCAGCAGGAAGGGAAAGGCCTGGAAGATCTCAGTAATACGCATCAGCAGTTCATCGACCCAGCCACCGTAGAAGCCTGAAATGGAACCTACGATGATGCCAATGGATGTGGTGATAAAGGTGATCACAACGCCGATACGGAAGGCAGTACGTGTGCCCCAGATGACACCATAATAGATGTCGTACTGTCCTTCGGTTGTGCCGAAACGATGTTCCTCACTGGGTGCTTGCGGCGTGGTGCTGAAGCCATCGCGCGGAATCATGTAGGGATTGCGTGAGCGCTCCGGGATCGGCGCCAACCAGGGCGCACCGATGGCTATGATCACATACACCATCAATATGATGATGCCGGCCAACGAAGTTGGATTTTTTAGTAACTTTTTGATGATGGTCATTGTTGAATAACCTCTTCTATTAATTTTTTTTTTTTTTTTTTTTTTTTTTTTTTTTTTTTTTTTTTTTTTTTTTTTTTTTTTTTTTTTTTTTTTTTGAATACATCACTTTTCTACTGCAAGCGGATACGGGGGTCAACCACGCCATACAGCACATCAACCACCAGGTTCCCGAACACCAGCACAAAACTGCTGAACAGGGTCATCCCCAACACCGAGACCACATCCAACGCCGTGGCTGCATCCGCCATGAACTTCCCTAACCCAGGATAGTTGAAGATCGTCTCCGTGATCACCACGCCGTTGAACAAGCCGATCAAGGTCAGCCCTCCCACCGTGATGACCGGTATCAACGCATTCGGTACCGCATGCCCGCGGATCACCGCACGCTCCCCCAACCCCTTCGCGCGCGCCGTCGTCATGTAGTCCTGCCTCAAGGTGTCCAACATCGACGAGCGTGTCACTCGCAGCAGGAACGCCCAACTGATCACCGACAACGTGATCACCGGCAGCACCAGATGCCGCATCGAATCCAGGAACACATCAAAGCTCAGGTTCAGCAGCGCATCCACCGTGTTCATCTGCGTGTAGCGCGTGAACTCTCCGATTGCACCAACTGCGATGCCCACCCAGATAACCTCTCCGGTGGGAACCAACCCAACTGGGCATAGAACACCATCAACAACAATAACCCCAACACAAAGGTCGGGATGGACCATCCGATAATTGCTAATACGCGTAAGATCTGATCGATGATTTTGTTGTGATGTACTGCCGCCTGGATCCCCATCCAGACCGCCAATCCGATCAACGGGATGGCTGCCCACAGGGCCAGTTCTGCGGTCGCTGGCAAGCGGCGCTGGATCACTTCCGACACCGAACTCTTGCCTACCTTCGAAAAGCCCATATCCCCTCGCAAAACTCCACCTTCTACTTCTCCGGTGGTCTCATCTTTCACCCCCATCATCCATTTCCAGTATTGCACCGGAATGGGATCGTTCAATCCATATTTCTCAATGATGCCCTCGATCGCTCCCTGTCGTTTGGGTATGTCGGAAACATACAGTGAGGCTCGCTCGTACGGCGTCAACATGGACAGCATGACGAACACCAGCATCGTCACACCGACCAGGATCACCGGCAAGATCAATAACCGTCTTATGATGTAGTTTAGCATAGACTACGCCTTCCTCTATTTCTCTACAAAAATCTGACCCTGTTGAGTGAAGAGCAGGGAGCCAGTACAAGCCCGGCTCCCTGCTTTGTACATCCAGTGTCAAGGATCGTTCCTATCCACTTTCAGATAGGGACGACTCACAGAAGTAAGTTTCCTTACTGTCCCTTGGACATGGCGTAAACGTAAGAGTAAATAGCTGAGTAAGCCGGGTTGGAGTACCAGCCTTGTACCCAGCGCTGGAAGTGTACACGACCAACACCCTGGTACATCCAGATCACAACAGCATCTTCTTCCGCATCAAGCTGAATCTCTTCGTAGACGGGGCGGCGTTCTTCAGCAGTGGTTAAGGAAGCAGCCCTTGCGATCAAATCATCATACTTCTGGGCGTATTCGGGGGTCATGTTGATCACACGGCCATAAGCACCCTGAGATGACAGGAAGGGCTGTACCCAGTTGTGGGGATCATGGAAGTCTTCCAGCCAGCCACCAACGTAGATCGGCAGCTTGGAGGCGCGGCGGCTGTTCAGCAGTACCGGCCACGGCATACCAACAACGGTGATGGAGAACTTGTCGTTGACAGACTCAATACCAGCCTTGAGAATTTCAGAGGCCAGGCGGCGAGCATCGTTACCGGTGTTGTAAGCCATCTGGAAGTAGAAACCGGTGTTCCAGACATCGTCTTCATCTTCACCAGCGGGGATGCCGTCGTGGTCGAGGTCAGCCATCTTGAATTCTTCCTCGCACTTGGCCAGGTCGAAGGAATACAGCGGGGCTTCGCCTTCGCGATAACCCATCATACCTTGGATGATCGGGCCCTGGGCCTGGATGCCTTCACCGTTCAGGGCATCAGCGATCATGGTGTCAAAGTCGAAGCAGTAGTTGAAAGCCTTGCGGACGTGCAGGTCTTGGAAGAAGTCCGACGGGATACCGCTGCCGTCCAACTCACCACTACCAGCGAAGGGGTTACCACCTTCAACGTTGATCTGCCAGTTGAACTGGGCAGGGGTCATGGCGAGGCTGGGCAGGTTCACCCAGGCTTGAATGTATCCACCATTCCCTTGGTCTTCACAGGTGCCGTCTTCGCTGGCAAATTACGCCGTACTGCTCTTCCAATTGCGGGCGGTACTGTGCAGGAACGTAGATGTAGTCAGCATCGCCGGCTTCGAACATTGCCTGGCGGGTGCCCCACTCATCAACGATCTTGAGGACGACGGTCTTAACGCTGGCAACGCCACTGGGACCACCTTCCCAAATGGGATCGCCATCCTGGCGCCAGTAGTTTTCATTGGCGGTCAGGACAATCTCTTCACCGGGGGTCCAGTGATCGAGCTTGTAGGGGCCGGTACCATTGGCCTGGTTGAAGAGAACGGTATCTTCAGCAGCAGGATCGTGCCACTGTACCCAGTTGTCACAGGAGCCATCCCAAGCGCCCTGTTCCACCATCCATTCCTGATCATAAACGGCACCCAAGAATGAGTTAGCCATCATCGCCAGGAACCAGGGGGTGGGAGCAGCCAGGTTATAGGTCACCGTGCCAGCTTCGTCATCAGCAACAACGGCGCCTTTGACCTTTTCACAGGCAGCGACCAGTTCATCCTGAGACAGATCGGCAAATTCTTTGCCGCTATCGCCAATAGCCAGATCTTCAACTGTGAACAGACCGAAGAAGGCTTCCAGGGTCATCCAGTGCGGACCGTCGATGCGGTCTTGCAGCAGGGCGCGCTGGACGGAGTACGCAACGTCATGGGGCTCGAGCGTGCCGCCCTCATGGAAAGTTACGCCGTCGCGGACATTGAAGGTCCAGACGTCGCCGGTATCATTGACCGACCAGTCAGTGGCCAATACGCCTACGTATTCGTCGGTCTTGTCTTTGTTGAACCAGATCATACCTTCGTAGACGTTATTTTCAACTGCGGAACCAGCGGTTTCGTAGGTCCAGGCGGGATCGAGTGTTTCGGGATCGCCGATGTGTCGCAAATACGAGCGTGTCGGGATCTTTCATTTCGGGACCCGGACAGCGGGAGCAGCTGTCTCGGCAGGAGCAGGCTGTCTCGGCAGGAGCGGCGGGTTCGGCAGGCATCTGCAGGAGCAGCGGGTGCAGCAGGCTCCGCGGGAGCAGCAGAAGGTGCACAGGCAGCCAGGACCATGCTAGCAGCGATCAACAGGCTCAGTGCTAAAAACAGTTTTGAACGCATTTTTTCTCCTCCTCAAAGGAAATTTTAGGGTTTATACGGATCAGTTACATCTTTCTTTCTACTTCATACGCTACTTTTGCCAGGACATCACCTCCTTCTGAATAACTTATAGAAATCTTTCAGAAAAGTGACAGGCCACAAAGTGACCTGGCTTTATCTCTCGCCATTCAGGTTTTTGTTCTGTGCATAGCAGTTCCGCGATCGGGCAGCGTGTGCGGAAACGGCATCCCGGAAGGCGGATTTACCGGAGAGGGACATCACCTTCCAAAATGATCCGCTGACGTCGTTCTTCTGCAATCGGATCAGGGATGGGTACTGCCGATAGCAGCGCTTGCGAATACGGGTGCAATGGGTGATCATACAATTCGTTGCGCTCCGCCAATTCAATAATGACACCCAGATACATGACCGCCACGCGGTTGCTGATATGCCGCACCACGACAGGTCATGCGCAATAAATAGAGTAGGTCAATCCGAACTGCTCCTGCAGGTCTTCCAGCAGGTTGATCACCTGAGCCTGGATCGACACATCCAGCGCAGACACCGGCTCATCACATATGATCAGGTCAGGCTGCAAGGAGAAGGCACGGGCTACCCTGATGCGTTGACGTTGCCCACCCGAAAACTCGTGCGGATATCGGTCTGCAAAGGCCGGGTTCAACCCCACCAATGCCAGCAACTCCTGCACGCGCTCTTGCACAGCTCTTTCCACTGGCCACTTTATGAACTAATAGCGGCTCCCCGATGATGTCCGCACCGTCATGCGCGGATTGAGGCTGGCATAAGGATCCTGGAAGATAATCTGCAGCTTGCGACGCATCTTGCGCATTTCCCGCTCGCTCAAGCTAGCCAGATCTGTGCCATCGTAATAAACATGTCCCTCCGTCGGCTTATACAAGCGCAGAATCGTTCGCCCCGTGGTTGATTTTCCACATCCAGATTCCCCTACCAACCCCAACGTCTCCCCTTTGTACATATCAAAACTGACACCATCTACCGCATGGACCGCTCCCACCTGTCGGCGAATCACTCCTTGAAAGATGGGGAAGTACATTGACTAAATTATCAACACGAAGCAAGGTTTCATTGGTCATTGTGACGAGGTCTCCCAGTGCGGGTATCAACCCAACAAGCGATAGAATGTTTTGGAGCAATTTCTTCCAGAACAGGATTTTCTTTCGAGCATCTTTCGATGGCAAACTTACAACGCGGGGCGAATGGACAAGCCGAGGGCGGTTCGTACAATACCGGCGGAAACCCGTCAATCGAAACCAAGCGTTTAGAATGTTTACCATCCATGCGTGGCAAACTGCCTAATAGACCCATCGTATAGGGGTGCCGGGGATCCGCATACAAATCTTTTACCGTCGCCTCCTCAATGAATAATCCTCCATACATGACCATCACTCGCTGAGCCAACCCGGCAATTACGCCCAGGTCGTGGGTGATCCAGATAATTGCCATTCCCAGGTTTTCCTGCAGTCGCTTGACCAATTCGATGAACTGTGCCTGAATGGTCACATCTAACGCCGTTGTCGGTTCATCGGCGATCAATATTTGTGGGTTGCAGGAGAGAGCCATCGCGATCATCGCCCTCTGCATCATGCCCCCCGAATATTGATGGGGATAATCGGATAAACGCTCTCTTGCCCCCGGGATGCCTACCATCTCTAGAAGCTCAACAGCGCGGTTATTGGCTTGCTGTTTGGACATGCCCAAATGTAACAGCATTGGCTCGGTCAATTGCTTTCCAATCGTGAACACCGGATTGAGTGAAGTCATGGGATCCTGGAAGATCATGCTGATCTGAGCCCCGCGAACTTGACGGATCTCATCATCGGCCATCTTGAGCAAATCCTGACCATGGAACTCGGCTGTTCCGGCTGTGATCTTTCCAGGAGGCGATGGGAATCAATCGAAGCACGGAAAGCATTGTTACGCTCTTTCCGGAACCGCTCTCTCCTACGATGCCAATAGTTTCACCTTCATTGACTGTGAAGGAAACGCCGTTGATAGCATGTACGGTCCCCTCATCAGTGCGAAATTTCGTTTCTAGGCCTTGCACATTCAAGATCTGATTGGGCATGTATGTATCCTGTTGTGTGGAATTGTTTGTGTTATGGGCTTTTGGGATATTGTACATCAAGAAAAACCTTTGTGTCGGTGTACGGTCAATTACCTCTAATGCGTGCACGCCGTAACTGTAAACTTGGGCGTTCTCAGAAAAATCATATTTTCACAAAGCATACTTTAGCATTTTTCAGTCTGATACCACAGTATGTTTTAAAAAAACCTCGGCAGATAATTGATTATACCTAACTCCAATGAGTCTACAGGCTGGAGCGGCCTGAGAAAAGTCACTTTTTTCACAAAAATACTCCAGAACAGTTTTATCTAATACTACAGTATTGCTTTATATAGTACTACAGTATTGTTTTCCGCAAACTTACTGGATTAGATAATTGATTATATCTTATTCTAGATTGCAGTCAACAATTTATCAAGCGCAAGGGAAGCGTAGGTAATGGGTAGGGTATAAGTTGGTTTGGCAAATGGGGAGATGTGCAGTCATAGAAATCAGTCTGATAACGGGAGCAGACACGAGGCGAGAGAAGATGCGTTCCTTTGTCTGGCAACAGGAAGATAGAAAGGCGCTGTCCACATTTCCTTTTGTAAGGCATGTTTGGTCTTAAGGATTGCTGTGAACAGCACCAATCCAATAGAATAGAATGTATCAGTTTTTGAGCCGTGAAAGGCACAAGTCTATGCTATGCTAAAAATGTGATACTAAACGCTACCGCTACCGCGCAAGCGGGGATCGAGGATGTCGCGCAAAGCGTCACCGACCAGGTTCCAGGCCAGCACAAATAAAACGATTGTCAAACCGGGATAGACCACAATGTACCAATATTCGATCAGCGATGGCACCCAATTGCGGGCGAAGCTGATCATCTGCCCCCAGTCTGCGTATCCGCGCTGCGCTCCCAGACCCAGGAAACTGAGTGCTGCGAAAGTGAGCACATAGGCACCGATGTTCATGGAGGCAATCACCAGGATGGGGAAGACGGCGTTCGGCAGCAAGTGACGGAACAGGATGCGCATGTCGCTGGCGCCGATCGTTTTGGCTGCAAGTGCATATTCATATTCCTTAATCGATAGGATGTTACCGCGCATCACACGTGCAATCGTCATCCAGCCAAAGAAGATGATGGCCAGCATGCCGGTCAGGATCTGTAACTGAACCGGATCCAATTCTTCGGCAGGATTATGACCAAAGGTTAATAGGGCTACGACCTTGGCCATGAATACCAAAACACCGGCCTCTCCACGCCCGTAGACGGTCTGCAGCACCGAGGTCATGGTGATAGCGGCCAGCAGGAAGGGAAAAGCCTGGAAGATTTCGGCAATACGCATCAGCAGTTCATCGACCCAGCCACCATAGAAATCCCGAGATGGAACCGACAAAAATACCGATCACTGTTGTAATCAATGTAATCACAACGCCGATACGGAAGGCAGTACGCGTGCCCCAGATGACACCATAATAGATGTCGTACTGTCCTTCAGTTGTGCCGAAACGATGTTCCTCACTGGGAGGCTGCGGAGTGGTACCAAATCCATCGCGTGGAATGATGTAGGGATTGCGTGAGCGCTCCGGGATCGGCGCTAACCAGGGCGCACCGATGGCTATGATCACATAGGCCAACAAAACGATAAGGCCGGCCAGTGAGGTTGGGTTTTTGATTAATTTCTTGAGTACGTTCATTGTAGGGTCACCTAATGATATTAAAGAGCTTTTTCAAGAGAAAAAAGTCCAATGTGCTCCAAGCGAAAGTCTCGTTGAATGAGAAAACGATTCAAATGTAGTAGACGACATAACACTTGCACAAATAACCTACGCCTTTCTACTGCAAACGGATACGGGGGTCAACCACGCCATACAGCACGTCAACCACCAGATTCCCGAACACCAGCACAAAACTGCTGAACAGGGTCATCCCCAACACCGAGACCACATCCAACGCCGTGGCTGCATCCGCCATGAACTTCCCTAACCCAGGATAATTGAAGATCGTCTCCGTGATCACCACGCCGTTGAACAAGCCGATCAAGGTCAGCCCTCCCACCGTAATGACCGGTATCAACGCATTCGGTACCGCATGCCCGCGGATCACCGCTCGCTCCCCCAACCCCTTCGCGCGCGCCGTCGTCATGTAGTCCTGCCGTCAAGGTGTCCAACATCGACGAGCGTGTCACTCGCAGCAGGAACGCCCAACTGATCATCGATAACGTGATCACCGGCAGCACCAGATGCCGCATCGAATCCAGGAACACATCAAAGCGCAGGTTCAGCAGCGCATCCACCGTGTTCATCTGCGTGTAACGCGTGAACTCTCCCGATTGCACCAACTGCGATGCCCACCCAGATAAGCCTCTCCGGTGGGAACCAACCCAGCTGGGCATAAAACAACATCAACAACAATAACCCCAACACAAAGGTCGGGATAGACCATCCGATAATTGCTAATACGCGTAAGATCTGATCGATGATTTTGTTGTGATGTACTGCCGCCTGGATCCCCATCCATACCGCCAATCCGATCAACGGGATGGCTGCCCACAGGGCCAGTTCTGCGGTCGCTGGCAAACGGCGCTGGATCACTTCCGACACCGAACTCTTGCCTACCTTCGAAAAGCCCATATCCCCTCGCAAAACTCCACCTTCTACTTCTCCGGTGGTCTCATCTTTCACCCCCATCATCCATTTCCAGTATTGCACCGGAATGGGATCGTTCAATCCATATTTCTCAATGATGCCCTCGATCGCTCCCTGTCGTTTGGGTATGTCGGAAACATACAGTGAGGCCCGCTCGTACGGCGTCAACATGGACAGCATGACGAACACCAGCATCGTCACGCCGACCAGGATCACCGGCAAGATCAATAATCGTCTTATGATGTAGTTTAGCATAGACTACGCCTTCCTCTTGATTTTGAGAACAGGGAGCCAGACTTGTACTGGCTCCCTGTTTTGTACAGCTATCTATCGTCTAATGATCTAAATCCATTGGTCTCCGGAAGAATGGTTTTCTTACTCTCCCTTGGACAGTGCATAGACATAGGAGTACTCGTACTGTGAATAGGCCGGGTTGAAGTAGAAGCCATGAATCCAGCGCTGGAGATGCGAACGGCCAACAGGTTGGTACATCCAGATGACCACAGCGTCTTCTTGCGCATCGAGCTGGATCTGCTTCGTAGATCGGGCGGCGTTCTTCAGCTGTGGTTAAGGCTGCAGCCTCTTCGATCATTGCATCGTACTTCTCGGCATATTCGGGGGTCATGTTAATCACGCGACCATAACCGCCCTGCGAGTGCAGGAAGGGATGTACCCAGTTGTGGGGATCATGGAAGTCTTCCAGCCAGCCACCGACGTAGATCGGCAACTTCGAGGCGCGGCGGCTGTTCAGCAGTACCGGCCACGGCATACCAACTACGGTCACAGCAAATTTCTCGTTGACCGTTTCAAGTCCGTTCTTAAGAATCTCGGATGAGAGGCGGCGGGTATCGTTACCGGTGTTGTAAGCCATCTGGAAGTAGAAACCGGTGTTCCAGACATCGTCTTCATCTTCACCAGCGGGGATGCCGTCGTGGTCGAGGTCAGCCAACTTGAATTCTTCCTCGCACTTATCAAGGTCGAAGGAATACAGCGGGGCTTCGCCTTCGCGATAACCCATCATACCGGCGATGATCGGGCCCTGGGCCTGGATGCCTTCACCGTTCAGGGCATCGTTGATCATGGCGTCAAAGTCGAAGCAGTAGTTGAAAGCTTTGCGGATATGAATATCTGAGAAGAAGTCGGCTGGAATACCGCTGCCGTCCAACTCACCACTACCAGCGAAGGGGTTACCGCCCTCGACATTGATGTTCCAGTTGAACTGGGCAGGGGTCATCGCGGCTTGCGGCTCTTTCACCCAGGCCTGGATATAGCCAGTTCCAGTTTCTTCACAGGTTTCGCCTTCAGCCTGACAAATTACGG
>CAWAVQ010000023.1:0-39702 GCA_963785535.1 uncultured Chloroflexia bacterium | reverse complement strand
CGTCTCAGGGAATCGTCACAACTGCGCGAGGAAGCGGCACGTTTGTGAAAGAAGTCGAGTTGGGTTCTGCTTCCTTCTACTTACAAGATCTAAAGGAACTCTTTAGTGACGATAGTGCCACAACCGTTAAATTGCTGGAAGCTCGTTTCACCCGCTGGCGAAAGGGTAACTCGCAAGTTGCATATTCAGGAAGGTGACCGGGCGATCTTCATCCGCCGTCTGCTTCTGGGTAACGATGTGCCGGCCTTTATCACCGCGGTTACCTAGTCAACGATCCAAACCGTCCGGTCGTTGAAGCTGAATTGGAAGTAACCGATTTGAAGGGGCTATTTCAGGGTTCTGGCAGTTCCCTGATCAAACATGGTGATTTGTATCTAGAATTAACCTTGCTCGATGATGAAGAAACCCAGCTCTTAAAGTTGAATCCTTCAGCAGTAGGGATGCTGTTGGAACATATCCTTTATGACTTCGATGACCAACCGGTAAGTTGGGGATGGTTTGTATGTGCGAGTACACGCCTACGCCTGCATACGCGTATTGGGATCGAACAGATCAATGGATTGAGAGATGAACGTATCAGATAAACATACCCTACTTATTAACGATCTGCTGGAACTGAAAGAAGATGAGGTCTCGTACAAGTTAAAGATTGACTTCATTCTGGTGAAGATCCCTTTAAGATCATTTAAGACGCCCAAGATGCCATGCACTTGGTTGGAGAGCGATATGAACAGGGTGAGTATTACATCTCAAGCATGATGATGGCCGGAGAAATCTTCCGTGAAGTGATGGAAATCTTAGAACCAGTTTTGGTTCAAAAGACAACTGGAGATGAATCCGGGCATATTCTTATAGGAACTGTCCAGGGCGATATCCATGACGTTGGGAAGAATATTTTTGAATTTCTGTTACAAGCTCATGGGTTCAGGGTCATTGACCTAGGTGTAGATGTGCCGCCTGCCCAGTTCGTGGAAAAGGCTTTGCAGATAAAACCAGATATTATTTCCCTTTCGGAATTGTTAGCATTTCTTATGATTCAATGAAAGAAACCATACAGAAGATCAGGAATTTGGATGATAAAGAAATTGCCCAAACGCCCTTTATTGTTGGCGGTGGAACGGTCAATGAGATGGTTTGTGCTTTTGTAGGGGCAGATTATTGGGCTACAGATGCAATGGTGGGGGTGCAACTGTGTAAACAGATTATTGATGAGAAAAACTAAGATTAAATCTTTCAACAATTGTTTTAAAGAAATAGCCAAACAAGAAAGGATGTTCGAGCTCTTATTTCTTCATTAAAAGGAAGAAATCACGTTTTATTCCTCCCATTTCTGTGGTCTATAGGCAGATTCATGATAGCATTTTGTAGAGACAATTATCCAGTTCATGAACTTCAATCCATTACGGTAAATTCCACCCCTGTGCGTTTTGGTTAAACTCCTTTGTCACGCTTTCAGGGATAATAATTCAGCCTACGTTTTGTAGTAAATGAATAGCCCCAGCTTCACTCAATGAAGCAAGGGACCTGTATCGCAAACAACAATACGCTTCATCTATTTTTTGCCTTTTTTCTTTTTAGCCCAGACCACATCATCCAGTTGATACTTCTCTGCAAGTGCACGGTCCACCACCAATTTGGGAACCAACCGGATGGTCCCATCTTCTTCAACAAGCACTTCCAAAAGATCTCCCTCGTTAAGTTTAGCTTTACGGCGTGTTTGGGCTGGTAAGGTGATTTGACCGTTGCTGCGGATTTGGAGAAACTCGGACATTGGATCCTCGCTTTTTGATATTCTGAATTCCTGAGTTCTCATAAATCATACATTTACAATATCACATTGTCAAGCAATTCCGAACATGTCAAACCAAAAATAACTTATGTGAAGGCAGATTTGCGGAATTGTATTCCCAATTTAACATAATTCTCTTATTCACCCTCATTTTCGCGTTTGATTTCTTGCCATATAGAAGAGTTTAGTTGTTTTTTTTATAGCCCATTCCTGTATATATTCATAATCTAATTTTTCCCCCCTGGTTTTGGTGATCGAACCGATATCACGGATGTGCTTGGTTTGCTGGCTCAAGGAATAATATAGCATTTTGTAGA
Organism: uncultured Chloroflexia bacterium; assembly: GCA_963785535.1. Lineage (GTDB taxonomy): Bacteria > Chloroflexota > Anaerolineae > Anaerolineales > Villigracilaceae > JAABUE01. The sequence goes on along the minus strand of CAWAVQ010000023.1, from coordinate 37,596 downwards.
TAACCAGATCTTCAGGGCTGTGAATATAAACTTCTCCTATTTCAGAACCAAAATCAACCTTCACTCGCCGTTGAAAGGCTGTCTTGCGAAGCTCGTCATCCTCTCGCATGAGAAACATCTCTGCCTTATATCCACTTGCTCCATGAATTGCGTTGATAGGCAGGTCGATCTTGTTTTTGTGCAGGTTTTCCAAGATGATGTCGGGAGGAAGGTAAATTCTACTTTCTCCAACTCTTTCGAGAGCGCATTGATCTGTTGTATGCCAAGGATTGGATGACGATATCGATATCCTGGGTGGACCTGGGCTCTCCCCACGGCCAGACAGCCACTGCACCGCCGATCATGTAGTCGATGCCGGCCTTCTCCAACACGGACAAAATCATTTTCAGGAAATTTTCGAAACTCAGATAATCATCGTTCATATTCATTTCTGTTTTTTGCAAGGGAAAATGAGCCCACTTTAAAAACGAAAATGAACCCAGTTGGTAAGGTGTGAAGATTAAAATTGACATCGAAAATGCGCCCATTTTAAAAACGAATTTGAGCCCACTTGTTCCAAAAAAAAGCGATACAATCGATATGCTTGGCTGAGGATAGAGCAACGCTGAGGTCCCCACCGCTACGCTGGGGGATGCTAAGCAACTCGAGCGCAGCCAGGCGGCTATACGGCAGGGCAGGGAGAAGCAATCTTCCTGCCCTTTGCGTTTCCTGCCCTGCCGGTAGCCCAGAAAGCGATAAACCTTCCTCATGCCCGAGAACCTTTCTGTCTATGAGAGATCAACCTGGTCCATCAGATTTTTCGTCTTGCATGCGCTGGCGGAAACGATACGACTCGCCAAGTAATTCCACAATGTGGGCATGGTGCGTCAAACGGTCGAGCAGGGCTGCGGTCAAACGTTCGTCTCCAAAGACCTGGACCCAATCGGCGAACTTCAAGTTGGTGGTGATGATCATCGCCAGCCGTTCGTAGAGCTCAGAGCAGAAGGTAAAGAGCACCTGAGCGCCATTGGGGGAAAAGGGAATAAATCCAAGTTCATCCAAAACGACCAGATCCTGTTTGAGGGTGGAGGCGATCACCTTGTGCAGACGATGCTCGTCCTGTGCCTGGAGCAGTTCATTCACCAATCCAGCCGCAGTCCAGAAGCGCACCCGGCGTCCTTGGCGGCAGGCAGCGGCGGCCAGTCCAGTGGCGAGATGCGTTTTTCCCAGCCCGGGATTGCCGATGAAGATCAAAGTCTGTTTCTGCTGGATGTACTCGCCACGCGCCAGGTCGAGGATCTGGGCCTTGTTGAGGGTGGGCAGGCAGGAGAAATCAAAATCAGCCAGTTCCTTGAGCACCGGAAAGCGCGCCATTTTGATGCGCTGCTGGAGCATGTTCTGGTAGCGCTGGTTCACTTCCTGTTCCGCCAGAGCCAGGAGAAAACGCACCGGGTCTTCGTTGTTGCGGGCAGCATCCGTGGCAAACTGGGCGTAATACTTGAGAAAAGTGGGCAGGCGCAACTGGCGCAGGTACGTGTCAAGCAAGGGGTTGGGTTCCATCGTTACCTGGCTTCCAGCAGCTGGTTGTACTGTTCGAGATGGACCGGCTGGTTCCCCACAGAGGTCAATGTGGGATGGGTGAGTTCCAGCGAAGGTAGTACTTTGTTGGGCGAAACCAACTGGCGCAGGCAAAGTTGCACGCCATCCAGGTGAGCAGCGCCCATTTCAAGCGCTTGCCACACAGCCCGGTGTACCACTTCTTCGGGGAAACTCCGATGCAGTTTGAGAACGGCGATGAATTCCCGGATCCCGCTGCCATCCGGTTTGTTCTGCCTCAGCGCGCTGAGCAGTCGCTCGTACTCTTCTGGCCAGTTCTGTCGCCATCGGCGCATGGGGATGGCATACTCAAACGCTCCTGGGCGTTGTTCGAGCAAGCCCAGATAGTGTAAGCGGATCCAAAACATCTTGCTCGCGCCCAAAGCAACGCGGATGTTCCACCACGATCTGGGTCAGGCTCAAGACTTCCACCCGAAACGGATAAGCGCGCAGCGCCAGCTGCTTGCCAACATACTCAACCGGAACGGAATAGCGGTTGGTTTCGAACACTACCTGGCTGTACGGATTGACTTTCACCACATGGCTGCTGCAAGCTGGGAAATCCACCTCATTGAGTGGCAGCAGAGCAGCTTTCTCAGACTGACATACTTCTGCCACCAGGCGGGTTTCTCCGCGCACGCGGCGCTGCATGTCGTTCAGGCAAGCCTGCTGCAACATCTCATTCAGAGCGACAAAATCCTTCGCCTGCGGTATGGGAGCGAAGAAGTTGCGTTGGGCATAGCCCACATCGCTTTCGACACCGCCTTTCTCGTGTCCCTGGGCTGGCGTACAGTAGTAGCTCTCGAACAAGTAATAGCTGCGGAACGCAACGAAGGCATTTTGTTCCTGACGGTTGTGTCCTTCCAGCACGCGGAACACGGCTGTCTTCAGGTTGTCATAGGTAATCCGCCGCGGCACACCCCCGAAAAAGTGAAACGCCTGGACGTGTCCTTCGAAAAAGGCTTCCTGTTTTTGAAAGGGGAAGGCCATCACAAACCGGGCTTTGGAGTGGTTCAAACGCATCACAAAGACCTGCACGCTCTGGCGTTTTCCACCGATCTCCACGATCACCTCGCCCCAGTCCACCTGTGCATCCTGACCAGGTTCAAATTCCAGCGGCAAATAGGCTTGATGATGTTTGCGCGCTTTCCTTTGCTGGCTGACATAGTGATGCACGCTGCCTTCGCTGCCCTGATAGCCTTCTGCTTGCAGGAGTTGGTAGATCTTGCGCCCTGTGTAGCGCTGCTTGCGCGGCAGATGCTCGCTCTCCTCGATCAACGCATCGATTTTCGATTTGTAAGGTGCGAGTACCGGCGCAGGTCGCTCTTGCTTTAACCGGTATCCTTCCGGCTGTGCATGATCAATTGCTTTGCGGATCAACCTGCGACTGTGATGCAATCGCCTGCTGATCTCTCGAATGCTCAGCCCTTCCAGGTAATAGGCCTTGCGTATGCGTTCATAGTCGTCCACCGTTTTCATCTCCTATGTACCTCCGGCTTTCCATGTTACCGGAGATACGCTACGGTGGGCTCATTTTCGTTATTAATTTCTACCCCAGGTGGGCTCCATTTATTTTACAAAAAACAATTTTGTATACGCAAACTTTCGATAGTATATGTTCCGCTCTTTGGAAAACGAGTTTTGAACTCTTTGTACAACATTCCGAAGAAATCATCCATTTTTTCAAAATCAACAGTTATGTATAAAATCGCTTCACCGCTAATTTGGGGTATGAGATGAGAAACCGCTTTTACACCTGCTAACTTTCCCAAATCTTTGGTGAAAAACTCTTCAATAGCATGCTTTCTTCTCTTAAGAATGTTTTTCTGTCCATAGACTACCGATTCGACTTTTTGTAAGTTGGTTTCTTCTACAAACTTCCAGACATTTAGCAAAACCTCTAGATTTTCGATTTCTTTCTTGTGCAATTCTTCTAATTCACTTGCTTCAATTATTCTTGAAAATAGCCTTACGAATTCCTTTTGGATTTCGCCTAAATGGGAAACGGCTTCTATCAAGTTGATAATTGAAAGATGTCCATCACGATCTATTTCTGTTCTTTTTACCCGCGAAATAATTAAGAGTTTTTCTGTCTCAGAAAATTAGAGTAATGATTGCAGTAATCTCTAAATGCCTTTCGAAACTTTGCTGTGGTTAGAGCTTGAATCCTAGTAACTCCTTCTTTTGATTTTGTGCCATCATTATCTTGATTTTCCTTTGCGGCATCTCCACTAAATCCAAATCGATCCATGGCGGATTTTGGCAAGTGAGTGCAATCTTCTGCCAGCTTGTTCGCTGTTTCAGTAATCAATTGGGTGAAAAAATCATCAGTTAATTTGTTTATATTGCCATTCTTTTTGTAAAGGTAATCTATCCCTTTTAGCAATTCTTGCGCGGATTGTGCAACGGAGAATCTAATATCAAGAATGTTTTCAATATAGTCATTCCATGTATCAATTCGATTATAGTAATCAATTAAGTTATGAAACCATCGATTTAGCTCTACTATGCATTGATTTGGCAGGTGACCTGCATCAATATTTTTTTCTCCATCGGCAATTGGTATACCTTCCAGAAAATCGGCACCGATGATTTTCGTAGCATATTGTTTCTTTTCTGGATATAGTTTTCGAAGCGCCCTTACGACTGCTAGTGTTTGCTTATGGACAGAATTATCCTTTCTGGCATTATCTTCGAAAACATCTGTAATAAATTGGGAAGAAATATTCTCATCTAATTCTTCCAAAACTATGATTCCAAACTGAGCACATAATTTGTCACGCAGTATAGGCAAAATTTCCTTGTATGCATCGTGCCATTTTTGAAAACATATGCCCTCTATTAAATCGAGTGCTGTATCAATGTCTGTTGAATTAAATAACTTAACTATATTCTTGGTTTCAAACTTTTGGGGAATAAAACGTTCCCGCATGCTCATCCAGAAAAGAACAAATCCCAAACTAGAAATTTCCTTAGTTTCACTTGGTAGATAATTGGGCAGTGAATTCTTTGTTTCTTCCAAAAAATTATCAAGATATTCGTAATCAAGATATGATTGAGGTATCCTTTTCATTAGTTGTTTAAATAGTTCGGCTCTTCGAGGGTTTTGGGCTTCCATTAAATTGAGAAGCGGTTCAATATCGAAACTGTCTAACAATCCCGTAATATCTGCCATCGCAATAAAGCTGAACGTACCATTAGACTCTCTATCTCCCTCCAGTAAAATGTCCAGATTGATTTGATAATGTTTGTAGACTTCAAGCCATAATATGCCTTTAATTGCACTGGCAAAATTTGCCCATCTGTCAAATGGAACTTCTGCAATTTTATTTATAAGTTGGAGATTGTAGGGCTTTTCATAACAATAGTTCACAATCAGCATTTGAGAGAAATCATCTACGCATTCGATAGCCCTTAATAGTAGTTCTTCTTCTGGGTCAAAAGCTGAATCTTTTAGTATGGAGTAGATAATTTCCGCCCTAATGGCATGAAGGGGTTCTATGTATTTGTTATCGTCAGTTTGTCTCAAAAGATATTCTTTTTCAAACAGATAAACCATTTTTTCGTAATTCTTACAATTCAAGTTATGAACAACTTTTACCAAGTTAAGATTTAAATTCAATCTTCCAGCATACCCTGAAAGTCTTAAAACCTTTAACCAGTCCTGTGCATCTGGCTCTTCCATCTTAATCTTGTTAATTTGAGCGGAAAGCTTTTCCCTAAGTGTGCTTGTCTCGTTCAAAAGATAAATAAATTCCATTAAAGGACCAGATTCACCAAAGCTGTGCCATGCCTCATCAAAATTTCTAAATTTATTGTTTTCATATTGTTCGTAAATCCATTCTGCTTCTGATCGGTCAAATCCGACTTCAATCTCCTCAAATTGCAGGCTACTTTTGTCTACAACAGTTCTTCGATAATCTTCCTCTCTTATCGTGACCAGGAGTTTTATTTTTCTACCTGTCTTTTGTAATTGTTGTAAAATCCATACCCAATTGATCTGGTATGGTGCCACATCAATATGAGCAATGAGATTGTTTTCTTGTGCAATAGAAAGATTGCTTAAGGCTGTAACAATATTTGCAGCTTGGGTGCTATTTTCGATTTGTTCAATTATGAACACATTGCTTTCGGGATATACGTCGATAAGATACCTATAAGCAAGGGATGATTTTCCTTGTCCAGAAGCCCCCCTAATAATCACAATTTGTCTCTCATCAAATCCCGCTTTAATTCGTTGAAGCCAGTTTGCTCGTTGTAAATCTAAGTTGTTACGAATGTGGTCTGGATGAGCATTAATACCCATCCTATATTGTTCATCTAGTTTTTCAAGAGGAATATTACCCTTGTATTCGAAGAATGGCTTTAGGCTTCGCCCATATTCCTGTTGAAAACCGGACATAGCTGCAAAATCGTTAGAAATATCATGAAGTTTCTTTGCCCAATCCTGTTTGGAAGTTTTTTCTCCTCGTCTACTAAGATTTGAAACATAATTTGTCAAAATATCAAATGCCAAATTGGGCGCAGCTATAGTTTCAGTGATGCTATTAAGCCTATCAAAAATCTGTTTTTCTAATTGGGTATCATCAACCGAATAAATCTCAAGATGGTTTAATAACCACGCTGCATCTTCGTGTGTATAGCCATATTTCTCTGCAAGCCTTTTTATAATCTTTTGGACTATATTGTTTTCTTTATTTTTTACCCCGAGTAATTCTTTTCCCAATGCACCGAAAGAAGCTATCGACAACTGTAAACTGTTATTTTCTTTTCTAAGCAATAATGATCTTCTAAAAAAGCTATCAGAGCTTTGTGGGTCAAAGTGCGATAATGTCAAATCGGAAGTAATGTTCTTTACTTGCACAGATTCAGTTGGTATACCGTCCTTTTTTACAAGTAAATCTTCAACTTTTTCAGGGAAAAAATCACTTTCATCGTCTAAGAACATTAATCTATTAGCAATATAAAGTGTTTGAGATGCAAAACCTTTCCACGCCGATCTTGTTCCCTTTTCTGAATTTGGAAAGGCATCTGGCTCTGTAGTGACTGATATGCTAGCTAATTTCTTTTCATGATCTCTATGCAACTCTTCCATAGCTAAAGGATACTGAAAAAAAATTAACCGCGCAAGTACTAATCGAAGAGAAAAGAAGAAATTTCTTGGCGAGCATACTCTCCCAAATGGTCGCGCGCGCGTTTGATATAATCAACTTTCGCGAGGAACCCCAGTATGTCCTTCCACGACAAAATCGACGAATGGATCAAAGAGGCCGAAGAACGGCCAGAATCGGCGCTGACGCTCATGCGTCTGATCGCCGGTCGCCTGCGCGAATTGACTGAGCGCAACGAGGAACTGCTGGCGGAGAATATCGCCTTGCAGAACGGGACGCGCGTCGAGGAATACCAGGGGCGCATCGCCCACCTGGAATACCAGCTCGACCTGCTCAAACGTCACGTCGGCGCGGAAGGGGCCGATCTGGCCGAAATCTCTGCAGAGCGGAGCGAGCCAACTACTACCAGCTTGCTGGTCTACAACGGGCAGGGACGCATCTTGCGTGTGGAACTGACTGCGGATGACCAGAACATCGGCCGCATCGCGGACAAGATGAGCAACGAGCACGAACCGCCGCGCCTGTTGGCCGTGCCGTCCAATGAGGAAGTGCTCCTGCTGTACTCGTCGGGTCGAGTCAGCACACTCTCGGTCAGCGACTTGCCTGGCATGGAGCCCGGCGGGGAATGGCATTGGGAGGCTGCCGCGCTACCGGACGAACCGCACGCTGGCGAGACGCTGGCTTGCATCGCGCCCATCTCGCGCTTGCCGGTCTCCAGTTTCTTCCTGCAAATCAGCCGCCGCGGCTGCGTCAAAAGAACCATGACCTCCATGGCGCAGAACATCCTGTCCAACCATTACATTGGCAAGGGCGCGCTGAAAAAGTCCGACCAGCCCTTCGACCTGAGCCTGTGCGGCGAAGGGGAACGCCTGGCTTTTGTCACCTACGAGGGCAAGCTGCTCGGCCTGGAGGTGGATGACCTGTCTTACACCATCGAGGAACGCATCAAGCTCTCGGCCAGCGATTACGTGATTGCCTCCTTCAAAGCCCAACCGGACCAGGCGCTCATTTTCGTGACCCAGATGGGCAAGGTCGTGCACCGTGAGAGCAACTTGATCGAGCCGACCAAATCTTCGTCCACCAAAGGACAGGCCTTGATCTCGGCCAACCGGCTCGGGCAGGGAGTCCGTTTTATGGGCGCGGCTTCCGTCCAGGAGCATGACCGGGTAGCAGTGCTGGACGCTACCGGGACGATCAAGGTCTACGAAGCGGGGGCAATCATCGGGTCCGGTTCGATCGGGACCGGGGAACTGGTCCTGTCCATCGGCGTGATCCCGGCTCCGAGCGAGGAACCGTCAAATCGCATGAGCGTCAAAGTCGGTCTGGATTTCGGGACGTCCAACTCGGGCGTGGCCATCTATGACGGGACGCACGTCCACCTGCTGCCGGTCGATCCCCAAAACATCCTGCCGGAAGTGATCAAGACGGTGCTGTACGTCACGCGCGAGTACCGCTGTATGATCGGGCAGGAGGCGGTGGAGGCCTATTACCGCGACAACGTGGACCGCCAGCGTCGCTTTGTGAAGCAGTGGGCCGGCGAGATCGATGTCTACAACGCGGACATGCACTACGTGCGCGACATTTACGTGTACGTGGACGAACTGCAGCCGGGACGCCTGCTGCAATATCTCAAGACTGCCCTGCGCCGGGACGGATACAAAGGCACGCGCATCTTCGAGCGTTATTTCACGGTCGGCGACCTGGCCGAGACCTATCTGGGCCTGCTCAAGCGTCGCGCAGAGGAAGTGCTGGGGGAAAAGATCGAAGCGGTCACGCTCGGACGCCCGGTGAAGTTTTCGGAATTCCCGGAGCAGGATCGCAAAGCCGAAGAGACCCTGCGCCAGGCCGCCCATGAAGTCGGGTTTCAAGAAGTGGATTTCGAGCTCGAGCCGGTGGCCGCGGCCCTGGCCTACGAACAATCCATCACGGAGCCGCAAAATGTAGTCATCTTCGACTTCGGCGGCGGCACGCTCGACATCGCTGTGATGCGCATCGGCGAGCCGGGCAAGCGGGTGGTCTATGCCAGCGGCGGCGTGGACATCGCCGGGGGAGACTTCGACCGCACGATCATCGAGAAGCGCATGTTGCCGCATTTCGGCTATGGGCAGGTCGGGCTACAGCCCGAAATCATGGAGATGATCCATGCCATCCCCGATTGGATGGCGCTGCCCGAACTGGGCACGCCCCAAAACCGTAACACGCTCGAAAAAGCCATCCAGGCGGGGACCGCTCCGGTACGTTTGAAGGCTTTGGAAAGCCTGATCTACAACGACCTGGCCTTCACCTTCTACAACCGGGTCGAAGCAGGCAAGATCGCGCTCTCCAGTGAAGGCGCGACGGTCATCAGCCTGGAAGACAAAGACATCCCGCTGTGGGAATTGTACGCGCGTCATCAATTCGAGAACGATATTCGACATTATTTGGCGGATGTGGAAAAAGTGCTGATGGATACGATTGCTGAATCAGGGCTTGAACCCGCCGAAATCGACGCGGTGGTTAAGACCGGTGGCTCGTCCAGTATCCCCCTGTTTACGGGCATGCTGGCGCGTATCTTCGGCGCGGAGAAGGTGAAAGCCTCCAGTCAGTTCAGCAGTGTGGTGGCGGGGTTGGCGATCAAGGCGAGGAGCGAAGTAGGAATATGACTTTTATAGCTGAATTCGAATCACATCTCCCCCTAGATCTCCGAAAGACATTCAAACAGCTCGATACTCCTTTCGCTATCCAGAATTACCTGGATAGCATGCCCTATAAAGGCGAAGAGCGGGACCGTTCCCCGCTGAATGTCATGCAGGACGGACAATGTCACTGCCTGGACGGCGGCTTCCTGGCCGCGTTGTGCCTGTGGCGGATTGGGTTCAAGCCGCTGCTGCTCGACCTGGTCCCTGATCCCGGCACGGATGACGACCATATCCTGGCCTTATATCAAATCGAGGGACGCTGGGGAGCAGTGGCAAAGAGCAATTATGTCAATTTAGGATTCCGCGAGCCCGTTTACAAGACTCTGCGTGAGTTGGTGATGAGCTACTTCGAGCATTTCGTCAGCATTCACCAGACCAAAACCTTGACCAGCTACACGCGTCCTATTGACGCCTCACGCTATACGCACCTGAATTGGGCCTGGGATGAGGCCGGGGCCAACATCTTGTATCATAAGCATTTCTACGGGCGCAAACCGATTCCTTTGATTACGGAGAGCATGAAGAAACGCCTCAGTCCGGTCACAGAGCGCGCCTACAAAGCTGAAACGTTGTACACAGATTTGAACGAGTCCTTTGGGAACCGACCGGCTACCGAATAAATCTCGGATACGATCCCAATACCCGTAACATCAAGGCATACTCCCCAAGATGGTCCAGCGCGCGTTTGACGGGTTCATCTCCCATTGCCCCGATAAAATCGATATAAAACAAATACTCCCAGGGTTTGCCCGCCAGCGGACGCGATTCGATCTTGGTCAGGTCGATGTCTCGTAGGGCGAAGACACTCAGGGCTTTGAACAAAGCACCCGGTTGGTTCTTGAGTGTGAACACGATCGAGGTCTTGGCTTCGCCTTCGGGTTTCACCGCATCCGGCGCGATTTCCAGAAAGCGGGTATAGTTCTCCGGGTTATCTTCGATGCCTTCTCGCAAAATCTGCATCGCGTAGATTTCAGCCGCGCGCTTCGAAGCGATGGCCGCCGTGGTCCGCTCACCGCTCTCCTTGAGCATCTTGACACTTCCTGCTGTATCGTAGACCGGTTCGGTCTTGACACCTAGCGCACGCAACGTCCCGGCGCACTGTCCCAACGCTTGGGGGTGGCTGATCACGCGCTTGATCTCGGTCACATTCACGCCGGGGAAGCCGATCAGACAATGCCTCACGCGCAGGAAGTACTCACCCACGATGTGCAGGTCATGACGCAGCAGCAAGTCATAGTTCTGGTGGATGCTGCCCGCCAGCGAATTTTCGATCGGGATCAGACCAGACTCGCACGCTCCCGAAGTCACTGCTGCAAAGACATTATCAAAGGTTTCGCACGGCTGAGTTTTTACTTCGCCACAATATTCGAATATAGCTTGCTCGCTATACGCACCTGGTTCTCCTTGAAATGCAACTCGCATATTGTCTCTCCAAATAGCGGCTCTGATTACACTCGCTCTATCTCATCAAAAACTGAATACTGATTACCGATTTACTGGTCACTGATCACTGTTATTAACCACTGACTATCCCCACCAGAAGGATACTGCGACCATCACATAGAGTCCCATCAAAGCCAGACCCTCCAGCCAGTTGGACTCGCCATCGTACACGATCAAGGCGCTCAAGATGGCAGCCAATCCAAGAGCAAGTACCAGCAAGGGCGGCAGGACCAGGGTCAAAGCCACAGGGGTGAAAAAGTATGACAGCAAAACCAGGATCGGTGTCAGCCCCAGAGCGACCTGCAGGGAACTATTCATGATGACGCTAATGGCATAATCCACTTTGTTCTTCAGTGCAAGCTGGACCCCGACCACATTTTCCACCGCGTTGCCCGCAATCGCGACAACCACCAGACCGGCAAACGCCTGCGATATATGCAACATCTCTATCGCCGGTTCAAGAGCTCTCACGAACCAGTCGGAGACCAACGCCGCAGCAATACCCGCCAGGACCAATATCGTGACCACTCGTGGCAAAGACCAAGGCTTTTCTCTGTGAGCTGCATGCTGAGCAGCGTCAATGAGCGGTCCCGCCCTGCAAAGATAAGGGAATGTTGGCGACAAATAGGACCAACAACACGAGTGCGCCGGCAATACTCAACGCCTCCTCGTGTGCTTCTGCGGGTGTATGTAGCGAATGTGCGAGCGTGGGGAACACCAGGGCTGAGACAGCCAGAACCATCAGCATGACGATGGCACGCGGGGTCTCGGACATAAATTTTTGGGTACCGTTCTTAACGCCACCCACCACGAAAGCCAACCCCAACACCAGCAAGCTATTGGCAAGAATAGAGCCAACCAGGGCAAACTGGACAACGGTCACCAACCCGGCTTGCAGGGCGAAGAAACTGACGAATAACTCAGGCAGGTTACCGATGGCAGATTGTAATACGCCGGTTGCGCCCGGTCCCATGTAATTGCCAAGTTGTTCGGTGGCCTGTCCTACCACAGAGGCCAGGGTCGCCAGCGCAACCGCACTGACTAAAAATACCAGGACAGCATTGGCAGCCGCGAACGTCAGAATAGCCGCCAAAATACTGGCAAGCAGGGCAATTCCGAAAATAGTCCATTCGTTTTTGAGCAAAGCGCGCACGGATGAGCCTCTCTTGTGTGGAGGGGATGAGTAGGGAAATTATACTTTACGATAAAAAGAAATTTGGTCTTCCTGTTTACAGGGAATTATCGCCACAGAGTCACGGAGACACAGAGTGTTTTACCAGTTTTCCTGGTTGTGGTGTGTTTCTTTTGAAAATCTCCGTGGCTCTGTGTCTCGGTGGCTAATTTTTCTTTTTTGGAATTGTCTCGTTCAAAGTGGTAGAACCAAAAAATTTCATCCCGAGTTACTGTTTTTCCGCCCACTCCAGGATCGCTCGGAAACCCGCTTCAACAGTCTCGTCCGAAGCTGCTACCGTCATACGGACGAAGCCCTCCCCCTCAACTCCGAAAGCCGAACCGGGAACCAGGCCAACACCCGCTTCATCCAGAATCCGCTCGCAGATTTCCATCGACGACAACTCCAACGGGCGGAAATCGAGGAAGAAGTAGAATGCGCCCATCGGCGGTGTGACCAGTACTTTCTCGCTTTCATATTTGGCAGCGATGCGCAGTACCAGGTCACGGCGGCGGGCGTAAGCGGCGCGCATCTCAACGGCAGCGGTCTGTACACCGGGATCGCTCAAGGCAAAGGCCGCCGCCTTCTGCACGAAGGGTGCTACGCAGGTGATCGAGTTCTGCCCGGCCTTGATGGCGTTATCGATGACCTGTTTCGGCGCGGCCAAGTAACCGACCCGCCAACCGGTCATGGCATATGTTTTAGACAGGCTGTTGACCAACAGCGTCCGTTCCTTCGCGCCAGGGAACGCGCCCGCGGAAGTCGGCTTTTCACCGTAGTACAGGTTCTCGTAAACCGCATCGTTGACCACCCACAGATTGTACTCGGCAGCGAAATCCTGCAAACCCCGCAGATATTCCCGCGAGGGATAGGCCCCGGTCGGGTTGGACGGGTAATTGAGCACAATGACGCGCGTTTTTGGAGTCAGTGCTTTTTTCCAGGCTTCAATGGGCGGGATAAAACCGTTTTCAGGCGGTGCAGGTACGCGGATCACTTTTCCGCGTAGCATGGTTGCCATATTGGCATGCGTGGCCCAGGTCGGGTCTGGAACCAGCACCTCGTCACCTGGATTCAGGATGGACTGCATAGCAAGATAGTAGGCGTGAATGCCACCATGCGTCACCAGAATCTCGGTTTTGGGGTCGTAATCCAGGCCATTGTCAAGATTCAGCCTGGAGGCGGCAGCAGCCCGCAGGTCAGGGTAGCCGCGACTAGGACCGTAGTGGGTCAACCCGGATTGCAAAGCGTCAAACGCCACATCGAGCACAGCCTGCGGAGTCGCAAAGTCCGGGTCACCCACTTGTAACTGGATGACCCGGTTGCCGGCTGTTTTGTAAGCCAGAATACGATCGTTCATCGCAACAGTCGCAGACTGCCGGATGTGCTCGAATTGTTGGTTTAAATTCATAAATCAGTGAAATATGTTGGTTACGCGCAGCGCTTAAATGTCATTGCGAGGCCGTCCGCCCCGCGAGGGCATCGGCCCGAGACGGGGAACCGCAGGCCAACGAAGCAATCCCATGACTAACTTGGAGATTGCTTCGTCGCAACAAACGCTCCTCGCAATGACACCAACAATATTAATCCGCCGATACGGATGTGGATTGATTGATCTTTACTGGCGCGTCCTCATTGACATAATCCACCCAATCCGCATATTTCTCATTTTTCCCGCGGATCGCATCGTGGAAGACTTTCTGGATCGAGCGTGTGATCGGGCCGGTTTTGCCGTCGCCAATCTTGCGGAAGTCGATCTCGGCCAAGCCAATGCACTCGGCGGCGGTGCCGACCACGAAGACCTCGTCCGCCAGGTAGAGTTGGTCGCGGGAGACAGGTTGCTCTAATACGATATAACCCAGGTCTTTGGCGATGGTATGGATGGAATGGCGTGTGATGCCTTCCAACACCGGCGCTGTGGAGGGCGTGATGATCTTGCCCCGGCGGACAACAAAAATGTTCTCGCCCGTGCATTCGGCCACGAAGCCTTGCGGATCGAGCATGATGGCTTCATCGAAGCCCAGGCGCACCGACTCGGTCTTGGCCAGGAAGCTGTTGGCGTAATTGCCAGAAACCTTCGACTTGGTCATGGTCACATTGACGTGATGGCGCGTGAACGAAGAAATATTAGCGCGGATGCCTTTTGCCAGAGCTTCTTCGCCCAAGTAATTGCCCCATTCCCAGACCGCAATCGCCAGGCGCGGTTTACCACCATCTACATTCAGGTTCCAACCACCGCCATCCAGGAACAGCAGCGGACGGATGTAACAATCCGCAAAGTCATTGGCACGCACGGTATCCTTGATCGCCTTAACGACCTGCTCGGTCGTCCACGGCAATTCCCGGAAACCGAACACTTCTGCTGACTTCAAGAGACGTTCCGCGTGATCCCAAAGGCGAAACACAGCGGGGCCTTTGTCTGTGTCATAAGAACGAATGCCTTCAAAAACGGCTGCGCCATAGTGCAACGCCGGGGTCAGGAGGTGGATGGTCGCCTTTTCAAATTCAACCAACTCGCCGTCCATCCAGATATATTTCGATTCCATTGCCATGTGATTTCTCCTTTCACAATCTTGCAATAATTTCATCCGCCATTTGACGGGTATTCAACTTGCCGCCCACATCCACAGTGCGGGCGCCATTCGTAATAGATGCATCGACGGCTCTCTCAATAGACGCGGCTTCGGCCTCCAGTCCCAGCGAGTGACGCAGCAACATGGCTGACGACAGGATCGTGCCAACCGGATTGGCAATGCCCTTCCCGGCGATATCCGGGGCCGAGCCGTGGATCGGTTCGAATAGACCCGGACCTGCCTCCCCTAAACTAGCCGAAGGCAACATTCCCATCGACCCCGCCAAAACCGAGGCCTCGTCGGTCAGGATGTCGCCGAACATATTCTCGGTGACGACCACATCCATCCAGGCGGGACCCGTAATCAGCCGCATCGAGGCCGTATCCACCAGCACGTGCTCCAACTCGACATCCGGGTTCTCCGCCCCGACCTTGGTCGCGATTTGCCGCCACAACCGGGACGATTCGAGCACGTTAGCCTTGTCCACCGAAGTGACTTTCTTCTTGCGACCCTTCGCCAGCTTGAAAGCCAGTTCCAACACGCGTCTAACTTCGTAATCGTAATATTCGAGTGTATCCACTGCACGTTCGCGACCGTCTTTGACATCACGGCCTTTGGGCCAGCCAAAATAGAGACCACCGGTCAGTTCACGCACGACGATGATGTCCACGCCCTGCAATTTCTCCGGTTTGAGCGGCGACCACTCGATCAAGGCCGGGTGGACTTTGACCGGTCGCAGGTTGGCGAACACACCCAGTCCTTTGCGCAATGCCAATAAGCCACGCTCGGGGCGGTCTTTGGCGTTGGGATCGTCCCATTTTGGGCCGCCAACCGCGCCCAACAACACTGCATCCGCAGCCTGACAATCGGCCAGGGTCTCGTCGGTCAGCGACGAACCGTACTTGTCAATCGAGCAGCCGCCCATCAAGCGTTCGGTGAAGGTGAACGTATGCCCGCATTTGTCAGCGATGGTCTCCAAAACCCGCACAGCTTCAGCCACAATTTCTGGGCCGATGCCGTCGCCGGGGAGTAGAACGATGTTTGCTTGCATGAAACTCCTTTTTCTCGCTGCCTGCGCCAGTGCCGCAGGCACAGGTGAGCGGAGGGTTGAGTAGGTCGAGTGTTCTTCTCGACCGTATCGCCCGTCCTGGCGTTCCAGGCCAAGGAAACCCGTAGTCGAAGCGCGCCATTAGCAAATATGCCCTTCGACTGCGCTACGCTCCGCTCAGGGAGATGTAATCTCTAATGCGCCACCATCAACCCGTACTCGACCGAATCGGCCAGCGCCCACCAACTGGCTTCGATAATGTTGCCACTGGCGCCAACGGTACTCCAACGCCGGGTGCCGTTCTGGGTATCGATCAACACACGGGTAATGGCTTCGGTGCCGTTTTCGCCGTCCAGGATGCGGACTTTGTAATCCGCCAAGTGGAAGGCTGCCAGCTCAGGGTAGATCGGTTGCAGCGCTTTGCGCAGGGCAATGTCCAGCGCGTTGACCGGGCCATTCCCTTCGGCAGCGGTGTGCAAGATTTCGCCATCCACCTTGACCTTGACGGTTGCTTCGGCAAAGGTACCGCGTCCGTCACGGTGCTCGACGTTGACGAAAAAATCCACCAGTTCGAAGGGCGGCTTGTAATACATTTCCTGGCGTTTGAGCATCATAGCCACCGAAGCTTCTGCAGCTTCGAAGGCAAAACCGCGCGCTTCGAGTTCTTTGATGTCATTAAGAACAGGAACGACTTCTTCGGCGTCCAATTCCAGGAAATGCTCTTCCGCTTTGCTGAGCAGGTTACCACGCCCCGACAAGTCAGAGACCACCACGCGCATCTTATTGCCGAGTTTCTCCGGCTCGACGTGCTGGTAGGACTGCACCGAGCGCCGCATGGCCGCCACATGCACGCCGCCCTTGTGCGCAAAAGCAGACTTGCCCACAAAGGGCAAGTGTTCATCAGGCGTGACGTTGGCAACTTCCATCACAAAATGCGACAGATCAGACAGGCGCGCAAGGTTTCCTTCGGGCAGGCATTGGAGTCCCATTTTGAGTTCCAGGTCAGGGACGATCGAGCACAGGTTAGCGTTGCCACAACGTTCCCCCACACCGTTGATGGTGCCCTGCACCTGGATAGCCCCTTCGCGTACACCCACCAACGAGTTGACAACAGCGCACTCGGAGTTGTTATGGGTGTGGATTCCGAACGGGTGCGCGAGAGCAGGCTTGAGTTCGCGGATGATGCGTTCCAGATCCCAGGGCAGGGTCCCGCCATTGGTGTCGCACAGCACGACCGTCTCGGCCCCGCCACGAATGGCCGCTTGTAACGTTTCCAGCGCATAGGACGGGTCGGCTTTGTAACCATCGAAGAAGTGTTCGGCATCGTATATTACCCGCCGGCCTTCAGCTCGCAGGTACGCCACTGATTGCTCGATGATGCGCAGATTGTCTTCCGGCGTGGTACGCAGAACTTCGGTGACATGCAACGTCCATGTCTTGCCGAAAATGGTGCAGACCGGCGTATGGGAATCGAGCAGGGCTTTGATGTTGGCATCGTCTTCGGGGCCGCCTTGCACGCGGCAGGTGGCGCCGAAAGCCGCCACAAGTGAGTTCTTGAACTCCATGTCGCGGGCGCGCTCGAAAAACTCGGCATCCTTGGGGTTCGAGCCCGGCCAGCCGCCCTCGATGAAAGCCATTCCGATGGCATCCAGGCGTTTGGCGATGCGAAGCTTGTCGATACTGGAAAGGGTGAAGCCTTCAGACTGGGTACCATCGCGCAGCGTAGTGTCGTAAATCTCTATCATAATTCCTCCGGGAAAGTGAGTAAGCGGAACCCTGAGGACCAGTTCCGCCGGTCTCAGAATTCCCGTTCGTTACGAAATAATGGCAATACCGTTCTGCTGCTCATAGGCAGCAATGTCATTCTCGAAATTCATAATGTAGCCCAACTGGTCCACACCTTTGAGCAAGCAGGTTTTGGAAAACGGGTCGATTGGGAAGGAGACTTCCTGACCAGCGGGTAATGTTGCGGTTTGCGACTCCAAATCAATTGTGATTTCAGCGTTCGGGGCTTCCTCGGCCAGATCGAACAGGGACTGGTGCGTCTCGGCATCTACGATAATGGGCAACAGACCGTTCTTGAGGGCGTTATTGCGGAAGATGTCGGCGAAGGAGGTGCTGATGACAGCTCGGAAGCCGTAACCAGTCAGCGCCCAGGGAGCATGCTCGCGACTCGAACCGCACCCGAAGTTGTCTCCAGCTAACAAAATTTGCGCACCCTGATACTGGGGATCGTTAAGCACGAAGCCCGGTTTGGGGCTGCCATCCGGGTTGTAGCGCCAGTCGGAGAACAGAGCCTCGCCCATACCATTTTTGTCGGTCGCTTTCAGGAAGCGGGCCGGGATGATCTGGTCCGTGTCGATGTTTTCGACGGGCAATGGAACCATGCGTGATGTCAGTGTTGTAAATTGAGCCATAAAAATTCCTTGTGAAGAGCCTTGCGAAGCTTATTTAAAAGCACAAAAGACACCAATGAAAACATGTTTGTAGACGCAGTCTACCTGCGAAAAGCCGGCCTGTTCCAGCCACTGAAGTTGATCGGCCAGGGACGCCTCGCGGTCATATTCCTTGCGCCGTTTGATGCTGGCCTCGATCTGGTTTTCCGACGCGCCGCTACGGCGGACTTTCTCCAGCCATTGATTCCAGTAACGGGCCTGCCAGTATTCCGTCGGGCCCCTGACCTGATCGATGTTGATGAACAGGCCGCCATCCTCCAAAAGGGAATGAATGCGGAGGAATAAGGCGCATTTGTCTTCATCAAATAAATGATGAATGGATAGGCTCGAAATGACCAGATCGAATTTCTGGTTGGCAGAAATCTGACGGTAATCCTCGGTCAGATAAGTAAACTGACCAGGATACGCAGCAAAGCGTTGCCGAGCAATTTCCAACATCTTGGGAGCCAGGTCGCACAGAGTAAACATCGCAGCCGGGTGTTCTTCCAGAACATGCCAGGAGAACAGGCCGGTGCCCGCGCCCAGATCCAACACACGGATAGGATGCTTCCCTTTCGAAAGGAATTTGCTCCAGGGCTGCCGCAAAGATTCCATCGTAACTGGGCAGCGCTACTCGCATCCAGTCGTCGTAATAATCGACCGAAGCGTCGAAGGCCTGCGCAATCGTCTCTGTCATGCCTTCCCTTATGCCATAACCGTGCGTGGGTCTGTCACTGTGCCAGTGAGGGCAGTGGCGGCAGCAGTCAGCGGCGAAGCCAGGAAGGTGCGCCCGCCTTTGCCCTGGCGACCTTCGAAATTGCGATTGCTGGTACTGACCGCGTATTGGCCCGGTTCAAGCTGGTCACCATTCATGGCCAGACACATCGAGCAACCGGCTTCGCGCCAGTCGGCTCCGGCATCCTTAAAGATTTGATCCAACCCTTCAGCTTCGGCCTGCTTCTTGACTTGCTGCGAGCCGGGCACCACCATGACACGCACATCGCTGGAGACTTTGCGGCCTTTGAGCAAAGAGGCGGCCAATCGCAAATCCGAGATGCGCGAGTTGGTGCAACTGCCGATGAAGACCACATCCACTTTCTTGCCGAGCAGTGGCTGACCGGGTTGCAAGTCCATGTAGGCCAGGGATTTTTCGAGGGCAGCTTTCTGCGAGGGGTCGCTGTAGGAAGTTGGGTCGGGGATGCGTTCGCTGATCTTCATGCCCATGCCGGGATTGGTACCGTAAGTAATCATTGGCTCTAAAGCAGAAGCATCCAGCGTGACGGATTTATCATAGATGGCACCTTTGTCACTGGGCAGGGATTTCCAATGCGCGAGAGCCTTATCCCAGTCGGCGCCTTTGGGGACGAACTCGCGCCCGGCCAGATACTCGAAGGTGGTCCCATCGGGAGCGACCATGCCCGCCCGTGCGCCACCTTCGATGGACATGTTGCAGATGGTCATGCGTTCTTCCATCGAGAGCGAACAGATGGCTTCGCCGGTGTATTCGAAAACGTGTCCGGTCCCACCGCCGACGCCGATCTTGGCGATCAGGGCCAGGATAATGTCCTTGGCTGAGACACCTGATGCAAGTTTCCCGTCTATGCGGACTTCGTAGGTTTTGGGCTTCCGTTGTAACAGGCACTGGGTAGCCAGCACGTGTTCGACCTCGGAGGTACCGATGCCGAAGGCCAGTGCCCCAAATGCGCCGTGGGTGGCAGTATGACTGTCACCGCACACGATGGTCATGCCAGGTTGGGTCAGTCCCAATTCCGGGCCGATGACGTGCACGATACCACGCTTGGGACTGTCCAGCCCGTAGAGCGAGACGCCAAACTCGGCCGCGTTCTTCTCCATTTGGCGGATCTGCGCCTCCGCGATGGGGTCCGCAATCGGCAGGGATAAGTCACGTGTGGGCGTGGAATGGTCCATCGTGGCGAAAGTTCTGTCCGGACGGCGGACTTTCAGTCCACGCTGGCGCAGGCCAGTGAAGGCCTGGGGTGAGGTCACCTCATGGACGAGGTGCAGGTCAATGTAGAGAATAGCCGGGGAGTCGGGCTGTTGGGCCACGACGTGTGAATCCCAGACTTTTTCGAAGAGGGTCTTTGGCATAAGTTTTTTGAACCGCCAAGCACGCAACACCTGCCCTGGCGGGCGGTGCCAGGGAGAACGCCAAGAAAACCTTTTTATTTTCCTTTGCGCGCTTAGCGGTCTTTGCGGTTAACGAGTTTTAGGCTTCAGAGCCGTCTTCGGTCGGGGCAGCGGAGACAGGCATGGGATCGGGGGCGAGTCCGCTCAGATCCCAGCCGGAGGGCATGGTGTTTGTCTCAGGGAACGGATCAAAGATCGGGGTTTCGGAAACGTTTGGGTTTTCATTGGGGGTAGACATGGGATTTCTCCTTTTTTCAAGTTTGTCATTGCGAGGCCGTTCGCCCCGTGAAGGCGCCGGCCCGAGACGGGGAGGGCTTTAGCCCGACGCGGCAATCCCTCACTTATGGAAGATTGCTTCGGACTTCGTCCTCGCAATGACAGTAGATTATCCAACCAGCATGACTCCATAGTCCGTCTGGACCGGATTTGCTCCTTCAGTTTGCGAGATGATTAATTTGTTCAGGGCGTTGATGTAGGCTTTAGCGCTGGCAACAATAATGTCGGTATCGGCGCCGTGACCACCGTAGATGCGGCTGTAAAGCTGTTCTTTTTGGGCGTCCATGGTCTGGTGACCGTTCTTGCCCTGCACCCGCACGGTGACCTCGCCAAGCGCATCGATACCCTCAGTGATGGCATGGATGCTGAACTCCAGCAGCGTATTAGGCGTGTTGACGATGGTATTGATGGCCTTGTAGGTAGCATCCACAGGGCCGGTGCCAATGGCAGCTTCGGTATGGATCTTGCCATCTGGACCCTTCAGACGCACAGTGGCGGTAGGCATACCCATCGTGCCACAGGCAACCTGCAGGCCCTCCAGCGAGTAGACCGAGAGCGGCTGGTAGAACTCGTCAGCAATCAGAGCTTCCAGGTCAGCATCAGTAATGACCTTCTTGCGGTCGGCCAATTCCTTGAAACGGGTGAAGGCTTGGTCGAGCTCGGTATCGTCAAGTGCATGGCCCATGTCAGCCAGGCGAGCACGTAGGGCGTGACGGCCAGAGTGCTTGCCGAGTACCAGGTTGGTCTGGTTGACACCCACATCTTCAGGTCGCATGATTTCGTAGGTCTGGTTGTTCTTGAGCATGCCGTCCTGGTGGATGCCGGCCTCGTGGGCGAAAGCGTTCGCGCCAACGATGGCTTTGTTGGGCTGGACGCTGATACCTGTGTAATTACTGACCAGTTTGCTAATCCGAGAAAGCTGGGTAGTATCGATGCCCGTTTCCAGCTTATAGACCGGGTGACGGGTCTTGAGCGCCATGACCACTTCCTCAAGCGAAGTGTTACCCGCGCGTTCGCCGATACCGTTGATGGTCACTTCGGCTTGACGCGCGCCGGCATGGATGCCTGCCAGGGCGTTGGCGGTTGCCAATCCCAGATCATCGTGCGTGTGGACCGATATCGTGATCTCGTCGCTCATCCCTGGCGTATTTTTGATAATTCCTGCGATCAGCGCACCGAACTCTTCGGGCATGGTGTAACCAACCGTATCAGGAATGTTGAGTGTGGTCGCACCGGCTTTGATAGCCTCGCCCAAGACGAGATACAGGAACTCCGGGTCCGAACGCCCGGCATCTTCGGGACTGAATTCCACATCAGCGCACATCGAACGGGCGTAGGCGACCATCTCAGACACGCGCTCGACCACCTGCTCACGGTCCATGTTGAGCTTGTGCTTCATGTGGATTTCGGACGTTGCCAGGAAGGTATGGATGCGGGGATGCTGCGCCCCTTTGACCGCTTCCCAGGCTTTATCGATATCGCCCTTGGTGGCACGTGCCAGCCCGCAAATTACGGGGACTTGGGCCTGCTCCTCACCCTTCGACTCGCTCAGGGCGACGCCCGCCGGCGGATTGCCAACCTCTTCCGCAATACGGCGCACGGCTTCCAGATCGTCGGGCGAGGCAGCGGGAAAGCCCGCTTCGATAATGTCAACGCCCAAACGAGCCAGATTACGAGCGACTTCCAACTTCTCGGCAGACGTCATCGTCGCGCCGGGAGACTGTTCGCCATCGCGTAAAGTGGTATCGAAAATTTTGATGTAATTGTTCATAGTTACCTCGTTTCGTAGTTTGGCAGTTCTGTAGTCACCAATAAGAAATTACCTAACTACCTGACCATCTAACCAATAAACTACTGTTTCCAATTCTCCGGCCGCAGCGAGCGGACTGCCGCGCCTGCCTGCCACATTTCCGATTCACGCATGACCTTGAGCTCTTTTTCCAGGTTCTGGCGGTAGTTCGGGTCGGAGTTCTTCTCCAGCACGATGCGGGTTTCCTCGCCATCGACAACGCTCTGATAAAGAACTGAGTAGACCGGAGCGACCGCATCACGGAATTTGTCCTTCCAATCCAGCGCGCCACGTTGGGCGGTGGTGGAGCAGTTGGCATACATCCAGTCCATGCCGTTCTCGCCGACCAGGCGGATAAGCGACTGGGTCAGCTCTTCGACAGTCTCGTTGAAAGCCTCGGACGGGGTATGTCCGTGCTTGCGCAGTTCGTTGTACTGAGCTTCCATCACGCCGGCCAGCGCGCCCATCAGGATGCCGCGCTCACCGGTCAGATCGGAATAAACTTCGTTTTCAAAGGTGGTTGGGAAGAGATAGCCCGCGCCGATAGCGATCCCCAGTGCAATCGTGCGTTCTTCGGCCTTGCCGGTCGCATCCTGTTGGACGGCGTAACTGGCGTTAATACCGGAACCGTCCAGGAAGTTGCGACGCACGCTGGTGCCTGAACCTTTCGGCGCGACCAGGGCCACGTCCACGTGCGGCGGCGGGATCACGCCAGTTTGATCTTTATAGGTGATCGAGAAACCGTGCGAGAAATACAACAGGTCACCTTCGTTCAGGCACTCGACGATCTTCGGCCACTGCGAGCGTTGACCGGCATCCGAGAGCAAGTACTGCACGACCGTGCCACGTTCAGCCGCTTCTTCGACGGAGAAGAGTGTCTCACCGGGAACCCAACCATCCGCAATGGCTTTATCCCAGTTTTTGGTGCCCTGGCGCTGCCCGACGACAACCTTGACACCGTTATCGCGCATGTTCAAGGCCTGGGCAGGTCCCTGCACGCCGTAGCCAAGCACGGCCACGACTTCGTTTTTGAGTACTTCACGCGCTTTTTCCAGCGGGAATTCTTCGCGGGTGACGACGGTTTCAACGACACCGCCAAAATCGATTTCTGCCATAAGTTCTCTCTCCTGAGTGTTTTGCTTATTTTTCAGACCGTGGACGATAGACAATAGACCGTGAAAACCGTCCACCGTCTACGGTCTATTGTCCGTTTAATATTCTGCCAGGGCTGAAACATCCTCCTGGTGCCAGCCATTACCATTCGCACCGGGTGTGCGGCGGATGCCGGAATGCTCGCCGCGCGTCATGGCGACCTGTCCCGTGCGCACCATTTCCATAATGCCGAACGGACGCAGCAACTCGATCATGCCTTCAACCTTGTCTTCTGTGCCGGTGGCCTCCACAATAACGGAATCAGGCGCCACGTCCACGATGCGAGCGCGGAAGATAGCCGCCAGGCTGTTGATCTCACCGCGTTGTTCGGGCGTCGCCTTGACCTTGATCAGCGCCAGGTCACGCGTCACTGAGGGCTCACGCGAGACATCCTGCACGTCGATCACGTTAACAAGTTTGTACAGGTTGGCTTCGATCTTGTGGGCATCCATGTCGCTTTCACAGTTGGTCACGATTGTCATGCGTGAAACGCCCTCTTTTTCCGTACGGCCGACAGCCAGAGACTCGATATTGAAATTTCGGCGGCGGAACAAAGAAGCAACACGGTTCAGCACACCGGGTTTGTCTTCAACAAGTGCGATCAGTGTGTATTGCATTTTTCTCTCCTACTCCTCTTCAACTGCATGGCGTACAGGACGCCGCAGCATTTGATCCAACGCCGCGCCCGCAGGTACCATCGGGTAGACGGCTTCTTCCTGCTCCACGCGAAACTCTAGCAAGACGGGTCCGGGTGTCGCGTGCGCAAACGCAATAGCATCCTGCACTTCTTCGGGTTTGGTCACCAGCCGGCCCGGGATGCCATGCGCTTCGGCGATTTTCACAAAATCGGGCGTGCGCATATTGACTGCCGAATAGCGTTTCTCGAAGAAGAACTCCTGCCACTGGCGCACCATGCCCAGGAAGTTGTTATTCATGATGGCGATCTTGACGTTAGCGCCTTCTTGCGCCGCCGTAGATAGTTCGGCCTGCGTCATCTGAAAGCCGCCATCGCCGACCACCGTCCAGATTTCTTCGTCAGGATGAGCGAACCAGGCACCGATAGCAGATGGCAGGCCAAATCCCATCGTGCCCGCGCCGCCTGAAGAGAGCCAACGTTTGGGTTTTTCCATGAAGTAATACTGCGCCGCCCACATCTGGTGTTGGCCGACGTCGGTTGTCACAATCGCACCGCCTTCGGTAGCTTTCCACAAGTCATGGACCAGATGCGAGACATGTAGCTTGCCGTCTTCCGGCCAGCTCATGATGCTGCGCGCGTCGCCATCCGCTTTCCATTCCTTAATCTGCTGCATCCATTCTTCGTGTTCGTATTCGTCCACCATCGGGACCAGATCGGTCACGACGGTCTTCAAATCACCCACCAATGGCACATCAACTTTGACGTTCTTGTGGATTTCAGACGGATCGATATCGATGTGGATCTTCTTTGCGCCAGGGGCATAAGTGCTGAGGGTGCCAGTGACACGGTCATCGAAGCGCATGCCAAAGGCCAACAGCAGATCGGCGTTCTGGATAGCCAGGTTGCAATGCGCTTCGCCGTGCATGCCCATCATGCCCAGGCTGAGTTCGTGCGAGGCCGGGAAGGCGCCCAGGCCGAGCAAGGTCATTGCTACGGGAGTATTGGTTTTAACGGCGAAATGCTGCAAGACTTCCTCTGCGCCCGACATCATGACACCATGTCCGCACAGGATAACGGGCCGCTTGGCCCGTTCGATCAACGAGACTGCCCTTTGTAAGTCCACTTTTGGCGCGTGCCAGGGCGGCTGGTAACCCGGCAATTTACAATCGGCAGGGTACTCGAACTCCGTCTGCTCGATCTGCGCATTCTTACAGATGTCGATCAGCACCGGTCCCGGTCGCCCACTGCGCGCGATGTAAAAGGCCTCGCGCACAACTTCGGCGACCTCATCGGCGTGTGTCACCAGGTAGTTGTGCTTGGTGATCGGCAACGTGATACCGGTCACGTCTGTTTCCTGGAAGGCGTCCCCGCCGATCAAATGCGATGCCACCTGCCCGGTAATGCACACCATCGGCACCGAATCCATCATGGCGGTCACGATGCCCGGTCACCAGGTTGGTCGCGCCCGGACCCGAGGTCGCCATCGCCACACCAACCTTGCCCGAAGCACGTGCGTAGCCATCGGCCATGTGCGCCGCGCCCTGCTCATGCCGTACCAAGACGTGATGAACCGGATAACTAAGCATGGCATCGTAGATGGGCATGTTGGCCCCGCCGGGGTACCCAAACACCACCTCCACGCCTTCACGCGTCACACATTCCCACAAAATTTCAGCACCTGACTTTTTCATTGTGTCTCTCCTTTTTACGACCGTAGACCGTTGACCATAGACCGAAACAGTCCACTGTCTACCGTCCACCGTCCGTTGTTAACACTGCACCTGTATCGGCAGAAGTCACAAAATACGAATAACGTTTCAACCATTTGCTCTGGATCTTGGACTGGAAGGGAGGCATCTCGCCCAAACGTTCCTGGATTTCCGCTTCGCTCAAACGGACATCCAGCCTGCGTGCCGTTAAATCGATGTCGATTATGTCCCCGGCTTTGAGCGCGCCAATCGGACCGCCCGCAGCCGCTTCCGGAGAAACATGCCCGATGCAAGCCCCACGCGTCCCGCCGCTAAAGCGACCGTCGGTGATCAGCGCCACTTTGTCGCCCAATCCCTGGCCCATAATGGCCGAAGTCGGCGAGAGCATCTCCTGCATGCCAGGACCGCCCTTCGGGCCTTCGTAACGGATGACCACCACGTCACCTTCTTTGACTTCACTTCCCAAGATGCCTTTCAACGCCTCGTCCTGCGATTCGTAGATGCGCGCCGGACCACTGAACTTCATCATCGAGGCACTGACGCCGCCCACCTTGACAACTGCGCCGTTAGGAGCCAGGTTGCCGAACAAAATCGCCAGCCCGCCTTGTTTCGAATGTGCATTTTCGTAGCGATGAATAACGTCATCATCCTGGATATCACAACCTTGGATCGATTCCCCCAGTGTCGTACCGCTGACCGTCATACGGTCAAAATGAAGCATGCCTGTGCTCCACTGGATTTCGTTCAAAATGGCCGGGATACCGCCCGCTCGGTGCACATCTTCCATGTGCCACTTGCCCGCCGGGCTGACCTTACAGATGTGCGGCACTTTGTCGGCCACGGCGTTGATGCGCTCCAGCGGATAATCCACACCGGCTTCGTTGGCCAACGCCAACGTGTGCAACACCGTGTTGGTTGAGCCGCCCATGGCCATATCCAGCGCAAAGGCATCGTCGATAGCTTCGGGTGAAATGATGTCACGCGGACGGATGTTGCGCTCCAGCAGGGTCAATATTTGCGAGGCGGCCTTCTTCGCCAACGCTTCACGTTCCGGCGTTTTGGCCAGTGCCGAACCGTTATAGGGCAGCGCCATGCCCAGCACTTCCATCAGGCAGTTCATCGAATTGGCGGTAAACATACCCGAGCACGAACCGCAGGATGGGCAGGCGAAGCGTTCCAGTGTGGTCAGGCGACCCTCGTCAATCTTGCCAGCCGAGTAAGCGCCTACGCCTTCGAAGACCGAGATCAGATCGATGGTCTCGCCTTCGGGCGTCTTGCCGGCGGCCATCGGTCCGCCAGAGACGAAAATGGTCGGGATATTGACCCGCATCGCGCCCAGCAGCATGCCAGGGACGATCTTGTCGCAGTTGGGGATGCAGACCATGGCATCGAACCTGTGGGCCTCGATCATCGTCTCCACGCAGTCAGCAATCAGTTCCCGGGAAGGCAGCGAGTACTTCATCCCCAGATGGCCCATGGCGATGCCGTCGTCCACACCAATGGTGTTGAACTCGAACGGCACGCCGCCCGCAGCTCGCACCGCTTCCTTGACCAGCTTGCCAAAATCCTGCAGGTGGACGTGCCCGGGCACAATATCCACATACGAATTGACAATCGCTACAAACGGCTTGCCAAAATCATCGTCTTTCAGGCCCGTGGCGCGCAACAGTGCACGGTGGGGGGCCTTGTCATAACCTTTTTTGACAGTATCAGAACGCATAATTCTCCGAACTGGACTCCAAAATCTCCTGATTTTGGGAAGTCTTCCAAAGTCTGGAGACTTTGGAGTCCACTATAAAAGAACCGCCCGATGTGGCGGGCGGCTCTTGCTTTCTCCAGGTGTGTCTATTTCTTAGTCACGATCCTGACCAGTCCAACCACAAGGGGTCTCTCCTTCGTAAGAAGGAGGACAATAATCAGGCTAATGACTATCTCGAGCAGGTGAATAAAGTTCATTTCGGGCTTCCTTTCTAAACAAAAAAGCCGCCCGGTTGGGCGGCTTCGTTCTTCTAAGCTGGTGTAGTTATTTCACTCTCACCGCTGCCATCCCAACCGTAAACTGGTCCTTTAGAATAAGGACCGAAATAATAACGATAAGGACGAGGCTGGTGAGTATGGTTTGCATGACTTGTCTCAGGTTTCGCCCGATTATAGGACGTTTCAGGAATAAGTCAAGGGCAAAACGTTGCAATTTTATATTGTTTACACAACCTTAACGTAATCTTTCAGGATAAATCGCCAATCATAAAAGAATGGAACGTTGCCATTTAGATCTGTCACTATTGTCTTGCACATTATTTTGGCATACACTTATCTCATGAAAGACGCCCGCTTTGACTTTTCTCCTGATTTGCAACCCCTGCTGAAGCGCGATTTACGTGGTCAGTCGGTTGAGATGCGCTTCCAGGGCCGGCAATCGGTCAAACATCTGATCGAATCGCTGGGCATCCCACACACCGAAATCGGAACGCTGAACGCCAACGGAAGGAGCATCGGGCTGGACTACATCACCCAAGACGGAGACAGGATCGAGATCCAGCCGGTAGCGCCTGTTAATTTGACGGAAGAACCGCGCTTCGTGCTGGACGGTCATTTGGGGCGCTTAGCTTCCCACCTGCGTATGCTAGGCTTGGATTGTCTGTATGATAATGGTTACGAAGATGATGAACTGGTACGTGTCAGCGTTGAGGAAGAGCGTGTCCTGCTAACCCGTGATCGGCTGCTGCTTGATGCACAAGGTCATCATGCAGGGCTATTTATTGCGCAGTCTCAATTCAACAGAACAACTACACGAAGTCGTCCAAAGGTATGGATTGGTGAAATGGGTCAGGCCGTTCCAACGCTGCTTGAATTGTAATCATCTCCTGGAACCGGTCGAGAAAGAAATGATCTTGGAGAAGTTGGAGCCGTTGACGAAGAAGTATTTCTTTGATTTCAAGCTCTGCCCGGCTTGTGATCAGGTGTATTGGAAGGGTTCGCATTACGAAAAAATGCTGCGAGTGATAGAAAGCATATCTGGTGGAAAACACACGCCTGAAACAAAAGATGCTTAGGAATTGCAAAAGGAATCAAATTTCTACGGCGCGGTGACAATGAAATTGTCAAAATGTATATCCGCGCCGGGAGTATCATATGTTCCGGCAAAAACTCCAACATCTCCGCCGCTCATGAAGGCGGTATCTTGTGCAGTTGAAACTTTTTGGCCATTTACATATAGTGTGAGTGTATTGCCAATGCAATCGGCCCTTATATGATTTTTTACATTCCCCATGTTGACGGCAGAATTTGCAATGAGCGTTTCAGCGGCAATGCTTTGTATAGAGCCATCCACCAATTTTAATATCCCGACATAACCATCACTTGATACCACAAATTGATATAAGTTGTTGTTGTCTTGAGAACGACACAGTATCCCAAAATCATTATTGTCGGGGCCAGCTACCTTGGTGGCATCCACTTCCACACGCACATCGCTCGGCAGAGATAATCCCGGGGTCCCCAAATAATCCTCATTACCCAGATTCACAAAGATACGATAAACACCATTGTCATAATCTGTGATCCTGTCATCCGTACGAACTCGGGTCCAACCGGCTGTCTCATTCGAAAAATCATCCTGAAAATACACCTGAACGGCAGGCGCAACTGTGGCTTCCCCTTTATCTGGCAGATCTGAAGAAGATGAGCAACCCGGACTGGATATCAACAATGCAAGTATGGCCAACAGATATATCTTTTTCATGATTTACTCCTGTCGCGGAGCCCGCAAAGATCGCCATTTTTGGCGTTCTCCTAGCATCTTCCATTCGGCCAAATGTAGCGCTTTTCGCCGTGAAAATGATCGGATTGGGAACAAAGGATCTATCACCAAGACGTTTTGACAACCCGAAGGTTATGTTTAGCAATTGGACTCTCCCTGTATTTATACTTATAATGAGTGCAACATTTTGGATAGCAGCAAAGGCATCGAAAGGATTGTAGGGATATTATGTTCAAAAGATCCAATATCGGTAAACACACAGAAATCGTCAAGGGTGTCCATCTCAAGACCATGGTGCACGGAGAGCACACCCTGACAACTGAAGTCAGAATGGAAAAAGGCGCGATCATTCCGCCACACCATCATCCGCACGAACAAACCGGGTATCTGGTTTCCGGGCACATGGATTTCCTGGTGAATGGCGAGCATTACATCGCGAAGCCCGGTGATAGTTGGAATATCGCGGGAGATGTAGAGCATGGAGCCACCGCAATCGAGCCGTCGGTGGTGGTAGAGGTATTTTCGCCCGTCAGGGAGGACTATCTGCCGTACTACACGTCGGATGAGTAGCGCAAACAGCAAGCGTCTATATCCGCTCGACGCCCTGCGCGGCCTGATCATCGTCTTCATGGCGCTCGACCACGCCAATTACTTCGTCGCCCAACAACATTCTTCGGGAGAGCAATGGGGCGGCGCTTTCCCTGCCTACAACTCCGCCCTGCCCTTCCTGACCCGCCTGGTGACGCATTTCTGCGCACCGGGCTTTTTCTTTCTGATGGGCGTCGGCATGTTGCTCTTCTCCGAATCCCGCCGGAAGCAAGGGTGGGGGACGTGGAAAATTGCCAGCCATTTCTGGGTACGTGGAACGGTCTTGATCGCGCTGCAACTGTTGGTCGTCAATTTCATCTGGAAGGCAGGACCGGAGCTCTTCCCTGAAACATACATCGGCGTGCTGATCGCTTTAGGCGGAACGATGATCATCGGGGGGTTCCTGCTGCGACTGAATCCCACTGCGCTTCTCATCCTGACCCTGGGCCTGCTGGTCGGAACCGCATGGCTGCATCCTGACCCCAGCCTGTGGACCAGCATCAGCCACGCGAAATGGCGACTGATCCTGCTGTACAGCGGTGGCGGCGCGGCGTTCTGGTCGAACTATCCCGTGCTACCCTGGCTGGAACTGGTGGTCTTCGGGATGCTGTTTGGTCACTGGCTGCTGGCAGACGAGAAAAAAGCCTATCAGAAGGGACTCTGGATAGGCCTGGTCTTGCTGGTTTTATTCGTTATCGTGCGTTACGGGAACGGCTTTGGGAACATCCGTCCGCGCGCGGGGAATACCTGGATCGACTTCCTGAACGTGGTCAAGTATCCGCCCAGCCTGGTTTACATGTTCCTGACAATGGGAGTCAACCTGATCGTCTTGTGGGGATTCTCAAAGGTAGAGGCGGCCCTTCAGCGGGGTTTCGGCACCGTTCGTGCCGCGAGCACGCCGGTGCGGTGCTCGACGACGGCAGGCTCAACCCGACGGCTCAGGACAGCGCTTCCAAACGGCGAGCAGACCGCTGGTCGCGTTCGGAAGCGCACCCCTGTTCGTGTACGTCCTGCATCTGGCGCTGTATATGCTGATGGGCCGGCTTTTCACGCCTAAAGGGACCAGCATCCTGGCTATGCTGCCATACTGGCTGGTTGGTCTGGTCTTGCTATATCCGCTGGCGCTGTGGTACGGGCGTTTCAAGCATTCGGAGAATCCCCTGCGCGGGCTGACAGCTTACCTGTAGTATGTTTCGTTCTCCAGGATGCTGGTAGTCAGATCGACCACCTCGCCCGCCGCAAGGACCTTGGTGGTTTCCAGGACTACCGGTTCGCCATAATGATTTCTGCTATGATATTGGCCGGTCAGGTCGGGACGGTTGATCAATTCGCCGCCCAAAGCGCGATAGGCAGTGGGGACTTCATCTGCGGGGAAAATAGCAGAAAACGGACATTCGGGCACGCAAGCGCCACAGTCGATGCAAGTTTGAGGGTCGACATAAAAAGTGGGCCATTGTGTTGCTGGTTCGCCGGGACTGATGCATTCCACCGGGCAGACATCGATACAGCCGTTGTCGCGCAAGCACAGGCTGGTAATTACGTGGGTCATGAGTTATCTCCTTTTCCAAAACAATAAAGTTTCACCGATTTTTTAGCGGTGTTTCCCTTACAGTCGTTCTATAAGGGAAAAAGTTACTGGCAGTCCGTAAGTACCAAAGTACGGTCGCTTTATCAGGAGATTGCTTCGCCATCCTTCGACTACGCTGAAGAACACTCCGCTCAGGACGGCTCGCAATGACATACTGATATCTTGACATACTATTTTACATACAGTATAATGTAACAAAGGATAAGATATGACAACCAATGAGATGTATGAAAATACAATCAACGAGTTGCGACGAGGCGTGATCGTATTGGCCGTGCTCAGTCAATTGGATGAGGAACAATATGGTTATTCGCTGCTGAAACTGCTCTCAAAGCAGGGACTGGAAATCGACCAGGGTACGCTCTATCCCCTGCTACGTCGCCTGGAATCGCAAGGGTTGCTGAGTTCGGACTGGAATACGGAAGGCTCGCGCCCACGTCGTTATTATGTCATCAGCCCGGAAGGGCAGGAACTGCTGCCCCGGCTCCAGGAAGAATGGAACAAGATCGTTTCCATGATGGAAGGAATGTTGAAATAGAAATTCTCATAGATCGCTACGTAACTGAAGTCGGCAAGTATTTGCCACGCAAGAACCGGCTCGACATCGAGGCCGAGCTACGCTCTACGCTGGAGGACATGCTTGAGGACCGCAGCCAGCAGACCGGTCGTCCGGCAGATGAAGCGCTAGCAGAAGAGTTATTACAGGAATACGGCGCGCCCCGAAAAGTCGCTGCTACGTATCAAACACATCCATATCTGATCGGGCCACGCATGTTCCACCTCTACACGCTGGTGTTGAGAATTGTGCTGTTCGCGGTGACCTTAGGTCTGTCGGTTGCCACGATCGTTTCAGTCGTCAATACGAGAATGACCTCCCCCGAATTGCTGAGTGCGCTGGGCAGGTTCGTGGCCAGTCTGGTCAGCGCATTGGTGGCAGCCTTTGGCAATGTCACCCTGGTCTTCGCCATCCTGGAACGGGTTATGCCGGAAGGCGCAGTAGAAGGCGCGGAAAAATGGACGCCTGCCGAATTGACCAAAGAACCGGATCCGAGCCGGGTCAAGATCGGTGATATGGTTGCCAGCATCATCTTTACCGTCGCCGCGCTGATGATCTTCAATTTCTACCCGCAAATTGTTGGGATCTGGAACATGGAAAGTGGGACCTGGGTCCAAATCGCCGGTCTGTCCGAGGCCTTCTTCCGCTATCTTCCCTGGATCAACCTGAGCGGCATCCTGACTATCATCCTGGACATCTGGCTGCTACGTGAGGGCACGTGGAGCGCTCTAACCCGCTGGTTGCACATTGGCCTGCAAATCGTCGCCATCGGCATTGCCACGGCTATGCTGCGCGGACCGTCCCTGCTAACCTTTTTCTCTACAACGATCGATTCACAAACCGGGATCGCACTGACCGTCCTGTTCGGCACGATGGTACCGGTCATCCTGATCATCGTGATCGCAGTCAGCGCGGTCGAAATCCTGAAAGACATCCTGCGCATGTTGCGTCCCAGCAAGCTGACCTATCCTTTCGAAAAGGATGCCTGATAAATGCGGATTTTCTACGTACTCACCTAGAAAGCAAAGAGTTCCGGTTTCATAGGTCAGGCCGGAACTCTTTCCAATATTTGGTAGAACAACGACTAAATCTCTCGCGGCTCCCAAAGATGGATCAACTCTCCCAACGTTTCTGTGCGCAAATCAAGCCACCCTTCGATGGGATATTTTATGTATGCCACACAAGCAGTGGGCATATGTCCGCACTCGTCACAAACCAGTTCCAGAAAGTCATCCATGCCCGGATTATGACCGATGACCATAGCACTGTCGACTTTTTCTGGCAACCGGTTGAGAATGGAGATGATCGTCTCTGGGCCGGCTTGATACAGATCGTCGAAGTATTGGACTTCGCCCTCGAACGTGTACTTTTTCAATAAGCCTGCTGCTGTTTGCCTGGCGCGGACGGCCGTCGAACACAGAATGGCATCCAGGAGGATGCCCTGTTCCTGCAAGAACTTGCCCATGCGCGGCGCATCACGTTTCCCGCGCTGGTTCAATGGTCGTTGGTGGTCGGGCAGGGAGGCGCCTTTCCAACTGGACTTTGCATGTCGCATGAGTAACACATTTTTCATATCAAGTCACCTTAAGGTTACCATATATTGGGAGTTCAAAATCTCCCGATTTTGGCATTATATTACTGTTTACTCAAACGTCCGTCCTTCTAGAGGATGATAAGACATTTGACACCACTGGATTGGAGAAAGCTTAAAAATGGAAAGCGTGCATACCACTTATATCGTTTGCGGCAGCCCGGGCGCGGGCAAAACCACCTATGCCAGAAAGCTGGCTGCTGCCCAGCACGCAGTCTTACTGGATATCGATACAGCCAGCGAGCGGCTGGTACGCGTAGCGCTGCGCGAATCCGGACGTGACCCGAATGATCGCGATTCGGACTATTTCAAACGTACTTACCGCGAACCGATCTACGAGACTCTGTTCGACGTCGCCCGTGAAAACGTCCCCTTTCAGGAAGTTGTAGTGGTCGGCCCCTTTACGAAGGAGCTAAGAGATCCAGACTGGCCGTCGAAGCTATCCCAAACTCTGGGCGGACCGGTGGAGGTGCATTATGTATCCTGTGCCCCAGAAATCCGCAGGCAGCGTCTCGCACAGCGCGGGGATGCCCGCGACCTGGCCAAGCTGCGGGATTGGGAGAATTACATCCAATATTACGAAGAGCGCCAACCAGTATTTGAGCATGTATTGGTGGATGGCTCGACGAATGAAACGTAGAGAGAAACGCTATGACCAAAAACAGTTATATGATCGAACCCATTGGGCTCATACATTCCGAGTTGACCGATCTTGCGCAGGCTCCCATGCAAGGCAGCGAGGGCGGTTATGAAGCCTGGCTGGAAGTATCACCCCAATTTGCCCAAGGATTGATGGGAATCAAGGCCGGAGACAATTTGATCGTTTTGACATGGCTGCACCTGGCACAACGTGACACACTTCAAGTCCACCCGCGCGGGAGACAGGAAGCGCCGTTGAAAGGTGTATTTGCGACCCGCTCACAGGACCGCCCCAACCCGATCGGCCTGCATCAAGTTACCGTTTTAGAGGTGGCCGGGCAGAAGTTGAAGGTTGCTCCCATCGAGGCCATCGATGGAACACCAATCGTCGATATCAAGCCGGTTCTGTAACTATTACAGGGAGTGGTTGAAATTCAGATCCTAAGGGTTTTGCGCCCGAAAAAACAGCGCTTCTGGTTCGAAATGCTTTCAAACCTTCTCTGTCTTCTCATAAAAAGATGACGATGAAAAGTACCTTTTGGTTCCCCGACACTCATGTGTCGGGGTGGGCGGTAGTCGCATCAGAGTGCTCCTCCGCCCGACCCCGGTTACGGTGCTCGTGCGCTCCCCTAACAGGGACAGGCGGGACGGACGATCCCGCTCACTACGTTCACGGGACTATCGTGGTCGCAGTGGAACGTGCCCCGAATGGGGTACTGCTCCCTCGTCCAGCCCCGACTCTAGCGCTCATGCGCTGGGGCAGGCCCCGGCTCCATTTGTTGTGTGGAAACGGGGCAGGCCCCGCTGTTTTCCCTTTTATGGAAGCGGGGCAGGCGATCCCGGTCGCTTCATACGTTGTAGTTCGAAGGTAGCTCAAGGATGCTCAAAGGTAGCCTTACCTGGCTGTATTTAGTCTGTATTAATCCTGTATTGATCCTGTATTGATTTGGCGAATTAGGATTGGTTTGGATTGTGCATAAAAAGAGAGAATCTTCCCCCGGAAAACGTCCCAAAGGTTTTCCGTACGATAAAAAACCTTCGAGATGCTCTTTCCCAGTGTAACTTGATTTCTGAGAAATTCACCTTACAGTCAGTTTACCGCGAGATAGAGACCTGACAGATCTCCAAGACCTGTCAGGTCTATGTTTCGCAATGATTTCCATATCCCCCGGGGAGGGTTTTCCTGTATACTTGTACCGTAACGATCTACTGCTTCTTGCATAAATAAACGAACTTTTGCGCCGGATTGGTTTGAGAGAAACACGTGTTTGAGTTCAGCTATTTACGCAGCACACAGTAACCAGCACAACCGTTTTAATGGGGACCCACTTATGACTCTTACGCCGCAAGATTTCGTCAGCAAATGGAAGCGCGTGACTTCACGCGAGAAGCAAACCTACCAGGAACATTTCATCGACCTGTGCCATCTGGTCGGTCATCCAACGCCGAACGAATCGGACCCGACCGGTACACACTTTGCCTTTGAAATGGGCGCGGCCAAAACCAGCGGCGGACAGGGTTGGGCGGACGTGGCCAAACTGGGGTACTTCGGGTGGGAGTACAAATCCAAAGATGCGGATTTGTCCAAGGCCTATGACCAACTGCTCGGGTATAGAGACGCGCTGCGGAATCCGCCCCTCCTGGTTGTTTCCGATATCAATCAGATCATCATCCGGACGAACTACACCAATCTTCCTACACGAAAATTTGTCATCACGCTAGATGACATGCTCGACCCCGAGAACATCAAAATTCTCAAGATGGTTTTCACGGAGCCCGAGCAACTCAAACCGCAGGAAACGGTCGAAAGCGTCACGCAAGAAGCCGCGGCGCATTTTTCCAGACTGGCCGAGAACCTGCGCAAATACGGGGATGCCCCGCAGGAGATCGCGCATTTTCTGATCCGGCTGTTGTTCTGCCTGTTCGCGGAAGACATCGGACTGCTGCCGGAGAGACTGTTCCCGCGTTTGCTGGACCAGACGCGCCGTAATTCGAAGGATTTCTCCGAAGTGCTCAGGCAGCTCTTCCGCGCCATGAACACGGGCGGCTACTTCGGCGCGGACAAAATCCTGTACTTCGACGGCGGGCTATTCGACGATGACCACGTCCTGCCCTTGGACGGCGCAGATATGGACATCATCGCCAATATCGACGCGCTGGATTGGGGCGCGATCAAGCCTTCCATCTTCGGGACCCTGTTCGAGCGCGGACTCGACCCGAGCAAGCGTTCCCAATTGGGCGCACACTATACGGGCGAAGAAGACATCGTCCTGATCGTGGAACCTGCCCTGATGGCTCCCTTGCGCCGTGAATGGAAAGCGTTGCAAGTTGAATGCCAAACGTTAAAGGTTGAAGCGGAAGGGTTGACCGGCAAAAAACGGGCCAACGCTATCGATAAGATCAGTGGAAAGTTGCGCGCCTTCGCCGATCAGATCGCGGCGATCAAAGTGTTGGACCCGGCCTGTGGCAGCGGCAATTTCCTGTATGTGGCCTTGCGCCTGCTGCTGGATTTGCAAAAAGAAGTCATCAACTTCTCGGACGAAATGGGCGCGGGGCGCTTCTTCGTCTCGGTCACGCCGGCGCAGTTATACGGCATCGAGACCAACGAATACGCCCACGAACTGGCGCAAATGACCATCCAGATCGGCTACATCCAATGGCTGCGGGATAACGGCTATGGTTTGCCGGGCGAACCCATTCTCAAGCAGGTCAAGAACATCCTGCATATGGATGCCGTTGCTGGCTTACGACCTCAATAACTGGGAAACTTGAGCTTGAACCAGATTGGCCAGCAGCAGACGTCATCATCGGCAACCCGCCGTTTTTGGGTGGCAAACAGAATTCGCGCTGAACTTGGGCGATGAATATGTAGATGCACTCTTTCAAACTCTACGATGGACGTGTGCCGCGTTTGCAGATTTGGTTTGTTACTGGTTCGAAAAAGCGCGCGCGATGATTGAAAAAGGAAAAGCAAAGCGTGCTGGTTTACTTGGCAACTCAAGGCATTCGTGGTGGTGTAAATCGCAAAGTTCTTGGAAAAATAAAAGAAACTGGTGACATTTTTTGGGCCTATTCTGATCGGGATTGGATTTTAGATGGTGCAACTGTGCATGTTTCAATGATTGGATTTGA
>CAWAVQ010000022.1:0-38901 GCA_963785535.1 uncultured Chloroflexia bacterium | reverse complement strand
TGAAAAGGGGATGATCGTGTATGGGTATAAATTCCGACCCTCGTTACAGCAACCTCAACATACCGCGTAAACATATCACCGCAAAGATCATGCCACACTCTCCATATTCAAGAATATGGAGAGTGTTTGTTTAAGAAATCAATCAGCAAGCAATAGAGATATTAGAAGAGGCGGACAGTTTTACCTGCCCACCTCTTTGTATTTCTAAACGTACTCGATCAGAATTACTTGCCCTTGTGCACAACGATACTGCCGCCGCCCAAGGACTGCTGCGATCCGTTGTCGTAGACTGTTCCGTTGTCACCCCAGATCTGGATGCGGAAGGTGTCGGGGTTATCGTCATCAGCCGAGATCATGAACTTGTAACTGCCCTGTCCATTGATCGTGCCTTCACCCTTGAACTGCGCCTTGTTACCTGCCACCACCAGCCATTCGTAACTGGTGCTGTGGAAGTTCAAGTCGCCCGCTTTGAATTGGAACTCGGTGTTGCCATCCGGCACATTCGCGCCCTTTTTATACTTGGCGACAAAGCCGAAGGTGGCTTTTCCACTCAGGGATGTGTCAGCCGCGTAGGCCCCTGCCGGGGAGTCGATCCAGCCGCCGCCAGTGACGAAGCCCGCGCTCGGGTCATAAACGACCGCCATCGTGCAGTTGGCATCGGATGACAGATCACCGTCATTGACCGTCAGGCAGACGGTGTAGATGCCCGCTTCGCTGTAGCTGTGAGTGGGCATTTCGCCTGTGCCGCTGCTGTTGTCGCCGAAATCCCAGGCGTAGGTCAGGGAATCGCTTTCCGGGTCGGAGGAGGCGGAGCCGTCAAAAGCAATAGATGTATTGATCGCGCCTAAGTAGGGCCCGCCAGCGTTAGCTGTAGGTGCCGTGTTGATGCGAGTACACTCCACTGCGCCAGCTTCAGATGTATATCCTGCTGGGCAGGGCGTTGCCGACGTAGCGCCGGTTGTGTCCACGTAGCTGCCTGCAGGAGCCGGGATACACGAGGTTGCACCAGCTTGGTCCTGGTAAGTGCCTGCCGGACAAAATGTTGCCGACGTAGCGCCTGTTGCGCTCACATAACTGCCTGCAGGAGCTGGTTTACACGAGATTGCACCAGTTTGATCCTGGTAAGTACCTACCGGGCAGAGTGTTGCCGTTGTAGCGCCCGTTGCGCTCACATAGCTGCCCGCAGAAGCTGGTTTACACGAGATTGCACCAGCTTGATCCTGGTAAGTACCTACCGGGCAGGGGGTCTGTGACGTAGCGCCCGCGACGGGTACGTAATAGCCCGGCGAGGCAGGCACACAGCCAGTGCCGTTATCATATTGACCAGCGGGACACACCGCCTCGTAATACGTCTTAAATCCAAGGTCAAAATCATATGAGGTGCAGGTTATATTACATTCCCAATAACTCCCATTGGAATAGCCGGTACCAACGTTAAAGGCAGGGTTACCGCTGATTGCATGCAGGAGAATTGAGTAGGTATTCCCGGGCGTCAACGAGATGGGTGCTCCGAAGTCAACATGCTGCCATCCAGATCCCCAAGTTATCGTGGCAGCAGCTAACTCTGTACCATCCGGATTGCCATCGTGAATACTTACCCGTACCTGCGGATCCGTTGTAAATGAGAAGCCATATACATCTACAGCAATCAGATTGTCTACGGTTGGAACAAAGGTCTGCCCTATATCTGTTGTAGAAAAGGAGTTTTCTACATTGCCTATTCCTACAAATTGCTGATCCACGGCGCCATAAGCTAAAACCGAGCCAGTCGGTACTATTGCCAGCATTCCTGCCACTAGTACAGCCAGCAGGAACAGGCTGAGTCCGAAGTGGGTTGTTTTTTGAATCATTTGTTTCATATCTATTGCTCCTTGTGTAAAAATTTTAGAAATAAAATCGTTTACTGTGTTGTGTAGTTATTCATTCACAATTCAATTTCATTCATCATCTCCTTCCGCCTCAGGCTGTTTTTCATCTTGTTGCATCAACAGGTAAGCCGCCAGGCTCTCGATATCTTTGAAGTAACGTCGCTCACCCGGTTCTGTCACGTTTTCAAGCATGGCGCGCCATTCAAAGCCGGGTTCATCCCCATGCCACAGGCGCAGCAGGTAGGAACGGTAGCTGGTTTCGGGTTTTGGCATCAGATCAGTTGAGTTCACTTCAAAGGTCTCTTTTCATAGTGTATAGTTAACAGTATGAGTAGCTACCATTACTTCATCATTATTTAGGTCGCATTTGTCCAAATTAAATCTCTCATTTCTCGGTTCGCCCCAGATTGCCCACTCACAAACAGGGGAGATCACCTTTCCCAAGCGCAAGGCATTGGCGTTGTTTGCCTATCTTGCCATCGAATCAGATCATCTGCACAGTCGCGAGTCGCTGCTGGGGCTGTTTTGGCCCGAACTACCCACCGCTGCCGCTCAGAATAACCTGCGCGTCACCTGGTCACAGGTGCGCAAACGTATTGAGAGTGATCAGGATGACTCAGACCCTTATTTGATCGGGACGCGCCTCGACCTGGGCTTCAATCCCCACAGCAATCACACCCTGGACGTCACGCTCTTTCTGGACCTGATAGCTGCTACGCGCGCCCATGGACATTCCAGCCGCCTCGAGTGCTCCGAATGCGCCGAACGACTGGCCCAGGCCGTCGAACTGGTACGCGGCGAATTCCTGGCCGGCTTTTCCCTTGGCGACTGCCCCGCCTTCGACGAGTGGCTCTTCATCCAACGGGAACGCCTGCACCTGCAAATCACCACTGCACTGGAAGAACTGGCAGATTTCCACGAGAACGCCGGTCAAGTGGAGGCTGCCAATCAATATGTCCAGCGTCTGCTCGAATTTGATCCCCTACTTGAGCGCGCTCACCGTCAATTGATGCGCCTGTTGGCCGCCGCAGGCCGTCGCAGTGCCGCGCTGGATCAATACGAAACCTGCCGCCGCTTGTTGGCGAACGAACTGGGCGTGCCTCCCGCGCCTGAAACGGTCCTGCTGGCGGAGCAGATCCGCGCCCTGGCGCCCACCCAAACGGATACGCCCCAGTCACGTCATAACCTGCCCACCCCACTCTCGCGATTTATCGGGCGGGAGCAGGAAATCGAACAGCTACAGAAACTGTTCGAAGACGGAGCCGCTCAAGTGGTGACTCTGGCTGGAACCGGCGGAGTGGGCAAGACCCGCCTGGCGTTACAAGTGGCCCATAACGTAGTGAATCACTTTAACGATGGAGTTCTGGCTGGTTGAACTGGCCGGGGTAACCGAAGCCACCGCAATCCCCGCCGCGGTAGCCTCCGCGCTTAAGATCGTTCCAGATCCGAGGCGCTCACTGACGCGCACCATAGCCAGTCACCTGCGTGACAAGTCTCTGTTGTTGATTCTGGATAATTGTGAGCACCTGATCGAACCTAGCGCGCAACTGGTCAAAGCTCTGTGCGAGGCTGCACCGGGTTTGAGACTGCTCGCCACCAGTCGCATCCCGCTGCACCTGGAAGGGGAGCAGGTGGTGCGTGTGCACCCATTGCCATCTCCGCCTCTTGAAGCGACAGAAACGCTGACCGCCTCGGCAGCCTTAGCCTACGATGCCATTCAACTTTTCGTCAGCCGCGCCATGCAGGCGCTACTCAGTTTTTCCGTCACGGACTCCAATGCCCCATCCGTAGCACAAATCTGCGGGCACCTGGACGGGATTCCGTTGGCGATCGAGCTGGCGGCTGCGCGTACCGGTTTCATGCCGGTGGAGGAGATTTCCAAAAGGCTGGATCAACGCTTCCGCTGGTTAAGATCACATGTTTCCGGGAGTCTGCCGCGCCAACAAACCCTGCAGGCCTTGATCGATTGGAGTTATGACTTGCTGAACGAACGGGAGCGCATCCTGTTCCAACAACTGTCTGTCTTCGCCGGTGGCTGGACGCTGGAAGCCGCTGAGGCAATTGATCTCGAAAACGAGGCCTGTGCTGATACCCTTGGCAGCCTGGTGGACCAGTCTTTAATCGTCTTCGGTCAAGATGCCGAGCACAAACGTTACCGCATGCATGAAACCATCCGCCAGTTCGCCTTGGAGAAATTGTCAGAAAGGGGCGAAGATGCACGAAAGGCTGTTTCTGAGAGGCACAGTGCCTACTTCACCGGGCTAGTCGCTGCGCAACAGGATGCTTTGCAGGGAACAAACCCACAGGCGGCTATAAAATTGATCCAGGAAAATCTGGACAACGTGCGTGAAGCCTGGCGCTGGGGGACATCGAATGGACATCTACGCACTCTGCATAGTAGTGTCCGCGCTCTGGCTGACTTTTATGAAACAGTTGGACTTTCAGATGAAGGGGAACTAATGCTGGCACAGGCGTTATCTGCCCTGGAGAGTGAATCGGACCTGGAGCCGTCAGATAAAGTGCCGTTCCAGATAGATTTGTTGACCCGCCAAGCCAGTCTGTTACTGCGGCAGGCAAAAGTAGAGTCTTCCATCCAACAGGGGGAAAAAGCGCTGGCTCTGGCAGATGGGTTGGGAGAACCTTCCCGTCTGGCATGTGCTTTTTTGCTTTTAGGACGAATTTATGATTGGAATGGTACATTACGCCAAAGTAGCAACAATCTTGAAGAGGGGTTGGCGCTGGCGAGAAAGGTAAACGACCTTGCCTTAGAGGGAGAGATATTACTTCATCTCGGTAGGGTTTCGCTTCATTTAGATGAGCGTCAACAGGGTGTTAACTACCTGCAACAGGCCTTGCAAATCATGCACAGGCTGGGAAAGCGCTCTCAAGAGCAGGCTATTTTGCTTTATCTGGGTGTTAACTCGATCGAAGCAAC
Organism: uncultured Chloroflexia bacterium; assembly: GCA_963785535.1. Classification (GTDB taxonomy): domain Bacteria; phylum Chloroflexota; class Anaerolineae; order Anaerolineales; family Villigracilaceae; genus JAABUE01. Next base: position 34,098 of record CAWAVQ010000022.1, on the reverse strand, counting down.
GGACTATGTAACGGGTCGCGCGTACCTTGAAGAAGCCCTGCAATTGATCCGATCCACTGGCAATCGCCCTTCGGAAGCACGCATCCAAAACGCCATCGGCTTCGTCAATGCAGCTTTGGGTGAGTTGGAGGCCGCGCTGCCGTATCATGAACGCTCGCGCCAGATATCGCATGAGATCGGCGATCCTTTTCAGAAGAGTCATGCCTGTCATAACCTGTGTACGGTCAATCGCAAGTTAGGGCGTCTGGAACTTGCCGAACAATGGGGTCGGGAAGCGCTGCTCCTGGCGCAACAAAACGATCTGGCCGACCCGGAGGCTTACGCCTGGCTGCACCTGGGGTATGTGTTCAGGGAGCGCGGAAAACTTTCACAAGCCGAGGAAGCGTTTATCCGCTCGCGTGACGGGTGGTCCGCGCTGGAGCGCAAGGCCCTGGCAATGGAGGCCGTTGCCGGGCTGGCAGACACAAAATGGAAGCAGGGTGAGGGCACGGGAGCATTAGAATTTGTGGAAGAGGTTTTGGATTATCTGGCGAAACATCCGCTCGAGGGAGTGGATGAGCCGATCCAGATCTATCTGACCTGTTACCATGTTTTTCAGGGTTGTAACGATGAGCGTGCTGCCGATATGCTTCAGCAGGCACATAACAGGCTGATGACCATCGCCGACAAAATAATCGAGCCTGCCATTCGCGCTACCTTTCTGGAACGTGTGCCTGCTCACCGCGAACTGATTCAGTTGTGGGAAGCACGCGATAGATGAAACTTAAAATATTCAGGACTTACGCAAAAATACAGAGATGGTCCGAAAATAGGGGGGCGTGCTGCGCACGCCCCCCTATTTTCGGTATCTTTTCGCGATATGCGTAAGTCCTAATTTGTAAGAAAAACAGGAATTACAATATGACGATGATAGGTCCGGCGGGGTATATATCTGGAATACAAGTATAAATTCAGGCCAGCTTGGTAATAAACCTTTTTTCCACCGTCATATAGCCGTTTGTCTGTAAACCAACAGACTGGCGATTGATCGCCAGTCTGTTTTTATTCATCCATGTGCTTCTCAAATTCAAGAGCCCGCAACAAGGCTTCATGTTCTTCCCTGCAATCGGGACACAAGTCCAGATGCTTTTGAACCAATGGCATCAAATAAACCACATCCTCGCCGCGCATTTTCAATTCGGTAAACTGATCCAAGATTTCGTGCACATCATCGCAGGAAAGTTCCTGTTCTTCCGTAACAGCAAGCTTAATGATTAAATTCTTCATCATGTCAGAAGAATCCATTCGCGGATTTTTTCTCTTTCTAAACCAACCAAAGATTTTTTTCATTGTACTAATGACACCTATCCTGGCAAATTAATTACTAAACACCTTGAGTAACTCTTCAGGCGATACCCCTTCCCGCTCAAGGCGATGTTTTAGTTTCAGTCGTGCGTCGTGCATCATCTTATAAAGGGCATTCCGGTTGGTGCCCAAGCGTTGCGCGATAACATCCAACGGCACGCCCTGTACGTTGATTGCCATCATGATCGTCTTTTGACGAGGGGTCAACTCCTCTTGAATGATCCGCTGGATCAGTGCCATCGCTTCTTTTTGCTCCACAACTGCTTCCGGAGTAGGGTCGGAAGATGCAAACTTCTCGGACGGCATTTGGTCCGGTCCGCTGCCTTCTTCCAACCTATCCAAGGAGACTTCCTTCCATTTGCGTAGGCGCAGTTCGCTCAAGGCGATGCGGATGGCTATCTTATACACCCAGGTTGTGAACTGGCTGCGGCCTTCGAAAGTGTCCAGCCGGTCGATCACGCGCAAGAGCGTTTCCTGTGCTACATTGTCCAGGAAGGCATCAAAGTGTCCATCTTCAGGCGAAAGGTAACGGGAAAGGGCATTGGGGAGAACGCGCAACAAGACGTCTCGCAGATCGTTCAGGGCACTGTCACGTTGTTCACCCTCCGAATACAGGTCTGCCAGCCAAGTCTGATTATCGCGCTGCATGAGTAAATTATAGTCGAATAAAAACCAACCTGGTAAGGAATGAGCAGAGTTGGCTTTCCTATTATCACAAAGATCCAAAGGAGATTTTCTGAATTTTGTGAGGAATTCGCATGCCCAGAAACGTACCACTTGGAAACGGAAAACTGCTGGTTGCCTTCGACCAAACTCACCAAATCCGCGATTTATATTATCCACATGTAGGCCAGGAGAACCATGCTCTCGGACACCCGTTCCGCACCGGTGTATGGGTCAGCGGACAGTTCCGCTGGCTGGATGCGCGCTGGGAGCGTGACGTCCGCTACCAGCCTGAAACCCTGGTTTCGGACGTGCGCCTTTACCATCCTGACCTGGACGTCGAACTGCACGTCAGCGAAGCGGTGGATTTCCACGAGAACTTGTTCCTGCGTCGCTTCGACATTCGCATCCCTTCAGGCAGCGCCCGAGAAGTGCGCCTGTTCTTCCATCATGACTTTCACATCGACAAGAACGAAGTTGGCGACACGGCTTACTCTGAGCCGGAACGCCGTGCCCTCATTCACTACAAAGGATTGCATTGGTTTTTGATCAATGGGGTGGTAGAAGCAGCCCAGGCGCCCTTCGAGGCGGATGGAAGCACAAAAGCGGGACTCGTGGCAGGCGTCCACCAATGGGCTTGTGGGCTTAAAGCAATCCATAACCTGGAAGGTACCTGGCGCGATGCCGAAGACGGACATCTTTCAGGCAGCGATGTGGCCCACGGTTCGGTCAATTCAACGGTCGGGTTTACTGTGCACATTTCTGGCAAGGAGGCCAGGAGGGTCTGGTATTGGCTGGCAACCGCCAAAGATTTCGAAGGGGTTACTGCCATCAACCGCGCTGTCCGCAAACGCGGCCCGCATGCCTATCTTGACCGTACGGCCGCGTTCTGGAAACTCTGGTTGAAAAGTCACCCGCCTAACCTGGCGGATCTGCCAGATACGGTTGCCCGCGAATACAAGCGCAGTCTTTTAACCATCCGCACCCAGATCGACAACGATGGCGCGATCATCGCTGCCAACGATTCCGATATATCATCCGCCGTTCGGGATACCTACAGTTACATGTGGCCACGCGATGGGGCTCTGGTTGCCAATGCGCTTAATCGTGCCGGATACATCGACCTGCCACGCGCTTTCTTCGAATTTTGCCAACGTGCCCTCACGCGCCAGGGCCATCTGCTGCACAAGTACAACCCAAATGGCTCCCTGGCATCCTCCTGGCATCCCTGGCGACGGGATGGAAAGAAAAACCTGCCCATTCAGGAAGACGAGACCGCTCTGGTGCTATGGGCCTTGTGGGGCATTTTGAGCGCTTCGGCGACGTGTACTTCATCAAGCCGCTCTACCGTTCTCTGATCTGCCCGATGGCAGATTTCTTGGCGGAATTCCGCGACCCGGAAACTGGCTTGCCACTGCCCAGCTACGATCTGTGGGAGGAACGTTATGGGGTGCTGGGTTGGACGGTAGCCGCTACCTGGGGACGGCTGCAAGCAGGGGCAAAATTTGCCGAGGCATTTGGCGAAACCGACCGGGCAGAAAAATACCGCCAGGCTGCGGACGAGATCAAATCCGGAACAGATGAACATCTTTGGCTTCCAGAACGGGGTCGTTTTGCCTGTATGATCAACCGCGCTTCTTCCGGGGAATGGGAAATTGATCCCGTTATCGATGCTTCTCTCACCGGGCTGTGGCAGTTCGGCATGTACGCGCCGGATGATCCCAAGATCGTCGCCACCATGTCGGCCATCCGCGAGCGCCTGTGGATCAAAACCGAAGTCGGCGGCATTGCCCGTTATGAAAACGACAACTACCACCAGGTTAGCCAGGATATAGGGAATGTCCCTGGCAATCCCTGGTTCATCACCACCTTGTGGCTGGCGGAATGGTACGCCGTTACCGCCAGGAATGTCGAAAACCTCCAGCGCTCGCTCAGCCTGCTCGAATGGGTGGCTGCCCGTGCTCCGCCTAGCGGCGTGTTGGCCGAGCAGGTCAATCCCTACACCAATGATCCACTATCGGTCAGCCCGCTCACCTGGAGTCATGCGGTTTACATCGCGACTGTTCAAGCCTGGTTGCAAGCCCGTACTCGCATCAAATCGCAACCCGAAATATGAACGGTTGCGCATTGCCCTTTACCTTGGAAATGTCGTTGGATACATTTCCACCCCGCTAGGGTCGAATGAAAGTCTAACGAAGCTCTAAGGAGTTAATCATGAAAGTAACCGCTAAAAATATACACAATGTTCAAGTTGAAATCCAAGCTGGCCGGCATACGTTCGTGGCAGACGAGCCGCGTGACGTAGGGGATGATGCCGGCCTGGCACAGGAAAATCGCGGAACGAAAGTCACAGCTAATATCATTCGCGTGCAAACCATTGATGTAAAACACCAGCGCGATTTGGAGCCTTCACCCAAAAATATTTCCTGGACTACGCCGGAGGAGATTGCGGCAGCAGTGCAATACCTGATTGCCGATGAAGCAGGTTTGGTGAATGGTGTGCGGATGCCGCCCTATGGCAGTCCATAACGAGTGTATAAAGAAGTGGAACGGTCTCCTGGATCTGGGTTTTGAGAGCAATTCAGTAAGGAATCAGTATAAATGTTCGTCCTATTGCAAAATGTTAGCTGTCAATTGGAGGAGAAGTAAGTGCCAGATAAAAAAGAAATTTACGATGTAGCTATCATCGGTTCTGGGATGGGTGGCTCGACTCTGGCTGCCATTTTGGCACGCCAGGGGTTATCTGTATTGGTCTTCGAAGCGGGGGTACACCCAAAATTTGCTGTGGGTGAATCAACAATTCTGGAAACATCCGAGATGATGCGTGCCCTGGCAAAATTCTATGATGTGCCTGAACTGGCTTACTTCAGTTCTGAAAATTACCTGGATTACGCCGGGACAACCCACGGGGTGAAACGTCATTTCGGCTTTGTCCATCACATAACCGGCCAGCTACCCAGCCCCGAACGAACTTTGCAGGCTATCATTCCTAAACAACCTTACGGTCACGAATTGCATCTCTATCGCCAGGATACGGATTACTTTCTGACTTCGGTTGCCATTTCCTATGGGGCCACGGTTTTGCAGGGTACGCCCGTTTCGGAAGTCAAGATTAATGATGATGGGGTTGAGATAACCACCAGCAAAGGGCAGACTTTTCGCGCTGAATATCTCGTGGATGCAGGTGGCTTCCGCTCGCTGGTAGCGGACCAGTTCAACCTGCGCGACTTCGAACTACAAACGCACACACGCGGAATGTTTACCCACATGATGGATGTGCCTTGTTTTCATAATGTCAGTTTTTCGCGGGAAGAAAATGGTGTGCCCTTCCGCTGGTCGGAAGGAACCCTCCACCATATTTTCAGAGGTGGCTGGCTTTGGGTCATTCCGTTCAATAACCATACTGATGCAACCAACCCGCTCTGCAGCGTGGGATTATTACTCGATCCACGCGTTTATCCCGTTCGTAAAGATGTCAGCCCTGAAGAAGAGTTCTTCGAGTTTGTCGAGAAGTTCCCGGGGATGAAGAAACAGTTTCAGAACGCCCGGGCAGTTCGCGGTTGGGTGAGAGCCGACCGTCTACAATATTCATCCCGGCATATCGTCGGTGACCGATTCGCTTTACTGGGGCACGCGGCTGGATTCATCGATCCGCTCTACTCCAAAGGATTGTATATCACCCACATGACGGTCATGCTGCTGGCAGATTTATTGTTGAAAGCCAAGCAAACTAGCGATTATTCCGGGGCAGCTTTTGCTTCGCTGGAGAAAATCACGTTGGACTACCTCAAAATGCATGACCGCCTGACGGCCAATTCAATCAAATCATGGTCGAACTACAAGCTGTGGCGAGTGTATGCTGTGCAGTGGCTGCTGGGTGCGTATCTCGAATACCTGATGTTGAGCATTACCCGTATGCGCGCCAGAGATCGGGATGAGTACATCGCCCTGCTGGGCAACAACCGACTGGCTGGTGGCGGCTTCGATGGCTTTTTCGAGATCCAGGAGCAAATTGATGCCCTGTTTGAAGCGGTCAACCCCGAGGACGAAACCGATGTGGACCAAATGGTTGCCAGAGCCAATGCGCTCTTTGCCTCCTTCAAATGGTTGCCCAAACCTTTTAAGGCTATCCTGGAAGGCAAAAACCACCTGCCAAAAAATAAGTTTCGCCTGACGCTATTCAATAAAGAAGACGGTTTCATGGGCAGCGGACTCTATCGTAAGCACTTTTTTGGGGATATGTCTCTATTGGAACTGGGCCTCAAGGGCGCACAAGATTTCTTGTTTTATTCCCGTCCTTATCTACACTGGCAGCGCCGTTTGTATCCTCGTTTGGCGTGGAAAAGAAAGAACAAATCCTCTCTCCCCATGGGAGAGGGGTAGGGTGAGGGTATCATGTTCGACACTTATCTTCGCAACGCCAAAGATCGTATTGGAGAACCGCTGGCCCGTCGTATGTCCAAGGTACCGCCCAGCGCCATAACCTTTGCGGCCCTGTTATTTGGGCTAGGAAGTGCAGTTTTGGCTGCACGTGGGCTGTTCCTGGGGGGGCTGGCTTTCTGGCTGCTCAATCGCGTTCTTGATGGTCTGGATGGATTGTTGGCGCGGCTTCACAGCAGTCAAGATGACTTTGGTGGGTATCTTGACATCCTGTCCGACTTTGTGGCTTACGCTGCGGTTCCCATCGGACTTGTGCTTGCCTCCCCCACCTCGGATCGCTACCTGGCTTTGGCTGTGATGCTGGCTGCCTTTTATGTCAACACCGCATCCTGGATGTACCTGGCCGCCATCCTGGAGAAGCGCAGTTCACACGATCCTGATATAGCCACGACCATTGTCATGCCAGCCGGGCTGATAGGTGGCTTCGAGACCATTCTGGCATATTGCGTCTTCCTTCTATTTCCCGCTTATATCACCATATTGTTTTATTTTTTTAGTGCGCTTGTGTTCATCACAATCGTTCAGCGATTGGTTTGGGCACAACGCTCCCTGATTTAACAAAGAGGTAACTTGCCAAGGCTCATTACGGGCAAATCAGCCCCAAACTTCATATTGCCAACCGTTGAGGGGGGACAGGCCAGTCTCGAAGAAGCGGTGAAAAACGGCAATCAGGTTTTGCTTGTTTTCCTGCGCCATCTCGGCTGAATACCCTGCCGCGAACATGCCGCACAGTTGTGCGCGCGCCAGGAAGAATTCAACCAGCTCAATACCCGCGTCTATATCATTTCTTTTGGCACGCTTCCTGCTCTTCAACAATGGATGAAAGAAACCTGCCATTCCTTTGAAGTATTGCTCGATCGGGATCGCACCGTTTACAAAGCCTACCAGCTCGAACGCTCACGTCTGCGCTCGTGGCACCCACGCGTCCTCTGGATTTATATCAAGCGCTGGTTTCAGCGCGGCACCTTCTACGAATCGCATGGCGAGGATACCTCTCAGTTAGGCGGCGATTTCATCGTGGACAAAAACGGGATCCTGCGTCTCGTTCATCCCAGCCATGATCCAACCGATAGACCGTCAGCGGACGATTTGTTGAAGATGCTGAAAACGCTTTGAACACAATTCCATCTCACCTCGTCATCAATGCCGCGATCGAAAAGAAGTTCGGCGCAAAGTATAAACTTGCCAAGTCTGCGTTTCTTTGGGGTTCGGTGACGCCAGACTTTCCACTGTTCTTCCTTTCCATCGGGTACTCTCTTTACCATCGCTACTTCGCTGCACAAATCGTTGTTGGCGTGATGAACAAAACATTCGATGACCTGTACTTCAACAATCCGTTTTGGATTGCAGGGCATAACCTTCTCCACTCGCCAACGGCCTTGATCATTTACGCTATCGCCCTCTGGCGCTTCGCGGACAAAGTGGGTACGCGCGGACATTGGTGGTTGTCGTTCGTGTTCGGCAGCATGGTTCACTCCGTCATCGACATCTTCACGCACTACGACGACGGTCCCGTGCTGTTCTTTCCATTTGATTGGCATACCCGTTTTCACAGCCCTGTCAGTTACTGGGACAGGGCGCACCACGCCAGTCAATTCTTCTGGGTAGAGTTGGGCATTAATATCGTCTTGTTGGGCTATCTATTTTTACCGAAGTTGATCGAGCGCATCAAGAAACGACCTGGAAACTGATGGAGCTTATCGGTTACTCCTGCCGGTTGACTTCAAACAACTTGTCTTGCGGCAGGTGCACAAAAACCTGTTCACCGTACGGGAACATGGAAGCAGGCATAGGCATCCGGGAGCGTATCACCAACTCGCCCACTGCCACCTGATACTCAACATATTCGCCGCGGAAGACACAATCTATCACCTTGCCAGGCAGGGCGTTCACACCGGCTTCTTTTTCTATGCGGATATGTTCAGGACGTACGGCATAAGTCGCCTGACAAGGCGTTGCCTCCCGATAAGGGATTTCCAGCACACCGAAGGGGGTTTCCAACCGCCCCTCCGCCTGCCTCCCGTTTAAGAATGTAGATACGCCCATGAACTGCGCTGCTGCGATATTGGGCGGACGATGGAACAAAACCTCTGGCTTGCCCCGCGCGACGATTTCTCCCTTGTGCAGGAGAGCCATGCAATCAGACATGGCCATCGCTTCACCCAGGTCATGAGTGACCAGGATGGTGGTAATACCTAACTCGCGCTGGATATTGCGAATGGCCTCCTGTAAGTTCAGGCGTACTTCAGTGTCGAGACTGTTGAGTGGCTCGTCGAGCAAGAGCAATTTGGGATGTGTCACTAACGCTCGTGCGAGGGCCACACGTTGCTGTTCGCCGCCAGAAAGTTGGGCCGGTTTACGCCTTTCTATCCCGGGTAGACCAATCAGATCCAACATGCGCGCCACTTCCAATCGTATCCTTTCTGCCGATGCGCCCTGCACCTTCAGCCCAAAACCGATATTCTCTGCCACATTCAAAAACGGGAACAGGTACGATTTCTGGAACATGAACACCGCCCCGCGTTTGTTAGGCGGTACGCCGAGGATAGAGTTACCGTCAAATTGCACGTCCCCGGCATCGGGTCGTTCGATCCCGGTGATCAGCTTGAGCAAGGTAGACTTTCCAGAACCGGAAGGTCCCAAAAGAGCAACCATCTCCCCGTCATCCACAGAAAGGGAGAAATCTTTCAGCACCGGGGCGGGTTGGTTGGGGTAACGTTTGGTCAGGGAAATCAGATTTATCTGTGTCATTAGTATTGCTCTCTTACTTCGCCGCCGCGCAGTTGCCGCGCCGTGGCGGCGATGACCAGCACGGGCGGAGCAAGGAAAATCAGTGAAAGGACGGCGATGGTGACAGGATTGCCCCCGGATGCCGCCGAAAACAGCAGAATGGGCAGGGTGATAATACGACCGGAACCAATCAGCAAGGTCAAAAGATACTGGCTCCAGGAGATAAGAAAAGCGAACAAGGCAGCAACCGCCAGGCTGGGAGCGATCAGCCGCAGGGTAACGGTAAGAAACGTTCGTACCGGACCTGCGCCCAATACCAGCGATTGAAACTCAAAGTTTTCATCATAGCGAGCGTATGCACCCGCCAGGGTGAAGATAACATAAGGCAAGGTTGGGATAAGATGCGCCAGCACGACGCCAGGAATTGTCCCAGCCAGCCCGGTTTGCAGGAACAGGATGTTCAACCCCATACCGATGGCAAGTGGGGGCACCACAGTGGGCAGGAAGAGCACCAGCCAGGCGAGTTGCCTTCCTCGAAACTGGCGTAACCCCAGCACACGCGCTGCCGGGAAACCCAAGACGAGGGAAAGAAGGCTGACAATCGCAGCGATTTTCAGGCTGTCCCGCAAACCACTCAAGACACGCGTGTCGAAAATGGCCTGGGTGAAGGCGGTGCTTGTCCATTCAACGGGAAATGGCTGGGGAAAAAACCAGCGAGTTGAGAAGGCATAAAGGACAAAGAGTAGGAAAGGCGCAGCAAGGACAAAGTAGAGCGCAAAGCGTAGCATAGGGGAAACGTACTTGTTCATCTTTGCTCCCCTTTCTTGAGACTGACTGCCGCTACGATCAAAACAATGATGGTAATGATCAAACTGATTGCCATGCCATCGGCCCGGGCGCGCAAGTCTGGGTCGTTGAAAAAGCGCAGGGCCAGCACTGGCAACATGCGCGGGTAATTCACGCCCAGCAAAGCTGGGACTTCATAACTGCTGAAGACGAAGGCGAAAACCAACAACGCTCCCGATAGTAAGGCAGGTGCTACCAGCGGCAGGGTCACGTAGCGCAGTCTCTGCCAGCGGCTGGCGCCCAGGTTTTCAGCGACCAGATCATAGCCGGATGGCTGGGCACGTAACACTGCCAGAACAATCAAGGCCAAGAACGGAATTTCCTTGGTGACGTAATGTAGGATGATGCCTATGCCGTAGTGGTCGCGCACTAATATGGGGAATTCTGCCGGGGTTTGGATGAGGCCCAACGTCGCCGCCCAGCGCGCCAATAATCCACTTTGCGAGAGAAACAGCAACAATGCTACCGCCCAGACCAGGTGAGGAAATGCCAGGTTCCAGTTCAAGGCGAGATTTTCTGCCCCGCCGGCATTGCCTCGTTCGGAGAGCCAGATCGCCGCCAGCAGTGCTAACGCTGAAGAAACCAGCGTGGACGCGATACTTATCCACAATGAAAATACCAATGAACCCCAAAACTCTTGTCCCCCCATGCCCCGCCCGGCGAACAGGTTGCGATAAGCGTCCAGGCTGAGCGTATCTTGCCCGATCACGGACATCAACCCCAGGCTTTGCACCACACCGTAGACAAGACTGGCCCCCAGCAAAACCATAACGAGGGTCAATGCTGGGGCGAGGGATAGCCAGGGGGAAAAAATGAGTTTATCGCGCATGGGTTCTTGGATGTCATTGCCCCGCCAAAGTGCGGCGGGGCAATGACAGATTACCTACTTCTGCACTACATTTTCCAGCCAGCCTTGTTCAACCAGACTCTGGTATTCTGCAGCAGTATCACCGACAAGTGACCTGGCGAGGTCGGATGCAGGTGTGGCGGCTTCTCCCAATTTTGTGGCGGATTCCTCCAATTTGGCCTTGGACGCTTCATCAGTAACGCGATTCACGTCAATAGCATACCCCAGACCAAATCCGTTTTCAGGCAAGATCTGGGCGGCCTGGAATTCCGGTTCGAGCAGCAGGTTTGCCAGCACTAATGCGGCAGCTTTGTTAGGCGCATTGGTTGGAATGGCGACATAGTTGAAATCACCGATCATATTATTGTCAAAGACGAAGGCGCGCGCTGTTTTGGGCATCAAACCATCAGAAATCCAACGTCCTGCGCCGGTGATGTCGTTGGTCATGCTGAAATCAATCTCGTTGTTAGCAAACAAGTTTACCAATTCCGACTCGCTGCTGGGGTAGGTTTCACCGCCGCGCCACAGGCAAGGTTTCATTTCATTGAGGTATGCCCATAACATCGGTGAATAGGTATCCCAGGTGGCCTCATCGAAGGTTTTCCAGACCGTCTCACCGCCACTCAATTCATAAAGTGCGCCTTTCGCAAAGCGTGTTCCAAGAAATCCACCAGGTCCCGGAGCAATGTAGGTAAAGCGACCCGGATGCGCGCAGGCCCACGTTTTCAATTCTGCATAAGAGTGTGGCAGGTCTGCGGGTTTCAAACGAGCAGAATCATAGATAAATTGAAATTGCGCCGACGACCAGGGGCTTTCCAGATTGTCCACAGGGGTGCCAAAATCCAGATTGATAGCAGGATTATCCCAGTTGACATACTGGCTGTTAGGGAGCTTTTGCGCCCAATCCGGATAGAGCAAATCGGCTTGTTTGAGCGTAAAAAAGTTCTCGCCGTTGATCCAGATCAGATCCACTGCGCCAGGGTCGGTGCCAGCCTGCTTCTCACTCAAAACCTGGTTGACGGCGTCCACTGTATCCGCGACGGGAATCCGATTGAGGGTGATGTCGTAGCGTTCTTTCAACGCCTTTCCGTAGAAATTATCCACGAAGGCGTTGATGCTATCTGAACCTCCCCAGAGATACCAGTTCACAGTTTGGCCTTTGGCGGCAGCGAGCACGCTGTCCCAATTATTGATGTCAAATTCTCCGGACGCGAGCGGGGGTGTAACAGGTGCTTCGGTTGACTCAGGCCCGGATGTTGCCCCAGGTTGGTTAGCAGTCGGAGAACAGGCCGCCAGGGCCAGGGTGAACAGGGCAAGCAAAGATACAATACGTCTCATCTTTCTTATTTCCTCTTTAGCTGGATTTTGGTTTTGCAAAACGGTATTTCAAATACGCTGCCAATTCTTTTCCAAGGTTGGGCAGAGTGTCGCGCATAAAAAAGTCGGCTACTTTCAAGATGCCGCTCGAATAGGTGGGGTAGGGATAAACCAGACGGTAGATCTTGTAGAGCGAAATCTTCTGGCTCATCGCCAGCGTGAAGAACGATATCATTTCCGAGGCATGGGGGCCAACGATCGTGGCATGCAAGATCTGACCGGTGAGGCGTACGGCGTCTACGATGATGAAGCCGTCCTCAATCCCGTCGGTGTAACCGCGGTCGGTATCGGTTTTAAAGTCCACGCGAATGCGCTTGATAACCCCGGGGTGGTAATACGTTCTCAGTTGCTGGGGCGTTAAACCAACGGTAGCAACTTCCGGGTCCGAGAAAGTGGCGCTTGGGAACAGAGGTTCCTGTTTGGCAAGCGGTAAGTATGGGAATGCAATCCGTTGGGTAACACGCCGTCCCTGAGCGTTGGCGGAATGCGTAAAGGCAGATGTGGGCGTTACATCACCGATGGCAAAGATACCCCTGACGTTGGTCTCGCCATAGGAATTGACCATAACCCCCAGGCGCGGATCAACCCTGACCCCGACCTGTCCCAGATTGAGCGCTTCGAGATTCCGTACCCGACCGATAGCGACTAAGACTTTGTCCACGTTGTGAACGGTGATTTCCAGCTTACCCTGCGTAAGCGTCAATGTGCGGGTGGTTTCATCAAAATCTTTGGCGGTTGCCCCATAATAGGCACTGATACCCGTACGTTCAATTTCAGCGTTCATAACTTTGGATGCTTCGGGAATGGCAGTCATCAATGGACGGTCGTCTAGGGCGAACATCGTCACCTGCACCCCGAGCTTACGAAAAGCAAATGCCATTTCTAATGCAATCACACCTGCTCCAACGATGACCAGATGACGGGGCGTGTCGGCCAAGTCGAAGAGGCTTTCGTTGGTCAGAGTGCGCTCTTTTGGCAAGCCGGGAATATCTAGCATGCGCGGCCGCGCGCCGGTAGCGATGACGATGTTATCGGCGGTCAGTTCACGGGTTGCACCATCATGGGTAACAGCAAGCCTTTTTGATGCCGTGAAACGCGCCATACCCTGAATAAAGGTCAGGTTTTCAATATGTTTGACCTCCTCGGTTTCTTTGTCGCGCAGGGCATCCCGCTTGCGGATAACTTCCTGCAAGACCGCATCCGGATCCATGCCAGGTTTGAAATTCTTCGCCAGGTGTATCAAGGTTTTGGACGGCACACAACCCACATTGGTACAGTCGCCACCCACATGATTGCCTTCGATCAGGGCTACCGGCCTTCCCAATCCCGCCAACCCGATGGCGACGGTCATGCCGCCGGAACCTGCACCAATTACAATGGTTGAGAAATGCTGTGATGTCATTTGGCAATTCCTTCACGTTTCTTAAATAGTCGCGAGAGAACAATGCTAATAATAAAGATGACGACCGAAATTCCCAGGGTTACAGGGTTGAGCTTTGGCAAAACACCGTTGAAGCTCTCGATGGATGCGCCAAACCCAATGAATGCGATTGTGCCTGGAATCGAGCCAAGAGCAGTGGCAAAAATAAACGGCCAAAATTTAATCCGCAAAAACCCGGCTAGATAACTGACCGCGTCATAGGGCAGGAAGATGAAACGCATGACCATCACAGTCTCGAAGCTGTTCTCACGCATACGCCGGGCGTAACGTTGGATCAGGCTATCCGAGCCATCATCCTTGAGCAGGCCTTCTCCGAAGAAGCGGCCCACAAAAAATGCGATCGTGGAGGATATGTTGCTGGCGATGATGGTATACAACACGCCCAATACCGGACCAAACACAAACCCGCCGGCAAGCGTCAACAAGGTAGATGGAAAGAGGATCAACGGCCGGACAGCATACAAGAGGATGTAAACCAATGGTCCCCAAATTCCCCGGGTCAGGAAAGTCAAAAGATTTTGAATCACTTCCAGGGGAGTCAAGTCATTGGCATGTGCATACCATTGATATGCGCCAATCAAGATCAACCAGAAAACCAGAGCCGCTACTTTCTGACCGTGCTCGCGGAAAAAGGTTCCCTTTACAAAAGAAGGCCCAGGCCCTATCTCGTCAGTCATCATGAAGTCTCCATCGGGAAGTAGGACGGCAATTCCTAACGAGTTCTTACAAACTTGGGGGGTTCGATAGGATGCTTTTTCAGAGGCGGAGCTGTGGCTGAAACCTGCCGAACCGGCTTGCCTGGAACTCTCCGCCCTGCCCATCCCGGTCATGCTGGTGAACGCCGCCGAATTCGTTCATTATTTGAATGGACAGATCGGGACTCGCACCCTGCTGTGGGCCAATTCGCAATCCGGACGGAGTGCCGAACTGCTGCATCTCATCCAACGCATCAGATCTACGCCTCCGGCTTGCATCCTGGCATCCGTCAACGATGAGATCAGCCCCTAGCCGCCGCTGCAGATACTTGTCTACCCATCCATGCTGGCTTGGAATCAACCGTCAACACCAAAACCTACGTCAACACACTGGCGGTGAACCTTGGATTGTAGGGAAGGTCACAACTGTGGAATGAGCCTCGGTTTGCTGTTTTACCTTTCTGTAGAATTGCTTTTTTCCCACTCATAACTCAACCAGCATCACAGCGTGATAGAAACTGGGTTTACGGGTATAAGTTCAGACCGCTTTAACAAGCACAAGTTGCTTAATCCCTGAAGTGATCACAAAAGATGCTCGCCCTATTGGTTGCCCAGCAGGGCGCTTTTGTTCTTAAGAGCATTGAGGTGGTTTTCCTACTAAGTACAGTCACATAAATAATGAAAAGTATAATGGTGGCATGAAACGACTACAGGTGCCACCTCTAACAAAAGAACAGCTTACTGAGCTGGAAGAACTTTACCAGAAGACCAATAAGCCACGTTATCGAACGAGAGCGCAAATGGTGTTGCTCTCTGCTGAAAAAGGTCTCAAGGCGGAAGACATCGCTCAAATCGTTCGTGAAAGTCACATAACGGTCCTACGTTGGCTCAAACGTTACCTGGCTGAAGGCATCGAAGGATTGAAGGATGTGCCCAGGCCGGGTCGGAGCAGTACGGTCACCGAAGAGTACCGCAAACAACTGCTAGAGAACGTGCGAAGAAGGCCAAGGAGCTTAGGGCTTGAATACTCGATGTGGAGCCTGCAACGTTTGAGTGATTACATGGCTGAAGAAACGGGAGTGCGGCTCTCCTATGAAACCGTGCGCAGGGAGTTGGCGAAAGAAGGCATTGTTTTTAGCCGACCACAGCACACGATCTCTAGTCCGGATCCTGAGTATCAGGTCAAAAAAAAGCGATTGAAGAGATCCGAGACGAGCTAGAAACTGGCGATGTGTTCTACTATGCCGATGAATTCAATGTGAGTTGGCTACCGACGTTGCGCAAGATGTGGAGCCCAAAGGGACAGCAGGTGATGATCCCAACGCCTGGGCAACCCAAGAGACATTATGGTCTCGGAGCTGTCAATTACCACACGGGTGAAACGGTCGTGATCATTCGAAAGCGGAAGCGTCGCTTGGAAGTGGCTGAGTTGTTGCAGGCCTTGGTAGAGAAGCATCCAACTGGCACGCTCTATGTGGCCTGGGACAACGCCAGCACACATCAGGATGATGAAGTGGAAGCGGTTGTGAGAGCTGCAGCCGGACGCCTGGTCTTGCTCTACTTGCCCACTTATAGCCCCTGGCTCAATCCGATTGAAATGCTCTGGCGGCATTTCCGTCGAGAAGTGACCCATTGCGAACTATTTGAGACTGTTAAGGTGCTGATTGAAGCTTCGTATGATTTCTTTCGCCGGTACAACCAAACCCCAGAAAAGGTCTTGTCCATTATCGGGGCTCATTCATCATAACTTTTGTGATTGTACTTAGTGCTGCAACAACCTCAAGCTGTAGAGTATCCTGCTATTCTTTGAAGTACAAAATCAATTCTAACCCTACAATTTAATATGGTTGCGGTACTAGAAGCAGTTAATACTTCATTCAAATTGGCGTACCATCTCTATTGGGACCAGTTCGTTGGCAATGTGTGGCATGCTTCTGGGCCAAGATCATAGGGGAGATAGAATACAGTACTTTCTTACTAATACGGGGACAGTACTTTCTTACTAAAGCAACCTATTGACTCTAAAATAGCAAATCTATATACTAGTGGTATCTTTGGTCCGACCACAATACCAAAGGACTACTATGAAAATCAAAACCATTCCCCACAAAACTCTTGCAGAGGCCGCGGCCAGCAAATTGGCCGCCTCGCTCCTGGATGGCAGCCTGGCTCCCGGGGCACAATTGCCACCCGAACGCGAATTGATGAATCAATTGGGCATCAGCCGCACCACGGTTCGAGAAGCGCTTAAAACCCTCGAGGAAAATAGCCTGATCGAATCGCGTCCAAATGTCGGCTGGTTTGCGCGTTCAATTGACGAATCGAATATCACCCAGGCGAAGGAAATGGCCGGGGATTACGTAACCCAGCCATCTCGTCTGGCGACGAACGAACCGGTCACCGGTCCACGTCGTGTACCGATCAACCCGGAGAAGCCGCTGCACATCCCGAACTTGCAAAAGGACCGTCTGGGCACGTTCGAATTCATCTCCTGGTGGGAACGCGAGAAAGTCCAGCAAGCTAAAGTTCTGGTGGTCGGGGCGGGAGCCTTGGGGAATGAAGTCATCAAGAATCTGGCGTTGATGGGGGTGGGCCATATTTTCATTATTGACTTTGACAACATCGAAGCCGCCAACTTGAGCCGCTCAGTGCTCTTCCGTGAAACGGACAACCACCGCAGCAAAGCCGAAGTGGTGGCGGCACGCGCGAAGGCTATCAATCCCCAGATCCATATCCAATATCTGAACGCAGATGTAACCACCGGCCTCGGCCTGGGAGTCATCCGCCGCATGGACGCCATTATCGGCTGTCTGGATAATCGCGAAGCCCGCCTGGCGGTCAATCGCTTCTGCTACTGGATGGACAAACCCTGGGTGGATGGCGCGATCCAGGAACTGCTGGGGCTGATGCGCGTTTTCGTGCCCGGACAGGGAGCCTGCTACGAATGCACCCTGACAGAACAGGCACTGCGCGATCTATCGTTGCGCTACTCCTGCCAACTGTTGGCGCGTCAAAACGTGCTGCTCGGGAAGGTTCCCACCACCCCAACGATCGCCTCGATCATTGGTGGGATGCAATCACAGGAAGCGCTCAAACTCATCCATGATATGCCGGTTGAGCCGGGCAAAGTGGTGCACTTCAATGGTCTGACCAACGACATGCACACCACCGCCTATAACCCGCGTGAGGATTGCGAAAGCCACTGGACCTATGGAGAGATCACCGAACTACCGGCCCGGGCAGAACGAGCCACGCTGGAAGATTTGCTCAAGATCGCCCGCTCAGACCTCGGCCCGGATGCGATCATCGAGCTCGACCAGGAACTGGTCACTTCGTTTGAATGTCCCAAATGTCATTCCATGGAAAAGGTCTTGCGACCTTTGAGTGAAATCACTTTCGAAGCAGGCCACTGCCCGACTTGCGGCACGCTGCGTGAAGCCCAATTCACGCATATGATCACCGGTGAGGAAGATTTCCTGCACCGCACGTTGAAGAGCGTCGGGGTACCGCAATTGCATATCCTACGTGCCCAAAACGGCCTGGAATATCGTTTCTACGAATTAACCGGTGACTTGCAGGAAGCGCTGCACTTCCATCATTTCGAAAAGACCGAGCCAGAAAAGCCATTGAAAATTGGCCCGCGCATTCGTCTCAAAGAAGAAGTGCATCTGGCAGAGGCCCCATCGAATACCGCGCGTGGACGTGTCCGTATTATGGATGAAACGTCCCAAAAGGGAGTCAAGATAAAGGCCGCCCAGGCGAATGTGCGCATGTCAAAGAAACCCAAAATGAAACTCGGAAAACGTGCTCGCAAGAACGTTCGTCTTACCGAAACAGAGCGTTCAAAACGTGTCTCCTTCGCTTCACGTCAAAAACGGGTCAAGGTGTGCAAGATTTAGGATAACCAATGGCCATACGTGTTGCAACGATGAGTCCAATGGGCAATTCCTCCCCAGCCGGAACAGCCACGGCACCTATCGCGTAAACTGGTTTTGCTGTTTCTTCTGACCAGTGCCTATGCGCTGGGGTTGGTACTCCTGTTCCGCAAACGGACAGATTTTCCGCTTATCCTCTTCAGCTATTTTGCAGATTGCACCCTGGCAGTCGTGGCTGGACTTGGTGCTCGGCTCGTTCTGTCAAAACGGAACTGGTTGATCCGTTCCACAGCCGCAATTGTCATGGTGATAGCAGGGCAGGCCATCCTGGGATATTTTACCCAATGGAAAATTGGCCTGGATGTCCCCCAACTTCTCCTTGGTTACATAAGCTGGGTGGACTTGAGTCACTTAGCTCTTGGGCTACTAGCTGCTCTGTCTGCTATATGGGCCTGGCACCGATCCGGACCGAACCTTGAGCTTGATGATTTTTCTGCTCCTGTGGTGGTTACACCCCTTCATTCGAACTCGGACCTGTCCGCGCGTCCGCGCATCAGACGCCCCCAAAGCTGGTCTTTGCACCTGGGATCGATGACCAGGCCCAGAGCGGGAGCCCACTCCGGAAACGGAAGCCATTCTTCGGTCCACTCTCGACTAAAACTGATTACCGGTCAAGCGGTCAGGCCGAAGCCCAGGCGATCATCCCGCCAGAAGTTGCACGTTCAGTTGGCGTTAGTCGAAGAACATCGTTGTCCCTACTGTCTCGAACCTGTGTCGCGCAGTGACCCACGCGGCGTAAAGGAATGCGAAGTCTGTCACGCCTTGCACCATGCAGACTGTTGGGCCATCACTGGCACATGCCAGGTACCGCATTTGAATTCTTGAGGATGAGGAGAAGTATGTCCGATCTAAACGTTACCCTGATTCTTCCTAGCGGCGGCGCGCGTAATGCCGAAATCCCCGACGATGTAAGCGTCCGTGAGTTGCTGGTAGAACTGACCTCGTTGCTCCAACTGCCAACGGTTGGCCCAGACGGACGGCCTATGGCCTACCGCATTGACAGCAAAGCCCTCGGACGGGAACTCAGCGAGAACGAAACCCTGGCAGATGCCAACGTTCCTGAGAATGACCGTTTGATGGTGACAGCCGACATCACGGCTGGAGGTTCGTCAGTGGCGGATACACCTCGCATGCGCCGCTTGCGCGCCGATCATGAGTTGATGCTAGAACTGGCCTCTCGCAGTGATCTGATCTCCTTCACGGCCTCTGCCTCGCGCCCGAACCTACCGCCAGAACGTTATATTGTCAGCTTCAAGTGCAAGAGCATTGTAGGCGTAGACCGGCAAGGTAACCCGAAATATGCCGAGCATCACCAGGTAGAGATTTACCTGCACAACCAGTATCCGCATCGTTGGCCTGGCATGAAGTGGCTGACCCCAATCTGGCACCCCAACATCAACCACGTCAATGGAAGTGTCTGCATCGATGCTGCTTGGTGGGCCGCCAGTCGTTCACTCGACCGTCTGGTCGTCATGCTGGGCGAGATGCTGCAGTGGAAGAACTTCCACGATGACCCGACCAAACCGCCCTTCCCCTGGGATGCGGAAGCAGCTCGCTGGTCACGCGAGTACCGCAAGACACATCCCAATGCTTTTCCACTCGATAAACGCGAATTGCTACGTCCCGAAAGAGTGAAGTTATCTTCGCCTGACTCAAAGGAAAAACCGAAAGTAAATGTGAAGTTGAGTCCGGCAGGTTCCGAACCAGAGAAGCCAAAGGCAAAGCCAAAAATAAAGATCAAACCGATGGACTTGCTGAAGAAGAAACCCAAAATCCATTTGAAATAACCGGTGTTCCGCACGTGCAGGAACTTGCGTTCCGAAACGGCTGATGACCAGCCGACCACTTTGTAAGAAAGGAGACTACCATGTCCGATATCCCCGTCACGATTGTGCTTCCGTCTGGAGGCAGCCGCAATGCTGAGGTGCCCGATGAGGTACAGGTTAAGGAGTTAATCCCGGAATTAACGACTTCCCTGGAACTCCCGGTCACCGGTCCCGATGGACGTCCGATGTCCTATCGACTGGACAGCAAAGCACTGGGTCGCGAATTGCAAGAAGAAGAGACCCTTTCCGATGCCGGGATACCTGAAGGTGATCGGCTGATGATGACGGCCGATGTAACCGCGGGATAATCCCTCTCACCGCTCCCAAACCGGGCCGCCCCCATGAGGCGGCCCGGCCAACCCCTCATTTGATAGAGAACATTATGTCTGGACTCGGAATCCGTATCGCACCACCTGACACCCCACAGCCTCTGGCAACCCTCAAACCCCTTGAGGATGCCCAACGCTGGGACGCGCCCTTTGAAGACGATGGAGTTACCCCTGGCATCTCGGTCTTCATGAACCGCGCAGCTTACATCCGCGTAACTGTGCATGCTTGTAGCGATTCAACGGAAGTGGGCGGCGTGCTCGTCGGTCAATGGTGCATGGACGAAGAGACGGATGAACAGTTCGTCATCGTGAAACACGCTCTACCGGCCCGCCACACACGTCAGGGGAGTGTCTATCTGACATTTACCCAGGACAGCCTCGTGGACCTCCATGACCAGATCGAGAAACGCTTCGAGGGCGAAAGAATTGTTGGGTGGTATCACACACACCCACGCATGGGTATCTTTTTGTCGCACTACGATACCTGGTTGCACAACAATTTCTTTCCAGAGCCCTGGCAGGTAGCACTTGTGGTCGAACCATATTCATCCCTTGGCGGATTCTTCATCCGCCAGTCAGATGGCAACCTGAACCCCAACCGTTACTTCGGCTTCTATGAAGTAGATGGAGCGAACGGTTCGAGCATTGCCCGCTGGCAAAATTTGTTGCAAATCGAGCACCCCGAGTTGGGGCCCAAGAACGGATCCAAAGGAGGTTGATCCCATGAGTAGAAGAATGCGTACGTACTATTACGCGCTGCTCGGTGCACTAGGAGGCCTGGTCGGCTGGCAGGTCAGCGATCTGCTCGGACTGTCCTTTACCTCCAACCTGTACCTGAGCGAAATGGTGGTTGGCGCGCTGGTCGGTCTCAGCGTGGGCCTGTTTATTGGCCTGACCGAAGGCGCATTGACCCGCAACCCTGTCCAGGCTTTCAAATCCGGCGCGTTCAGCGGCCTGCTAGGTCTAGGCGCAGGCGCAATCGGACTGCCCCTTAGTGAGTTTCTCTTCCAGTCGATGGGCGGCGGCGTCTTTGGCCGCGCCCTGGGCTGGGGAGTGTTCGGCTTGCTGATTGGCCTGGCCGAAGGCATCGTTGGCAAGAGTCAGATTTGGAAAGGCATGCTGGGCGGTTTCCTGGGTGGCGCCTTGGGTGGCTTCCTGCTTGAGTCGGCCCATAACTGGCTACAAGACCCATTGGCCGGCAAGGCGGCCGGGCTGGTGCTGCTGGGTGCTTCGGTTGGCGCGTTCATTTCGCTGATTGTCGTCCTGCTCTCAAAAGCCTGGCTGGAAATCACGTCCGGCAAACTCAAAGGCACTGAGTTCATCCTGGACAAGTTCATGCGCGCGGGCGGCCCTGCGATCGCTATCGGCAGTTCGCCCCTGAAAGCGGAGATTGTTCTGCCCGACCCCGACATCGCGCCGCAGCACGCCATGTTGACCGGCGACGGGGTGCAATTTGCCCTCAAGGATATGAGCCTTTCCGGTACCTTTATCAACAACCGACGCATCGAGCGCACATCTCTGGCAAACGGACAGAAAATCCGCATGGGTAACACCGAAATGGTGTACCACGAAAAGAGGTAACCATGTACCCAAACAAGTGGTCACGCTTCATTCTGACCCTGATCCTGCTCTCGTTCTTCGGGCTGCAGCCGCTCTCACAGGTTGCCGCACAATCTGCCGATACGCAGGTCCGTATCACGCAGGTGGATAACTCCAAGTTCCCGAATGTAACCGTGTACGTCTCCGCGACCGATGCAGACGGGAACCCGGTCGGCATAGACCCGCAGACAATCCAGATCCATGAGAACGGTCAGGTGATGGAGCCTGTAGACGCCAAGGGTGGAGGCACAGTCGTGGGTGGCGAGGCTATCCCGGTGACGACCATGCTGGTCATCGACATTTCTGGCAGCATGGATAAAAATGACAAAATTGGCGCCGCCAAAGAGGCAGCCAAAGCTTACGTCAGCGGAATGCGCTCCGGCGACCAGGCTGGTCTGATCACCTACGATACGCAGGTATATACCGTCCAGCCGATCACATCCGATACTGCGGCTCTGACTAGCGCCATCGACAGTCTTCAAACTGGCAGCGATACCGCCATGTATAACGCGTTGGTCGAAGCGGAAAAAGAACTCGACGGTGTTTCTGGCCGCAAAGCCATCATCGTCATGACCGATGGCATGGACAACCAGAGTAGTAGTACTGCTGATGACGTAGTCAACGGCATCAGTGAAAGCGGTCTGTCCATCTCGGCAATTGGCTTCGGTGATACCACAGTTACCGGGCAAGCCGGATTGGACGAAGCCGGATTACAGTCGTTGGCCGAGCAGGCCGGCGGACAATATGCTTTTGCCAGCGACGCCCAAACCTTGAGTACCCTGTACCAGCAATATGGAGAGTCGTTGCAGAGCGAATATGCTATCACGTACGTTTCGCCTTCTACGCTGCGCGATGGCGTCAACCGCAGCCTGACCGTTTCGCTATCAGAAGCTGGGGTTACAGCCGAAGGGGCGTACAACCCTGGCGGCGTACTGCCCGAAGTCCCCACGCGCTCATGGGCACTGTTCGGCGGCATCCTGGCTTTGCTACTTATCCTGTTGGTCGCTCCGTTCCTGGTCAACCGCACAGCACAGGTTGTCAGCAATGTAGGAACTTCACATAGCAACCCCAAATCGAAAGGCAGGATCAAATTGGATCGGCCGCCTGTTTCGGACACGCAACATCGTGTCAAGCTGAAGTAATTTCCTCCACAACCCCAGGGTCCCGTTCTGAGTATCAGAACGGGACCCTGTTTTTTTTGACATAGTTGCAAACCCCACTAATTTTTCAGGAATCATTTACGCGTTTGTCGATCCGCTAACCGAATTCGTTCGTGAGTCGTTCTGCGGCGATGCGCGCCCCATGTAGTTCCATGCGGCCTGCCAGAGCCTGGGCACGTGTCGTCACCTCAGGTTGCAAACATTCGCGCAGCGCCTGGACCAGGGCGTCTACGGTCAGGTCATCCCGCAAGGGGCCTGACACGCCCACCCCTAACTGCTGCACCCGGTGTGCCCAGTAGAATTGATCGTAATTGTGCGGGATGATGACTTGCGCTCTGCCCGCCCGTGCCGTCGTGGCCGTGGTCCCTGCACCGCCATGATGGACGATTGCGGCTACCCGTGGGAACAGCGCTTCGTGATTGACGTCGCCGATCGAAAGGCAGTCATCCCCGGTATCGACCGGCGTGAGACCTGCCCATCCCTGCGAAAGGATCGAGCGCATCCCCAAGGCCCGGGCCGCCTCCATCAGCACACGAGCGGTCTGCTCGGAGGCGCGCATGCTGCCAAATCCCAAGTAGACGGGCGGCGCGCCATTCGCGAGAAACACCTCGAGGTCATCCGGCAGCGGCGTCTGCTCAGAGAGCATCCACGCGCCGGTCTGCACGACCTCCATCCCGGCAACTGGAAAGGCTGGCGCGAAGCGCCGGATCGGCGGCCAGCCACGGACGATCCGTGAACATGTAGGACTGTACATTCGTAATGGGACCTAGTCCGATTTTCTTCCGTTCCTCGTTCAGGACGGCGCCGAACTTATCGAAGTCCCGCTCATTTTCCTTCCAAAGCTGTTCATTTTCTGTTTCCGATAGCGGGTGCGAAAGATACCCAGCTGTTTTTTGCGCAGCATTCCAGTGGGAGGGCGGGGGATATTTTGACGAGGGCAGGACGGCCGGGCAATAGGCTGCAAAAACGTACGGGATGTTTTGCGACTCGGCAATCGAGCGCGTGGCAATCTGCAAGGCGCCGGCGGCGATAATCAGATCGCTGTCACGCGCCGCTTCGCTGATGACCTGGAACTGTCCACGCACCATTTGGTCGGCTAACTGCTGCAATTGTTCTTTGGATGGCAAGACCGGTTTGCCCGGCACGGTTCCACCGGTCATCTTCTTGAGGTCTGGCCCGATCAGTGTACATTCCAGCCCGTAGGACTCGATCCACTCTTTGAAATTGGGAGCCACGCACAGCCTGGCACGGTGTCCCAACGCTTGCAGTTCCAGTGCGAGCGCTACGATGGGTTGCACATCGCCACGAGAGCCAATCGAGGAAAGCAATACTTGCATACAACCTCCAATCCGCAAAGATTCGATTTTGGTTTGAAACGACAGTGTTTTATAGCATTTTCGGCAGGCGGATTCAAGCAGAGATTAAGGGGGATTGAATCTGGAGGGAGAATGGTATACAATGAAAATGAAAAGTAATCCAGAATCCAGTTTTGCTGGTGAAAGCATTATCTATCCTCTATACAAACAGGCGGCCGATGAGGCCGCCTGTTTCGGACACGCAACATCGTGTCAAGTTGAAGTAAATTTCTCCACAACCCCATGTGCCCCGTTCTGGATATCCAGAACGGGGCACATGGGGTTGTGTCAATTTGCAGATTCCCAAATTTAACTGAACTATTCACGCCAGCCATGCATGAATGAACAATTTTTAGCTTAGAAGTCCAGTACGGTCTCTTCAATCATGGAAAGGATCAGGCATGCAGCTGTTCCTACCAATCCGGATTACGATCCTGAGCCGGGTTCCGAGTCAGGTTATAAATACCGCTCCCAGCTACCTCAGCCAAATACACTTCCAGGTTGCCATCGCGGTCAGACGTAAAAGCGACCCAATCCCCGTTTGAACCTATGGCAGGATCCATATCATGGGCAAAACTATTGGAGATATTTGTTGGCGCTCCACCACTATCGGTCATTGTGTAGATCTCAGGGTTGCCATCACGGTCTGTGACAAAAGCGAGCAATGAGCCTTCAGGATACCCAGAGGGAGAGTAATCGTTGGCCGGATTTTGTGTCATGTTCTCCAAGCCCGTTCCATCTGGCTTGATTTTGTATATTTCCTGGTTTCCATCGCGGGTTGAGGTAAACGCAATCCATTCTTCTGTACCCAACAGGCGACGTACGGAAAACCAGGTAGGATCAAAATCGCTGGCTGGGTTGCTGGTGAGCTTATGAACCTCGGAGCCATCGCTACGCATGATGTAAATATCCTGATTCCCATCGCGGGTGGTAGTAAAGGCGATCCAGTTACCGTCTGGAGACCAGACCGGTTGCTGGTCATCAGCCGGATTGTTAGTGATGTTAACGGGTGTCCTTCGATCCAGACCGGTAATATAAATTTCATTGTTACCGCTCTGGTTCGAAACATAAGCAATTTGCATCGAATCGGGGGCCAGAGCCGGCTGTGAATCTACCGCGGGGTTATTGGTCACACGAAGCATGGACTGATCGGCAAGATTCATCGCATAGATTTCGGAGTTGCCATCCCGGTTGGATTCAAAGAGCATGATCCCTTGCAGGTTAGGCAAGGTCAAGGTTGGCGTAGCAACTGGCGGGGCGGTCGGGGTCGGGATGATTGCGGTCGGAACGGGCGTATCCGTGGGAACGACTGGGGGAGACGTTGGCGAGCTAGCCGTGACTGGCGTCGGTGAAATGCCAGCAATCGCTGTTGCAGTCAAGGCTGGGTTGGCTGGATTGCAGGGTTCCGGGTCGTTGCCGTCAATGATCCCATCGCCGTCCGAATCCGGTTCGAGCGGGCGCGGACAGGTCTGGTTTTCCTGACCATCCAACAAACCATCCTTATCCGTATCTTGTTGGAGAGGGTTGGTACCGAGGCTTACTTCAGCGCCGTCTTTCAAGCCATCCTGATCGGTATCAGGGTTTAGCGGGTCGGTTCTTTGTTTGATTTCATCGCCGTCGCTAAGCAAATCCGCATCCGTATCCGGGTTAAGTGGATCAGTCTTATAGCTGAGAACTTCTTCACCGTCCAGCAATCCGTCTTCATCGGTGTCGGGGACCAGCGGATTGGTTTTATAAGTCATGGCTTCATCGCCATCCGAAAGGCCGTCGCCATCTGTGTCCGGATTGAACGGATCCGTACCGATTTTGGCCTCTTCCGCATTGGTTAATCCGTCACCGTCCGCATCATCTCCACCCGAGAGCGCTGCTTGCGTCTGCTCGAAAGCTGCGGTTTGCGTAGCACGGGCAGAACTCCGGATTCCACCGAGAGGAAATAGAAGAACAACGCACAGAATCAAGACGCCGATCACAAAAGTGGACACCAACCAGGTGGGGAAAAACCCTTTTTCGCTCACCTGACCGGGAAGTTCTATCGTCTTGTTTTCGGACGACAGAACCTTGACTGTAAAGGGATAGATTTTCTCATTCCCAACGATCGGACGCGACCTTAGCCTGCCACGGAACTCATAGAGGCCCCGTTCCCCAGCCGCTACCTGGATTTTCTCTCCTGGAGGAATCTCAACAAAGGCAGTTTGTTGCGTTCCGGCTTGAGTTCCGGTTTTCGCGATCTGCACTACCTTTTCGAATTTCAATGCATTGGCCAGGCTTTGGAAACTCAAGCTATATGAGTCAACTGTGTTGCCTTCGTTATCAATGGCCAGAGTCCCAAGCAAACCCGCCGGGAAGGTTTCTGGTTGCAAGAAAGCAGAGAATTTCGAATAGGCCGCTACCGTCAAGATACATTCCACTTCGGTCCTTTGATCGGGATAACTCTGGCTGGTGAAACGGATCTTAAAAGGCGTTCGCCCGGCTTCCGCCTGGGGCGTACGAGGCACTCCAATGGTGAGCTGTACTTCCTTGATCTTGGAAGGCTCCAGCCTGGTAAGCCCGGAGTTGGTCGACACCCAACTCGCTGGAATGCCCGTAACATCCAATTGAAAGCTATCTTCCTCCAAACCACGGTTTTGCAAGAGGACGGGAATATGAATGTTAGAGCCGGGGGCAATTGAAAAATGGATCGAGCCGAGCATCACCCCGATGCGTCCTTTTGTCTCGTAGGCTGCCACCGTTAAAACGCTGTGCGCTATAGCCGAGCGACTCGGATCGCTCTGGCTGACTGCGCTAACATCTAATGGATATTGACCGACACGGCTTTGAGGCACAGGCGGAGGTTGGATGGTCAGAATAACCTGTTTCGCTTCCCCGGGGGCTACATGGATCACAGGAGTGTCCATGGTTATCCACTCAGACGGTACTCCTTTGACCTGAATGTCTACATAATCCTCGTTTGCGCCCTGATTGATAATTGCAACGTGGACCTTGACTTCACTTTCAGGCGCAACACTAACCTGCTCTTCTTTGATTGCCAGTATCAGTCGATCATTTTCCTGCTATGGGGTCAGAATTGTTATTCATTAAATGCAAAGCTCCAGACTTCCCATAAAATTCCTTTCTCTTCTGTCTATTGGCCATTGCTGGTCATCAGAGTCCAGGTGACTTGCACCTCAACACTGACGTTCTGGCTTCCCGGCGAAATTGGTACAGCCGCTGCTTGCGGGGCTTCGAGCTGTTGCACGAGGGGCGTAGGAGAACTGCTTGTTTCCTGAATTTTCAGCACTGGACCGAGCGTAGCCCCCGTCAGTTTGGCCAATTGTTCGGCCTTGTGACGTGCATTTTCCACTGCAGCCTGACGAGCCTGGTCATTCAGCTTTTCAGAGTTGTTGACTTCGAAACTGATATTTTCGATGGTGTTGGCACCTGCTTTGACAGCTTGATCCAGAAGAGTACCCAATGAACTCAGGTCTGTGGTGCGGACTTCCACAATATTGGAAGCTGTGAAGCCTGCTAGAGTACGGCTGTTCGTAGAATTGTTAAACTCGTAGCGCGGTGACAGACGAACGGTCTGCGTTTGAATGTTGTCAGATGGAACTTTAGCTTTTTCAAGGGCATCCATTAAAGCCCGCATCTCCGTACTATTTTGATCTAGTGCAGCCTGGGCCGTTTTTCCTTCCGTTTGGACACCAAGACGTATCACCGCGGTATCGGGCACAACCTGCACCTGACCCATGCCCGTTACCTGAACTGTTCTTGTCGTGCTGTCAGTTTGTTGAGCCGCAGATTGTGAGAGTGTCTCTGCATGTCCACGTGTCAACGCAAGATAGCCAGTTGCAAGAGCTACGCAAAGGACAACACCAATCATGATCTTTATTTGTCGCTTCATGTCTATCAACCTCCTGGTTTTGTAAGCTTGAAAATTTCTTAATTTCTGTACCGCACCATATCGACACCCCTACCATAGTACAGAACTATCTGTAGTTCCATATACAGGTACACATAACGGAGGCATAGATTCGGGTACATTTTGGTTGGCGAGTTTCTGTGCATTCGAGGAAAATAATCAATTTTTAAGGAATGGAGGGATTTGTATCGAAATATGTACCCCATTTGTGTATCCCTATCCGTAGAAATAAAGAGGGCAATCTATTATGTTAATTGTGTACGAGATATCCAAATTTGTTCTTTTCATGAAGAAGCAAATAGATATCGAACAACCGCTTATCTCGATTTTTGAATGAGAAAACAAATATTGAAAGGAACTTGACATGGATCTAAATACACTGATCGTTATTCTGACAACCGTGATCGTACTGGTAGTAGGTGGAGTGTTGGCCTACGTATTCTATTTCCGTCAGCGTACGAAGCGTTTGAAAGAGGATTTTGGTCCGGAATATAACCGTGCTGTTGAAGAGGTCGGCAACCGGAAACAAGCCGAAGATGTATTGGCAAGCCGTCAGGAACGGATCGAATCGTTCCGAATTCGGAAGCTTGAACCCGAGGAACGGGAACAATTCCTGAAAAAATGGAAAACAATCCGGGCAGATTTTGTCAATGATCCTGGCGTTGAAGTCGAGGAAGCCGACCGCGTCATTACCGAAATAATGCTGGCGCGTGGTTATCCGATGACGCAATTTGATCAACGAGTAGAAAATCTCTCGGTAAATCATCCCGAAGTAGTTTCGCTATATCGTCAGGCGCATTCTGTAGCCGTAAAAAACCGCCAGTCCAATGTAAACACGGAAGAGCTACGTCAGGCAATGCTTAAGTACCAAGCATTATTTGATGAGCTTCTAGATTTACATGAAAGCAGTAGCCAGGAGCCCGAAAAGATGATGACAAATTGATAAAAAACTCTTCTGTTTTTATCAGCAAGTCACAAAAATCTATTGGAGATAGGAAATGACATTTACAGGATTTTTAATGCAATTACTGGTTGCTGCAATTGCCGGCAGCCTGGGACAGGCCATTTCTGGTTATTCGTTGGGTGGCTGTATTGCCTCGATGGTTGTCGGGGTTATTGGCGCCTACATTGGGATGTGGCTTGCTCGTCAATTCGGGCTTTCCCCAATTTTTCCCGTTTCCATTCAAGGAGAAACATTCCCTGTAGTATGGAGCGTGATTGGGTCAGCCCTGTTGTCGGCAATCTTAGGGATTTCGGTCAGGAGGCGTAGAGTTGTATAATTCTATTGTTACTGGAAAGGAGAGCCATGACAACAAATATTTCTGAACTATTGGGTAAGGACCAGGATGAACTGCTCAATCATCATGCTGTTTTCTCGAAAGAACAGTTGCATCTACCGGGTCCGGATTTCATCGAGCGGGTGGTATCGCAAACCGACCGTAGTCCGGTTGTAATGCGAAATTTGCAGACGATCTTTGCTCATGGCCGTCTGGCCGGGACAGGCTACATGTCCATCCTGCCAGTCGACCAAGGCATCGAGCACAGCGCTGGTTCTGCCTTTGCGCCGAATCCGATTTATTTTGATCCAGAGAATATCATCAAGCTGGCGATCGAGGGCGGCTGTAATGCAGTTGCTTCCACATTAGGTGTTCTGGGGTCGGTATCTCGTAAGTATGCGCATCGCATCCCGTTTATCATGAAGCTCAATCACAATCAGCTTTTGAGCTATCCTACTACCTACGATCAGATTCTCTTTGCGAGTGTAAAACAGGCCTTCGAGATGGGCGCGCTTGCAGTGGGAGCCACGATTTATTTTGGCTCGGAGGAGAGTGACCGCCAAATCCAAGAGATTTCGCAGGCTTTCGAATATGCTCATGAGCTAGGGCTGGTGACGATCTTATGGGCCTATCTGCGAAATCCTGGCTTCAAAGTAGATGGAACCAATTATGAAGCATCCGCTGATTTGACCGGTCAGGCCAATCACTTGAGCGCAACCATCCAGGCTGATATCGTCAAGCAGAAGCAACCGACCAACAACGGCGGCTACAAAGCCGTCAATTTCGGGCGTACCCATGAAAAGGTTTACACAGAACTGACATCTGACCACCCCATCGACCTGACCCGTTACCAGGTCATCAATTGCTTTATGGGGCGCGCCGGGTCTGATCAATTCGGGCGGCGCATCTTCGGGAAAGAACGATCTCGCCGATGCCGTGCGGACAGCCGTTATCAATAAACGAGCTGGCGGGATGGGCTTGATTTCGGGGCGCAAAGCCTTCCAGCGGCCAATGGCCGAGGGAATTCAATTACTGAATGCTATCCAGGATGTCTACCAAAGCAAAGAGATAACCATAGCATAAGGTTGCAAAAAGATAATGCCAGAAGGGGATTGTTTGTATTTAATTAGAACTTACGCAGTTCGTGAAAAGATACCGAAAATAAGGGGAGCGTGTCCAACACTTTCCCCTTATTTTCGGGTTCTCCAATCCAACTGCGTAACTCCTTTTATGTAGAGGTGGGAGAGATATATCCCAATTTGTACCTATTTTATATGTCATGATGCATTTCCAACACAATGACTTTCTGCTATGGTTTAACTAGATAATTAGCAAGGAGGTAAAACGATGGCAAAAAAAAGTAAAACCGGATTTGTGGCATTCCTGTTAGGCGGAATGATTGGTGCAACCATTGGGTTGCTCTATGCGCCTCAATCTGGTGAAGAAACACGCAAGGTCCTGATAGATGAAGGGCAGGAGATGGTAGACAAGGCCAAGACTTCCATACAGGAAGCAGAGGATAGTGCCCTCTCTGCCATTCAAGAGACCCAATCCCGCCTCGAAACCCTGAATCAGGAAGCAAAAGAACGGATAGAGAAACTCCAGGATATTGCAAAAGACACCTTACAAGAACAGAAGGATAGTCTTGTGAAAGGCTATTCGAACGCCAGAGAAGTAGTGATGGAATAAACCAAAGCCATATAATTATTTGCATTGCTTTCGAGGGGGCGAGCCCGAGCAAAATATACCATCCGTATACTGGTTTCCACATCATCTATCACGCTTGATCGATTCTGATTCTTCCGAGCGCTTACCGAAATATCGACTTGTACCCTGATATAAAAACAAGGATATACTTCACGAAAGCAACGATTTTTGGCAAATTCACTCTGAGGTGAAATTACTTCATGAAAAGAAAAGCTCAGCAGATGGCCGAAGGCATCCTGTTCACAGATCAGTATCAACTGACGATGGCCCAACTTTATTTTCGAATGGGTCTGCATCAGCGCCTGGCGCAGTTCGATTACTTTTTCCGCAGCTACCCTGATTACGGACAGCACAAGGCTGGCTATTGCATCAACGCCGGCCTTGAATGGCTTTTGGATTGGATGGATCAAGCCCGCTTCCGGGAAGAAGACATCCAGTATCTCCGTTCGCAAAAAGGCCAGACCGGGGAACGCATCTTTACGGATGACTTTCTGGCCTGGCTCGCGAGCAACGGCAATTTCGATGGCCTGACTCTGCGCGCCATTCCGGAAGGACGTGTCATTCATCCCAATGTGCCGCTCGCAGTAGTTCAGGGACCGTTGGCGATGGCCCAGATTCTGGAGACCTCCCTACTCAATCATCTCAATTACCAGACCCTGATCGCCACCAAAGCAGCCCGCATCCGCTTAGGAGGACGCAGACGCCCCCTTCTGGAATTCGGCCTGCGTCGCGGACCCGAAAAAGGTGCCAACGCTGGAGCGCGTGCCGCCCTGATCGGCGGTGCCGATTTCACCTCCAACGTGGGCATCTCGCAGGTACTGGGCTACCCACCCAAAGGGACACATGCACACAGCATGGTACAAGTCTTTATGGCGCTCGGCCAAAGCGAACTAGACGCCTTCCGCGCCTATGCTGACGTCTACCCGGACGATTGCCTGCTGCTGGTAGACACGGTCAACACGCTGGAGAGCGGCATCCCGAATGCGATCACCGTCTTCGAAGAACTGCGCCGCAAAGGACACAAACCGGTCGGCATTCGTCTCGATTCAGGTGACCTGGCCTATCTGAGCATCCGGGCTGCCAAAATGCTGAACGAGGCCGGTTTTCCGGATGTCAGCATCGTGCTTTCGAATCAATTGGATGAACTGGTACTCTGGCAAATCCTGACCCAACTTGAACAGGAGGCCGGGAAGTATGGCGTCGATCCCGATAAACTGATCAACCGCCTGGTGTATCGGTGTCGGGACAAACCTGATCACATCCAGTGGCGATTCATCCCTGGATGGAGTCTACAAACTGGTCGCCGTGCGAGAAGATTCGCGTTGGGTTCCAGCCATCAAAATTTCCGAGAATCCGGCTAAAATCCCCACGCCCGGACATAAACACGTTTGGCGCGTGTATGACAAGCGTGGCAATTCCACCGCGGACCTGCTCAGCCTGGATGATGAAGATCCTCGTCAGGAGACCGAACTTTTGTTGCGCCATCCATCCGAAGCGCAATCCTTCAGGCGGCTTGAGGCGCATGAAATCTCGCAAATCGAGCCTTTATTGGTAGACATCATCGTAGACGGAAAAGTTGTTTATGACCGCCCCTCGATTGAAAAGATGCGCGCTCTCCGTGACCGGGATTTAGAGCGGCTGGATTCGGGCGTCAAACGCATCATGTATCCGCACATTTACCACGTTTCCCTGACCCAACGTCTGTGGGATCTGAAGCAGCAGTTGATAAGAGAATTCAATCCAGAATAAATGAAATCGGGTAGCAACTGGGTTATAATTTGACAAATTTAGTCCGAATTGAAAGTTGAGTGGGGTAAGGCTAACAATAGAAAATAATCAGGCGTTTCCAGCTCTATTATGACGCATTGAAACTGACTATGAAAACGAGCCTGGGTGGAGGTCCACATCGTGAAAACAAGTACGGCAAAACCGAATTTGCCCATCGACAGCTTTCCCCCTTGATAACGTCCGACATAAAGTTCTCTTAAGATGCCGATGAGTTGTCAATAAGGACATCATTTGGGGATTGTTCTAAGATGGATTGAGGTGTTTTTATGCAGACTGTTGGTTTATGGCCTTTAGGTGCTTATTTCATCCTGGTAGTTATATTGCTCACTGTGATGCTGTTCCTTTCCTACGTATTAGGCGAGCGTCACAAAGAGCAGGCCACGGATGAACCTTATGAGGCGGGTGCGCCCATTATCGGCTCCGCCCGCCAGAGACTGACCGCCAAGTTCTACCTGGTGGCCATGTTTTTTGTGATCTTCGACTTGGAGGCCGTTTTCATCGTGGCTTGGGCCCTGACGGCGCGTTCGCTTGGCTGGGCCGGGTATATCGAAATTGTGGTCTTCATCGGTGTGCTGGTCGCTGCCCTGGTCTATCTCTGGCGGCTGGGCGCGTTAGATTGGAACAAGAGAAATACTTAGGAGATTTATTTTATGCGTTGGTGGTTGAGTAAACCCGAGGACGAGACTCCCACAGAAGACGGCCAGCAGACCTTCGGTCAGTTAATGAGCCGCATTTTCATGATGGCGCGTCTTACAGATCTGTTGGCCTGGGGCCGCAGGAATTCACTCTGGCCGTTCAACTTCGGCCTGTCCTGTTGCTACGTCGAGATGGCGACCAGCAT
>CAWAVQ010000021.1:0-115787 GCA_963785535.1 uncultured Chloroflexia bacterium | reverse complement strand
AGGTGGAACCAGCACGAATTACTCTTACTACACTTACAACAATGCCACACGTACATTGACCCTTGGCTTTGTAGTCCCCGAGAGTGCAACGGTCTTTGGATTACTTTGGGATGATCTAGTGGAAATCCCATTGAACGTCGCTATTCCATGACCTGTCCACCCGGCCAGTCTAAAACTCATCTATCGATAGGGGAGTTTTTCAATATACTGGAATAAGATTGAGACCAAAAAGGAATATCACTATGATAGAGAGTTAACTCACATTTGATGACAACATCCAGATGACCATCCAGGTTGGCAAAGATTGGGCAGTCGCTCACGCAAAGCGACTGCTCGTGCTCGTCAAACAGATCAGTGGTGATCTTGCTTACGATGAGCATGTGATGGAACTGGCGGCATATATGCACGATTGGGGTGTGTTCCTGGTTTACATGCAAAAGGATGTGGAACATGCAATTCGTTCTCGACAGGTGGTTGAATCTGAAATTCTGCCGCGTTTGAATCTGACATCACTCTAAAAAGAGGATCTGCTCGAAGCCATCGAATTGCACGATTATCGCGACATGCTCTCGACGAAATCTAATGATGCTTTGCTAATGCGTGAAGCAGATATGCTCGAATTTCTCGGCACAATGGGCATGGCACGCGAATTTGTCTGCCGACCGAAGAATGTGGGGATCTGCTATAAACGCATCCTTTCCCGCCGCGCTGGCATTCAGCATTGTTTCACACTTCCACGCGCACGGGAGATTGCCGAAGTTCGTTTGGAAAGAATGGAAATAAGTTTGGGGTGGCTTGTTGAGGAAAGTTTTGGGGTGATGTAAATTAAATAAGAACGGGCTCAGTGGCCGTTCCTGTTCGTTAAAGTGGAATCAATTGTCGGCGGGGAATGAAGCGATGTTATATCATCATAAAGACCAGCATGGTTGTTACATCTAACAATGCATGACCGATCACGAAGCAAGGCAATAACGTCGGACGGAATTTGATTACAGGTCTTGTGAAGAGCGCAAAGGGCAGGAACATCCCGAAGCGCCTTAGCAGGTAACCCCAGTTAAAGATCAACGGTAGGAACATGTGTTGCGCGGCAAGGAAGAAGGAAGCGATGAGCCAGGCAAGCCAGCAGGATATCTCAGAAGCGTTTGCCCTCGGCCTTGAACATATGGATGAGCAAATACAGAGAAGTTAGGTTAGCGAAGGTCGCTATGAACGTCCAATATCTAGCCGATTCGTCCCAGGCAGATATTGTGCCTGTTGCAAAAAGGAATAGTGTGATCAATGCTTGAAAAAGAATGAAAAGAATGGAACGCGAGACGAGCATCAGCCAGGGATGGGATGATGCTGTTGTGTGTGGAACTGGCATCGAACTGGGTTGGATGGTGCTTGTTTGCAAGGTTATCTCCTTTGATAATATTCTACTGTTTTTACAAAAAAGACTCCCCCGCTGTTGGGGGAGTCTTCGACTGGCCAATTAGATAGTTCTTACTGCAATTCATCCTCTATTCAGCAAAATAATGTCATCCTGGTATTGTAAAGTTTGCAGCAAGTGCTACAATTTTTATGCTAACTTTGTCAAAAAGTGATTGGTTCATGAAACCAGGTTTATCTTCCGAGTTGAAAAACCCTAACAGCCCTTCCTCTTTGTTGACAGAGCTTCAGCATTCTGAGGCCCGCTTCAAGGCCATGTTTGAAACATCCGCAGTGGGGATCGGGATTATGGGATTGGATCGCAAGATCATTGATGCCAACCCAGCCATGTGCCAGATGCTTGGCATATCCCATGAAGAAATTATCGGGCAATCTCCCCAGGTCGCAACTTATCCCGAAGATTACATACAATCCACGGCCGAGTGGGAAGAGCTCTTGGCTGGCAAGCGCGATTATTTCTGGTCCGAACGGCGTTACATGCGCAAGAATGGAGAAATTTTTTGGGCGCATATAACGATGAGCGTTGTACGCGATGCAGACAGAAAACCGCTCTACATGGTAGGCATGGTGATCGATATCGATGAACGCAAACGCGCTGTCATCGAGTTGCGTGAGTCTGAAAAACGCTTCCGCGCCACATTTGAAAGCTCGGCCATTGGCATTGGCATCCTGTCGTTGGATGGAAAGATCATGCAAGTCAATGCGGCCGTTTGTGCCATGTCTGGTTACAATGAGGCTGAACTCCAGCAGCGCTACAATTCCCAGAATGTATATCCCGAAGATTTGAACGTAGGGGCAGAACTCTTTGAAGAACTATTGGCCGGAAAACGGGATTCCTACAACGTTGAAAAACGTTATGTTCGCAAGAATGGCGAGGTTTTCTGGGTATTATTAACGCTTTCAGCCGTTCGAGATGATGATAGGAATCCAATTTACCTGGTCGGGCTGATCGAAGACATCGATGAGCAAAAACGAACACTTGCCGAACTTCAGGAATCTGAAGCGCGCTTCCGTGCGATTTACGATCATGCTGAAATGGGGATCGTAATTGCCAATCTGGACGAGAACACCGCTTCAAACCTGGACGATGATCTGTTTCGCGTTCTGATCGCGCATCAACGCTTCAACCCTGCTCTGCAAAGGATGTTTGGCTACAGCGAAACCGAACTGCAAAGCATGGACGTCGCAGCACTCATCTATCCTGAAGACCGCGGCCTAGATGCGGAACTAAGCCGACAACTTTTTGCTGGCGAACGGGATGCCTACCGCGCCGAGATGCGGTATCTGCGGAAAGATGGTTCTGTCTTTTGGGGGCGCCTGAACTACTCGCTTGTCCGCTCGGCAGACGGCAAGCCGCGTATGGCGATTGGCATCATCGAGGATATTGACCAGGAAAAGCAGGCGCAAGAGCATTTGCGTGAGTCAGAAGCGCGTTTCCGCGCCATGTTCGACAACGCCGCGGTCGGCATGTCTCTGATGTCCCTGGATCGGAGGGTGGTAAAAATCAATCAGATCGCCGAACAGAATCATCGGTTACAAATTCGAAGAACTGATTGATGTGGATCCTATCAACCTTTCGCATCCCGAGGATCGGGAAATCGGGTTATCGGAATTTCGTGAAATGGTTGCGGGCAAACGCCAGGGGTTCTTCATGGAGAAGCGTTATATCCGCAAAAATGGGGAGGTTTTTTGGGGGCGAATTTCTTATTCAGTTGTGCCTGACAAATATGGCAATCCCGAGTACATGGTCGGGATGATTGAAGATATTACCGAGCAAAAACTGGCGGCGGAAAAACTGGCAACCCGGGAACGCGAAAATCTCGAAACACTCGAAACACTCGAACAGCGCGTCGAAGAGCGCACTCGTGCCCTAAAAGAAGCCAATCTGCGGCTGGTAGCCGAAATTGAGCAACGTCAGTTGGCTGAGGAATCTCTGGCAACCAAGGCTGTGGAAGAAGCGATTGTCACCGAACGGACCCGTCTCGCTCGCGAACTGCACGATGCGGTTACGCAAACCCTCTTCTCTGCCAGCCTGATCGCTGAGGTTTTGCCTGACCTATGGGCAATGGATGAGAATGAGGCGAAAAACTCCACTGAAGAGTTGCGCCAGCTTACCCGTGGCGCGTTAGCTGAAATGCGCACCCTCCTGCTGGAATTGCGTCCCGCTGCGCTGCTCCAGGCCCGCTTTCCAGATCTCCTCAAACAATTGGTGGAAGCGGTAGTCGGGCGCACCCGTCTCCCAGTCAAATTGGATGTGGTCGGCGATGACGAACTGCCACCGGACGTACAGGTGGCACTTTATCGTATTGCCCAAGAGAGTTTGAATAACATCGTCAAATATGCTCGCGCGACTCAAGTAACTATTGCGCTTAATCAATCTTGCTGTCATGTTGAACTTGAAATTTCTGATAACGGGGTTGGGTTTGATCTGTCCACAATAAAACCAACCAGCCTGGGGCTGCGCATCATGCGCGAGCGTGCCGAGTCCATTGGCGCCCGATTTCAAATAAACAGCGCTCCTGGAGACGATACGCAAGTTAGTGTTATATGGGACGAAGATGGTACCAACGAAGCTATCCCGTGATTCGGTAAGGAGATATCCATGTCCAACACGATCCGTATTCTGCTTGTAGACGACCATGCTGTGGTCCGTAGCGGCCTCAGCAAATTCCTGATGGTCAACAAAGATTTCGAGTTGGTCGGAGAGGCTGCGGATGGGGTTGAAGCTATCCAAATGGTTTCTCTCCACAAACCGGATGTGGTTTTAATGGACCTGGTCATGCCAGGCATGGACGGTGTGACAGCAACCCGTGAGATCCGCCAGAAGTATCCAAAAACTCGTGTGATTGTACTGACCAGCTTCGCAGAACAAAACATGATTCAGGGCGCATTGCAGGCTGGGGCAACCAGCTATATCCAAAAAAACGTAACAGCCATTGAATTGGCAAACGCCATCCGTTCGGCCTTCGTAGATCGCATGACGCTTTCCCCAGAAGCTGCCCAGGTGTTAGCGCAGTCTGTAACACAGCCGCATTTACCGGGTTCTGCTCTGACCGAGCGTGAACGTGACGTTCTCAAATGTATGGTTGCTGGGCAAAACAATAGCGAGATAGCCGAAGAGTTAGTGATCAGTCTGGGTACGGTTAAATTCCACATTTCCAATATCTTCCAGAAACTTGGAATCAATAGTCGCGTGGAAGCTGTCAAACTGGCAATAGAGCGCAAGCTCGTTTAAATTGTTTTTAATCTACGGTGAGATGTAAGTGAATACCTGGATGCAAAAGATCGTAAGCAGTTTCGCTTCGAGGACACCGATATAATCTGTAATGCTAATATGCTCGTGGTGGAAGTGTGTCAGTTTTGCAAATTTGATGAAGCGGGGATAGTTTGGTGTAGGCCGCAGTGAGGCAGTTGAATCTGTCAACATCTCTAAAAAGCGATTTGATTGTATATTTGGTTTGGTATATAGTATCTGTTTTGTCTTGTTGATTGTGGCCTGTGCAAGGTTTACAAAAAAGACCGCTTTGCAAGGAGGATT
The DNA here is from genome assembly GCA_963785535.1 of uncultured Chloroflexia bacterium. Lineage (GTDB taxonomy): Bacteria > Chloroflexota > Anaerolineae > Anaerolineales > Villigracilaceae > JAABUE01. Next base: position 110,821 of record CAWAVQ010000021.1, on the reverse strand, counting down.
ATGCCAGCACCAATTCAGTTGAGAAAACATGAGATGTAACTTATATTAGGTATTGAGAAGATCCAACTAAACTCATGCATGAAAGTGATTATGTTGTAAAGGAAGCTGGTGCAGGTATGCCTCGGCGTGAATTCGGGCACTTTTTCGACCGGAATCCATCTTTAGTGTATGACGAAGATACCGGAGAATATGTGGTCAGAATATGAACAAGCCAAATATAGAAGAATGTGACACTAAACACTTGACAGTCACTATCATATAGAGTATTAAAGGTAAAGAAATCGCTCCTGCGGCAACAGGAGCGATTAAGAGTAAAAATTCCGCACTTTACAATCTGCCTAGATCGCGTGACCCTGTTTAATTAGGGAAGACGGAAGTTTTTACTATTGGCGGCCCCGACGGGATTCGAACCCGCGATCTCGGCCTTGACAGGGCCGCATGTTAAGCCACTACACCACGGGACCAATGGTTAAGCGGGCAGTAGTTTATCATACACCTACTTGCATGTCAATATGCATAATCGGAGTAGAGATTTGGATCAGTGGGGGTCAGACCAGATGGGTCGTGAACGTAAACCCAATCACCCTCTACGGCCCAATTAAAGAGCCAGTGCGAATCGCCGACAGATAAGTTCACACATCCGTGTGACTGCGGATAACCAAACCTTGTGCGCCAATATGCACCGTGCAAAGCACGTGCTCCATCGTAGTACATGGTCCAGGGAACATTGTCCAGATAATAGAAATCCGATGGGTCATTGTTGCGCATGGTTTCAGTCTCTTTTTTCTGGTAGATTTGGAATAAACCTGGCTTCGTCCAGAACGGTTCTAGACCGCTGGCAATAACTGTTGCAAAGACTAATTCTCGGTTATCGTAAACGGCTAGGGTTTGCTCGGCCAAGTTAACATCGATCCAACGATTTGTAGTTACACCTTCGGGTGGTGTGGTGTTGATAACCACCTGTGCCACTTTCCGTGCTTCTACCCATTGGTTAAGCCCAATCAAGTTCCAATCGGCATTGTCAACGTTTTGAGTATCATATATTTGAACAATGCTGAAAGGGTCTAGCCAAACCCCCGTATCGGGAGCATTGTATCCGGGAGCCGATTTTACTGGGATATGTTCAAAGGGCCAACCAAAAGAGTTATGCGGCGTGGCGTGGAATGCCAAACCTTGGAAGTCCGAGATTTCGCCGACGCGGGAACCCTTGCCGGGAATCCAGCCCCCATTCTGCAGGAGGAAATAATATCCAGCTTGATCCCAAACATCGGTGTAAGAAACATAAACGAATCCTGGCGGAAATTGGTTTACTCCTGACCCCTTTTCACCGGGCGAGCTATAAATGGGTACGTAATCATCATTGAGGTGATAGTATTTATACGGAAGCTGCGTCAGACTTGGATCAGGTTTATAAGCGGGTAAAAGGCGTGGAGGAAATGTCATTCCCAATTTTGCCATTCCATTTAGATATTGAGATGGTCCAAGTGGAATGCAGTCGCCTGATGTTGCGGGATAGGCGGTTGGTTCGCATACCACGGCTCCGCTTTCTGGTTCATCCAGTTGAGGAGTTTGCTGTGCTGACGCAATTTGAATAAGATTTGTCGTTGCTAATAAGCTGAAGCTAATCAGCCAAAAAAGTATTCGTTTCATTGATATTACCTTCGGTACAGCACCAAATAATATTATGGGGTTAGGTTGAAGTACAAGCAACCGACGATTATAGCACGCTGCGACTTACGTTTTTGTTAATTGGCTTATCAGGGGTGTTTACTGGCTTGCTTGACACAATATACGCCATGTGCTAAATTTGCTAAGAATTATTTACGTCCAGTTGGCAATAATGCCAACACGGACGTTCATCCTTTTCTCTAGGAGGGCCGTCTTGTCCAAGTCTCGCACGCAACAAATGGTAGACCGTTTACGCGAGCTTCAAGCCTCCTCGCCGGATATTGAGGCGTCGGCGATCGTTAGCGTGGATGGATTGAGCATTGCATCAGCGCTTCCGCAGGGCGTGGAAGAAGATCGTGTTTCGGCGATGTCGGCAGCCATGTTATCCCTCGGTGAGCGTATCGCATCTGAATTGGGGCGTGGTTCTCTCGAACAAGTCTACATCAAAGGTGAAAAAGGATACGTTATCCTGATGTCAGTTGGTGAAGAAGCGGTATTGACTGCCCTGGCGCGGGAACAAGCCAAGTTAGGCTTGATATTTTTGGATATGCGCCGGGCAACCGAAGATCTGGCGAAATTAATCTAGCGGAGTGCGCATGAGTCCCATTGAAAAAAGTGGTCTTTACTACCCCAATAAATTTGGCTTGATAATTATAAAATCCCTGGAAGAAGTTATGGGGAAGAATGGTCTCAACGCGATCTTGAATCTGGCTGGGCTGAATAATTATATTGACAATTATCCCTCGGACAACTTAGATAAAGGTTTTGATTTCTCGGAATTATCTGCCTTAGGCGTTGCCCTGGAGGAAATGTACGGCCCCCGTGGCGGGCGTGGGCTCGCACTCCGTGCAGGCCGTGCTACCTTCTCGGATGCTTTGAAAAATTTTGGCGCCTTGGCAGGTGTTGCAGATTTAGCTTTCGTAGTTTTGCCGTTGCAATCAAAACTTCGTATTGGTTTGCCCGCTTTTGCCAAGATTTTTACGCAATTGACAGATCAACACACGACAGTTGAAGAAAAAGATAACGAATATATCTGGACAATCCATAAATGCCCTTGTTGCTGGGGACGCTCTGATGCAGACAAGCCCGTTTGTTTTATTGCAGCGGGTCTTTTGCAAGAGTCGCTTAAATGGGTTTCCGGTGGCAATGAATTTCGCGTTAATGAGTCAAAGTGCGTTGCTGCGGGTGATGATGTGTGCGAATTTGTCATCCAGAAAGACCCCATCGGTTAGTTTATAAAAAGGAGACCAGCATGGCAGACGTCAAGTCAAAGATTCTGGTCGTAGAAGACGACCTCGACGTCGCCGAAATGTTGAACGCGTATTTTCGTGTTCAAGGCTACGAGGTCTTCACCGTTAACTGGGGAGAAGATGGCGTGCGGGCATGCCAGACCGTTGATCCTGACCTGGTTGTTCTCGATATTCGTTTGCCAGATATCGATGGCTACGAGGTTGCACGCCGATTACGTACGGATCGACGCACACAGGATGTTCCCATTATTTTTCTAACCGAAAAACGTGACCGCGCAGACCGGCTACACGGCTTGGAATTGGGCGCGGATGACTACATTACCAAACCCTTTGATGTGCAGGAATTACGTCTGCGTGTGCGCAATGCTCTGCGACGTGCCAGCCAGGGATCACTGAATAACCCTGTCAGCGGGCTACCGGATGGTGCACTGGTAGACGAAAAACTCTATGAGATGCTCCAAAGGGGAAAATGGGCGCTTTTATTGGTGTCGATTATCAACTTGGATGTTTTCCGCGATGCGTATGGTTTTGTGGCTTCAGATGATGTCTTGCGTGCAATTAGCTTGATGGTTCATAATGCGATGCGCGAAGTAGGCGATACGGAAGATTTTGTAGGTCATCTGACCCCAACGGATTTTGTGCTGATGGTTTCTCCAGGAAATCTATCTGCATTGCAAGATCGCGTGCAAACTCGCCTGGAACAATCGTTGGATTATTTCTATCCGATTAAAGATCGCGACCAGGTCTCCAAACGCGATGATCGCTTAATCATCAAGATTATTGAAGTGCCTGCGGGCAGCGAACATTTCAGTGATGTCGATGCGCTCAAAAAGGAATTATTGCGTCTCATTCGATAGGATCCAATTGAAGATTACCGTTGTAACTCCCACTTACAATGAAGCGGAGAACTTGCCTAAGCTAGTCTCCGCTTTATTTGCGCTTCCGCTCGATTTGCGTATCCTTGTTGTGGATGATAACAGCCCCGATGGGACCGGAAAAATTGCGACTGAACTTGCCAAGCAGGAAAAGCGTATTCGGGTTTTGCACCGCACCGGAAAACTTGGCTTGCGTTCAGCATACCTTAACGCATTCCAACAGGTTATGCAGGAAGACGTAGATGCTATCGTTCAGATGGATGCGGACTTCTCCCACGACCCAGCAGTGCTGACCGATATGGCTGCGCGCATCGCATCTTGTGACGTAGTGATTGGCTCCCGTTATGTGAAAGGCGGTTCAGTCGATGAACGTTGGCCGCTATGGCGCAAGGAGCTTTCTGCGTTTGGGAATTTGTACGCCCGCTCGATCCTGGGTTTTCCTCTGCGTGATGTAACCACCGGTTATCGCATGTGGCGACGTGAGACGCTACAAAGTATGCCATTGGAACGTATTCGCTCGAACGGCTATGTCTTTTTGGTAGAAATGGCTTACCTGGCGTATTGTTTAGAGTACCGCATCGAAGAGGTCCCTATCTATTTTGCGGACCGGCGTTGGGGCAAATCAAAAATGTCTTTCAAGATACAATCAGAAGCTTCCCTACGAGTATGGCAGGTATGGTGGAACTATCGCGATATAAGGCGGGCCGGGCGGAAAGCGCGTGTCGTTCCTACTCCATGAGATGCTCGTTGACGGAATACTGGTAGCTGAGTTTTCCCCATTCTTCCAAACTTAACGTTTCTGCTCTGCGTTGCGGATCGATATCCACGGCACGCAGCAGTTTTTCTGTCTCAGACGGTGTCTGGTGCACCCCGGCGGAGATCGAATTGCGCAACTTCTTGCGTTTTTGGCTGAACCCGGCCTTAATGAGTTGGAAGAAGATGTCCAGCATTTTTTCTTCTACCCGAGGCGAGGAGTAAATGTCAATCACCATCACAGACGAATCGACTTTGGGAGCCGGGAAGAATGCACCTGCTGGAATGTGTGTTGCAATATGAGGCTGCCCGTAAACTTGCACGCTCAAGGCCAGCAAGCTTAAATCACCAGGTCCGGCGCAGATGCGCTCGGCGACTTCTTTTTGGATAGTCAACACAATGCGGCGTGGCTTTGGATTGGTTTCAAGTAGGTGTCGGATCAGTGCCGACGTGATGTAATAGGGAATATTGGCAACAACCAGATAATCTTGCTGCTCGATAATTTCGTTTGGCTCAATCCCTAAAATGTCACCATGTACGAGATAAACATTACGATACGGGGCGATAACTGCTTCTAATGGTGGAAACAATCTATCGTCCAGTTCAACAGCGACAACTTTCTGAGCCGTGGCAGCCAGATAGCGCGTCAGGCTGCCCAGACCAGGACCGATTTCCAGCACGGTGTCTGTCGGATGGATTTCAGCGGCATGAACAATTCTCTCTAACGCATATGGATCTTGCAAGAAGTTTTGCCCCAAGCGTTTATCAGCGCGCAGACCGTATTGCTTGAGCAGGTCAGCAGCGTTCAGTGGAGGAATGGGAGGCGGAAAACGGGTAGAACTCATGGACAGGTGGTAGCGGTATCATCACTGGGTTGGGACTCACTAGATGTAACGGGAGCAGGCCAGGTTCCGGCGTTGAAGCGGGCCACGTAGTCGCGTAGAACGTCGAAATCCACATCCCAGATAAATACTCTGCCTTTAAAGACCGGGTCATACACTCTTGTCCCCTCGAACAGTTCTTGCGGAAAACTGGTGAAGGTGATGTCCTTCCCTTTGATTTTTGTGCCAATGCAGGCCAGTTGCGTGATTTGCTCGGGCGTCAGGTCGGTTTGGACAGCGCCCTTGAACGAACTGATCAAGGCCGGGATGCGTACGATCACACTGGGGCTGGTAAGTTTTTCTTGGAGGGCGCACATGACGGTGTTCTGGTGAGTAGCGCGTTCAAAAACACCTTCGTTGCGGATGCGCGCCAGCGTGAGCGCCTGTTCGCCATTCAGGATTTGTACGCCAGGAGGAAAGACGAGCCGTGCGCTGCGGTCTTCGGCTGTGCGCCCGTCGACACCGTTGGGCAAGTTGACCTTGATCCCCCCCACGGCGTCCACCACCTTTTCGAAGGTGCGCATGTTAACGGCGATGTAACGATCCGGGTTGACTCCAAAATTAAGCGCCATGGTACGCGCCAGCAATCCAGGGCCCTGGCCGGGACCATCATAATACCCAAAACCGGGATTGCCATACAGGTAAGCCTGGTTTAACTTTTCGTGGTCCTGCCCCTTAATGTTATCGGCGATATCAGGAATTTCCACCCATAAGTCGCGTGGAAATTCGAGAATGGTTACTTTGGCCGCGACAAAATCCACGCGCACGATGCGGATGACATCCGCCAGGCCATAGGTATAGGAATTCGAGCGTGCGTCCGTGCCGACTGCCAACAGGGTCATCACGGGCGGACCGCCGCAAAAAGTTGTCTCGACCGGGGTATTGGTTGGAGCTGGGGGCAGAGTGGGATTCAGGCTGGAAGCGAAATCTGACGCTGTGGGGGTCCAGGTAGCCGGCAAGTTCCAGTCCGAAGTGGACATGGCAATAGCAGGGCCAAGCGGCGCCTGCCATAGACTGGTATAAATTTGGTAACCCAGCCAGCCGACGATTGCAACCAGGACAAAAGCGATAATGGAGAGAACGGTGATGATCGATTTTTGGGTACGGGTCATGTGGTTTATTGTATCGCCGTTATGAAAAAGATGCTTCTTTCTATGTTTCTTCGAATGATGTCGCCTAGGGCTCGGCAGAATGACATATTATTGCATTACCGGCGGGATAGAGGCAGGCGCGGGAGCGAGGAAATAGACTGTTAGCCAGCCGCTCATGTCGACAATATTGTTGTCATTGAAGCCAAGGTCGATCCAACGATACCTCGAAACACCGATCGAGTTTTCTATGATGTAACCGCCTCCGATGTCACCAATCACAGCGTAGCCATAGCCGGGGATATAAATGCGTTGGCCTTGCAGGTAACTATACATGGACGGGTCCACGGCCACCACGCCTCGGCCTGCACGCAGGCCACTGGCAGTGCCATAAGAGCATCCACCGGTTCCGGAATTGCAGGGCGAGTAAATGGTAGCGTACATTTTATAGGCCAACCAGTATTCCAGGTTCTGGCCGCCTACGGTGGCTGTAGTCACCGTGATCTTCGTTCCAGTATTGACGATGCGCGTTTGTGGTGGGCGCACCACAGTTTCATCATCGACGGTCCTGTTGACCTCCTGCCCGTCTTCGTAGCGGATGCGAGTGCGCGCGATTGCCAGCCCATCCTGGCCAGGTTTTGCGATTTCCTGTTGACCCAACGCGACGTCCGGGGATGAGACGGTTTCGGTCTCGAACGGGATGGACTTCTGGATCAATTGCACCGACTCGCTGACCCGCACCACACGTACCTGACCGTCAGCAGGCAGCGCCTCGGACTCGGCCGGCAGGCTGTAGTCAAGCCCTTCAAGCGGAATCCCGGCCTCGGCCAGCGCCTCACCAACCATCCCGGCCGACGAGCGGATCGTCAAAACCCCGGCGCTGGTCGTGACCTCCAACTCCTGCGATGGACGGTAAGTGATCGTCATCTCCGCGCTGGGGGGCGTTTCTGCGGGTGGATCGACGAAATCCGCTGCGTATAGTTGAATACCAGCCTCGCTCAAAGCACCCCCAACCGTTTGCGCCGTCGTCGCTAGTTCTTGCTCGCCCCCCGGCGTGACCAGCTTGATTGTGATTGCGCGGCGCACTTGCAGAACATCCAAACCGGCCGGAAGTGTTTGCTCGAGAGGAAAGGGCAGTCCATTGACTAATACCTGGTCTTTAGGCGCCAGCGAGATGTCTGCCTCTACCAGTAGGTTTGCCGGGATGCGTTCGTTTGTGGTTAGTCTATGAATTTGCCCGCCATCCAGGATTGTGACGGTTGAGGGGGATTGTGGCCGGCAGGAGGTCAGAACTAAGCTAAGAATCGCCAGCCAGAAGATACGCTGCATGGTGGGGATTGTAATCGATTTGCGAGTGTATTACTTCATCGGCAGAACAAACTCAATTCGAATAAGACTCGTCAACAATTTTCTATTTCCTGCCATAGATGATCCCCACCCTTCCCAGAATCTTTGGGTGTCGCAATAAAACGGGCAGTGCGAGCATCTCTCGCAGCGGTTTGTATTCAAGCTGCGACAGCTTTTGATCTCGGAGATAGCTTTCGAACTCAACTGCTTTTCCATAGTATTTCTCAGCGTAGAAATAATCGACAAATGCGAAGGTTCCGCCAGGTTTCACAACTCGAAGAGCTTCTTGCACCACCGCTCGCTTATCCGTAACAGATTGCACTTCATGGAAAGTCAGATTGCTGATGGCTCCATCAAAAGAATCAGGGGCGAATTCCAGCGCCGCCGCATCGCCCTTTTGAAAATGGACACGGCTCTCCACTTTTGCTATTCGTGCATTCTTATCACAGACCTCTTTTGAATATTCCCAATCTTTTCCCCAGTAATCGATGCCTACAACCGTGACTTCGCGATGTTGTTGAGCGAGTTTGACTGCCAACACTCCATTTCCTGAACCGATGTCGAGAATTCTGCCTTTCACCTCTTCCCCCAAACTCTGAATAATCAGGTTGTAAACCTTTTCTTGAACCTGCCCGCCTTTTTGCGAAAACATCACATAGGCATAAAGTGGAAACAGGAAACTAACCAGGATTGCTAGGAACACAATAGCCACAATGAGCTGATATAGAGTACCCAGTGGAAAAAGAAGCAGAGTCCCTACACCTAACGCACATAACCCCAGGATAAGCAGGTTCTTTTTTCGGATCCAATTTCCGTAAGCTAATTGTGTTTCCATGGTTCTTTTTTATAGTCTATTTCAGTTTCTTCTTTTCAACTCACTGATTAGTGAATAACGCCCATTCGTTTCTCTTTGCATAATAACAACTTGGCAATTGCGAGGGTTTCGCAGATTTTCGAACTCTTCGACTGTCCAATGAAACCAACGCATTAAAAATAAGCGCAGAGTCATTCCATGAGTAATAATAAGAGTGTTTTGGGAGTAATCGGGCTTCTCAAAATCTCGGTGGAGTGTTTCAAGAAATGTGCTGACGCGATCGTAGACATCAGCACCCGATTCTCCGTCTGGGATTCGATAGTAAAAAGTGCTGAAACTGTCCCGCTCTTGAATAATTTCTTCGTTGATCTCGTTTTGTCTTAAATGGCCCCAATCTTGCTCTCGCAAGCGCGGATCTTCAAAAACCTTTACAACGTTGGCTTCGATGCTTTCTCGAATGTATTGGAATGTTTGACGGGTTCGGTGATAGGGTGATAGATAAACTTGTATCGTCTCTTGGGCAATGATTTTCTTGATTTCAAGGCCAGCTTTCCTGGCCTGCTCAATGCCATCAGGAGTCAGGTTTAGAGCGAAATCCGGGATGGTTTCAAGTTGTTGCTTATCAGCATTACCTTCTGATTGACCGTGACGAACCAATAGAATGCGATTAGGTTTCATGCCCTTCCTTGAAATGTTTGAAAAAAACATCTAGCGGCTTGTATCCAATACACTCTTGCATGATGGCGGGCCATCATCTTTCAAGTAGAAAAATGATTCGTTCTGATAAAGTTCTGTTTTGAAAAGTATCGCAAATATCTTTCAACTTATTTCCTATAATGATTCTGGTCATCCCTGTAGTCATTGCGCGTGATAAACATTCCCCACCCCAATCCTTTTTGGTCAAGCCATTTATAAATCATATAGAAAAACAAATTCAGGAAAACAAGTAATACTAACAGGTTTTTGGCTAGTCCAATTCCAGCCCAGGCACTGCTCAAAAAAAACATTAATCTGTAATCTAATTCTTGCCTTTCGTCTCGCCGAATGAAACTTCTTACAACCAGCACAGCACATAACAAAATAAGGGAAAAGGTAAGCAAACCGTCAGTCAGACAATTTTGATTTCCGGTCAAAAAAGTGCACGCAAAATGTCTGTTGAGCAGAAATAGTCCCAAGGCAGCCAGCCCGACCATGCCGAAAATGATGACCGCCAGCCAGTATCGAATGTCGATGAACTTATTTTTCCATCGCCAAAGAATGAATGCTCCAATTAGCGGTAAACCAATTGCCGTAACTCTCAACCACATATCTAAAGTCATCTTCCTGCTTTTTCTACTTGACCAAATTATACAGACTTATCGAACGCGTAACAATAAATTGAATCAGCTAGGCCAAGCCTCATCAATCTCCGGCGCTACAAAGGTATGGAACAAATGTGAGTAACACTTGCAATCGCTACAACCGAAACCCTGAACTGCTTCCATTCCACTCATTTCGTAAAAGTGCTGTGCCCACTGATGCTCGAGTCGTTCTGGTTCGTAGCTAACCCAGGCGGCCAGTGGAGTCACGAATTCGCGCAGATAATCGATGTGCCAATGTTTGGGCTTTTCCGTGCGCCAGTGACGGGATAGGCGCGCCCGCACACCGCCCGGTCCGAAGGCACTGCCTAAGTAGATGTAGAAGCCAATTTGCAGGTCGAGTTGTCCCCAGCGGCCTACCTGTATGGTTTTGGTTGAATGAGATTGGAGAATGAGCGCATACGTTCCGGGATCGGATTTCATCAAACCGGATTCTACCCGGTTTTGTGCGCGCTCCTTCAGCGGTGAAGGGGTTGGGAGATGGGCTCGTGGTGCGCTGTCAGTTGGTGGACGGCCACCAATTCCTCCCCCCAAGGTTCAACATGCAGGACCACTTCCGCCAGATTGGGGAGCTCGTGGAACAGAGCGTGACGCAAACCTTCGGCGATTTGATGACTCTGGATCGTTGTCAGATTTGGATCGACCGCGATGATAGCTTCGGCGCACAGACGATGACCTATCCAGCGCATACGGATGCGACGCATCTCTCTCACCCCAACCTGCTTCTGAGCAACGGATTCGGCCTTTGCTAAAAGCTCTGGGTCGATGGCGTCCATCAGGCGGTACCACATTGTGACGATGGCAGCGCGCGTGACGAACAGGATAACCACGCCGATCACGATCCCGATAATCGCATCCAGGATTGGAAACCCCAGCCAGGAGCCAGCCGCGGCCAGCAGCACGGCCAGGGATGTCAAGCCGTCGGTACGGGCATGCAGCCCATCGGCCACCAGCGCAGCCGACCCAATTTTTTGACCGGCCCGGATTTGCAGCAGGGCTACGGCTTCGTTGCCCAGGAAACCGATGATCGCCGCAGCGGCCACCCAGTCCAGGTTGGTCAGCGGCTGCGGATCGAGTAGTTTCTGGAACGACTCCCAGAAAATCAGCCCGGCGCTGAAAAAAATCGAAAGCACGATGAAAATCCCAGCAATGTCTTCAGCCCTGGCAAAGCCATATGTATAGCGGCGCGTCGCAGCACGGCGTGCCAGGTAGAAAGCGATCAGCAAGGGGATGGAATTGAGTCCATCGCCGATGTTATGAACTGTATCCGCGAACAGGGCCATGCTGCCGCTCCACAGGACGATGATGATTTGCAAGATAGAGGTCACCGTCAAAGCGGCCAATGCCAGCCAGACGGTACGGATGCCTTCTTCGTCCTGGAAAAAAGCCTGATCCGAAGCCAGCCCATTTTGGTTGTGACTGTGCCCAAGATGGAATATCGCCGCGATCCGACCCCACCGAACTCTGGCCCTGGACAGCATGGCTATGATCGTGCTCATGTGAATGTGAGCGTTTCTCTGTTTGATTTGACATCTTACACTCCTTTGGCTTGTCGTTTGGAAGTGCCTATGGGGCCCAGTCCGCACAGCGGGCTTCGTAGGTGTATCCGGGGAATTTAGTCCCCGGCGGTTTCAAGGCGGCGACGCGAATTCTTAATTTGAATTGGGCTTCCTGGCCAAAATGTACGCTAATTGCCGGTTGATCTTATCCGTCTCTGCGATGGAAAAACCGGCAGCTTCTACAAACGGGATTTGGTTGGTGACGTTCTCTTGCATGGTTGTGTGACCGCCGTGCATGGTGATCATAAAATCCAAAAAACGCTGCCCCAGTGATCCGCCGGATGTCGCTTGCATGTCGACAATCAGCAACCGTCCGCCCGGTTTCAGAACGCGATAGATTTCAGCCAGACCCTCGCGTTTCAAATCATCGGGTAGATGGTGCATCATCAGGCTGCTCAAGACAACGTCGAATTGATTTTCCGGAAATTCGATATGTTCAATCAGCCCAATCTTAAAAGTGACATTTACTCCGTTTCGAGAGGCTTTTCGTCCCGCCTGACGAATCATGTTGGGCGAAGCATCGATTCCATGCACCTCACCACTCAGACCGGCTAGCCTTTTCGCTTCAAGGGTCAAATCGCCCGTGCCGCAACCCACGTCTAATACCTTATCACCAGGGTTGATTTGGGCTGGCGCGATGCTTGCTTTTCGGATGGCGTTGCTCTTTCCAAGTGCCATCAGCCAGACGGTTACATCATAAAAGGAATCCCAGGGAATCGTCCGGCCGCGCGTTGAGGGGGCAGGTTGGTTGTGTAGATGTTCTGTACTCATCGGTCGTCCTCCAAATTTAGTGTATAATATGTTCGTTACTGAACACTGTGTTCGATAATAGTGTATCGTTTGTCAAAAAGAAAGTCAACAATCAAATCAACGGCATCTGTTCATTTATGAACAAAAAATCGAAATTGTACCGAAATGGAGTAGAAAAGGATGCAAAGCCAAAGGATAGACCGCCGTGTGCAACGGACGCGCCAACTATTGAATAGGGCGCTCATGGGACTGATCGTAGAGAAAGGCTATGACTCGGTCACTGTCCAGGATATTATCGACCGGGCCAACCTGGGGAGGTCGACGTTTTACGCGCATTATCAGGATAAAGAGGATTTGCTACTTAGCGGGATCGATGAAGTGGTGCACAGCCTGATCTGGGGGAATGAGGCCACGTCAAAGGACGGGCATCGAAAGGGGTTGCCTCCCCGTATCCTGTCAACCGAGCGGATATTTCGGCACGCGCAGGAAGAATACCAGCTTCACAAAGCTATCTTTGCAGGACGTGGCCTGGAAGCAATGCATAAGGAAATCCAAAACCATTTATGCAGTCATATCGAGGAACAGATCAATCAGCTTCTACCGGATGAAAAATCTCCCCCGATAGCCTTATCCGTAATCTCAAATTATCTGGCCGGGGCCTTGCTGACTCTGCTCGTCTGGTGGCTGGATAACAATATGCCATACACGCCCGAACAGATGGATGCCTTGTATCAGGATTTGTCGATGTCAGGCGTCTGGTCTGTGCTGGAAATAACCCCTTGATCGCTTTCATTCTTGATCTTGTCTAACCGCCAAGGAACCATACCTGCTCTGCCGTCTTCGCGTGGCATCTTCAGCGCTCGCGACGAATGGCGCACCGGCGTGCTCGCGGCACGTGCCCCATAAACACGGAGTACACGAACGGTGGCGGGCGGTACGGGGGAGTCCGCCAAGAACTTTGATAAAACCGCCCATAATCCTTGGCGATCTTTGCGCGCATGGCAGTTCAAGTGTTTATGTCCTATTAAGACCGAAGAAAAATCCAAAAAACACTTTCCCCGTTTCAAACGACGGGCCGCCTTCGATGATCTCATCCACGTTGTAGCCATTCTTTTCCAGAAGTTTCCTGTCTTCCAAATAAAGATGGTTACCCGTCTGCCTATCGAATTCCGGGTGGAACTGTGTCCCGAGTAAGCGCTGTTCGTAATTCACATACGCCTGGATATCGGTGTGTGGATTTGTCGCCAGTAGTTGCGAGCCCTCCGGGATTTCGGTCACTTCGTCAAAGTGATGCTGCCACAAGACTTCATTTTCTTTGACCTCAAGCAAATCTATCCCTTTATTCGTAAACGTGACCGGGCCCCAGCCTGCTTCCAGCCCATTGGGTGAGGAGCGCACTGCATGATCTCCCACTAAAGCCTTGCAAACCAGTTGGTGTCCGTAGCAGATTCCCATTTGAGACACGCTGTTGTCTCTGGCTTTCTGAATAAAAGTGACGGCTTTTTGTGTGAATGGCGCAGGTTTCGTGATCGAGAGCGCGGAGCCGGTGTGGATGATGTGGGTGTAACCTTGATCGATAAGATTACTCGGAAAAGATTCTTCGGTGTCGATAAACAATGATGTGACCTGCGCATCCGGCGGGCAGCCAACGCTTAATGGCAGGCGTTTCGCTCCTATCTGGTCGAATAATCAAGGATCAAGATGTTTTTTTGCCTCATACTGTTTGTCCATTATACTGTTGGATTTCATTCTTGCTCGAAATGGTTCAATACCCGTAGAATCCGCCCTTTGGACGGTTAGGATTGCCAGTTTTCTCTAAATCAAAATGGGGGTAATAGGGCAGATTTGGGCTGGATAGATCAATTGCGTTTACGGCGGCCAGGGAATGGTAACTGGCCCAATATAGCCATCCACGTGGGCCATATAGACATATCCATACGATGCTTCCGCGCAGCCCCCTTCATCTTGGACAAAGGCAGAGGTATCATCCCATCCCTGCGGCGAGAATACGATTTCCCCATTCTGGCAGGTCCATGTTTCCGTTAGATAGGGCGGACTGGCTTCGGGACGGTCGCCAGGCTGCAGGTCGTATCCTTGCCAATCAATGTAGACCAAATCACCACTGCGGCTGGCCTGCACGTTGGATGGTTCGGGGAACAAATCAGTTTTGAATAGGATTAGCGGAGCTTTCTCCGGGTATAACGAGTCGAGGCAGGCCACATCACCTTGTGGAATTTCGACATACTTCGGGTCAGAGTTAATCCAGCATTTGGCTGGTTCTTCCCATCTCGTTTGCACACGAATCCAAGTGCCGTATGCAGTATCTGCCTTGCCAAGCACATCCACTACCTCTCCCTTAAGCAATCCCGCTCTATACAAGTAGACGGCACCAGGACCATAACGGCAAGATAGATTTTCAGCGACGACCACAGCCTCGCTGGGGGGCTGGCAACTTAGGACTGTGGCGGTGGGCAATTGGGTATCTGTTGCGGTCGGGAGCTTTGTCCTGGTTGGGGCCGTCGTGGCAGTAGGAGGAAGGTTGGTTTCAGTAACAGGGACAGGCGTGTATGTGTTTGTCGGTTCCCCTCCCGACACTGGGATGATGGCAACTGTGGTTGGTGTGGACACAGGAAGATTTGAAAAAAAGAGCGCGCCGACGCCAGTGACACCGATGATACCTACAATCACTGCTGCCACCAAATATCTTACAAAGCTTCGTTTCTTTTTCCGTGGGGGGGGCGGCGTTTCTTTTGCAATCGGGATCATTCCTGCGCCCTTGGCCAGTCCCATACTAGAAATGCCCGCTTTGATTAGTTCAGGATCGTTATTCAAGTACTTAGCAATTAATTCGTAGGCATCCTTGCGCGGAACCCGAAGCGTCACGCGAACTTTTTTGTCAACAGTGACCTCTTGCTCCGTTTTGGGAGAAGGTAGATCCGTTGAAAATTCCCCGTCGCTGATGTAAAGCTTGTCCCCGACAAACTTCATGGCGGCGATGCCTGCCTCTTTAAGGCGAGGATCGTTGTTGAGCGCTTGTGCCTTTAGTTCATAAGAATTTTCATTGGACATGCGCAAGATCACGCGCAATCTTCCACCGACTGTATCTGGTTTGGGTTTATCAGGCTCGGCTGACGGGGTGGTAGATGGAGGTTCGGTTGAGAATTCTCCATCTGCAATATATAGCTTGTCCCCCGTAAATTTAAGAGCAGCGATTCCCGCCTCCTTAAGGCGAGCATCGTTGTTGAGCGCTTGTGCCTTCAATTCGTAAGCATCTGCGCTCTCCATTTTGATCAGGATTTGTAGGCGGCTCATGTTGGAATGATTTCTTCAACCTTGGTGATAACAAAACTCTTGCCAATGTCTACGATGGAACCCTTAATGATTTCACCCAGGATTTCAAGAAATTTCTGCTGTGCATGTTTGCTGAAACTTTCCAGAGTTTCATTTTCCAGGATCACTTCAACTTCACGGAAGGCGGGCGGTTGCAATTTCGGACGGTCAGCAGTAGCGCTTCTTCTTTTTTTGATCTCTGCGATCAGGTCTTGTACGCCGCGTTTGGAGTTTAGAAAATATGCAATGAACTGAGTGCCCGCCAATTGATAGCGCATCGTATCCGGGATTTTCATATCTTTGAGCATGATGGGCAATATAAACGGCTCAAGGGATTCCTCAGCCAGGTTCAATTCCTTTAAAACATTGTCTGATGCGCCTGAATCTGGTGAAAGATTGAGAACAAACGCTTCCGCCGTATCAATAGCCTCCACAATTTGTTTGCGCCACTGTTGTCCGGGTTTGATATCCTCCCGGTCCAACCAGACATCGATCCCTTCTGCCTCTAATTGAGAGACAATGCTTTCGATTGTTTCTGAATCGCGGCGTGAATAGCTGATAAAAACCTGTCCCATTTGTACTCACTTTCTACTGCTCTTTGTATAAAGAAATTAACTTTCGCATTCGTTTTTGACTGACAAAAATAGTGAGCGAGTTCAATTATTTATTCAACACACAATAATTGTGACGAAAATTCGAGGAATAGTCTAAATTTATTATAGAGTAATCTAAAAGAAAGTCAATATGTAACTCAAGAAAACGGGTTCTTCTTAAAGTCCCAACCTTGATTAAGGTGGCTGAATTATGATGTTTTTTGTATTGTATTATCTAATCGATATATTGCTTTAAAACCCTCAATGCCCGCAACGTATTCCAGCGGCTGGGAGTCGCCAGTTTGCTCCATGTCAAAATGGACTTGCCCTGGATGTTTGGCTTGCACAGGCCAGGTACCATCTGCCCGACGTTTTTTCAAGAGCACGTCCAGCGCAGGTTGCATACGTTCATCATGATAAACGCCCGCCGCACGGAAGTAGTCCAGTGCGCGCAGAATATCGTACTTCCAACGAGAAGGGTAGGAGAGCATCAGGAAGCGCTTGTCGATGATCTCGCCGGTGTGGTCGGAGAGATACAATCGGTGCTGGAGAATGAACTCGCGCGCCTCACCAGCTATTCGGTCCAGTTCGAGGCGGCGGTATCCGTATCCGTTGGCGACATATTCCTGTATCCCCTCCAGAATGGAAATTGTCGTGTGCAGCGAACTGTGAACGGCTCCCCGGCGATTGGAGTGGCAGTTGAAGCCGCCATCGGGCATCTGTTGGCCGATGACAAAATCCACAATCGAATGCAGAGCGGCCTCGTCAGCCTTGAAGTAGCAGGCGTAGTTCAGGACCATGCCGTTGATGCACACGTCGGATTGCTTGATCTGCGTGGACGGATCGATGCCGCCATCTTCGCTTTTCTGGTCGCGCAGGACGATGGCAACAGATTCTCTGATTTCAGGCTGGGTAGTAGCAATATTGAGATGCTTCAAATCCAGGAGAGAGTAGTGTGTGGAAATCCACTTGACCTGATAGAACCCGCGCCCCCAATGACCGTTCGCTTTGCGAGCCTCCAAAAAGCGTGCCCCCCAGCCCTCGCTCGCTATGCGTTTTTGTAGTTCTGGAATTTCTTTCCCTAGCAAATCGCGCTGGACTTGATATTGAACGGATACATCGCCCTCAAGCAGCCATTGAATAATTTGATCATCAAGCATATAGAAAAGCCTCTTGGGTTCACATCTCCAGCGTTACTGGCAATTCGAGAAATGCGCCAAAGCTCTCTGTTGCTTCAGCGATTGCTTCCTGTTCTTCCTTTGTCAATTTTATCAAAGGGTTCAGTTGAATGAGTACTGCATCTTTCTTCAGCGTTCTCTTTCCAGTGCCGACGAACTTGCCGTCGATGATAATGACATACTGGAGCGTGTTGCCCGTGGTGCTGAACAGCCTGGCAAAATTTTTGCCTTCCATCGCGCTGCGGTCTTTATAGCCGGAAATGTATTCATCATAAACGGATATCAGGTATGCAGTCGGAGAGTTTGCCATAAGGGGCGCTCGCGGTCTGAGAAACCAATAATCCTGCTTGTTGATTGTCTCGTGTTCGAGCCCGTTTTTAATTTCTTCCAGGCCGCTACGAGCATCCGCTACTGTCAACCCGGACCATTTTGCAAAATCCTGTACCGTAGCCGGACCACGGCTCCTGAAGAAGCGGTGACTAAGCTCAGCCAGAGCTTCTTCTCGTTCCAGCGTTTTGGCCTGCGGAGCGCGTTCTTCCAGCAAGGCATAGGTGAATTGCTTGCCCCGCCGTGGACCGCTGCAAATAATCCCTTCCAGTTCGGCGTGCATCATGAGATAACTCATGCGAACGCCATCCCCTGTAGAAATGTGTGCGTTTTCGAGAATGACTCTCAGTTCGTCGCGCGTTAAGTGCTTGCCACCTTTGAGTGCATTGGCTAACACGGCGTCGCTACGCAGGAAGGTAGCCTCATCTAATTCCACCCTGCGGTACATATAGGCGCTGGCTGCATGCACGCGCGGGGCAGTCAGGGCCAACAGCCAGCGGATATCTTTCGGCGTGACAAAATGCCAGGTCGGCCGCAGCAGGTGCGTGCGTAAGATCATGCCTTCGTTGAACGCGTTGTCTATATCTTTATCTGTTGCGCCACGCATGCGCAGCCCAAGCGCCCATTTTGCTCCAGCGTAGTCCTGCGCCTGGACAGCGCCTAGCCAGTCCACCACTTCCCCTGGCTTATCGAAGCCTGGCGAACTGATGCGTTGGTTGAGCAGCCGTAAGTGAGCTATCTCCGGGTCTGTCATCGTCACGAGATTTTTCCAATCCGGAAATATAACGGCCAGCGGATTGCACGTTCTTTTGTCTGCTTGCCCCAGATGCGCTCCAATTCTTTGATGGGGCCTTCAAAGGCAACTTCTCCCCGCGTTTGGACCAGCTTTCTAACCGCTGACCAGCTCCCCAAAAATCCGATCAGGTTATCTACACTCCAGGTTGCCTCCATTTCAAACTTGGACGGCTGGATTTCTTCGAAAGGAAAAGGCAACGTTTCATAGCGTTCTTCCAGGTAATGAATACGCTCGGGCCAGAACCCAGCCAAAGTCTCCCAGTAAAAATATTCCAGCCAGCGATCGATTTCCGGCTCAATGATGGGGAAGGAGTAGGTCCAGACGGCCAGAATCCCGCCAGGTTTGCCAACGCGGCGGACTTCAGTGAAGAAAGGCCCGAAGTCGAACCAATGGACAGCCGTGCCAACCGTGATGAGATCGACCGCATTCGATGGAATGGTAGTTTTCTCCGATGGCTCGACCCGGTATGTAATCCGTTCGTGCGGGAAGGCATTTTCGATTTGCGCGGCGCTGGCATCTGTTGCGATGACTCGCTGAAATTTATCCGCTAACGCCAGGGCGGCCTGCCCGTTGCCGGTGCCGCAATCCCAGGCCAGTTCTTTCGATGGCGCCAAAGATGCCAGGTAATCGAACATGGTCTCCGGATAGCTGGGCCGGTGCTGTGCATATTCTTTAGATTGTGTGGAGAAATAATCTCTAAAGGGCATAAATAAAATCCCAGATAGATTTACACCTGCAAAATCAGAAATGATACTTATAGGGAGATTATAGCATTTTGGAATTGTAGTTCAAGCGCGTTCCATCCGCAGGCACGTGCAAGGATAACCGGCGTTGTCACCTTTGAAACGTTCTGTTTCCTTAAAGTCTTCACTTTCATACAACCCAATCGCTCGCTGGTTGCCATCCAGCACGATAGTCCAGGCCCCTTCGCCAATGGCGTCTATGGCCATTTGGAGCAGTTTGCGCCCAATACCTTGACCGTAATAATCCGGATCCACGTACAAGAATGAGACATACTTCTCATCCACGGCGCTGAAGCCGACCACTTTGTCTCCATCGCATGCCACAAATTTCTGGCTGCGTTTCAAATCTTCCACTTCCGGGTCTTGCTCGATGGGAATGAAAGCGCGTGTATCGCAGGAACCTTCTAGTTCGTCAGGTCGCGCACGGTCGTGAATGCGGCAAATGGCAGGCCAATCTAGGTCTTGATAAGCGCGATAGGTGATCATGATTTCCTCTCGATAGCGTTTACTCTTTCCATTGTGTAACGGATCAGTTCTAGCGCTTCATCAGAAAGATCGAAATCTTCCTCTCCTTTTCGCACCGCAAGCGCCTGTTCGATCACTCTCGGCCATTTGCCATCCAACTCTTGTTGCGCCCATTTTGCTGCGACCGGCTTCGAGATGACCGTCCCGCGCTCCAGGGCGCAAAGCGAGCGGCACATGGTCAGAATAGCAAAGGCATGATACTCGCCGCCATGATTCTTCAGCCAGGATGGATCTTCTAACATCGGGAACCACCACTCCTGCAAAATTCCCCTCACGGCGCGGCGGATTTCATCGGGCTCTACAGGATCGATCAGTGACTTGGGGTCCGGACCGGCTAGCACGACTCCTCCTTCGCGGATGATGTGGCGCTGAATGATCCAATCGCTGCCATGCGGTGCAACGTAGAACTTATGCTCGTTGACCGTGGGATACGCTACATCGGATTTCTCGTAACGGCGCAAATGCGCTTTGGGAAGATACGAACCTTCCAATTTATCCGCCCATTTCAAGCCCGTCTTCCAGATGCGCTGTTGCATGGCTTCCAGGTTTGCAATCGTTTGCTCCGGCAGCATATCCGTTGTGACTACCAGAAAGTCGATGTCGCTGGAGGCAGGATCAAAGTCGCCACTGGAGAGCGATCCGTACAGATACATTCCCACGAATTGGTCGTCCAATACGTTTCGTACTTCTGCTAGCAAAAGATTCAAAACTTCGTTAATGTCCGGATACAGAGTCGGCCAGATTTGTTGAAGCGTATAGCGCATCATTTCCAATGTTTCGCTAATATCTTCGGGTTGCTGCTTTCAGCCCCGGGTTTTGTCTTCCCATCCATGCACGCTCGATCAATGGCCTCCAACGCGTCGTCCAGGTTCTCTTTTCCCCATTCTGCAGCGAACTTCTTGGAGACGATTTCTCCATACTTGAGTGTGTAAAACATGCGACAGATCGACAGAACAAAAAAGGATTGGTATCCGCGTTTGTCGATTTGCAGCTGGGTCATCCAGGATTGGATTGAACCACAAAGGCAACACGTCTACGACTGCCTGGCGCAAATCATCTTGCGAAACGGGCTCGATCAGCATTTTCGGATCAGGCCCTGAAAGGATCACTCCACGCTCCCGCAGGATATGACGCTGGATAATCCAATCACTGGCGTGATCCATCATGTGCAATTCTTCGCCATAGCCGCGATCAAGATGGGGGTGGCGCATGTCCGCCGGGTCAAAGCGGCGCAGCGCCTTCTGTGGAATATAGGAGACTTCCAATTGAATAGCCCAGGGAGAATCGATCTCGGCCATGCGTTTGTGCATTTCTCCCAGCGCTGAAAATGTATCACCGGAGATTTCGTTGCGCGTGACCACCAGCACATCGATATCGCTGTCTTTGTCGAAGCCACCGTTTGCCAGGGAACCGAACAGGTACATGCCGACGAATTGTTCTCGCAGAACATCTTTTACGCTTGCGAGCAATAGGTTCAGAATCTCGTTGACGTCGGGATAAGGGGTGGGATGGCGTCTTACCATTTTTCAACCTTTCCATCCTTGACCGTCCACACGTCAGACGCAAAGCGCTCGATGAAGTAACGGTCATGCACGACCGCTAGAATGCTCCCGTTAAACTGGGTCAGCGCCTCTTCGAAACGCGCCCGCGACGGGATGTCCAGATGGTTGATGGGCTCATCCAGCAGCAGGAAGGTGCAGCCCTGCGCCACCAGCAAGGCCAGTTGCAGACGGGCGCGTTCCCCGAAGGACAGTTCCCCAGTGGGGCGCAGTGGGTCATCACCGCTGAACAGGAAGAAATGCAGGAAATGACGCGCCTGGGTCTCGTTGAAGGACGCCGCGCGCTGGACAGGTTTCCAACGCTGAGAGCGACGCATCCAACAACTCCTGTTCCTGCGCCATGTACCCCAGCTTGATCGTTTGCCCCAGCCGGACCGTTCCAGCCAAGGGTTCGAGTTCCCCGGCGATAGTGCGCAGCAGGGTGGTCTTGCCCGCCCCGTTTTCGCCCGTCAGGGCGATGCGCTGCCCGGAACGGATGTCCAGATTCAGGTTCTCAAACAACGGCTCATGACCGGGATAACCAACCGACAAATTTTCGGTTCTCAGCACATCTTTGGAGAGGGTGACGTCTTCTCCGAAATCCAGTTTCATCTGCCAGGATTCATTTGGTCTCTCCACACGCTCATCAGACTCCAGATAGCGTTCCAGCTTTTTCTCGCGTGACAACGCTTTCTTGGCGACCTTCTTGGCGATCCGTCGCACACTCGGCTGACGCGATGTAGTCGTTATTTCTACATGACGGGATTGCTCCTTGGTACGGGCAATGTCTTGCCGGACGCGCTTGATCTCCGCCTGCTGGTCGCGATAGGCGACCAGTTGTTTTTCTTGTTCCTTGAGGTATTGTTCGAGATAATCCGAGTAATTGCCCTTATAGGCGCGGATGGTGTGAGTTTCCGGATCCAAGTCCAGGATGGATGTGACGGTGTTATCCAGGAAAGCCCGGTCGTGTGAGACGATCAGGACTGCGCCATTGAAACGGTTAAGCCAATCTTCCAGCCATTCGAGCATCGCGATGTCGAGGTGGTTGGTGGGTTCGTCGAGTAGCAACAGATGCGGCTCTTCGAGCAAAATGCGCGCCAGCATCAGACGGGTTTTCTGCCCGCCGGAGAGGTGGGCAACGGGAGTTTTGTCGAGATCAAAATCGCCCAATCCGAGCGGTCCAAGGATGGATTCGGGTTGGATAGCAGGTGTCGCAAGTTGGGTGACGGCTTCGTCGTAGCGTTGCTGCAGTCCTTCGTCATCGGGATCTTTGGCGAGAGATGCGGCCAGCGCCGCGACTTCAGCCTCGAGGTCGCCCCCTGAAACGGTGGCAAGCTCGAGCGCGGCACGCAGCGTCTGCTCGGGGTCGAAGTCCATGCCCTGAGCCAGGTATCCAATCCGTAAACTTGGGCGCGTGTGGACGACCGTGCCTTCGTCCGGCTTTTCATCGCCGACCAGGATGCGCATCAGAGCTGGTCTTGCCGCAGCCGTTGGGACCGACCAGTCCGATGCGTTCGCCGGCGCTGATGCTGAAGGAGATGTCTTGTAAGATGGGCTGGATGCCGTAGGTTTTGGAGAGGTGGTGAGCGGTAAGCATAAGAGACCTGTAGTTGTTTTGTGTCACCCTGAGCGGTAGCGAAGGGTCTCCCGTGCGGAGCACGGGGTTTCTTCGGTCGCTTTGCTCCCTCAGAATGACGTCGGAAATTTAAAAAAGAAAACCGAGGGCAAGCCTCGGCTATTAAATGGACGACATGAAGTCGCCCCTACATTCTTTAAAGCGGGGTGGTGCCCTGAAAACTTGGTTGACTACAGGTTGTCCGTCATTCCTTATGCTCCTTTTGATTATGTCGCGATTATAGCACGAAATCATTTATGGCAATCGTCTTCGCAATCGCATTCCATCCCAGCCGCTTTTTCGAAAGCTTCCTTGCCTTCGTTGTATGAGAAATAGATCAACCCAATTGCGCCCAGGCTGTCGACAAAGCCAAAGCCGGTCACTTGGTAGATCAGACTGGACACCAACAACACCACGGACATGTAAATACAGACCAGCGTGCAGTTGGCGTCTGCCAGGATGGGGGACGAGTCGAGCGTGCGCCCCACCTTGCGTTTGCTGGCCACCAGCGCCCACATCATTGCAATCGAGATGAGCGAGATGATCAGGCCGGGCAAGGTGGTCTCAGGTTTGTGCCCAACGATGATATTGTAGATAGCAGTCGCAGCCAGGCCAGCCACTAGAATATAGAAGCTGGTACCCGTAATACGCAGAGCTGTCCTTTCGAACGCCGAACGGTCGGTATCCGGGTTGTGGCGGATGCGCAGCACCATGGCCAGGATGCCGATGCCCGACATGACCTCGATGAAACTGTCCACGCCGAAGCCGAAGAGCGTTAGCGTTTCATCTGACAAGCCGAAGAAGATGGCGACCAGTCCCTCGGCCAGGTTGTATACGATGGTGAAGATTGCCAGCCATAGGGCGTAGTTCCAGTAGCGTTCGAGTGCCGATTTTTCAGTTAAAAGTTGCCATTTTCAACCTATAAATTATTTTGCCACGGAGACACGGAGTCACAGAGCTTAATAATCTTTACTCCGCGCCTCTCTGTGGCCTACTTTCAATGCAATAGATTCTCTAGCGCCGCCAGGAACAGGGTGATGTTTTCCTTGCTACTGGAATAACCCATCAGCCCGATGCGCCAGACCTGGTCTTTCAGCGCGCCAAAGCCAGCCGCAATTTCGATGTTGTACTCGCTCAATAACTTAGCACGCAACGCATGCGGATCGACCCCGGCCGGGACTCGCGCGGTGGTCAAAGGCGGGAGTCTATACGCGAGCGGGATGAAGGGCGACACATCGATGGCCTCCAGTCCACTCCACAGCAATTCGGCGTTCACCCGCATACGGGCGTGGACATTATCCAGGCCTTCCTCGTAGATCATGCGCAGGGCTTCGCGCAAGGCATAATGCAGGCTGGCGGAGGCAGTGTGATGGTAGCCGTGCTTGCCCCAGTAATTTGCATACTGTTTCAGGTCGAGATAGAAGGAAGTAACAGGTTTTGTGCGTTTTTCGATGGCTTCCTGTGCGCGTGCATTGACCGTGATGGGAGCCAGACCGCTGGGCGCGCCCAGTCCTTTCTGGCTGGCTGAATAAGCTACGTCCACACCCCATTCGTCCACTTTGAGCGGGATGCTGCCCAGCGAAGTGACCGTGTCCATCACCACCAGCGCCCCTTGTCGGTGTGCTGCGTCCACGATCTCTTTGACATGCAACTGTTCCGCGCCGGTGGAGGTCTCAGCGTGCACAAAAGCGAAAACTTTGTATTTCTTCTGTTTGAGCGCGGACTCGATTTCTTCCACGGAGAAGATTTCACCCAGCGGCTTGTCGACGCGGTCTACGTTGGCACCCTGGCGTTTCGCGATCTCGGCCAGGCGTTCGCCAAAATAGCCAATGGTGGCGACCAGCACATCATCGCCGGGCTCGATCAGGTTGGTCAACGCAGCTTCCATGCCAGAGGTGCCGGTGCCGGAGAGCGCGAAGGTCCATTCGTTTTCGGTCTGGAAGACGTAGCGCAACAGTTCCTGCTCTTCGGCGTAGATTTTCAGCAGATCAGGATCAAGGTGCCCAACCGGGGGAGTGGCCATCGCACGCACCACGCGCGGGGCGGCCATGCCAGGTCCGGGTCCGAGTAAGACGCGAGCATGAGGGTTAAGGTCAAGATATTGTTTGTCCGTCATAATTACTCCGATCGAATTTAGATGATACAAGTTTAACTTAAAACAAGCGTTCATGTGTTGAAAATGACAGGTGATACAATTTGAATGTGATAGCGCGACCCATGCTTACCAGTTTGTCCAATCCGCTCGTGAAACAGGCACGCTCCTTGCGTCAGCGCAAGACGCGCGTTGCGAGCGGATTGTTCCTGGTGGAGGGACTTCATCATGTGGGCTCGGCCATCGAAGCCGGATGGGAAATCGAGACTTTGATCTACGCCCCGGATTTATTGACCGGCGATTTTGCTCACTCTCTGCTGGAGGATGCCCAACGCATCGGACTCACAATCCAACCTGTTTCTGCCAAGGTGATGGACTCGTTGGCGGAAAAGGAGCACCCGCAGGGCATCCTGGCGCTGGTGAGACAGCGCACAGCGCGCTTTTCCGATTTGGGGGATATTCGCTCTGGCGTCGCGCTGGTTTCGCCACAGGATCCCGGTAACGTGGGCACAATCCTGCGCACGATCGACGCGGTCGGCACGGACGTGTTATTCCTGCTCGATTCCCAAGCCGAGACGCGTGGCAGCGTCGACCTGTACCATCCCACCCTGGTGCGTGCCAGCATGGGGACCTTATTCTGGAAGCCGGTTGTTCAAGCCAGTTTCGATGAATTCGTGGATTGGGCGAAAGGGAAAGGTTGTCGTCTGGTGGGCACGTCCGCGCATGCGCAGATGGATTATCGTGGTATCAGCCTTGGGGATTCCCCCTGGGTACTTGTGCTGGGAAGCGAGCAAAAGGGGCTTTCGAACGAGCAGATTGCTGTTTGTGATGTGACCGTCTCCATGCCCATGCACGGCAGGGTCAGCTCACTTAATTTGTCTGTGGCAGCCGGGGTTTTGTTATACACCTTAAATGCATAGGGGCACGAGATTTCGTGCCCCTGTAGAATTCCATAGCAAACTCTAGGTTTGATTAAATATCGTCGTCGTCTTCCAACCAGAGATCGTCCTCTTCATCCCCGGTATCATCTTCCCACTCTTCCAGATCTTCCTCTTCCCATTCATCGTCATTGGCGGCGTCTTCCGATGGAGAGTAGGTTGCACAACCGGTATCGGGGTCAATTTCTACAGCAGCCGCGCTGCAATACCCTTCATCCAGAAAAATGCAATCCATGTAGTGACAGCGAATGCGAGGCATACTTTCCTCCTTCTAATATTGGGGTTGGCGCACCAACCGAATGATGGAGATAATAAAAATAACGGTCATGGCGACCTGCGAAGTCAGGCAGAATGGACACAACGCATGCAGGAGAGCAAATTCGACATAGATCAAGTAGACAGTAAATAGGAAGCCGGTCAAGGCCAGGCCAAAGATCAGCATAGGGCTGTACTTTTCAAAAAACTTATCACGCCGTTCGTACCAGTGTGCCATCAGGATGGCGAAATATCCGGCGATGCCAATCGTGGCGACCGGGATGCCATATACTTCTGCATAACGACTGGCGTTCACGGTGGAGCAGTCTCCGCTGCCCAGGCATAAGGCATCATTGGAAGTTATCTTGTAGATGGTCATATAAATCGAAACGAGCAAACCAACCACGACCAAAATCACTGAAATGCGATATAGCCATTTATCCATGGATATCCTTTTTTATAGCAGCCAGGCATCGACCTCTTTGCCAGCAGCGAGCGATTTTACCCCAGCGGGGATAATTAGTAAAGCATTTGCCTGCACGATGGAAAGCAGGTTTCCGGAGCCTTGATGCCCGGCCAAATGAGCGGACAGTATACCATTTTCCTCGTGGACGTGGGCGCGCAAATAGCTTTCGCGCCCATCCGATGAAATATCCTCGGCGAGCCGCACGTGGACCCTGGGCCTGCTGCCGACTTCGAGACCGCTCAAACGTCCCAGCGCTGGTCGCACGAACACTTCGAAGCCGACGAAAGCCGAGACCGGGTTGCCCGGCAAGCCGATAAAAGGGATGCCTTTGAAGCTACCGAAGGCCAGCGGCTTGCCTGGTCGCATGTTGACGCGCCAAAAGGTCAGTTCTCCTTGCGATTCGACCACATCCTTGATGAAGTCGAACGCGCCCACGCTCACCCCCGCGGACGACAGGATCAGATCGACCTTGTGTGCAGCGGCTTTCTCCAGCAGTTCTTCCACGGATCCGCGCCGGTCAGCAGCGATGCCCAGGTTGAGCACTTCTACTTCTGCGTCTTCCAATAGAGCCGAGAGGGTGTAGGTATTCGAATCGCGGATCTTACCCGGTCGCAGCGGCGCATCCACCGGGATGAGTTCATCACCGCTGGAGAGCAATGCCACGCGTGGTCTGCGATAAACGGGCACGTCCGCAACGCCCAGCATAGCCATCAATCCCAGGTCCTGTGGGCGCAGTTTGTGACCGGTTTGCAGCACAGGTTGGCCGGTCTTCACGTCCGTACCCCGTGCGCGGACGTAAGCGCCGGCCCCCAGGGCTTTGTAAACGGTCACCACTTCGGGCGCAGATGTACCGGAACCACGCTCCTGGAAATCGGTCTCTTCGACCGGGACGACCGCGTCCGCGCCTTCCGGCATGGGTGCGCCGGTCATGATGCGCGCGGCCTGCCCGGGGATGAGGGTCACCTTCGGACTGCTACCGGCCGGTATATCGGCGACCACCTTCAGGGTCCGGGGAGAAGCGGGGGTGGCATCTGTCAGATCGGACGCGATGACGGCGAAACCGTCCATAGATGAGTTGTCAAAAGAGGGGAGATCGTTCTTGGCGGCCACGTCGGTTGCCAGCACGCGACAGGCGCATTTCGCCAGAGGCAAGATTTCTGTGCCGACAGGTTCAAAGTGAGAGAGAATGCGCGAGCGCGCTTCGTCTACGCTGAGTAATGACATAAAAACCGCCTGGTTCAAGGCGGCGAGATTATACCAAGTTTTTCGTAAATCGTAATTCGGAAATTGGGTTTACCCCGGCTTTGTACGCTGCGCTTCCATCACATTCGGCAGATTTTCGATGCGTGTCAGGATGCGGCTCAATTGCTCGATATCACGGACCTCGATGATCAACTTGATGTCAGCCAGGTTTTGGTTGGTTTTTACATTCACATCGGCGATGTTGATGTTCTCGGTATTGAGCAGATTGGAAATGTCGCCCATCAGCCCCTGGCGGTCATAGGCATGGATGCGTATGGGCACAGAATAGGTGCGCACGCGCGAACCCCAGGAAACCGTCACCAGCCGTTCGCGTTCGCGCATACGCAGAATGTTAGGGCAATCCTGGCGATGGACAGTAGCGCCGCGTCCACGCGTGATGTAGCCCACGATTTCATCTCCGGGGGTCGGGTTGCAGCATTTGGCAATATTCGTGAGCAGACCTTTAAGTCCTACCACATCGACGGCATCCGCAGAAGCCATTTCGCCTGCGGGTGTGCCGGCTGTCAGCAGATCGACGTTTTCTTCGTCTTCTGAGAGCTTTTTGACGATCTTGCTGGCTGACAGGTCACCGGTGCCCAGCGCTACATATAAATCTTCAGGAGTACGGAACTCCAACCCCCGCGCCAGCTTCTCGAAGTTGGTTTTTTCGCTGATGCCTAGCCTGCCCAACTCGCGTTCGAGGATGGTGCGTCCAGAGGACAGATTCTGCTCGTAGTCCTGTTTTTTGAACCAGACCTTGATCTTTGTGCGCGCGCGCTGGGTCTTGACCAGGCCAAGGTTGGAGTTCAACCAATCCCGGCTGGGACCGCCGCGCTTCGCCGTCAGGATTTCAACCTGGTCGCCGGTTTTTAGCTCATATTCCAGCGGGACAAGTTTTCCGTTAACCCGTGCGCCCCGGCAGCGGTGGCCGATATCGGTGTGGATATGATAGGCGAAGTCAATCGGTGTCGAGCCGCCTGGCAGGTCGATGATGTCACCACGTGGAGTGAAGACATAGACACGGTCCTGGAACACGTCGGATTTCATGCTTTCGACGAATTCCTGTGCATCGTCCACGTCGCTGCGCCATTCCATCATGCGACGCAACCAGGTGATGCGCTGTTCATAGGACTTGTCGCGCGGCGTCCCTTCTTTGTATTTCCAGTGTGCGGCAATCCCGTATTCAGCGTTCTGGTGCATCTCTGCCGTGCGGATCTGCACTTCGAGCGGTTTCCCGTCGTCGTAGATGACGGCCGTGTGCAGGGATTGGTAAAAGTTATCTTTGGGCGCGGCGATATAATCGTCAAATTCGCCAGGGATAGGACGCCAGTGGGTGTGGATCATGCCCAGGGTGGCATAGCAGGATGGAACGTCCGGGACGATCAGGCGCACGGCGCGCAGGTCACGTACCAAGTCGAAGGACTTGCCCTTTTTCTTCATCTTGCGATAAATGGAATAGATGTGTTTGGGGCGTCCGCTGATTTCGGCGCTGATGTTGTTTTGTTTCAGTATGAGCTTCAGTTGGTCCACGATCTGAGCGACTTGCGCTTCGCGGTCGGGACGGCGTTCGTTGATCTGGTCGGCAATCTCTTTGTACTTGTCCGGGTCAACGTAGCGGAAGGCTAGATCTTCCAATTCCCACTTGATCTGCCAGATGCCCAATCGGTTAGCAAGCGGTGCATAGATTTCAAGCGTTTGCTTGCCGATGCGGCGACGTTTCTCTTCCGGCATATAACCGAGTGTGCGCATGTTGTGCAAACGGTCAGCCAGTTTGATGAGCACCACGCGCACGTCGTCACCCATGGCCAGGAAAGTCTTACGCAATGTTTCTGAGACCACATCAGGGCGGCGTCCCAACGGAGCTTGGGGTTTGAGCAACTCTACATCGTCGCCCGAGCCTGCCTGGTCATCGTGTCCATTTTGGCTGACACGCGGCAGGTTGGAGAGCTTCGTTACCCCATCCACCAGGCTGGCAACCACATCGCCAAAGTCGCGACGGATGTCTTCCAACGTCACGCTAGTATCTTCGACCGTGTCGTGCAACAGACCGGCGGCGACAACTTCGGGCGGCACACGCAAGTCTGTCAGGATATTTGCGACTGCCAGGCAGTGATTGATATACGGTTCGCCGGAATTCCGTTTTTGTTCGCGATGGGCTTCCTCCGCTAGCCGATAGGCACGTTGAACCAACTCCCGGTCAGCCAGGCTGAAGGTCTCCGGGAGACGTACCATCAGGTTTTCAAGCGGGATGGCTACGGATGAAGTTTTCATGACACTCATATTGTATTCCATGCTGCGAACTTGTCAAAGGTGTGCAGAAAAAACCTGTCCGTAGACAGGCTTGAAATAACACAACTTACGGTTCGAAAACTGACCTAAAGGGTTTTGAGCAACGCCTGACGGCTATTCCGCAGGCGGCTGGCGATCAGTTCGGTGATGCGTTGCATTACAATGAAACCTGCGGCTGGGTTTTCGCTCAATACTTTCATAAAATCCTCGCCAGGGACTGTCAGGATTTTGCAGTCCGCCTCGCAAATTGCAGAAGCGGTGTAATGATAGGGCGGCACAACCCCCGACCAACCAAAACTCTCAAACCTCTGACTGACCACCGAGACCGAGATGCTTTCTGGTCGCGAAGTGAGCTTCACCTTGAGAACAATTTCGCCATCTAACAAAAAGTGCAGTTTATCAGCCTGCTCGCCCTCACGAAAAATGACGTCTCCCTGTGAAAAGCGCTCTTCTTTGCTAAGTGCGGCAACTTTGTCGAGCAACTCTTCCGGCAGGTTCCTAAAAAGCGCAAACTTAGAAAGGGGTGCGTTGGTTGCCATCTCTTCTCCTGAATGCAATGGGGTAGAATTGTTGCAAATAGTATAGCACGGATGTCAAAATGCCAATTGTCAATAATGTGACGCGTATGTTGGATTCTCGCAAAATTCCTTATATCGCTTATGAGTTGTCAACTGAAAAACTAGGCGCGCTTGAGACGGCTCGACTCCTGAACGTTGAGCCTGCCACCGTTTACAAGACGATTGTCGTGACCCGGGACAAACCCAAGAAACCGTTGTTGGTAGTCATTCCCGGTCCCAACCAGGTGGACTTGAAAATGTTGGCTGCCTTCCTCGGCGAAAAGAAGGTGCATCTGCCCACCGAGCGCGAAGCCGAGCAACTGACCGGTCTCCAGGCGGGTGGCATCTCGCCCCTGGCGTTGCTCAATAAGGGCTTTCAGGTGGTGTTGGACGCCTCAGCGCGGGAGCAGACTGAAATCCATATTTCGGGCGGACAGCGCGGACTCAATATCCGCATTGCGGTCGAGGCCCTGATCCGCCTGACAAACGCGCGCGTGGCTTCTGTCAGCCGTTCGGAGCTTATAGAATAGGACTTAGACAGTTTGCGAAACGATACTGAAAATAGGGATGGCGAACTACGTCCGCCATCCCTATTTTCGGGCTTCTTACTTTCAATTGTGTAACTCCTGTATAAAAAAACTATAAATCCGTTGGAATTTCCCCTTACTATATCTAGAAAATTTACTATAATACCTAACAATATCTGAATAGAGCGGTATTCACCGCTCTATTGCCGCAACTTTCTAAAATTTACCGGGTAATTTACAGAAATTCATTGTGCATCTCGAAAAGCAGCCCAACAGGTAAACCCGTTGCGGCGTTATTGATTGTCAGGAGGTGAACGGCCACCAAGATATAAAACTACTTGTACGTGAATTGTTTTGACCGTGTAATAACCTCAAACATTCTCTTAAGGAGGAGAAAATGCGTAAGTTACTTACTTTGCTCAGTGTACTCGTATTGAGCAGCCTTGTACTCGCGGCCTGTGGCGGTGGTGCCGCCACGCAAGCACCTGCTGAAACCTCTGCTCCTGCGCAAACCGCTGCTCCGGCCGAGGCCCCAGCGGAAACTGCTACGGAAGCTCCCGGCACCACAGAAGGTCCTGCTCCTGCCGCACAGGAAGGCGGATATGGGCAAACCCTGGCGACTGTCCAGGCGCGTGGCAACCTGATTTGTGGTGTCAACGCTCAAGTGCCAGGCTTTGGCTTCGTTGATTCTTCCGGTAACTTCTCCGGTTTTGACGTAGATTACTGCCGCGCTCTGGCGGCTGCCATCTTTGGTGACGCTACCAAAATCGAATTCCGCCCGGTAAATGCTTCTGAACGTTTCACTGCATTGCAATCCGGTGAAATCGATGTCCTGAGCCGCAACACTACTTGGACGCTGGTCCGCGATACTGAATTGGGCGGCAACTTCACTGCCACTACATTCTACGACGGTCAGGGTATGATGGTCCCGGTTTCGACCGGTTTCACTACCTTGGAAGACCTGGATGGCGGCACGATCTGCGTCCAGACCGGTACCACTACCGAACTTAACCTGGCTGACGTTATGGCTGCTCGCGGCATTTCTTACACACCAGCCGTCTTCGACGATGCTGACTCCACCTTCGCTGCTTATTCCGAAGGTCGCTGCGATGCCGTTACGACTGATAAATCTGGCCTGGTTTCTCGCCGTTCTGTGCTTGCCAACCCTGCGGACCACGTGATCATGGACGTAACCATGTCCAAGGAGCCGCTTGGTCCGATGGTGCGTCACGGCGATGACCAGTGGTTTGATATTGCCCAGTGGACTGTCTTTGCTATGTTCTCAGGTGAGGAATTTGGTATCACCTCCGCCAATGTGGATGATGTTAAAGCGACTTCTACTAATCCTGAAGTTGTTCGTATGCTTGGGAATGAGGGCGACTTGGGTCTCAAGCTTGGTTTGAGCAACGATTGGGCTTACAACATCATCAAGCAGGTTGGTAATTACGAAGAAGTTTACAATCGCAACCTGGGTCCGGATACCCCGACCTATGTTCCACGCGGTTACAATAACCTGTATACCAATGGTGGCCTGCTTTACGCCCCGCCTTTCCGTTAAACCAAATCTTTCTGTTGCAGGGGGTGGGTAGATACTCACCCCCTGCATTCTTTATGGAGAAAGATTATATGGCGAAATTTGAATCTCCGACTACTGCAATCCCTTTCTGGCGTGATGAGCGTTACCTGCAAATATTAGGGCAGGTCATTTTTATAGCTGTCGTACTGCTTGTTGGTTATTTAATTTCCCGCAATATGGTTGCCGGCCTGCGTAAGCAGGGCATGACGCTTGGTTTGGATTTTATCAAGGGGACCTCCGGGTTTGACATTGGCGAAAAACTCATCGACTATTCCCGAAGCTCCACCTATTTGCGGGCGTTTGCTGTTGGCTTACTGAATACGTTACTCGTTAGCGTACTGGGAATTATCTTTTCAACGATATTTGGAATTGTCTTAGGCGTCGCGCGCTTGTCCAGCAACTTCCTTATCAATCGCTTGGCATCTTTTTATCTGGAGCTTATCCGAAATCTATCTCTGCTCGTTTTCTTGATTTTCTGGTATCTGGGTGTGTTCCTGAAATTGCCCAGGGTAAATGAGGCAGTTGTCTGGCCCGGATCGATCTATTTGACCAATCGCGGTGTGGGCGTCCCCTGGGGGATACCGACTGCATCATTCGACACCTATCGCTGGATCCTGCTTTTTGGATTGCTCCTGGCGATAGGTGTTGCTTATTACCTGAATGCACAAGGACGCCGCACCGGCCGGCCGCCTCTCACAGCAGCCTGGGCATCCGGCACTTTTGTCGTTGTTGCGATCCTTGGTTGGCTTGTGCTGCCTATCTCGCCGCTTCAATGGGACTTCCCATATGTCAAGGGCTTGAATTTGTCTGGTGGTAAGATCCTCAGCCCGGAGTTCATGGCGCTAACATCTGGTCTTGTACTCTACACAGCCGCATTTATCGGGGAGGTTGTCAGGGCGGGAATCCAGTCTGTTTCCAAGGGGCAGGTGGAGGCGGCGCGTGCGCTCGGCTTGAACGGCTTCCAGACGCTGAGATTGGTTGTCTTCCCGCAGGCGTTACGGGTGATCATCCCTCCGTTGACCAGTCAATACCTGAACCTGACCAAAAATTCGTCTCTGGCGATTGCGGTTGGTTTTTCTGACCTTTTCTATGTGTCCAACACGATCATCAACCAGAGCGGACGGGCGGTAGAGATGATCGCGCTGGTGATGGCTACCTATCTGACCCTCAGCCTGCTGACTTCTGTATTCATGAACTGGTACAACCAGCGAATCCGTTTGGTGGAGCGCTAAGATGAGCAGCTTGACTGAAGCCCTGCCTCCACTTACCGAACGTTCCACGATCCTTGGCTGGTTGCGCAAGAACCTGTTCTATTCATGGGGGAGCAGTATCCTGACCCTCCTGTCCAGTCTGATTATTTTTTGGGCTGCACGCGGATTATTGATCTGGATATTCACAGTTGCAAACTGGCGTGTGGTTACCGTCAATCTGCGCCTGATCCTGCTTGGACAATACCCGATTGACCAGGCCTGGCGCGTCTGGGTTTTGTTGTACTTGCTGTCCTTCCTGACAGGAAATTCACTGGTCATTTGGGCACGTGGGGCGCGGCGTGCCAGCTTGATTGTGGCTGCCATCCCGGTGGCATTGGCAGTTCTGCCATTTGGCACGACGCAGCGTCTGTGGCTGGTGGGATTATCGGTCGTTGGGATTTCTGGTTGGTTCTTGGCACGCGGGGGTGGACCTGCTCTACGCCGTTCGGTCATTATTGGTTGGCTGCTCTGGCTCCCGATCCTGTTCTTCCTTTTGCACGGCTACACCCTGGAAGAAGGATTGCTGCCGGTCGTTACCACGAATTTGTGGGGCGGGTTATTGCTTACGATCTTGCTGACGATCGTTGGGATTGTGTTCTCTTTCCCCTTGGGTGTGATGCTGGCGTTGGGTCGCCGTTCCGAGTTACCAATCGTACGCTGGTTCAGTATCGGCTATATCGAACTGGTGCGTGGCGTTCCATTGATCACTGTCTTGTTCATGGCGCAACTGATGCTTCCACTCTTCCTCGGTTTTACCCCTGATCGTGTACTGCGCGCTATGGCTGGGATTGTCCTGTTCAGCGCGGCGTACTTAGCGGAAAACGTGCGCGGTGGGTTACAGGCTATTCCGGAAGGACAGTTTGAAGCCGCTCAAGCCTTGGGCTTAAGTGGTTTCCAGACGATGGTATTCATTATCATGCCACAGGCTTTGCGCCTGATCATCCCAATTTTGGTTGGCCAGTTCATTTCTTTGTTCAAGGACACTGCCCTGGTTTCCATCGTTGGCTTGCTCGACCTGGTAGGCATCGCCCGCACAGTGCTCGCGCAACCTGAGTTCCTGGGCTTGCAGCGCGAAGTCTATGCCTTTATTTCTTTGTTATATTGGGTACTGAGTTACGCCATGTCTTACGTCAGCCAGCGCCTGGAAGTTGCGCTGGGCGTAGGGGAACGATAGTGCTCGAGGAGAAGACACGATGAACGATACACGTGACACCATCATCATTGCCCGTGATGTGCACAAATGGTACGGACAATTCCATGCTCTGCGGGGTATCAATATGGAAGTCAAGAAGGGCGAAGTGATCGTTATTTTCGGCCCTTCCGGTTCGGGAAAATCAACCCTCATCCGCACCTTGAACCGTCTGGAGGAACACCAAAAGGGACAGATTATCGTTGATGATATTGAACTCAGCCATGACGTCCGCAACATTGAGGCCATTCGTATGGAAACAGGCATGGTCTTCCAGCAGTTCAATTTGTTCCCACATCTGACTGTGATGCAAAATATCACCCTCGCCCCCATCCAGGTGCGCAAATGGAAGAAGGAAAAGGCTGAAGAAATAGCCATGCAATTGTTGGAGCGGGTTGGCATCCCCGAACAAGCTAACAAATTCCCCGGTCAGCTATCAGGCGGGCAACAACAACGAGTTGCTATTGCGCGTGCCCTGGCGATGCAACCCAAAATCATGCTCTTCGATGAGCCCACCTCCGCACTCGACCCCGAAATGATCAAAGAAGTGCTAGACGTTATGATCGAGCTTGCAAAATCAGGAATGACCATGTTGGT
This sequence comes from uncultured Chloroflexia bacterium, assembly GCA_963785535.1. Classification (GTDB taxonomy): domain Bacteria; phylum Chloroflexota; class Anaerolineae; order Anaerolineales; family Villigracilaceae; genus JAABUE01. The sequence continues at coordinate 74,855 of CAWAVQ010000021.1, read as the reverse complement.
GGTCACGCATGAGATGGGCTTTGCCCGTGCTGTGGCGGATCGCATGTTCTTCTTCGATCAGGGCAATATCATCGAAAGCGGCACACCCCAGGAAATCTTCAAGAATCCCAAAGAAGATCGCACCAAGCTGTTCCTGTCGCAGATTTTGCAACACTAGATTCTCCCTGAACAGAAAATATGAGCTCACACGGCAACTCTGGCTCTTTCGAGGTTTGCTGGTTATATTACGTCAAGAATGGGCAATAAAAATCTACCGCAGAGACGCAGAGTTTGCTGAGTTTTTTTCGTTTTCTCAGCGCAAATCTGCGTTTCTCCGCGGTGAAAACGTGTAGTCTTTTAGCGCAAGGAACGATATTCACTATTCACGTTGTATTACGAATTAAACTCGCCAACCGGCTTCTCCATTCACCCATAACCGAATAATGCCCTGTCAGGAAACTTCCTAAACCAATATTGGCATCAAATGGCTCCAGAACCTGGGCGCAAATTTCTGTTGAGTCGATGACAGAATATACATCTACCTGAATGCGATTTTGTTCGTCAGGGAGATTGACCAACACGCGCAACTGGTTGCACGGTGTGGGGAGTGATCCTTTTAGTACTAGCGTGATCTGTACCGGGTAGCTCTCCATGACCACTATCTTTTCTGAATCGAGATAAACTGCTCCACGCGTGAGAGTTGTATCGTCAGGTTGGGGTGCATATGGTTGAGGCATGGGATTAGCCGTTGCGGACTCATTCGGATAAGAGGGCGCATTGGGATACGATGGTTCGTTCGGATAAGATGGGTTACTCGTTTGAACCGTTTGAGGTCCGTTACAAGCGTAAAGGAATGTGGCAGTCAACAGGAAAATCAGAAATTGTTTCATGATTGGTCTCCTTACCAATTGACGCTGCTCTCATATTTAAAGTTCCATCCTCAACCCTTGACAACGGCCACTGGTCTCAACCGCGCCACCTTTTTGGCAATCCCGGCTGCGACGACGGTCTCGACTACCGCATCCACATCTTTATAGGCGGACGGGGCTTCTTCTGCCAGACCGGGCATCGACCCGGCTCTGACTCGAATTCCGACCTGCTCCAGTTCCCGACGCAATTCATCGCCTCGGACGGTTTTCTTGGCCTTGCTGCGAGACATGACCCGTCCCGCGCCGTGACAGGACGACCCGAATGAGCGCGACATGCTCTCCTGCGTGCCGACCAGCACCCAGGAAGCCGTTCCCATGCTGCCAGGGATGATGACTGGCTGCCCGATGGCGCGGTATTCTGGCGGCAAACCGGGTGCGCCAGGTCCGAAGGCCCGCGTGGCACCTTTGCGATGTACGCAGACTTTGATTTGCCGGCCTTCCACTTCGTGCGTTTCGATTTTGCCCATGTTGTGCGCGATATCATAGACCTGATGTAGATACCAATCCTTCGTTTTGCCCGCAAAGGTCTTTTCGAATGCCCGCCGCGCGGAGTATGCCAGCAGTTGCCGATTGGCAAAGGCGAAATTGGCGGCGGCGCGCATCGCACCCAGATAGGCTTGTCCCTCGGGGGAATCCAGCGGTGCACACACCAGTTCCCGGTCGGGTAGCTCGATGCCGTATTTGCGCACTGCACTCTGAAAATCACGCACATAATCCGTGCAGACCTGGTGCCCAAACCCACGCGAGCCGCAGTGGATTTGCAGAGTAAGCATGCCTTCGTGCAAACCCATCACGTTAGCGGCCTGCTGGTCGAAGATCTGCTCCACGACTTCGACTTCCACAAAGTGGTTGCCCGCGCCGACCGAGCCGATCTGCTCTCGTCCACGTTTCTTGGCGCGCTCCGATACGGAAGCGGGATCAGCTCCTTTGACGGAACCAGTTTCCTCGGTCCGCGCAAGATCCGCCTGGGTGGCGTAGCCATTTTTGAGCGCCCATTTCGACCCGTCTTCCAGCACTTCATCCAATTCCTTCACACTGACTTTAACCACACCTGCCTTACCCACTCCTGAAGGGCAGTACTGGTCCAGCAGGGTGGCGAGCATATCCATATCCTCTTGTGCGGACTCGAACGCGATGTTCGAAGCCAACAGGCGCACGCCGCAGTTGATGTCGTAACCGATAGCGCCGGGCGAGATCACGCCGCCCGGATACTCGGTGGCCGCCACGCCGCCGATGGGGAAGCCATAGCCCTGGTGCATATCGGGCATGATCACCACATTGCCAACCAGCCCGGGAAGGGTGGCCGCGTTGACGGCCTGCTCGAGTGACTTGTCGTCCATGACCTGTTCGAGCAGCTCGCGCGTGGCAAAGATGCGCACTGGCACGCGCATATCGTGTCGGTAGTTTTTTGGGATTTCCCATTCAGTGTCGCTGATACGGGTAAGGTCTTGGATATTCATTAATTACCTTTCGGTGAAGAGAGTAGAGAGTGGATATTAGCGAGCAGTTATTTTGCATAGTCACTACTCTCTTTTCCCTGTTCTCTAATCTCTACACATCAAACACAATCTCCACTTCCAGCCCACGCGCCGTTTCTTGTATCTTCAAATTATGCCAGGTGACCGCTTTGATTACCTTACTCAAAGATTTCAACGGCGCGCCTTCCATTTCTACTTTCAGTCTATCATTTTTTGTCGTGATAACAAAATTATCGAAGCCTGAGTATTCTTGCTCCGCGTAGTAGACAAGCTCCGACAGAAAAGCCACCAACAGGCTTTCCCTGTCGGCTCCTTTGGTTTCGAAGGCGCGCTGTATCCTGGGCTGGTCCACAAATTCTGCCCCGCATAGCGAATACATCCCTCGCGCGGACTCGGTCAACAGTCCAGGCAAATCATCTGCCCAGACGCGTATCGACCAGTCAGCGGTGTGGGGGATTTCTTCGAAGCCCATCGGTTTTGCTCCTCAATATATATTACTCGTCCATTCCTATTGTATACCGAATTGTTTTGCGGATTTTGCTTTTTGCGTTGGTTGTGACTGGCTGGCTATAGAAATTTTCTATAGCCAGCCATAGAAAAGATTGCGTATCGATTGTGATAATTATCACTTGTTGGAATGGTTGGTACGCGGCATAGTTAAGTAGGCTCTTAATTAAGCGTTTTTGCAATTAGCTACGATAAACAGCCAGGTGATGATAGATGAACACAAGTTTAAAAGAACTAGCCGAGGAACACGCAGAAATATGCAAATTATTTGGGAATGTCTCCCGGATATTAATTTTGTGGAGTCTTTCTGACAGGGAATTGCCTGTTAGTGAAATTGCCGATAAAGTTGGCACCTCTCTGCAAAATGTCTCGCAACACCTGGCGTTGCTGAAGGAGCATGGAATTGTAACTGCACGGCGTGATAAACAGACGATCTATTACCGAATTGCCGACATTGACTGGATCAGAGAATGTCCTCTTCTGGTAAAGGCGCCTGAGCACGAGTTTGTTGAAAGATAATCTATACAAATCTAAAGGAGATTTCCCATGACTACCCCTGATCTTACGACACTTGAAGCTACCAAAGTTGTTGATGCACGTGCTATGTCTTGCCCGGGCCCGCTGCTGGAGGCCAAGAAAGGCATTGCCACTGTAAAGGTGGGCGAAATCCTGGAAATTTGGTCGGGCGATGCCAACACCAAAAACGACATGCCGCGCTGGTGTGAGAAAGTCGGCCACGAATTTTTGGGTGTACTGCCCGGCGAAGGATACGAACGGCTTTTCATCCGCCGCATGAAATAGCGCAGAGAATCTAACCACAAAGACACCGAGACGCAAAGCCACAGAGCGAATTAACTTTGGTGTCTTCGAGCCTTCGGGTCTTCGTGGTGAGAGTCTTGTTTTTTGAACGGTTCAAAAAGGATACTCCATGGTTCAACCCAAAATCCTGATCCTGGCCACCCTGGCAGGTGGCTACGCTGGCGCGGATTCCACTGGGCAATCCCACCTGGATTACCCGGCCAACACCTACGTCTTGCCTGTGATGTGCCCGTGTATGTTCCCGCCGGAGTTTTTCCTGCGGGCCTTCGAACACGGTATTGACGGCATCATCGTCATGTACAGCGGCACCGATAGCCCGTATAAGGTCGAAGCGGACGGCACTGCCAAATTGATCAACAGCGCTTACGGATTGATGAAAGAACACGGTATCGACATCCGTCGTCTGCGTCTGGCAGCTATCTGCACGGTCTGCGTCAAGCCCTTCCTGAAAGAAGTCAACCAGATGAACGAATTGCTCAAGGGGATTGGCTTTGTCAAAGACGAAATCAGCCAACACGTCGCTTCATTGAAAGGAGCGCAAGTATGAACACGTTTCAGGTAGATGCGCTCGTTGTAGGTGGCGGGATGGCTGGCATGCAGGCTGCACTCGATCTGGCAGACCAGGGTTTTCAGGTGGCTCTCGTGGAACGCGAACCCAGCATCGGCGGCAAGATGATCACGCTTAGCAAAGTCTTTCCAACGTTGGACTGCTGCTCCTGCATCACCACCCCGAAAATGTCGGCTGTGGCGCACCATCCCAACATCCGTCTGTTCACCTACTGCGAAGTACAGTCTGTGGATGAGAATGGCACAGGTTTCAACGCTGCCGTACTGAAAAAACCGCGCTACGTGGACGATAGCAAGTGCACCGGCTGCCGTCAGTGCGAGTACGAATGCCCAATCACCGTGCCCAGCCCGTTCGACCGAGGCCTGGGCTCTTATCGTGCCATCCGTGTGCCCTTCTCCACTGCCGTACCCCAGACCGCCGTACTAGACATCGATAATTGTCTGCTGTGCGGCAAGTGCGAAAAGATCTGCCCAGTCGAAGCGGTGGATTTCACCCAGCGACCGGAAACCTTCACGATCAACGCCACTGCGGTCCTCCTGGCCACCGGGTTCGAACTGACCGGCCTGGGCGCCAAGCAGGAATATGGCGGCGGGAAACTTCAAAACGTGATCGATCCGCTCATGATGGAACGCTTCCTGGCGCCCACCGGTCCCTACGGCCGTGTCCTGCGTCCCGGCGACGGCATGGAGCCAACCACCATCGCCTACGTCCAGTGCGCCGGTTCGCGTGACCAGACCCTGGGCATCGAGTATTGCTCGCGCGTGTGCTGCATGTACGCCATCAAACAGGCCATGCTCCTCAGTGGTGCGCTGCCGATGGCCGAGATCACCATCTACTACATGGACATCCGCACTTTTGGCAAAGGCTACGAACAGTTCTATCAGAACGCCAAAGCCATGGGCGTCGAGTTTATACGCGGCAAGGTGGCTTCCATCCGCGAAGATGAGAAGCACAACCCGGTCCTTAAAGTGGAATTGACCGAAGAAGGCCACATTGTCGAGCGGACGCATGACCTGGTGGTGCTCTCGCTAGGGATGATCCCTAGCGCTGCGCCCTCGACCACTTCGACTTCCGCTTCGACAAGCTCAGCGCAGCGACGCAGTGCAAGCTTTGGCCTGCTCCCGTCTTCGGATGGCTTCATCTCCATCCCGGCCATCAACGCCTCGCCATGCTCCACGGAGCGCCCTGGGGTCTTCGTCACAGGCACGGCAGGCGGGCCAATGGACATCGTGGATAGCATCATTACGGCCAGCGCTGCCGCTTCGGCAGCCTCTGCCTACATTCGCAGCAAAACTGAAGTACCCGTCGAACAACGGGAGGTGGCCTATGCCTGACGAGAAAATCAAGATCGGCGTCTATACCTGTTACTGCGGCGGGAACATCAGCCACGTGGTCAATTGTGAGCGAGTAGCAAAATTGCTAGGCCAGCAACCGGACGTGGCAGTCTCGCGCACCAATATGTCGCTCTGCTCGGATGCGGGTCAATCCCAAATCGAGCAGGACATCAAAGAGTTGGGCGTCAACCGCGTGGTGATCGGCGCCTGCGCCCCTATGCTGCACGAACAAACCTTCCGGGGTGCAGTCATGCGCGCCGGGCTGAACCCCTATCTCTACCATCATGTTGGCCTGCGCGAACAGGATTCGTGGGTGCACTCTCAAGATGAGCTGGGCGCTACCGAGAAAGCAGTCCGATTGATGACGGCTGGCATTGCCAAAGCGCGCTTGCTCCAGCCGCTCGAGCCGATCCGGCTGGGGGCGGAGAAGCAGGCTCTGGTCATTGGTGGAGGCGTGGCCGGATTACGCGCTGCGCTCGACATCGCCCAACAGGGTTTGCACGTGGTGCTGGTTGAAAAGTCCCCCTTCCTGGGTGGACGTATGGCCCAGTTGGAGACTGTCTTCCCCACTGGCGAAAAAGCGCATGAACTGCTTTGTGAGCTGGTCAAGAAAGTTGTGGCGCATCCTAATATCACGCTGTACACCCAAGCCGAAGTGACAGGTGTGACCGGCTATGTCGGCAACTACGGTGTACGCATTACCCAGCATTCACGCGGCGTCAGCGAAGAGAACGCTAAAGCGCTGATGGCCGCCTGCAAGCAGGAAGTCCCGGATGAGTTCAATTATGGCCTGACGCAACGCAAGGTCATCTATCGCCCCTTCGAAGGCTGTTACCCCTCTTCGCCAGCGGTGGACTGGGAGAACTATAACGGCGAACCAATTTCGTTGGACGGTAGCAAGCCCGAGCCTGCACTGAGCGAAGTCGAAGTGGTCCTGAAAGATGCGCCGCAGGCCTTCGATATCAGCGTAGGCGCAATCGTCGTCGCAACTGGTTTCGATCCTTACCAATCCCGTCAAGGCGAGTATGGCTATGGTGAACTGAAGGAAGTGGTTACACTGCCGCAGTTGATCCGTCACCTGGCGTTGACGGAAGATGGCGAAGCTTTGCAGTGGAATGGCCACCCAGTACGAGACATAGCGCTGATCCATTGTGTGGGCAGCCGCGAAATCGAGGGCGTGGACGAGCCGCACGAGGATGGGCAGGTCAACAATTACTGCTCGCGGGTGTGCTGTACGGCCAGCCTGCACATGACCGAAGAATTACACGGGCGTTTCCCGGAACTGAACATTTACGACCTGTATCAGGACATTCGCACTTACGGGCGCGGCCACGAGGAGTATTACCGTGGCGCACTGGAGAGCGGCGTGCGCTTTGTGCGCTATCACGGCGAGGAACGCCCCGAAGTGCTGGCTGCACCGGCTGGCGATGTCCATCCCGTTTTGGTGCGCGTAAAAGATTATCTTACTTACGGGGAAGAACTCGAAATCCCGGTCGACCTGGTAGTGCTGGCTGTCGGAATGAAGCCGCGTGCTATCGACGACCTGGTGCAGATGCTCAAAGTCTCGCGCGGTACTGACCGCTTCCTGCTGGAAGTGCATCCAAAGCTGCGACCGGTCGAGACGGCGGTCAATGGGGTGGTGCTGGCTGGCACGGCGCAGGGACCGATGAACATCCAGGAGAGCCTGTCGGCGGCCTCGGCGGCAGCGGCTAAAGTCGTATCTCTACTCGGAAAGGGTAAGGTGCAGTTACAACCCTTTGTGGCCGCGGTGGATGCTGAGAAATGTGACGGCACTAGCGCTTGCGTGGAAGCCTGCGTTTATGAAGGTGCAATCGCCTTGCAAACAATTGAAGTAGAGGGTAAGCAGGTGCAACGGGCGGTAGTCACGCCCGCAAACTGTGTTGGATGTGGCGCGTGTGTCAGCGCCTGTCCGAACCGCGCCATTGACGTGCAGGGCTGGACCCTGGCGCAGTATGAAGCCATGGTGGATGCCATCGCAATGGACATTGTCGATCTGGTGGAGGCGGCGTAATGACTACCCAACAAACAACCCAATCTCGCGGCGAGATGCTCAAGCACTTGCGCGAACAGCACGCCGACTCAGTAAAACGCACCCAGGCGCTGCTGAAAGAACAGAAGCGTATCCAAAAGGAGATCTGTCAGGTCATGCGCGATACACCAAAGACTGTGCCTGAAGTGGCGGAAGCTGTCGGTATGCCTGCCCATGAAGTGCTGTGGTATATGGCCTCCTTCAAGAAGTATGGACTGATTGTCGAGAAGGGGATGTGCGGCGATTATCCACTCTACCAGAAAGCGGAGGAGAAGTGATATGAGTACCAGACTTGACCCACAACTCCTTCACGAGTTCAAAGAGTACGGCGCGATCGGCGTTGAGAAATGCTTCAATTGCGGCAACTGCACCGCCATCTGTCCGTTGGCGAGCGATGAGTATAACTTCCCCCGTGATGTTATTCGCCGGGTGCAGATCGGGCAGAAAGAACGCCTGATCGAAAGCCTGGATCCCTGGCTGTGCTACTACTGCGGGGATTGCTCCGAGACCTGCCCAAAAGGCGCCGAACCCGGCGAGACCATGATGGCCGCCCGTCGCTGGTTGACCGCACAATATGATTGGACCGGATTAGCGCGTAAGTTCTACACCTCCCTGACTTGGGAACTAGGCTCGATTGCGCTGGTTGGATTGCTGGTGGTTTGGATCATTACCATGTTCCACGGGCCGCTGGTAACCGACCGGGTGGAGTTGAACACCTTTGCGCCAATCCATATTGTTCACCTGGCGGACTGGATCATGGCGGGCGCGCTGGTCTTTTTCATCACCACCAACGTACTGCGCATGTACTGGCTAACCATGCGAAAGAGTGAACTGCAAATCCCATTTAAGTTGTATATCACCGAGGCCTGGCAATTGATTTTGCATGGCCTGACCCAGAAACGTTGGGCCACCTGCGCTGAAGATGAAACAGATGAAAAGGCTAAAAACAGCAAGCGCACCTCGTGGATCATTCACATGTTGCTGGCCAGCGGATATGCCTTGATGCTGGTGCTGATCGTCTTCTTCCTGAGCTGGTTCCAGACGGATAACATCTATCCGCTTTACCATCCGCAGCGTTGGCTGGGATATTATGCCACCATCGTGCTGTTACTGGGCGCGGGACGCGCTCTCTGGGGAAGGATCAAGAAAGAGGCCGAGATGCACCGTTTCTCGCACCCCAGCGACTGGATTTTCCCTATCCTGTTGCTGGTGGTCACGCTGACCGGTATCCTGCAGCACGCCTTCCGCTACTGGGGGCTGCCGTTAGCGACCTATTACACCTACGTTGTGCATCTGTCCTTCACCGCTCCCATGTTGATTTTGGAAGTGCCGTTTGGCAAATGGGCGCACCTGTACTATCGTCCACTGGCCATTTACTTCCAGGCGGTGAAAGAAAAAGCAAAAGAACAAGAAGAAACCGTTGCGGGCGCGTTCGCCCCGGCGGATTAAATACACATTCATTTTGATCTATAAGGAGAATTCAAATGACTGAAAAAATGGCTGTTGTCTGCAATGGGAGTACCCCGGCGAACATCATGCCCACCCTGATTTTTGCGTCTTCAGGATTGAGCCTCGATTACGAAGTGCACATCTTCTTCTGTCCGGCGGGAGCAAACTGGGTGCTCAAGGGCGAATTGGAGAAGTTGGGGACACCCAAGGGGCTTCCCAATCCGGTCAAGCTCTTCAATGACATCCTCGAACTGGGCGGTGAGATCGTGCTATGCGAGCTGGCTTTGGAGAACAAGGATATCGACCCCAAGGACCTGCGCGACGAGCACATCCTGATCAAGAAGGCTCCGCCTTATTTAATGGATGTGGAGGGTGCCAGCCAGACATACGTGTTCTAAGAAACCTTTGCTTGTTGTAGAAAAGGGCTGGCGCTTTGCCAGCCCTTTTGATTTACCAACATCACCCGGCCATCTGCAATAAGTCTGCGTTGGCCGGGTCGTGAATAAAACTCCAGAAGACATCGCGGGGCCGGTGAGGCCCGCTGACGCGCTTCCTGACCATATACACTTTGCGCTGTAGGTACAATCCGCTCACAGGCAGTTCGACAACGTTGCCACGTTCCAGGGGACAAGCGCTTGCCAATGACGAAACGAAAGAGATGCCGTATCCAGCTGCTATGGTCCTGACAATTGCTTCAGCGTTGCCTAATTCCATGAACACGTCCAGGTCATCCAGGCTGATGTCATATTTTGCCAATTCAGTCAGGACCACTCTGCGCGTGCCGGATTTTTCTTCGCGCATGATGATTTTTTCTTCCAGAATTTCCGCTGGCTCAATGCTCTTCCGCATGGCCCAGCGGTGATCGGCCGGCACGATCAAGGTGATCGTGTCCCGGAAAAATTCCTGCGATTCCAGACTCATATCATCGATTTCGGAACTGACCACACCAATATGTGCTTCGCCCTCCAACAATTCTAATGCGGCCTGCTCGGGACCACAGGCCAGAATACGGACCCGGATGCCCGGATACTGCTGGCAGAACCTGGCAGCCAACTGCGGAAGAATATATTTCCCGGCCGTAGTGCTGCAAGCGATGCGTAGTTCCCCGACGATATCCTCCTGTAGCGAGGACATCATCTCTCTCAGATTGCTGGTATCGTGCAACAGGCGGCGAGCCCACGGAAGCAGTAACCTGCCCGCCTCGGTCAGCTGTAATCCGGTGTTGCTTCTGATAAATAGCGTAACGTCCAGTTCTTGTTCTAATACTTTAATTTGGTGGCTTACCGTGGGTTGGCTGAGATGAAGCTGCTTGGCGGCTTCTGAAAGACTTAAATTTTCAGCCGCTGCCAGGAATGTCTCTATTTTTTGGATGTCGATCATGGTGGTTTCCCAATTTCTAGTCGGTTTGCTTGACTGACTTTAGTAGACATTATCTGTAATAACCGCCAAGATACCACACCTGCCCTGGCGGGCGGTGCCAGGGAGAGCGCCAAGGTTTTTCTACGCCGCCAAGAAATGCCCTTGGCGTCATCATTTGATTCTTGGCGACCTTCGCGACTTGGCGGTTATGAGTTATGTTTCTGATGAAGTCTAGTATACGCCATTTTTATCCGCTCGCTTCGCCCTCGACCCTTAGCCTGCTTACTCCCCCTTGAACATTTTCGACTTCTCGAACAATTGCGGCGCGATGATGTACAGACCGCGCCCCGTCACAGCGAGCGTGCCATCCGGCAGGTAAATCTCGCCGTGCGCATACAGCTTGCGTCCGTTGCGGCGCGTGATGTAGCCTTTGGTGCTGAGCGGTTGACCCAGCGGCACGGGCACCCGGTAGTTGATATTCAAATTCGCAGCCGCGACGGTGTAGCCCGCCTGCCAGACCGCCGCGCCCATCGACTTCATCCAGCACCGCCGCGGACAGCCCGCCATGCGCGTGACTGGGCGGACCCTGCTGTGCCAGCGTCAGCGCCTGTCCTGAGCGGAGCGCGAAGCGCGTAGTCGAAGGATGAACTCGGATGAGACCACGCCTTTTTCATCTACATACCAGTGGATGCCGAGGTTGTGCGGGTTTTCGCACCGCAGATAAAACAGGAGCCGTGTTCGGGGAGTTGTTTCACAAGTTCCTTGGCTTTAGAATAAAATCAGTTGCGTTTTTAGCATCAGTTTTGTTTAATGTTTGAAAACATTCGAAATAAAATCGGTAATTGCTAATTACAACGGTGCCAATATTTATTTGAGCCGAAGATATTCTAATATCAGGATCGATGCTTAGAAGCTTAATACAAAAATTGTATAATGGATTACCAAAGTCATGCCATTCAACATCAGATGCCCAAGGACGTGGTAATCTTTAAATTTTTTACAGTAGAATGATTTTTAAATGTGTCTAAATTTTTCCAAAATGAAAATAAGTTTATATAACTATCCATAAGCTTTTCGGATCGCTTTTTTGCGTTCATGTTCATGAAATACTTAGTAAAAATAAGAAGATAAGCTGTATAAACATCTTCCAGGAAATTCGTAAACCCTTTCATTTTGAGTATGGGGTGGAAAGAGAAACTCGTGTATTCCATATCTGTAGAGGAACCTGACATAGAGTAATGTTTTCTATCGCCTAGTAACTTGATACTTCTGGCATTGCTTGATTTTGCATCAATGTCCGTGGCAAGGTTGAGCGCATCGTCGCTAAATATGTAATTTAGATCCCTAACAACATTACTAATGGGTTCACTGTCTTGATGTAAAATTCTTAAGATTGTGGTGATTAATGGCCAATATAAGCAGCGCCCTGCTGGTACTTTAATATTTCTAATACGATTAGTTCTTGTATCACACCACTTTTGAATTTCTAATAAACAGGGTTCGTTTTCTAGCGTTTTTTGGATATGATTATTGAACACTTCGATGAATTCCCTTTTATTATTGAGCATATTTGGAACTAGTAATAAGACTTCTCGCCAACGAGAATTTGTTATCTGATTAACCAAATAATCAAGTGTTCCTTGAGTGACATTCTCGACGATGTGTTTAGCTGTGTAGTATTCTTGAAAAGTAAGGTGAGAAAAGGTGTAGGTACGATGCCCTTTTCGTGAGAGTATGCCGTGCTGACTTATCAATTTGGGGAGAACAATGCTACTGTCAATATTCTTAGATTCTTCTTTCCCAAAAATATCTTTCAGCGCTGTAGCAATTCTTTGTTCAAGTTCTTGTTGTGTGAAATAAAGCTGCTCCCCAATGAATGACTGAAAAGCTAGATGAGCATATAGAGATTCTTTTTGAGTCAAGGTTAATCCATCAAGAACAGGTTCACGTGAGATCCTTTTATCACGATCTCGTTCTGATAAAAGATGACGGGTTGCCTCAAGATAAATTTCCCCTCGATTTGTTGGGAATCCTTTCTCGGGTTTATAAAAGGAACACAACAATGATAGGAGTAGAGGATTCTTTTAAAATCTTGTAAGCTTTTCTTTTTCTCATCCTTAAGCTCTTCAATAAACTTTTTTCGCACACCTTTATTAGAAAATCTTTTATTAATAAAGTCGTTGATTCTTTTAGCGTCCCATTTTGCTACTTGAACCTCCCAGAAGCCATCTAAATAGCTTTGAATTGCATCAACCCGACAAGAGATAATGATTTTGCTTTTAGTATTTTTATTTTGTTCTAAAATGGTTATTAAGATGTCTCTTTTCTCTGGTGGAATTTCATCTAAGCCGTCAAAGAGTAAGATAGCAATTCCTTCTTCAATAATGTAATCGATAAAAACTGCGGCATTTTCAAAACCGCAATCGTTTAAATTCCTCAGCAAGATATTCGAGCAGTCCATCCTGGGATAATGTACCCAGCATTGCCCATTCGGCAATATTCACGAACAGGGGAATAAGTTCTGTCTTTTCAATGGCATAAGTTGAGATTTGTTTTAGAAATGTTGTTTTTCCTACACCGGGTTCTCCCCATACTAATACTTTCTCGCCGCGTTCATCTTGAAAAACTAATTTCAAACCATTGATTTTCTCTACCTTTTCAGAAGTGCTATGTCGCCTGAATTCAGGCTTATTGAGCAGAAATACATTTGTTGAAAGCTCATCCAGTTTTTGCTCCCCCATGCCAAAAACATGGAATTGACTATGAAATTCGTAAGTATATTTAAGATATTCTTGAGCGGCAAACCCCCAGTCAACCTTCATCCAAGCATCACGCATTTTCCCTAAAAGAGTATAGCGTTTTGCGCCTTCTTTGGCTTTGCGCTCAATGTATTTGAAAAAGCCGCTTTTATAATGCTCCCAGGTGGCTTTACCTGCACCTGCCGCGAATTTTTCCACGCCCATGTGTTACTCCATTGGTTACACTCTTTCTCTCCGATCGTTAGTTTATTGTACTATTTTTCTTGTTTGATGTGTCTCTGCGAGTGTAGCGAAGCAGTCTCCTGAGAAGTTGGGGATTACCACACCCCTGTGGGGTTCGCGATGACATGTTTTGTGGTTAAATACCCTTTATGCCCAAAAACAAAAAATCCCACCCTCTTATCCGTCTCTGGGGCTACGCCCGTGCGCACCACCGCGAGATGGTTCTGGCCTCGCTGTATTCCATCCTCAACAAGATCTTCGACCTGGCCCCGCCGCTGCTGATCGGCGCCGCCGTAGATACGGTCGTCCAGCAGCAGGATTCGTTCATCGCCCATCTTGGCATTTCCGATGTCAAAGCCCAATTACTGGTACTGGCTGGCCTGACGGTCGTCATCTGGGTCTTTGAGTCGCTCTTCCAGTATCTCTATCAGGTCGCCTGGCGCAATCTGGCGCAGACCCTGCAGCACGAACTGCGCATCGACGCCTACGACCACGTCCAACATCTTAAAATGGCCTACTTCGAAGACCGTACTAGTGGCGGCCTGATGGCTGTCCTGAACAACGACATCAACCAGCTCGAACGCTTCCTGAACGTGGGTGTCAACGACATCTGGCAGGTGGTCACCACCGTGCTGGTCATCGGTGGCATCTTCTTTTATACAGCCCCCACCGTGGCCTGGATGGCCATGCTGCCTATGCCCTTCATCATCTGGGGCTCGATCCGCTTCCAGCGCACGCTGGCGCCGCGCTATGCCGCTGTCCGCGAGCAGGTGGGGGCGCTCAACGGTCAATTGGCCAACAACCTGGGTGGCATTGCTACCATCAAGAGTTTTACTGCCGAGACCCACGAGCTGGGGCGCGTGAACCTCGAAAGCGACCGCTACCGCGTCGCCAACCGCGATGCCATTGCGCTTAGCTCTGCCTTTGTCCCGCTCATCCGCATGCTCATTATGGGCGGCTTCATTGCCATCCTGGTCTCCGGCGGTCAGATGGCTCTCGATGGACGCCTGGCGGTCGGCGCCTACTCCGTGTTGATCTTCATCACCCAGCGCCTGCTCTGGCCGCTCACCAGTCTGGGCGACACCCTCGACCTCTACCAGCGCGCTATGGCCTCCACCGACCGCGCCCTCGACCTGCTGGATACGGACGCCCTGCTCCCCGATGGAGACAAGAACCTTGATGCAAAAAAGGTGGATGGTGAGATCAGCCTCGAAGATGTCTGCTTCGAATACCAGGGCGGCGAGGACCAGACGGTTATCCGTGACCTGTCTTTGAAGATGCCCGCCGGGGAAACGATCGGCATCGTGGGCGCGACCGGCGCTGGAAAATCGACCCTGGTCAAATTGCTGCTGCGCTTCTATGACGTGGGCGAGGGCTGCATCCGTCTCGACGGGAATGACCTGCGCGATCTGCGACTCCGCGACCTGCGCCGTTCCATCGGCTTCGTCAGCCAGGACGTGTATCTCTTCCACGGTACCGTGCGCGAGAACATCACCTACGGTACTTTTGACGCCAGCGATGAGCAGATCATCGAAGCGGCCAAGATCGCCGAAGCACATGACTTCATTATGTCCCTGCCGAATGGCTACGATACCATCGTTGGCGAACGCGGGCAAAAGCTCTCCGGCGGTCAGCGTCAGCGCATCTCGATTGCGCGCGCCGTCCTCAAAGACCCGCCTGTGCTCATTTTAGATGAGGCCACCTCCTCGGTCGATAACGAGACAGAGGCCCTCATCCAGCGTTCGTTGGAGAAAATTGCTGTCGGACGTACTACCATTGTCATCGCCCACCGCCTGTCCACCGTCCGCAACGCAGACAGGATTTTCGTCCTCGAACACGGTCAACTCATCGAGCAGGGCCGCCACGATGACCTGGTTACTTCCGGCGGTATCTATGCAAAATTGTGGGGTGTCCAGACTGGCGAGCGGAGAAAAGTTTAACGGAAACGTCCCGAAGGATTCTCGTCATTCAGGGTTGCTTCTCACAATAGACTTTCGGGACTGTATAAACCAATTTGTCTAAATTTCAACTAGCCTGGTCTCTAAGATTCTTGGTTTATACTTTGAGTGTGTAAATGAATCATTACGACAAAATACAAGGATGGAGAGTCCTATGAAAAGTCTTCTTGAAAAGTTGAATATCCAGGAGGTCAACCCCGGCGCCTGTATTGGCCCGGACGGCTGGCTGATGGATTCCAAAGGGTAAGGAACTGGTCTCGTATAACCCGACCACGGGCGAGGCCCTGGCAAAGATCATCCAGGCCACGCCCGAAACCTATGAGAAAGTCGCTGCGGCGGCGCAGGAGTCTTTCCTGAAATGGCGCGAAGTCCCGGCGCCCAAGCGCGGCGAAGTCGTGCGCGATCTGGGGAATGCTTTGCGCGAATTGAAAGAACCGCTGGGCGACCTGGTGACGCTCGAAATGGGCAAGATCCGCGCCGAGGGGCATGGCGAAGTCCAGGAGATGATCGACATCTGCGATATGGCGGTCGGTCAGGCGCGCATGTTGTATGGCCTGAGCATGCACTCCGAACGCCCCGCGCACCGCATGTACGAGCAATGGCATCCGTTGGGCATCCTTGGTCTGGTGACCGCCTTCAACTTCCCGGTGGCGGTCTGGTCGTGGAACTCGACCCTGGCGGCGGTCTGCGGCGATACGATCATCTGGAAGCCGTCTTCGTATGTGCCGCTGACGGCCATCGCCGTGACGCACATTGCCAACCAAGTCATGGCCGACCATGGCCTGAGCGGCATCTTCAACCTGGTGATCGGCTCCGGGCGGGATGTGGGCGAGTTGCTGCTGAACGACAAGCGCGTCTCGCTGGTCTCGTTCACCGGCTCGACCAAAGTTGGCACGCATGTTTCCGAAGCGGTGTCACGTCGCTTTGGACACACCATCCTGGAATTGGGCGGCAACAACGCCATCATCGTTTCCGAGAAGGCCGACCTGTCGATGGCGACGCGCGCCATCCTGTTCGGCGCGGTTGGTACGGCCGGACAGCGCTGCACCTCCACCCGGCGCATCATCATGCAGAAATCCATCGGCGATGACTTGACCGGACGCCTGGTCAACGCCTACAGCCAGGTCAAGATCGGCGACCCGCTCCAGGATGAGACCCTGATGGGCCCGCTGGTGGTCAACACTTCGGTGGAAGAAATGATGGAAGCGATCGATCAGGCGCAGGCCGATGGCGGCGAAGTGGTCTATGGCGGGCACATGCTCCCGGACCACGGCCCGAATTTTGTCGAGCCGACCATCATCAAGATGCCGGCGCAGACCGACATCGTCAGGACCGAAACCTTTGCCCCGATCCTGTATTTGCTCGAATATGAGACCATCGAAGAAGCCATCCATATCCACAACGATGTGCCGCAGGGCTTGTCGAGCGCCATCTTCACCGATTCCCTGCGCGAAGCGGAAGCCTTCCTGTCGGTGGCCGGCTCGGACTGCGGCATCGCCAACGTCAACATCGGCACGTCCGGCGCGGAGATCGGTGGCGCGTTCGGCGGCGAGAAAGAAACCGGCGGCGGGCGCGAATCCGGTTCGGACGCCTGGAAGGCCTACATGCGCCGCCAGACCAACACCATCAACTGGTCGAAGGAATTGCCGCTGGCGCAGGGCATCAAGTTTGGGGATTAGGTAAGCAAGGCGGAGTGCGTCGCACCATGTTTTTCGGACAAGCTCTGGCCGAGTTTTGCTCCGATAAACGGGATTCACCAATTTGTAAGGTGCGACGCACTCTCCATTAAAGGTCTACCAGACCTTTAGGGTCATTTGTTGTCGCAACATAATTGCGGTATGCAGCAGTCTCTTCCAGCAGACCTTTGACTGCGATGTACAACTCTTTGCGGACGTACTCGTTCCCCTCGCCGCTTCCATTCGATAGAAGAACCGCATCGTTCTCGACCTGGGCTGCCACATGCCCCCCAGCCGACAGCCATTCCAGGCCGATCCTGACCGTGGCTTCGCGTTGGGCAGTCGCCGCGGCCAGCGCTGAGATAGTCGTTTCCCCGCCTTTTTTCACAATCACAAATTTGACCATGCCCGCCAGCCGTGTCAGGAACTCGTCGGTTTTTTCGACCGGCGGGTTGTGCGCAACCAGATATACTTTCTGCGGCTTGACCTGTTCCAGGATAGCCTTCAACTCAGCAGGACCTGGCGGGGTAGTGTAGATTGCCAGTTCGAGTAGATGTTTCCAGGTTAAATCTGTCAACGCCATTGGTTTTCTTTTTATCATCGCCTTCGGCAAAAATGACCGTAGACCCTTCGGCGCCGCTCAGGGCAGGCTCTATACCGTAGACCGTAGATAGCTCTTCCAGCGGTTCTATGCTATGGCGTAAATCAATTACTTCTATCTTCTTTCTTCTTACTTCAACTAACTTTCTCTTCCACCACCCTGAAATCGACAAATTCCAGCGTCAACTGCCGCTCGCCGCGGAACGTGCTGGCGCGCAGCGAGTAGGCCAGATCGAACTTGCCTTCTGGTTTATCTTCGCCTGCGCCATTCCACCACAGGATGCCCTGGGAGTCTCCGCTTTCGTCTTCGACGATGAGCCGCACGTGCTCGCCGCCGCGTCCGATGGTTTGCACGGATTTCAAGTTTAGGTTGCGAGAAGCAAAGGTCAGTGGCGGGTTGCCCGCGCCGAAGGGAGCCAGATGCTCGATGGAATCGGCCAGGTCGAAGCCGAGTTCATCCAGGGACAACCAGGCATCGATTTGCAGGGATGGTTCTTCGAGCGCGGCTTCGCCCAGCATTTTCTCGATGGTCTTCCCCAGTCCCTTGCGGAAGGCGGACAGATTTTCCTGTTCCAGCGAGAGTCCGGCTGCCATGGGGTGTCCGCCGAAGCCGAGCAGTAAGTCGCTTTGGGAGGCGATGGCTTCGGTGATGTGCAATCCCTCGATGGAGCGCGCCGAGCCGCGCGCGGGACCGTCTTCGGGTGTGTTGAACAGGATGACGGGTTTGTTATAGCGTTCTTTCAGACGGCTGGCGACGATCCCGACCACGCCGCCCGGCCAGGACGGATGTCCCAGCACGATGGCGGGCTGGGTCAGCAGGGAAGGGTCCGCGCGCAATTGTGCTTCGGCAGCCTGATAGACCTGGTTGGTGAGCAGTTTTCGCTGGGCGTTCAGCCCCTCTAATTGGGCGGCCAGCACGCGCGCACGGACGGGGTCGTTGGTGGTCAGTAATTCGACGGCGGGATTTGCATCTCCCAATCGCCCCAGGGCGTTCAGGCGCGGCGCCAGCACGAAGCCGATGTATTCCTCGGTGGCCTGTGAAAGCGGTTGATTGGCGAGTTCGGCGATCAGTTTCAAGCCCAGTCGCTCGGAATTGCGCAGGATTTCCAGTCCTTTTTGGGCCAGGGTCCGGGTTTCGCCGCGTAAAAGGGCTACGTCTGCGATCAGGCCGAGGGCGACAAGGTCAAGGAGATAGGTAGTAGCGAATTCGTTGGCTGTTTTTAAACGGCTGAAGTCGTTACTACTCAACAACGCTTCGGCCAGTTTATATGCCACGCCAACTCCGGCGAGGTTGGCGAGTGCGTGGTTTTCAGGTAATAGTTTTGGGTTGACGACTGCGACTGCGTCTGGTAAATCGAAGCGCTTCGACTGCGCTTCCCTTCGGTCGCTCCGCTCAGCGAGGGGCAAAGGATCGTGATGGTCGGTGATGACCATATCTACGCCGCGAGATTTGGCATATTCCACGGCTTCATGGGCGGTGATGCCGGTGTCGCAGGTCAGGAGCAGTTTGACGCCACGATCAAGGATGGGTGTGAGGCTTTCGATGTGAACGCCATGACTCTCTCTGCCGCGGATGGGGATGTAATAGCTGACGTCCGCGCCGAGGGCACGCAGTGTTTGCACTAGCACGGTTGTGGAGGTTTGCCCGTCTACATCGAAGTCGCCCCAAACGCAAATTTGTTCATTACTGCGGATAGCCAAAAGGATGCGCCGAACGGCAGCCTGCATGCCCAGGAGTTCGTAAGGGAAAGCCAGGGGTTGTGAGTCGGGATTGAGGAAG
The DNA here is from genome assembly GCA_963785535.1 of uncultured Chloroflexia bacterium. GTDB lineage: Bacteria > Chloroflexota > Anaerolineae > Anaerolineales > Villigracilaceae > JAABUE01. Next base: position 55,388 of record CAWAVQ010000021.1, on the reverse strand, counting down.
GCGCGCGCGGCTTCGGGCGTGGTGATCCCGCGCCGGACGAGAGTACCCGCAACTAGCGGAGGCAGGTTCAGGTCGGCGAAAGAAGCGGGGATGTCTACAAGAGAGGGATCAAACCAGCGAGTTGTCATCCTGAGTAGTTTACTTGTCCCAGGCATGGATGTCAATTAATACTTGGCAATCATAACGTACCCCATAAGTTTGAAAGGTCTCCACAGGTTTAGGGAAACCTATTTTGTTTTTTAGAGTATTTTTATCTGGTTTGATGGTGAACAAGCTTGGATTATCTGGCTTCTTCTTCCCACATGGATTTGCTCCTGATAGCACAAAAGTATGGGCTGTTTGCCCCGCAGGTGGCTCGATTCTTGGTTTTGCCACTCTAATATGGTATGGACGGACGTGCGCGTCTCAGGATTCTCGAAGGGTCAATGGGTACCGTCTGGCTGTACTCGTCTAGTTTGAAGTGGGCGCAATAAGCGAAAAATAAAGTGTGAGTAGGATCTTCGGATAATCTGCGTATATAAGGAGCCATGCCGCCTGGGTGTATAGCTCCTTATACTTTACCCTATTAATTTCTAATAGTTTCCGAATGAAAATAAATAACGATTCTTATATACTTAGAATGGTTAAGTTTCAGGATCGGTTTACACTTGTAATCCGATTCTAAATAGCGTAATATTATATTAGTTGCAGAGTTTATTAGACGTGGGGCTTTAGAGGTATGGGGAAAGAAATATGTTTCCGATCCGTCGATTAGTTTAAACTTTAACCAAAGCTATGGAAAGAAATCTGTTTTTGAAAGCAAAATCCTTGAACGAGGGCAAATTTGCTAACCCGATTTTTTTAAGAAGAAAGTCACTTGGGTTCATACTTTCATTATTAAAAAATAGACTAGCAACTGTAGGTTGTTTAGACATGTTTTGATTGAGGAGGTGATTATCGAAAATAGCACTTATGCGAAGAACATCAGTTTGCGAGCATTCTAACTTTCATTACTTCTTGTAAAAGGGGAGGCGTTGACACGATGACTGAATTTGGTCGCTTGACCACATCATATGATGGGGAGGGTCATCGGAGAGCCAGTAGCGAAACCGGCCTGTATGGCCGGTTATGTGTTTAACTTATCCAATAAAGGAGTTGAATGGAGTCTAAATCAGCCAAATTATGCCTTCCTGGTTGAGTAATCAATGGGATGACCTGGCTACTAGCAGGGTTACTTGGCCTTTGCCTATCTAGCAACCATTAATTGCGCCCCTCACTAGAACCAATGTAAGGATTAAGTTCAGTTTTTATGAACAAATAAAACCCAGCTTAGTTCTCATTAAGGAGAAAAAAATGAACAAGCTTATCAATAAGTTAGTCGTGGCTTTTCTGATCGCCAGTTTCTTTGCGTTTCCTCTGGGAGGTACAGAGAACCAGGTTCAAGCACAAGAATCCTTTCCCCCGGAACGTGAGTCACAATTGTCAGCAGACGGGAATACCCTCTATAATGCTGATTCTTTTTTGGTGATAAAGGTCGATCATAACCCGGAAATGCAGGGGATCAAGGTTCCCGGACCCACGGCGGATGATGCTTTAGCTGATGTCGGGGCTGCCAGCGCGACCTTCTCGATCACTTATGTGCCAGCTGGTGGAAGCAATCCTTTTGACGCAACCTGTGAGACTTTTCCAGCGGCGGCGAAGACAGCCTTCAATGCCGCTGCCGCGATCTGGGCCAATAAGATCCAATCATCAGTTCCGATCACGATCCAGGCCTGCTGGGCGGACCTTGGCGACCCGGAAATTCTGGGAGGCTCAGGGGTGTTAAACATGCATGGAAATTTCCCCGGAGCGCCCAAGGCTAATACGTGGTACTATCCTTCACTGGCAAATTCGATTGCGGGGAGCGACCTCGATCCCTCGAGATATGATGATTACATTATATACAATTCGACCTTCCCGTGGTATTTCGGTACGGACGGTAACCCACCTGCCGGGCAATTCGACCTAGTCTCTGTTGCTGCCCATGAGATGGCTCACGGGCTCAACTTTGCCGGGACCGAAGATTATTCCGGGGGAGTGGGTAGCTACGGATGGGAAACTGGATTTCCCAACGTTTTTGACACGTTCATGGAGAGTGGGAGCGGAGCAGCCGTGACCTCATATACCAATCCCTCTACTGCACTCGGCGCCCTTTTTACATCCAACAACCTATGGTTCGATGGCCCTAACGCCAAGGCTGCCAACGGGGGCACGCGGGTAAAGATGTACGCACCGCCCACGTGGAATGAGGGATCGAGCTACTCGCATCTGGATTACAGCACATTTGCAGGAACGGTAAACAGCATGATGGTTTACTCGATGGCCCAAGGATCAGCCAATCACAATCCGGGACCATTGCCCATTGGAATGTTGCAAGATATGGGGTGGAGCCTGGTTTCAGCTTCGTCCAAGCCGACGCCGATATCGCCGACCGGTACGATCAGCGATACGACACCAACCTATCAATGGACGCCGGTATCCGGAGCTACAAGGTACTTGTACGAACTCAGGAAGGGAACGACTGTGGTGTACACGAAGAATGTTTCCTCCAGTGTGTGTGGGGCCAGCACCTGCTCGAATACGCCGACGGACACGCTCAGTGCCGGTTCATACAAGTGGAGAGTACGAGCGAAGGTGGGTGATGCGTGGGGCGTGGCCAGCGCCTTCAAGAACTTTACGGTGGCAACCGTATCCAAGCCGACGCCGATATCGCCGACCGGTACGATCAGCGATACGACACCAACCTATCAATGGACGCCGGTATCCGGAGCTACAAGGTACTTGTACGAACTCAGGAAGGGAACGACTGTGGTGTACACGAAGAATGTTTCCTCCAGTGTGTGTGGAGCCAGCACCTGCTCGAATACGCCGACGGACACGCTCAGTGCCGGTTCATACAAGTGGAGAGTACGAGCGAAGGTGGGTGATGCGTGGGGCGTGGCCAGCGCCTTCAAGAACTTTACGGTGGCAACCGTATCCAAGCCGACGCCGATATCGCCGACCGGTACGATCAGCGATACGACACCAACCTATCAATGGACGCCGGTATCCGGAGCTACAAGGTACTTGTACGAACTCAGGAAGGGAACGACTGTGGTGTACACGAAGAATGTTTCCTCCAGTGTGTGTGGGGCCAGCACCTGCTCGAATACGCCGACGGACACGCTCAGTGCCGGTTCATACAAGTGGAGAGTACGAGCGAAGGTGGGTGATGCGTGGGGCGTGGCCAGCGCCTTCAAGAACTTTACGGTGGCAACCGTATCCAAGCCGACGCCCATCTCACCGACCGGCACGATCAGCGATACGACACCAACCTATCAATGGACGCCGGTATCCGGAGCTACAAGGTACTTGTACGAACTCAGGATGGGAACGACCGTGGTGTACACGAAGAACGTCCCCTCCAGCGTGTGTGGAGCCAGCACCTGCTCGAACACGCCGGCGGAAGCGCTCACTGCCGGTGCATACAAATGGAGAGTACGAGCGCAGGTGGGCGGGGTGTGGGGAGTCGCCAGCGCCTTCAAGAACTTTATGGTGGCAAGCGTACCCAAGCCAACCCCCATCTCACCGACCGGCACGATCACTGATAAGACACCAACCTATCAATGGACGCCGGTAAATGGAGCCACACGATACTTATTTGAACTCAGAAAGGGAACGACCGTGGTGTACACGAAGAACGTCCCCTCCAGCGTGTGTGGAGCCAGCACCTGCTCGAAAACGCCGGCGGAAGCGCTCAGTGCCGGTGCATACAAATGGAGAGTACGAGCGCAGGTGGGCGGGGTGTGGGGAGTCGCCAGCGCCTTCAAGAACTTCACCGTCACGGTCTCCAACACTAATCCCCAAGCCGGCTTATGGCAGGGAGAGGGAGGTGCAGTGAAGTTCTATGTGACCCCCAATCAGGCCAATGTGGATAACTTCGCCATTAGAATAAGTATCCCTCAATGTGGTCTTACTGTCACGATCATGACTGGCCAATTGGTGCCTATCGTGAACAATCACTTCTCGTTTAGTGGCAATTACTATGCGAGCGGCACCTTTGATACCCCGACCAGCGCCCATGGCACAGTTGGATTGAATAACTATCCCATCTATGGCTGTGGTTCTGTCAGCGGGTCCAATTCTTGGACGGCCACCTGGCAGAATTCCAGTCAACCCACAGCGGGTTTGGATAGTGAAAAAGGGACTGTATTCGAGATAGTACCAGGGACCTCGACTTCCAGTATGATCTATGATGTTATCGCCCCGTAATGAGCTTCGCGCGAGACTCTGTCCCTGCTAGATGATGATCAAATGGGCTGCTCCCCAAAAGGGCAGCCCATTTTTATTAACGCTTTAGCGAGTTGAGGGCGGTAGCCCGAAACAGAAAACCACCCGCTAAGCGGGTGGAAGATGGGGACTTACAGGAAAGGAAATCACTCCAGTAGAATGGCAGGAGTTCAAGCCGCCAAACAAAAAGGAGTGATTTCCATGGCAAACAGTCTAGCACATACGAAATGGGTGTGCAAATATTCAGAAGAAATTTGGCCTAAAATAGAAAGGAAACCCAATGAGCAAGCAAAAGAACCTTGAAAAGAAAGACATACAATCGCATATGCCCAGTGCCGAAGAAGTGGCTCAAGAATTAGGGAAAGCCACTTCAATTGATGATTTCTATGGCAAAGACGGCATCTTTGCAAAGCTGTTCTCAAAAACGATCGAGGATATGCTGGAAGCAGAACTGACTTCCGAACTGGGCTATGAGCGCTATGACACCGAGGGGCACAATTCCGGGAATAACCGTAACGGGCATTACACCCGCAAAATGCGTACTTCTGGCGGCGATGCAGAAATCAAAGTGCCTCGAGATCGAAACGGTGAATTCCAATCGGTGCTGTTGAAAAAGAACAGCAACGAGATCGAGCGGAAGGTCATCGCCATGTATGCGAAGGGCATGTCCACAAGAGACATCTAAGATCTGCTCACCGAGCTCTACGGCATTGATGTCTCACCTGAAACGATCAGCGCCATCACGGATAAAGTCTCGCCGTTGGTAGAAGCCTGGCAGAATTGGCCTCTGGCTACAGTCTATGCCATTGTGTACCTGATGCCATCCATATCAAGCTCAAAAAGGATGGCAAGATTGTCAATATTGCGGTCTACAACGTGCTGGGCGTCGATCTGGATGGTCACAGAGAACCGTTGGGGCATTGGATTGGAGACGGCGGCGAAGGAGCCAACTTTTGGCTCTCAGTTGTCACGGACCTGCAAACCCGTGGGGTACAGGATATATTCATCGCTGCCATTGATGGCTTGACCGGTTTCAAGGATGCTATTCAGTCTGTTTTTCCAAAAACCAAAGTGCAACGCTGCATTATTCACCAAATCCGTTACAGCCTGAAGTATGTGGTCTGGAAAGATCGCAAGGCTTTTGTTGCTGATCTGAAAACTGTTTACCTGCAGCTACTCTGGAAGAAGCCGAGGCTAATCTTCAAAAACTGTAGCAAACCTGTAAGAACAATACGCTGCCGCGGTACGTTCCTGGCAAAACAACTGCGATGATCTGGCCACCTTCTTTGAGTTTCCAAAGGAAATCCGCCGCCTGATCTATACCACCAACACGGTGGAAGGTTATCATCGACAATTGAGAAAAGTGACCAAGAACAAGCGCTCTTTCCCAACCGAGCAAGCTGTGCTAAAATCGCTTTATCTGGCCACAATGGACATTACCAAGAAATGGACGGCTCCCATTCAAAACTGGCCGTTGATCCTCAATCAGTTAGCCATTCGCTTTGAAGATCGCTGGCCTGTATAATCCCCATTTACACAAGATTTCGTCACCGTTTTTTCTTCCTTGAGTAACTCCAAAACGATTTGGGCTTTTTGCTTTGCGCTGTACTGTTTGTGCTTTGCCATAGCTTCAGTTTACACCTTCTTTTGACCCTTCCTTTGGTCCGAATTTCAGGGTCCACTTAAATGCACAGCCAACTTCTAATTCTTCTCGGGTTTGTTCATCCATCTTTACGCCTTCTCCAACTTCGAAAAGCACCCCTACTTTGAACTCCTTCCAACCTTCCCCCCGAATATTCATCATCGCCCCATCCATCGACACCCCCATGCGTTGCTCACAGTGCGCTTCTCCTGGGACTACACCGTTACGCAACTCTACTTTCTGGGCGGCCTTCTTGATCCGTTCTTCTTCCTTCCACAATGATTCTCCCCACTTCTGGCTGCGATGCCAGACACTGCTCCCGGAAATATGTACACCTCCCGCCCGCTCCAGTATCTCTGCTGCCGTCTCAAACGCTACTAATCCACTCAACCAGACCGACAGCTTGCTTACTGCCTCACTCCAATGCTTCTCCTTGATCTCCAACTGTTCGTCCAGGGGGAAAAATCCCGCTCCCGCAGGTCGAACAATAATAATAGCCTCTCTTTAGTCTTAACTCTCCAACTTGGCTCTCCACCACCTTGACTTTCTCACCCTTATTCCGCATCACTTGCCCACATTCCTCACACTTGACCTCCACCGACTTGGCTTCCTCTTGCTCATTGACCAGCATCTCCAACATCCTCTGCCCCATTTCTTTGCGCAGTTCCAAGACAATCCCTTCCATCTGCGTTAGGTTGGGCCTTTCGTGCTGTTCGTCCCACTCCAATAACCGCCTGATCAGTTCTTTCGCCTCGCTGTTTGGTTTTCCTCCCTTTTTTCTCACTCTTGCCCCAAAACTAAAATACACCCGTTTTACGGGTGGTCTTGACTTAACGGAAGCAGGTTGGGGCTTGTGCTGAACCGAGGCGAAGCATTCTTGAATGGGACTGGGACTTCGACGGGGGAGGTTAGCAAATGGTCATCTCTGGTAGTTTACATGCCCGGGGCGAAGGTGTCAATTAAAAAATCATCCAAAAATCACCCGAAAGGGGCTTGCATTATTCTGTGTGATGAGTATATTTGGATTGTTTATATCCAATTTTATTTTACAGTGAAGGAGATATTTGTTATGAAAAGGGTATTCAAATGGATCGGTATTGGACTTGGTTCATTGGTCGGGCTGGTTCTGCTCGCAGCTCTTGTCTTGTTTTTTATCGGTAATGCCCGTCTCAACAAAACGTATGATTTCTCGCCATCTAACATTACCCTGCCCACCGATCAGGCCAGTCTGGAATTCGGCAAGCATCGCGCCGAAGTTTTGTGCGAGGGCTGTCACGGAGCGGATTTGAGCGGCATCGAAAACTGGTTCAGCGCCGGGCCGCTCGGCACAATCGATTCAGCCAACCTGACGACGGGTGAGGGCGGCTTTGGGCGCGAGGTAACCTCGGTGGAGGATTATGTGCGCGCCATCCGGCATGGCATTGATCCTGAGGGCAAGCCTATTTTCATGCCGGCGGTTGTGTCCACTGCGAATTTAAGCGACCAGGATTTGGCCGCCATCATTGCTTATGTGAAAAGTGTTCCGCCTGTGGATCATATCACCCACGGGCAGAATTTTACGCCGCTGGCAAAGATCATGCTGGCCGCCGGAATGTTGGGACAATTGCCGGTCGAATCCGTCAGCCATGCAACCCAGGTCACTGCACCAACGAAGGGGGTAAGCAAGGAATATGGCGAGTACATGGTCAACACCAACGATTGCCGTGTCTGTCACGGGCCGAAACTGAATGGCGGAAAATTTCCTGATCCTACCATTCAGAAGATTTCTCCGAACCTGACCCCGGGTGGCGATCTGTCTGCCTGGACGGAAGAGCAATTTATCACAACCTTGCGGAGCGGAGTCACCCCGCACGGGCATGATCTAGACAACGAATTCATGCCCTGGAAGAATTATAGTAAATTCACTGATGATGAATTGAAGGCCATCTGGCTGTATTTGCAGTCGCTGCCTAAATTAGATCAATATACGCCGTAAGTAAAAGCGGTGAATATTGGAAACGACAAAAATTACGATAAATTAGACCTTGACTCTCCCCTTACAGGAGGTTGTAGACTTACAATGAAAATCTATCCGTAACGCATGTGCCCATATGCACCTGCAAAAGAAATTCGTAATGAAAAAATGGTTTTTATCTCAAAATGGAGCCATCACCCTCTCGGTCATGGCGTTTCTCGTATACTTGGGACGTGTATTTTTGGATTGGCGTTACGAATCTCATCTATTGGGTGCAGAAGGCAGCCTTCAGGAATTTCTCTATATACTGATGTTCCTGGCATTTGCGGGCAGTTGGGTCTGGGGAACGCTTGCGGCAAAAAGCGGTAGTCGAGGCGGTTTACTTACCTGCCTCATTCTTGCATTGCTGCTGGATGTTGGATTTGCGGCCGCAACCTATTTTTTCTGGTGTCCGCCAGCCTCTTGCCCAAAATTCATCCCTAATCTATGGCAATGGAATTGGGCAGAGTTGATTTTAGGACTAGTGGCTTCCATTTCGATAGGGTTGCAGCTCACAGTAAAGAAAGTAGAGAGTTAATGAATAATTCAAATTTCATGCGTTTAAGCGGCTGGTCGTTCATCATCGGAGCAATAGCGTTCCTGCCAGCAGCCATTTTACAGTTGGATTATGGGTCTCGGACAATTAGTCCGCTCATGACAAATACCTTCTTTTGGGCCCCCATTCTTCTGGTCGTAGGTCTGTTGGGTCCGCGGGCCCGATACAAGATCAGTGGCGGCGTTCTTTTGTTCGGCGCCATCGTTGGCGGGTTATTGCTCATCGTTGGAATACTGGGGCAATCTCTCTCCCCTAGCTATTCCGCGGGTGTTCCTTATTTCGGGGTCTGGATTGGTGGATTGCTTGTCCTGCACTTCAGCCTCTTCATATTCGGTATCCTGATGTTGATCAAAAAACCACTGCCGCGTTGGAACTGGCTTCCGCTGGTTGCCGGGATGTGGGTTCCCCTCCTGCTGCTGCTGTCGGGAGTCTTGGGAGACGGAGGTTCGCCCTCCTCAAGAGTCTTCGTCATTGCAGTTTTCGTCATGATGACGGTTACCCAGGCTATGCTCGGATACATGCTGCAGGCAGGCGCGTCCTATGAAATGGCAGCAGCTTGAATTATATGCTAAAGATCGGTGAATTCTCACGCTTGAGTCAGGTAACAGTCAAGACCTTACATCACTACGATGAATTGGGTTTGCTCAAACCCGCCCACATTGACCCCGTTACCAACTATCGTTTCTACGAGGTAGAACAATTGTCGCGCATTCATCGCATCATGGCTCTCAAAGAGCTGGGACTGTCTCTCGAGCAAATCGGTTTGATGCTGAATGAGGAAATGCCGACCGAGCAAATCCGTGGTATGTTGCGCCTGAAACAGGCTGAGATCGAGCAGGAGATGCGTGAGGAACAGCGGCAACTGGCTCTGGTTGAATTTCGTCTACGCATGATCGAGGCAGAAGTCAACTTCCCTGTTTTGGATGTCGTTATCAAGAAACTCGAAGCGATGCGCTTCCTTTCCCTTTTTGTAGAACCGCCATCCAATGAGAAAGCCGCGATGGGCAACATGGCGAAAACCGCAAAAGCACTTACGCAAGCGATTGCGGATGGGGTTATCAAGCATACAGGCGTAGTGATCGATGTGTTCCATGGTGAAACGATTATCCCGCTTGAATCGCCGGAACTCCAGGAGAATCAACATGAGATTTTGATAGGAGTGGAAAAATCCCAGCAGGAGGTAGTGATCGAAGGGCTGGGCAGACTAACGGTCCGGGATGAACCGGCTATCGAAACAGCCGCCACGCTTATGCTTAGCGGCAAAGATGGTGGTCGACTTCAAGCAGTCGAACAGGTTACCTTGCTTCGTCGCTGGGCAATTGCGCAAGGGTATGTGCCGCGCGACCTTGTCCGCTATTGGCATCATCGCGGTCCCTTGCAAACGCTCAATCACGAGGAATTTGTTATCGAGGCACAGTTACCCGTAGATAACGGGGAATGAAACCCAACAACGCAAAATAATAATCGGCAGCATTAATCGTTGGCCGCAGTGTAAACACGCTCCGGTCCTATTCAACACGCCTGCACTCGCAACTTACGCTCGAAAAAAGGAGAATGAAATGGTCAAAGTTTTGAAACGAATTGGAATAGGCTTGGTTGGTCTTTTGGTTTTGGGAATCGTTCTGGTCTTTGTCATCAGCACTATTCGCTGGAATCAAGACTATGAAAATATTGATATTCCAGTGGAAACGATTCCCATTCCCACAGACGAAGCCGCGATCGCACATGGAGAACATATCGCCATCACGCGATATTGTGAAAACTGCCATGGTGAGGATCTCGCAGGTGGTTATCTGATGAACGAGCCGGTTTTGGCAGTTATCCCTGCGCCAAATTTAACATCTGGTCTGGGTGGAGTCGGTCGCACCAACACAGACGAAGATTGGATCCGTGCCATTCGGCATGGTGTTGGTCACGACAATCGTGGCTTGATCGGGATGCCCGCCCGCATCTGGAATCAACTAAGCGATGAGGACCTGGGCGCATTGATCGCCTATCTGAAAAACATCCCGCCTGTGGATCATGAACTTCCAAAGCGGAAGATCGGACCTGCATTTCGGCTCATGTTGACCTTGGGCAAGGCACCCGTTTCGGAAGCCTCTTTGATCGACCATACTGCGCCGCGTCCACCCGCGCCGGAGGCTGGTGTCACACCAGAGTATGGCAAGTATCTAGCGCTCACCTGTACCGCCTGTCACGGACCAAACCTGAACGGTGGCACAATTCGCGACTTCAATGGGGAACTGATAACAGCCTTGAACCTGACTCCCGGCGGTGAACTACAAGGCTGGTCTGAATCGGACTTTATTACAACCTTGCGCACAGGCGTAACTCCCGGCGGGCACAATCTATCCGAAGCCATGCCGTGGCGGTATGTTGGGCAAATGACAGATGAAGAACTGCAAGCGATCTGGCTTTATCTACAGTCTCTGCCTGCGCTGGAACAAGGAACTGAGAGGACAGATTTATAGATGAACGCTTTACGATGCTTGTCGTAAGTATACTGGGGATTTGGTCTGCTGCTCTTATTGGTAGCGCTGTCTTCGGAAAAGTTTTGGCGAAATCAAATGAACAATAGCGTAAACTCAAAACCGGTTGGTCAATTTCTAATCTCAATTGGGACCATATCGATTCTGGGGTTTGTTTTCCTCATCATCTTTTTCGTTGGTTACTTCAACGATATTTCTTCCATACTCTTCTTTGGTCCCCTCAACGATGTTTTCGGAGCACTTGAAGCCATATTGACCGCGATCCTGGCTGTGTACGTTTTATTACTTCAAGGCAAACGATGGCTCTGGTTGAATTTAATAGGAGTGGCCCTATCATGGATTGGCGCATTCATCGCCGCACTTGATTCGCTGATGGCAGGTGGAATCATTTCCACGACATCGGCATCGATCCTTAGAATCAAGTATGGTCTTCCATCCTTGTTGACAACGCACGATCTGCATTTTGGATTTGGTCTGATTGGTATCTGGTTAATCATCTTGAATATTCAAGCATTTCAAGCCAAATCCTGGCCGATGTATCTGATCGGCCTGGGATTCATCGTTGGCATCATTATGATATTTGGTTTAGCAGGCAATTCACCGTTAGGGTTTGTCATTCTGTATCCCATCTGGTGTATCTGGCTGGGATTCCACATGCGAACATTAGATAAATACAAGGAAAATAAATGATCAAGCATTCATTCATCGTCATGCTATTAATTTTGCTATTCGCAGGATGTGCACAATCTCCTGCACCTGATTCCAGTTTGATCCAGATTCAAACTCCGAAACCTGTCATTTTCGACACAGATATGGCACACGAAGACATGATTTCAGCCTTGTTCCTGTTATCACATCCCAACGTGGACCTGAAAGCCATCACTGTCGCCGCAACGGGTGAGGCACATTGTGGACCAGGTGTGGTCAATGCCTTGGGGTTGGTGAAAGTGAGTAGACACGAAGAAATTCCCGTCACATGTGGAAGGGAAATGCCATTGGCTGGAAACCATGAATTTCCAGCAGAGTGGCGTCAGAGCGCCGACAATGCATACGGAGTGTCCATCCCAAAAGGCGGGCAACCTTCAGAACTAAGCGCGGCAGATTTGATCATCGATATCATCCAGAACTCGGATGAACCAGTCACGATTGTGGCGGTTGGTCCATTGACGAACATCGCCGAGGCAATTCAAAAAGACCCATCGATCACATCCAACATCGAGGATATTTTCATCATGGGTGGTGCGGTCAAAGTGGCTGGGAATGTGGGTAACTCAGGTGTGGGTATCGACAACCAACATGCCGAATGGAATATCTACATTGATCCTGTCGCAGCGAATATTGTTTTTGATTCCGGTGCGCCTATTACCCTGATCCCGTTGGATGCGACCAGGGATGTCCCTGTGACGCATCAGTTTTACACTGCGTTGGGAGATCATCTCAATACGCCCTCCGCGAATTTTGTCCATGAAATGCTGACAGCCAATCTCGATTTTGTCGATAGCGGCGGCCTTCAATTTTGGGATACCCTCACATCCGCGGTTTTCACGGATGAAAGTCTTGCTGACTTTGAAGAGAAGCAATTGAGAGTTGTAGAAGAGGAAGGACCAGAAAGTGGGTATACAAAACCTGATCAAAACGGGTCATCGATCCGAGTTGCCATGAGTGCCGAGCGCGGAAAATTTGAGAGCCTGCTACTCACCGTTTTGAATTGGGAAAATTAACGCGCCATTTGCGCTAATTGGAAAGATCATGCTCGCACTCGGTCAACTTGGGAACCTGCTTGTGGAGGATGCGATTCACCAAATTTGAGCCGTTTGCCTCTTGTATTTATTATCTCGTTAACTATAATGAATGTAGACAAATTGCCTACTGTGCCAACACTATTGGCGGTAACTCACTGGAACACATCTTTTCGCCGCTGACTCTGGCCAGTGGCGTTTTGTTTTTTTCGGGGCTTTTCACAGGGAGCGAGCACTGTGATTGCCAATACAAACCTGAAGCAGTTTTCATATGAGATAAGGAGGCTATGATGTCGCGATGGATCAAAATCAGCCTGGCAATCTTGCTGGTAATTGCTGTTTTGCCTGTTGGGTCAGTGTTGGCGCAAACCAATAATGATTGTCATTTTTATGGTGATCAGTCCAATGGCGCGAAATACTGTATCACAATGCCGCCCCCGCCCCCTTATGGAGAGTGGAATGGCGATTTAGTCATTTTTGCCCATGGTTACGTATCGGTGAACGAGCCGGTCGATATTCCCTGGTCGCAAATGACATTTTCAGATGGGAATGGCGGTGTGATTACGCTGCCGTTCCTGGTGAACAGTATGGGATATGCCTTCGCGACCACCAGTTACAGTGTGAATGGGCTGGCAGTGCAAGAGGGTATCGCCGACGTTCTTGACTTGATCAATGTATTCGAAACGCTGGTAGGCACGCCCACGCATATTTATCTGGTGGGTGCTTCGGAAGGAGGGCTGGTCACGACCCTGGCGATTGAACGTCACCCTGAAGCTTTCACAGGTGGACTCGCCACCTGTGGCCCCATTGGGAGTTTCCGCGACCAAGTGGATTATTGGGGTGATTTCCGGGTGGTGTTCGATTACTTCATGGATCGGCATGGTTTGAACGTGCTGCCGGGAAATGCGATGAGTATTCCGGCTGCGTTGATGAATAAATGGGATTCGGTGTATGTGCCGCGTATTGGCAACGCACTGGCGTTTGATCCTTCAAATACGCAACAGTTATTATCTGTCACCCAGGCGCCATTTGATCCGCTCGACCCCAATACGATTGGTGAGACAACACTGGGTATCCTGTGGTACAACGCCTTCGCCACTGAGGACGCTATAAAGAAATTGGGTGGAAAACCTTACGATAATCGCGACCGCGAATATACTGGTTCGCTCGACGATGAACTGCTTAACGCGGGTGTAAAACGCTACAAAGCCCAACAGTCCGCCCTGGATGAAATTGCCACGAATTATGAAACTTCGGGTTCTTTGCAGAAACCTTTAGTTACGATGCACACTACGGGTGATCCAATTGTGCCATATTGGCATCAAACGCAGTATACGGAAAAAGTTTTTGCCAATACTCCTTACCCGCCTCCGTACCTTCCAATTGAGGTCGATGCCTATGGACATTGTAACTTTTCATTGCAGAACATTCTGGAAGGATTTGGAAGTCTTGTGTATATGAGCACAGGCGAAATCTTGCAGCAACCATCATTTCTTGTTGGAGCAGGCGTACAGGCAGAGTCATTCCAATTTGCTCCGTAACGGTTGTTGAGTAGAAAGCGAACGGACGCGAAATTTTTTATACTTCGCGTCCGTTTGCTATTGAGACCGTTCTGGTTACAGGGGTTCAAATCTTGCCGTAAAGTGACGTAGCAATTCGGGCGCGTAGGTGAATTTGTAGCCGCGCACTTTGGGTGCGCGTTCCTTGATGTGCGCCAGGGAGTCGGCCACGTAATCCAGGTGGGTTTGGGTGTAGGTGCGGCGGGGGATGGCGAGACGCAATAATTCAAGTTTGGGATAGATCATCTTGCCCGTATCAGGATCTGGATAGGCGAACATGACCGAGCCGATCTCCACGCCGCGGATGGCGCCTTCGCGATAGAGTTCGACCGCCAGCGCCTGGCCGGGGAATTCGGCTTGCGGGATGTGTGGCAGGACGGCGTGTGCATCCAGGTAAACGGCATGTCCACCCGCAGGTTGGATAGTGGGAATGCCGGCTTCGTTCAGGCGAGCGGTCAGGTAGGCGGTTTGGGCCAGGCGGTAGGACAGGTAGGCTTCGTCCAGGCCCTCGTACAGGCCGACAGCCATGGCATCCAGGTCACGGCCGGCCAGACCGCCGTAAGTGGGGAAGCCTTCGCGCAGGATCAGTTCGTTTTTGACATGCTGGAAAAGCGACTCGTCGTTCAGGCATAGCAGGCCGCCGATGTTGACAATGGCGTCCTTTTTGGCGGACATGGTCATGCCATCAGCCAAGCTGAACATCTCGCGCGCGATCTCGATCACGGATTTGTGCTCGTAGCCGGGCTCACGCTGCTTGATGAAGAAGCAGTTCTCGGCGTAGCGCGCTGCGTCGATGAAAAACGGAATACCGTGCTCGTGATAGACATCCGCAATGGCTTTGAGATTCTCCATCGAGACCGGTTGTCCGCCTCCTGCGTTATTTGTGACTGTCACCATGCCGAAAGGGATGTTCTCCGCCCCGGTCCGATCGATGAAGGCTTTGCAGTTTGGCGATGTCCAGATTGCCCTTGAAGGGATGCGGGTTGGCAACGTCGAAGGCCTCGTCGATGACCAGATTGGTGGGACGCCCGCCGCGCGCGCGGATGTTGGCGTCGGTGGTGTCGAAGTGCATATTGGAAGGCACGTAGTTGCCGGGTTTGACCAGGCAGGCGCTCAGGATGTTCTCGGCGGCGCGTCCTTGATGGGTCGGGACGAAGTACTTGAAACCGAAAACATCCTCCACGGCGGCTTTCAAACGGTGATAGGAGCGCGCACCGGCATAGGACTCGTCGCCGCGCATGAGGGCGGCCCATTGTTCCTGGCTCATGGCGCCGGTGCCGGAGTCGGTCAACATGTCGATGAAGATGTCTTCGGCCTTGACCGCAAAGACGTTGTAACCGGCCTCTTTCAGCCGGGCTTCGCGCGATTCGGGCGAGATCAGGCGGACGGGTTCGATCATTTTGATGCGGAAGGGTTCGGGGGGGTATGTAATGGTCATTTGGTCTCCTCGTATTTGATAGTAGTGCGTCAAATTTGGGTAGCGAGCCTGGCGTCTTCCCCTGAACAGCCATTCGGTCTCCAATGACAGGATGATTCTACCCCAATCCATTTTTCCATCCTTTACAGAGCTAGATAAGTAGATGAATAGAGAATAGAGAATAGTTAAACCAATTACTGACTAATCTCTATTTATCTTCGCATCGATCTCCACCAGCGTTTCTTGCGCGTCACCATGTCATTGCGAGGCTGTTAGGGCGAAGCAACCCCCGTGAATGAGGTGATTGCTTCGCTCGTTTCACTCGCTCGCAATGACATCTATTCTCTATTTATCTCTTTCTCTATCTCCGCCAGCGTTTCCTGCGCTGATTGCACATCATCCGGCACGCGCAGGCGCGTGTAAATCTCGACGGCGCGGCGGGCGAGGGATAAGGCTTCCTTCAACGCTTCGACTTCGCTCCCGTTGGTCGCTCCGCTCAGCGCGGAGGGTTGTTTTTGTTTGAGCAGGGCTTTGGCGAGGCGGTGACAATCGCTGGCAATCAACTCCTGCCGCCCGACTTTTTCTGCCAGCGCGAGGGCTTCGCGGGCGAGGGACTCGGCTTCCGCCCACTGCTCGCGGTCGAGGGCGAGATCTGCCAGGTTGCCTGTGAGGCAGCGATGCCTTCATCGTGTTTAATTTTCTTTGCAATGCGCAGGGCTTCGCGGTAGTCGCGCTCGGCGGCGGAATAATCTTTGTTAAAGCGTTCCGCAGTTGCAAGACCGTATCAGGATCGTTGGCAACATCTTTGCTTTCAGGGGAAATGTTACGGCGAATTTCCAGTGACTTCGCGGAAGGCGGCGATGGCGGCGGGATAATCTTTTTTCAGTTTGTAACCGTATCCGCGCAGGCGGATGGCAGTTGATTTATTTACTGGCGTGCTTTTCTGCCCAATGCGTAGACGGCACGTGCGGCGCACGCCAGCACTTCGGTCGGGTTGGTTGCGGCTATAATAAATCATCCCCGCTTGAAATGCCCGCCAGCCTGCGTTCTCTTTATCGTCGACAGCGAGAGCGCGTGTTTCGGCTTGTTCACAGAGCCACATCCAGTCATCCCATCTGCCAGTAAATTCAAGAAACTTATATAGTTGATCGCATACAGTTTGCAGGCGGTCGTTGTCGCCTGTCAGCAGGCGCGGCAGGGCGGCGGAGATGAAGTCCCATTCGGCGTCCAGCGTGCGGAAGCCTTCGTAGTTGGTGTCTCCGCCGTATTGCAGGGCGAGGGCGTAGGCGCGGTCGGTGAGGGCGTCGCCTGTTTGGATCACGGCTTCAGGGCGGCGGGTGCGGATGAATTTCGCTGTCAAATTTTTTTTTTTTTTCTCTGTATTTTTATATTTATTCGTCTGGGTCACGGCTTCGGGGCGGCGTGCCGATGAATTTCGCTGTCAGCGGGGGTAAAAAGTAAGTCAGAATTCGAGATTAGAGATTAGTATCGAACGGTCCGTTAAATCTTCGAGGGCTGTTTCGGCTGCGCGTTCGGGTAGGTCAGTCATCTCCGCAATCCATGCAGTTTGGCGGGTTGGGCTGAAATACGTCAGCGCGGCGAGGACTTTCGTCTCGTCGGCGGTGAAGGTCTCCAGCAGGTCGCCGAAGATGTATTCGAGCGGGTCGTTGCCTTTGGGGGCTTTGTCAATGAAGGCGCAGGCTTCGGCGATGGTGCGGCATTGTGAACCATCGCGCCCCAACTGCCCCGCGATCCAGCGGATGAAGAGCGGGTTGCCCTGCGTGATCTCGTACAGGTCTTCGCGTTCTTTTTGGGTGGCGCGGGCGAGGCGCGGATATTTGGCGGCGAGTTCGGCGATGAGTTGCAGGGCTTCGTCGCGGGCCAGGCGGTCGAGGCGCACGATGCGCGCGTCCACGTCGGTGCGGCGGCGGGAGGTGACGATGGCTTTGTTCCCTGCGGGCAGGCGCGAGAGGAATTGGAACAGGCGCGTGCGTTCTGTCTTCGGGCAGGGTTTCCAAATTGTCGAAGATGATCAGCGCCTTTACCCCCGCCAGCGCGAGGCGCAGTTCGTTGGGACGCTCATCGGGCGCGAGTTTTTCGAGTCCGTCTGCGCCCAGTTCCTTGCCCAGTTCGTCCAGCATGGCGAGGTAGGTCGGGCGGGTGAAGTCGGTCAGTTTGGCTTCGCCTTCGGCGGTCAGTTCGCGCACTTTGGCGGTGATGAAGATTTTGCGCTCGAAGAGTTCTGCGGACGCGTCATGCGCGGCTTTGATGGCGAGGGCGGTCTTGCCGATGCCGCCAGGTCCGTCAATGAGAGCGCCCCAGGTGCGTGAATCGGGGGAGAGCGCTTCGGCAATGATTTTGAGTTCTTTCTCGCGTCCGAAGAAAGTAGGCCGGGTGGGGAGGGTATTGCCTGTGGGTTTGGGAGCTTGGTAAATTGGGGTTGGGAAAGCGGGAATTGGAATATGATTGGCAACATAATGGCTGAGAGCATTTGCCACTTTCATCCCCAGATCGTCCGGTGTCGTGAAGAAGGCAACGATGTGGTCGGTTTGAACGCGGTTTTTGAAGTCTTTCAGTTTTGATTTGCCGGGTTCATCTTCGATCCACTTTGGCAGCCAGGGTTGATTGTCTTCATCTACAACAAAGCAGTAGATGGGCCTGCCAAGTTTTTTTGCATGCAGGTATTCCATCTCTGTAATGGAAATGTCGGAGTCGTCAGGCACATATCCATATCGATGCGCGTAAACACCAATAAAAAGTTTGCTTTGTTCGATTTCCTCCAGGCAGGCTTTTAGGGGCTCATCTGAACGCGCGCCGAATACTTCCATTTTGACGGCTTGATAGCTGGTGCCTTCCACGGCTTCGATCGCCGCGGCGCGGTATTCGATCAGGTCTTTGTAGGTGGAACTGATAAACACTTTCATAAATTGCCCATTTCACTACTTCTGTTCGATGCATTCTACAAATAAAATAATTATAACCTTCTCACTATGCCTTGTTTATATCCCATCAGGTTGCTCACATTGTCTCCCGCTCCTTCAAGCCCATCAAATACAGGATCCCGTCCAACCCCAGTGTATTCAAGGATTGTTTGGCCGAAGCCTTGACGTTTGGTTTGGCGTGAAATGCGATCCCCAGGCCCGCAATGTTCAGCATCGGCAGGTCATTGGCGCCATCTCCTACTGCAATGGTTTGTTCAAGAGAAATCCCTTCTTTTACGGCAATTTCTTTGAGAAGAGCTGCTTTTCTAGGGCCATCTATAATGGAGCCGCGAACACGCCCGGTCACAAATCCGTTCTTGATTTCCAGTTCGTTAGCGTAAACGTAGTCGATGCCGAGTTTCTTCTGAAGCAATTTTCCAAAGTAAGTAAATCCGCCCGAGAGAATGGCGGTCTTATAACCGAGTTTTTTGGCGGTACCAACCAGCCGTTCGGCACCATCCATCAGGGTTATTGAGGCAGCTACTTCGTCCAGAGCGCTTTTGGGTAAGCCCTTGAGTAAGGCCAGACGCTCGGTGAGACTCTGTTTGAAATCCAGTTCCCCGGACATGGCTCGTTCAGTTATTATGGCAACCTGTTTTCCAACCCCAGCCTTCTCGGCAAGCTGATCGATGATTTCCCCTTTGATCAAGGTTGAATCCATATCGAATGCCAACAGTCGTCGATTGCGGCGGTAGATCGTATTTTCCTGATAAGCAATATCCACATCGATCCCGCTAGCAAGCTCCAGGAGATCATGCCGCAGGGTCGCGACATCGCTCACTGACCCGCGCAAGGAAAATTCCACACCAGCCTGGCTAACGCTATCGATAGAGGCTAACGGAACCCTGCCGGATAAACGGGTAATCTGATCGATGTTCAGGCCATTATCTGCAATAATGCGAGCCAGGCGGCTCACCTGGCGTGCGGTGATCCGTCGTGAAAGAATAGTAACGATGTGGCGTGGTTCCCCCTGTCTTTCCACCCAGGCTGCGTAACTTCGCGGCGTGATGTCCGTAAAACGAACGGTTAAATTCAAGCCGTCGGCAACTCTTTTGACGGCTTCTTTTACACTTTTAGCATCTGCTACTTGAGATGGGACTTCCACCAGCATACCAAGCGAAAGCGTGTCGTGGATAACGGACTGCCCAATATCAAGTACGTTGGCATTGAATTTGTCGAGAGCATACATTATGGCGGCTGTGATGCCAGGCCTGTCCACACCCGTGATACTGATCAGAATGGGGTTTATCAAATTATCGCCTTTGTAGGTGTTTTTTTTGAATCAATTCAAATGATGGATGCAAGGGTCGAATTTCGCCGCCCGGAACAAAATCATTTCTCCGCTGAGTGTTGTATATTCCATTCTACATCAGAATTAATTCCTTCGGCGTGTATAATAACGCTATGGCAAGAAAAGTCCGCTTGCTCCTGGCAATCCTGATTCTAACCGTCTCCCTGGCGCTGTTAGTTTGGGGCTTATGGCCCAATCTGATCGAGACGCGTATCGTGCCGGTGGGGCCGGGTCAGATGCAATTGCCGACACCGGTTTCGTTTTATTTGCAATTTATCGGTTAAATGATCTCACTACGTCGAAACTTTTATCTCTTGCTTGCCGGACTGGCATTGGTCGCAGCGGGGCTCGCCTGTGGATTGGGGGCCTCTCCAGAGGCTGCTTCTCCGCCACCGGCGGAAGCGCCTGCTGCTACGCAACCTCCTGAATCGACACAAGCAGCTTTGCTACCTGATAGTTTCCCAACCCCCACGTCACAATTTAACCTTCCAGGGGAGAGCGCACCCGAGACGCCACAACCGGCCATCCCCGAGTCCCGCCGCCTGACGCTGGAATTTCCGCCCATCATCCGGACTGGCGATGCGGCCCGTATCCGCTTGCAGTTGGAGGTGGATGCGCAGGGCAACCTCACGCCAACTGCGGTGGTCGAAGGGAATGTGGTCACCGGCGAAGTGGTCCAGATCCCTAATTTATATGAAACGCATAACGTGATCGCTGAAGCCAACCTGGATATGGCGGGCGTGCAAGTGCAACCGCCCGGGATCATCAGCGAACCGTTGTCACAGGGGCAATCGGTGACGTTTTACTGGAGTGTGCGTCCGGCTGAATCCGGAAAATATGAGGGCACGGTCTGGCTGCATCTGCGGTTTGTGCCCAAGGGCGGGGGCGAAGAGAGTCGTATCCCGGTCTCAGCCCAGTTTTTGGAGATCGAGTCCAAATCCTTTTTGGGATTCCTGAATGGCGGTACGGCGCGCGGCATCGGTGCACTGGGGTCTATTGTTGGGAGCGTGTTGGGCTTTCCATTCGTGGACGATCTTGTAAAGTGGCTGTGGGGAAAGATCAAGCGTAAGTAGGTTGAAGGGTTAAGAAGATTGACATACACCTTACCGATTCTGTGGCTTCAAATTCGTGACGAATATCACCTGAATTATTGACATGCTGACGTATGCCCCGTTTGGGCTATATGGTACAATCCCAGCGACCCAAAAAAGGGCAATTCTTTAACTTTTGGGAGTGCTTTATGCAAAATGAGTGGCTATATATCGGTTTATTCCTGATCGTTGGAGTGGCTCTCCCGGCTGCTGCGCTGGTTTTGGCGTGGTTGATTTCCCCTAAAAAGCCAAACCCCATTAAAGATAGTACATATGAATGCGGTATGGAAACCGTTGGCGAAAGTTGGGTCCAGTTCAAAGCGCAATACTACATCTTTGGTCTGGTCTTCCTGGTTTTCGACGTGGAAACGGTCTTCCTGTTCCCGTGGGCCGTATCCTTGAGCAAATTGCCGCTTTTCGCGGTATTGGAGGGTATCGTTTTTATCCTTATCCTCGTAGCCGGATTGGCGTACATTTGGCGCAAGGACGCGTTGGAATGGGTTTGATTTAATTCCAGAAATAGAAAAGGCTGATAGGAAAAATATCCTCATCAGCCTTTTATTTGTGTTCCCTAAAGCGATAATTTCCCCTTCGAGGATGATATCCCCTACGGGGACTATGTCCCAAGGGATGATATTGTGAGGAGCGTTGTATGAATTTGTGGACCAACCCAATTCAAGTGGCGGCTGATTGGTTGATGGGCTTGTTTACAGGCTGGGGCCTGCCGGAAATCCTGGCAAGCATCATCACCCAACTGATCGGGATCGTCATTTTGGTCACCATCATGTTGGTGATCGATATTTTGTTGGTCTGGATCGAGCGTAAGGTGGTTGCTCGCTTCCAGGACCGGCTGGGACCGAACCGTGTAGGTCCGTTTGGTTTGATCCAGCCTTTTGCCGACATTATCAAGTTGTTCATCAAAGAGAATATCACCCCGGTAGGCGTGGACAAGGTGGTCTACAACCTGGCCCCGGTCTTATCGGTGTTCTCGGTGTTGATCCTGTGGGCGATCATCCCACTGGCTCCTGCCATCATCGGTGTAGATTTGAACGTGGGCCTGCTGTATCTTGTGGCAGCCGGTGCAATTGGCACGCTGTCCATCATTATGGCAGGCTGGTCGTCGAACAACAAGTTTGCGTTGCTGGGCGCCTTCCGTCAAGTGGCCGCTATGGTTTCTTATGAAATCCCGATGGTTGTAGCTTTGCTTATCCCGACCATCCTGGCAGGGACGATGGGCATGCTGGGGATTAGCGAAGCGCAACAGGGCATGTGGTACGTTTTCCTCTCGCCGCTGGGTGCGTTGATCTTCCTGATCAGCGCCGTGGCGGAACTCGGACGTGCTCCTTTCGATCTAAGTGAAGGTGAGTCCGAAGTGGTAGCCGGTTTCCACATCGAATACTCTGGCATGAAGTTCGGCTGGTTCTATGCTGGTGAATTGCTGCATGCCTTCACTTTTGGTGGTTTCTGGGGCATCCTGTTCTTCGGCGGTTACCATCTCTTCGGGCTGGAGAATTTGGGTCCGTTAGTGGCGGCAGCCATCGTGCTCTTCAAGGCGCTGCTCGGCTATTGGGTCATCATGTGGATCAAGTACACGCTGCTGCGTATCCGCATTGACCATATGCTGGCTTTCAATTGGAAATTCCTGGTTCCGCTGTCCCTGGTCGTTTTGATGGTGACGGCTTTGCTCAACACGCTTCTACGCGGGACTTCAGCCTGGGTCATGGGCCTGAGCATGTTCCTGTCGAACGTCCTGATCGCCTGGATCACGGTCGAGATCTTGCGTGGCCGCAGCCGGTCAGAGCGTGAGAGGGCGGAAGGCCCTGCACAGCCTGTCCTGAGCGAAGCCGAAGGGCCTGTTGCAGAGGCAGTGCAGCATTAGGAGACAGGAGAAACTGATATGACAATTCTCTTTCTGATAACTGCGGTGGTCATCCTGGCTTCGGCCGTAATGGTTGTGACCTCCCGTAATCTGGTGCATGCCGCGTTGTGGCTGGTTTCGGCGCTTTTTGGTGTTGCAGTCCTGTACGCCATCCTCAACGCCGGGTTTATCGCAGTGGTGCAGGTAGTGATCTACATCGGCGCGATCGCCATCCTGTTCATTTTTGCGGTTATGTTGACTCGCCGGGAAATGCGTGACACCGGTCCCGGCCTGAACAAGAACTGGTGGGCTTCGGCTTTAATCAGTCTGCTGACCTTCGGTGGGCTGGCGTACCTGCTCTCGAGTTGGAGTGGCTTCTCGCGCGCCTCGGCAGCCATCCCATCCGGGTTCGATGCGGTGGGCGCACTTGGGTAACGCGTTGATCTCACCGGATGCCTTTGTCTTGCCGTTCGAAGTGGCCTCGGTCCTGCTTGTAGCGGCATTGGTCGGCGCAGTGTATATCGCGTTCAATCCCCGTTCCGGGGACTCTCCCCGTAACGGGGACAATCGAAAATAGGAGCAGACCATGATCCCACTTTCCTGGTATCTCATTCTCTCCGCCGCGCTGTTCAGTATTGGTCTGTTTGGTGTGATGGCTCGCAGGAATGCGATCGCTATCTTGCTGGGTGTTGAGTTGATGCTGAACGCGGTGAATATCAACCTGGTGGCTTTCTGGCGCTATTTGGACCCCGTCCAGATAACCGGCCAGGTGTTTGCCATTATCGTTTTTGCTGTGGCGGCTGCGGAAGTTGCGGTCGGTTTGGCGTTGGTGATTTCGGTCTATCGCAATCGCAAGACGGTTGTGGCCGATGAACTTGACATGATGAAGTGGTAGGGACACGTTATGACAACTGAAACTCTCATCTGGTTACTTCCCCTTCCGCCCATCCTGGCGTTCTTCCTGATCGTGCTGTTCACGAACAAAAGCAAGGCGCTGAGCCATACGATCGGTGTTGGCGCGGCGGCGCTTTCGTGGTTGGGCAGCATGGTGGTTTTCTTCCGCGCTGTCGGGACAGAACACCTGGGTGCGCACCCCTTTGCATCATCGATCAACTGGTTGCCGACGGGCAACACCTGGTTCCGCATCGGCGTGTTGATCGACCCACTAGGCGCGGCGGTCTTGTTCTTTGTCTCCATTACGATTTTTATGATCTTCCTTTACAGTGTTGGCTATCAAAACTTTGGCCAGCCGAAGGGTGATCATGACAAGCCCGGTCTACCGCCGCATGGCGCAACCGTGACGGACGAACATGGGCACAAACATGTCGTTCCATCGATTGAGCCGCTATACTCGCGTTTCTTCGCTTTCCTGGGCCTGTTTGCCTTCGGGATGTACACGCTGGTGGTTTCCGACAACCTGCTGACGATGTTCGTCGGCTGGGAGATCATGGGCTTGTGCTCATATCTGCTGATCGGTTTCTGGTACGCCAAGAAATCGGCGCGGGATGCGGCTATCAAAGCCTTTATGACCACCCGCGTGGGTGATGTGTTCATGCTGTTGGGTATTGCTTTCCTGTATTCGGCAACGGGTACGCTCACCTTTAGCAAGATTTTCAATGAAGAGACGCTGCATATCCTGGCTAATTATCCATCCAGCATATTGGGTCTATCAGTCGCGGGCCTGATCTCATTATTGCTCTTCATCGGCACGGTCGGCAAATCAGCGCAGTGGCCGCTGCATGTCTGGCTGCCGGATGCAATGGAAGGCCCGACCCCGGTCAGCGCCATGATCCATGCAGCTACGATGGTTTCGGCTGGCGTGTACGCAGTCATCCGCATGTTCCCGTTGTTGACAGCCGGCTGGCACGAAGGCCTGCCTCTGAACCCAACGATGGTCATTGTGGCTTTCATCGGTTCGTTCACAGCGCTGTTCGCGGCGACGATTGCCGTCGCGCAGAACGACATCAAGCGCGTGCTGGCTTACTCGACCATCTCGCAACTGGGCTTCATGGTCGCTTCGCTTGGCATCGGCGCTTACATTGCGGCAGTCTTCCACCTGATCACACACGCCTTCTTCAAGGCCCTGCTCTTCCTGGGTTCCGGTTCGGTCATCCACGGTATGGAACATGGCGTTCTGCATACGGGCAATCACGAAGTTGACCCGCAGGACATGTTCAACATGGGCGGCCTGCGTAAGAAGATGCCCATCACGTTCTGGACTTTCCTGATCGGCGGTTTTGCGCTCTCCGGCTTCCCGGTTTTGACCGCGGGTTTCTGGTCGAAGGATGAAATCCTGGGAGACGCGTTCACGAACGGACACTGGGCAGTCTTCATTACCCTGGCGGTGGCGGCCTTCCTGACAGCCTTCTACACCATGCGCCAGATTACGTTGACCTTCCTGGGCGAACCACGCACCAAGGAAGCCGAACACGCCCAGGAAACTCCCTGGACGATGACTGTCCCGCTGATGGTGTTGGCTTTCTTTGCCCTCACGTACGGCTGGGTTGGCATCCCGGAGCATTTCCCGCTGTTGGGCGGTATCGTTCCGAACTGGTTGCATGAGTTTGTAGGCAGTACGTTAGCAGAACCCCCAGCTGCATTGCCGTTCAACTGGACGCCTCTGTTGACATCCCTGGTGGTGGCCTTAGGTGGCCTGTACGTTGGCTGGCTGATGTACCGCAACGTCAACTCGCCCGCGGAAGATAAATTGCAATTCCCTGTGCTGAAAAACAAGTGGTATTTTGACGAAGCGTACGACTTTCTGTTCGTCAAGCCCGCTTATTGGTTCGCTGAAACTTTCGTCTACAAGTGGATGGATAAGGGCGTGATCGATAGCATCCTGCACTTCTTTGGCAAGTTCGCTGCCTGGATGGGCGTTGGCATCCGCGAGTACTTCGACAAGCCAGTCATCAATGGATTTATTGGAGATGGCACAGCTCGTCTGACGCAGTGGTTCGGGGCGCGTTTACAGCCCGTTCAGACGGGGCGTATCCAGCAATATATGCTAGCTTCGCTGGGTGTGCTGATCGTGGTGGGTGGCTTGCTGTTCTCCCTGCTGGTGATGGTGAAGTAGGCGAATACCCTTCGGGTACGATGAAGGAGACATGATGGATTTCATCAATAATTATCTTTTGAGCTTAATACTTTTCACTCCCGTCCTGGTGGCGTTGATCATCTTTTTCCTGCCCAAGGACGAGATGAAGCTCATCCGTTGGACCGCGTTCGTTGGCAGCTTATTCCCGCTTGGGCTCTCGCTATGGCTCTGGTTGCATTTCGACCTGAACGGGTCCGGCTTCCAGTTCCAGGAACAGTTTAAGTGGTACGAAGCCATTAACTCCACCTTCCATCTGGGCGTGGACGGTCTTTCCCTGACCATGGTTTTGTTGACTACTCTGCTGACGCCGCTGGCGATCCTGGCGTCGTTCGGCATCACTGACCGGGTCAAGCCTTACATGATGTTGTTCCTCTTCCTCGAGACGGGCATGTTGGGTGTCTTTATGGCGCTCGATTTGCTGATCTTCTTCGTCTTCTGGGAAGTCGGACTGGTTCCGATGTACTTCCTCATCAACCAATGGGGCAGTGCCAACCGGAACTATGCCTCGCTGAAGTTCATGATCTACACCATGGGTGGTTCGCTGGGTCTTTTGCTGGCAGTCCAGATGTTGGGCGTCACGTTCGGGACCTATGACCTGCCTCGCCTCTATGAACTTTGGCCTAACGCTACAGCTTTGGCACATATCCCGGCCTGGCTGCCGATTGGCACCGTCAAGACGATCGCTTTCTGGGCCTTTGTGGTTGCGTTCGCAGTCAAAGTCCCGCTCTGGCCGTTCCACACCTGGTTACCGGATGCCCATACGGAAGCACCTACCGCTGGCTCGATGATCCTGGCGGGTGTGCTCTTGAAGTTGGGCGCTTACGGCTTCTTGCGCCTGATCCTGCCCTTCTACCCGGAGCAAGCACAACACTTTGCCGGATGGCTGGCATTCCTGGCTACGGCCGCGATTGTCTTTGGCGCGTTCGCCTCCTACGGCCAGACCGATTTCAAGCGTCTGGTAGCGTATTCCTCGGTCAACCACATGGGCTTTGTGGTGCTGGGAATTGCGGCGGCGGCTAAGATCGGAATCGATAACCCGGACTTATCCATGAACTTGAGCAAAAACATTGCCCTGAATGGTGCGATCTTGCAGATGTTCAATCATGGCCTATCGGCGGCGGGCATGTTCTTCCTGGTTGGTGTGATTTATGAGCGTACGCATACCCGCAATCTTAATGACTTCGGCGGTCTATTCCCGCTGGTGCCCATTTACGGCGGCATCCTGATCTTTACCAGCATGGCTTCGCTTGGCTTACCTGGCCTGAACGGTTTCATCTCCGAATTCCTGGTAGTACGGGGTGCTTGGCCGATCTTGACCGTTTACACAGCCGTTGCCATGTTGGGTCTGCTCTTCACTGGCGCTTATATCCTGAAAGGGATCAAGCAAGTTTTGCATGGTCCGATGAACGAGCATTGGGCGCACGGTGAGCACAAGCTGACCGAGATCAATTTCCGCGAAATTGTTGTCATGGCTCCGCTCATGGCTATGATCCTTTGGATTGGCGTTTGGCCAGCCTGGATCTTAGATGTGATCAACAAAGCCGTGGTTTCGTTGTTCTAGGAGGCGGATCATGACATTTCCAATCCTTAGCGTAATAGTTTTCACCCCCATCGTTGCCGGAATGCTGATCCTGCTCTTCCCTGCCGAACGCAAGAACGAAGTGCGTGTCACGGCGTTGGCTGCGGCAACTTTTGCTTTATTGCTGTCGATCTGGGTGTATTTCTCCTACGACCAGGTCGCAGCAGGATACCAGTTCCAGGAAGCCCATAGTTGGCTGCCCGCTTTAGGCATCGGCTATCACGTTGGTGTGGATGGCATGAGCACTCCGCTCGTCCTGTTGACAGGTGTGGTCATGTTCACCGGTGTGTTGATCTCCTGGAGGATCGATGACCGTCCGCGTGAATTCTTCGCCTTCTTGTTTATCCTGGCAACCGGTGTGTTTGGGGTTTTCACTTCATTAGACTTGTTCCAGTTGTTCTTCTTCTATGAGATTGCGGTCTTCCCAATGTTCCTGTTGATCGCCATCTGGGGCTGGATCAAGACACGCGAATACGCGGCCATGAAGCTGACTCTGTACCTGTTCGTTGGTTCAGTGGTTGCCCTGATCGGCGCACTGGCAATGTATTGGGTTGCCTACCAAAATACTGGTGTGCTGTCCTTCGATATGTTGCAGCTTGAGCAGGCTAACTTCCCTGAACAATTCCAAAAGCTCTGGTTTTTGCCAACCTTCTTGGGCTTTGCAGTGTTGGGTGGTATCTGGCCTTTCCACAACTGGTCGCCTGATGGCCACGTGGCGGCGCCTACAGCTGTTTCCATGTTCCATGCGGGTGTGCTGATGAAGTTGGGTGCCTTCGCTGCCCTGCGCGTTGGTATCATGCTCCTACCGCAGGGCGCACAGTTCTTCTCGCCGCTGATTATGACCCTGGCTGCAATTGCGGTAGTCTATGGCGCTTTCATTGCTTTCATGCAAGACGATATGAAATACATGATTGGTTTCTCATCCGTGTCGCACATGGGGCTGGTCATGCTTGGCTTGTCCACGCTCAATAAGACCGGTCTCACCGGCGCGGGTGTGCAAATGTTCTCACATGGTATCATGACGGCTCTCTTCTTTGCTGTCACCGGTATGATTTATGACCGCGCGCATACCCGTCAGATTTCTGAGTTGGGTGGTATGGCTAAAGTTATGCCTTTCGCCGCTATTGGTTTCATTATTGGCGGACTGGTTTCTATGGGGATGCCTCTTTTTTCGGGCTTTGTCGCTGAATTTCCGATCTTCATGGGCGTTTGGTACGTGCAGCCTTGGGTCGCTATCATAGCCAGCATTTCCATCCTCATCACTGCAGCGTATATCATGCGTAACATTCGGGATGTCTTCTTCAGGCCCATGCCAGAAAATCTCGAAGGTCACATCACAGATGTGAGCGTATTAGACAAAGTTGCCATCACTACGGTCTGCATCCTGATGATTGCAATAGGTTGGTTCCCAAGCTTGATGGTGCCGATGGTGCAAACCGGCGTGGAGAATATCCTGCGCCTTTTGGGAGGTGCATAAATGTCTTACACTCCAACCATGTTCCTTTCAATCCTCCCCGAGATACTCATTCTCGTTCTGGGTGTGCTCCTACTGGTCTTGGAACCGTTCTGGAAGGATGAACAACGTCGCAATGCTGGCTGGATGACTGCTGGTGGTTTGCTGGCGATCATGGCGATTAGTTTGTTGGTGGCCCGCCCTGGCGAGCCGACCGCGGTTTTTGGCGGTATGTTGCGCTATGACTGGCTGGGTTTCTTCTTCAAGATGATGTTCATCTTCGGTGCGGCCGTGACAGCGCTGTTCATGATGGACCATGAAGTTCTTGGAAAACGCGGCGAATCCTTCATCTTGCTTTTAGCGACCACGCTCGGTATGAACCTGATGGCTGCTTCCGCTGACCTGGTTATGCTCTATCTGGCAATTGAAACCACGTCGATCCCGCTCTATGTTTTGGCTGGTTTCATGCTGTCGGACGAACGCTCCACCGAGGCCGGGTTCAAATACCTGCTTTATGGAGCGATGACTTCGGCCATCATGCTCTACGGTTTCAGTCTGCTGTTTGGTTTTACCGGGACGACCAACATGTACGAACTAGCGTCTATGATGGCGGCAGGTCAATTATCCGTGGGTGTAGCGCTGGGCTTGGTGGTGCTGATCGTGGTGGGACTTGGGTTCAAGGTTTCGATTGTCCCGTTCCACTTCTGGGCTCCTGATGTCTACACCGGTGCGCCCACACCAGTGGCTGGCTTCCTGTCCACTGCTTCGAAGGCTGCTGGTTTTGCTGTTCTGACGCGCTTGTTTGTGGTTGCATTTCCTGCTATTTCTTACGACTGGGCTTCCATTCTGGCGGTGCTGTCTGCTATCACTATGACACTGGGTAACCTGGTAGCCATGAAGCAGACCAATATCAAGCGCTTGCTTGCGTATTCTTCCATCGCGCATGCTGGGTACGCCATGATTGGCGTGGTAGCGCTCACAAAGTTGGGTGTGACCAGCGTAGTGTTCTACCTGTTGGCGTATATTTTGACCAACCTGGCTGCCTTCGGGATTGTGATGGCCTTTGAGCGTGTGACCGGCTCGGATGAGATCAAAGACTATGCCGGCATGAGTTGCCGTGCACCTGGGCTGGCGCTAGCAATGTTGGTGGCCTTTTTGTCGCTGGCGGGCATGCCGCCCTTTGGCGGTTTCGTAGCGAAAGTATTCGTCTTTGCTGCGGCAGTGCAAGTTAATATGGTCTGGCTGGCAGTTGTCGGTATCATCAACTCCATCATAGGCGTGTACTACTACCTGACTGTTTTGAAGGTGGTTTATCTGTATCGTATGGAAGGCGAGGATGAAGAGGCGCATCCTATCCCGTTGACGCGTCCATACGCAATCGGTCTGGTGGTGCTCTCGCTGGGAATCCTGCTGGTCGGTACCTTGTTTGCCCCGTGGTTTGGACTCTCCGGCGCGGCGGCGTTGAATTTGTTCTAGAGTTTAGAAGGTGACAGTCACTTTTGCATATCGTTTCCACAATAGCGATGTATCCCGTAACATGGGATACAAATGGCTGTCACCTGCAAAATTGACGCTCGTTAAAGCATTGTGATATAATCCGCAACCGATGAGCCAGCCGGAGAAACAGGGAAAAGACCGTTTCCAATATGCCATGAACCTGACTCTGGCGTCCATCGCTGGGCAGGTTGGCTGTCTTACCCTGGTCATCATCTTCGTTGCTCTATTTGCGGGGTTGTGGCTGGATCGTTATCTTGATACCAAGCCGCTATTCACAATCGTTCTCTTAATTGGCAGTGTGCCGGTGACGCTCTTCCTCATGTTCCGTGTGGTAAAAGCGGCTACCAATCGCATCAAGCCAGTACAAAATACAAAATCAAACACAATCTCCACCACCGAGGAGGATGCTGATCGTGAATGATAATCAAGAAAAGAAAAGCGGTTGGCGCTGGGGTGTGAATCGCTGGATCGTATTGGCGTTGATTATTGCCAGCGTAGTTTTCACAGGCATTTATGCGCCATTACGTCCCCACATTGCGTTGCCCGCTGAACCGGTTATTGAAACGCCTTTGTTCACTTTGCCTGTGATTGGGGCATTCTACTTTACCAACACAATGACCGTCATTCTCATTTCGGATGTACTGTTATTGTTGATTGCCTTTGGAGTGTATCGCTCTGTCAAGAGTGGAAGTCTGATTCCCAAAGGCTTTTCGGGTGCGGTCGAGGCGCTCCTGGAAGTGCTCTACAACATGACCGAGAGCACTGCGGGAAAATGGGCAAAAACGATTTTCCCCTGGTTCGCGTCAATCACCTTGCTTGTCCTCTTTGCGAACTGGGCAGAATTGATCCCTGGCATCGACGCATTGGGATGGTTCAATCCCCATCACGTGGCAAACTTCGAAGAAATTTGCACGCAAACCCAAATTGGACCCTTCGTAGCAATTGGTGCGAAAATTGCTGGCAATGAAGCCAATGAGTGCGCCCAGGCGGTTATTCCCTGGTTCCGCTCTACTTCTACGGACCTCAATTTCACCTTATCCCTGGCTCTGGCCGCAGTGATTGCAGTACAGGTCATTGGCGTGCGTGCCCAGGGAGCGTCGTACTTCACGAAGTTTTGGAACACCAAGACTTTCTTTAGTAAACCCATCTTTGGCGTGATTGACTTTGTAGTTGGTTTCTTGGAGTTGATCTCGGAATTCTCAAAGATACTCTCGTTTACTTTCCGTCTCTTCGGAAACATCTTTGCCGGTTCAGTCCTTCTTTTTGTGATGGGATCGTTACTGAGCCGGGTCGCTTTCTTCCAGGTCGCCTTTTTGATGCTGGAATTTTTTGTGGGCCTGATCCAGGCTATCGTCTTCGGTCTGCTGACCATGACCTTTATGGCGCAAGCTACCCAGGGTCACGGCGAGCACGAAGAAGCACACGCGTAAATTTCGGGCGGCACTTAAACGCCCGGGAAACACACCATATTTTAGTGGCGGTTCCCCCGCCCGAAACTTGAAACGGAGGTACATCAAAATGGATTTTGAAGCCGCTGCCATCCTTGGCAAATTGATTGGTGCTGGCTTGGCCATGATCGGGGCCATTGGCGCGGGCGCTGGTATTGGTATCGTCACCAGTGGCGCCGTGCAGGCCATGGGCCGCAATCCGGATGCAACCGGTACTATCCAGACCAATATGATTCTTGGCATCGCGTTCGCGGAAGCTGTTGCTATCTATTGTCTGGTTGTTGCTCTCTTGATCCTGTTCGTTTTCTAAACGCGAGGAGGTTACTTTGGAACAACTAGGTCTCAATCTCGGGTTTATCCTTGTCTACCTGTTCAATTTCTTGATTATGTTGGTCGTTTTGCGTGTCTGGGTTTACAAACCCATTCTTGGTTTGCTGGACAAGCGACGTCAAAATATTGCGCAGGGGTTGGAAGATGCTCGCGTAGCTGCCGAAGCACGTGCAGCTGCCGAAAAAGAAGCCGCCAAGATTGTTGCGGATGCGCAGGCAGAAGCCAGTAAGGTTGTACGTGAAGCCAATGAGCGGGCGCAGAGTGTGGCTAAAGAGGTCAAAGCCGAAGCCGAAGCCGAAGCTGCTAAAGCGCGCGACGCTTCATTGGCTGAAGCCGAGGTCGAACGTAATCGCATCCTTGGCGATCTGCGTAGCCAGGTAGCTGCTTTATCCATTGCTGCAACTCAGAAACTGGTGGGTGAAGCCTTGGATGAGAAACGCCAGCGTGCCCTATTGGATGAATTCTTCTCGGGTGTCAAGTCCGGCAAAGTCGTTGTAATGAACGATGTTAATTTCAAAGGTGAATCGGCTGAAATAACCAGCGCGTTGCCTTTAACGGAGCAGGAACAGGCTGCTGTCAAGAACGATGTGCTTGCCACAGTTGGGGCGCAGGCAGTGACTTTCCGTGTGGACCCGTCCATCCTGGGTGGCTTGGTGATCAAAGTCGGAGATAAAGTCGTCGATGGCTCCGTAGCTGGCAAGCTTGATGGCTTGCGCCAAAACCTGATATAGCTTGTTTTGATTGCGATTAGACCTGACGGGTTCCTAAAACCTGTCAGGTCTTTCTGTTATATGGTAAAACCAGCCCATGCGTATGAAGAAATTATCCGAATTGTTTTCAAACTTTCCTTTTGAAAACTTACCGACGATTACCTCTGATGTAACGGTTACAGGAATTGCAATTGACAGTCGTGTTACGAAACCCGGTGATGTGTTTGTCGCTATGCAGGGTGGTTCGGTGGATGGACATTCTTATATTCCCAAAGCAATTGAAAATGGTGCCTGCGCTGTAGTAGGGCAGAAGGACATAGGTGCCCTGCCCGTTCCTTATGTACGTGTGGAAGACCCGCGTCAATCCCTGACCTATCTGGCTGCTGCGTTTTACGATTGGCCGGGTCGCAAGCTGACAGTGATTGGCGTGACCGGCACGGACGGCAAAACCACCACCTGCAATCTGATTTATCATATCCTGGTGGCGGCCGGGTTCAAGGCCGGCATGATTTCGACAGTCAATGCGGTGATTGGTGATGAAGTGTTGGACACGGGCTTCCATGTCACTACGCCGGATGCACATGATGTACAGCGTTACCTTGCGAAGATGGTTGATGCCGGCCTGACGCATGTGGTACTGGAAACCACTTCCCATGGCTGGGCACAGCACCGTGTAGATGCCTGTGAATTCGATATCGGGGTGGTCACAAATATCACGCATGAACATCTTGACGAACACGGTTCTTATGAAAATTACCGGGCGGCCAAAGCGCGTCTGTTCAGCAGCCTGGAACGGACACGACCAAAGCCACAGGGCAATCCGCGCCTGGCAATCATTAACCGTGATGACCAATCGTTTGATTTCTTGAATGATTTTGTGAAAGTCAATAAGGTAACATATGGCTTGGGTTCTAATGCAGATGTACAGGCCGTTGACCTCGGTTATAGTCCAGAAGGGATGCATTTTGTTGCAAAGAATTCTACACTTCGTGTAAGCATAAAGATGCACTTGGTTGGACGCTACAACGTCTTGAATTGCCTGGCCGCGCTGAGTGCGACTGCCTTTGGATTGGATGTTGAGCCTGATATCGCTGCTAAAGGGATTGCCAATTTGCCCGGCATCCCTGGCCGCATGGAAATAATTGACATGGGGCAAGATTTCACCGCCATCGTAGATTTTGCCCATACACCAAATGCGTTGAAAGTCACCCTGGAAACTGCAAGGGAAATGCTAAGAAATTCCCCTCTCTCAGCGGGAGAGGGGCCAGACGCCGCGCTGAGCTTACCTGCCCCGGTAAAGCGGAGCGAGCCGGGGTCGAAGCGAGTGAGGGGAGTACCCCGCATCATTGTAGTCTTTGGTTCCGCAGGCTTGCGGGACAAAGAGAAACGTCGCATGATGGCTGAAACTTCCGCCGAGTTGGCGGATTTAACCGTGTTGACCGCAGAGGATCCGCGCACTGAGTCGTTGGATGGAATCCTCGGCGAAATGGCAGCAGGCGCAAAGCGTCGCCCTGCCCGCGCCAGTGCCGCAGGCACAGGTGAGCTTGCCCGCCCCGGCAGAGAAAAGCGGGCCGGGGTCGAAGGGTCCAAGGGCGGACGCGAGGGTGAAACCTTCTGGCGGATTCCTGATCGCGGCGAAGCCATCAAATTCGCGTTAAAATTGGCTCGTCCTGGTGACATTGTTTTATCCTGTGGTAAGGGACACGAGCAATCTATGTGTTTTGGGAAGGTTGAATATCCCTGGGATGACCGGATTGCCATGCGCGCTGCCCTGGCGGAGTATTTGAACGTGGACGGGCCAGAGATGCCTTATTTGCCAACACAAGATACGGAGGAAAAAGAATGGCTTACATGGAAGTAAAACCAGTTGTATTGCAAGGGGTACACGTACGTCTTGAGCCGATGACTGAAGCGCATATTCCCGGCCTGGCCGAGATCGGTGTGGACCAAGATTTTTGGGATTTTATGTTGTATGGAAATATGAACACGGAAGCGGATATGGCAAACTGGGTCCGTGAGATTCTTTCCCGCGCCGAAAAAGGAACCGATCTGCCGTTTGCGGTCATTCATCTTGCTTCGAAACGTGTGGCTGGCGCCACTCGCTACTTGAATATCATGCCACATGACCGCGGCCTGGAAATCGGTGGTACCTGGTACGGAACTGATTTTCAGAGAACGGCAGTCAACACAGAATGCAAGTATCTATTATTACAACATGCGTTTGAAACACTTGGTTGCATCCGCGTGCAGTTGAAAACGGATTCGCGCAACGAACGCTCACAACGTGCAATCGAACGCATAGGTGCAGTCAAGGAAGGCCGGCTTCGCAATCATATGATCTTACCGGACGGACGTTACCGGCATTCTGTCTACTACAGTATCATTGATACCGAATGGCCGGGAGTGAAAAGCCAATTGGAAGAGAAACTAAATCGTTAAGTCGAATTGTTGAAAAACAGCTTATACAAGTTGTGGCGACCACCTGGTTTGGTGATCGCCACAATGTTTTTATCGTTTTTTGGTTATTCTTTTTAGATTACTGCTAGGCAAAACCAGGGGACGATCCAAATGTTATTCCCTGGTTGGCTTTAGGGCATGGATAGACTATCTACGGCCCGGTCATTCCTACCACCACGCCGGTCGTTCCCGCGGCCGCCGGAGCGATTCCCGCCTGAACGTCCACCGCCACTGCGGGGTTTGTCATGCTCGCGGGCTTCTTCAGCACTCCAACCTTCGAGCACAGCCTGCCGCGAAAGGCGGATCTTGCCCATTGGGTCGATATCGG
This sequence comes from uncultured Chloroflexia bacterium, assembly GCA_963785535.1. Taxonomy (GTDB): domain Bacteria; phylum Chloroflexota; class Anaerolineae; order Anaerolineales; family Villigracilaceae; genus JAABUE01. Next base: position 19,589 of record CAWAVQ010000021.1, on the reverse strand, counting down.
TGATCATGACGGTGATTTCGTCGCCCATACCAACCACGTCTTCGACGGAGTTGACACGTTCGGAATCAAGCTGGGAGATGTGTACCAGCCCATCGGTGCCGGGCAGGATTTCCACAAATGCTCCGAATGGTTCGATGCGCACCACCTTGCCGGTGTAGATGCGTCCGATTTCGGGGCTTTCGCCCAGGGCTTCAATGCGCTCAATGGCAATCTTGGCACCTGCACCTTCAACGGCGGCAATATAGACCGTGCCATCTTCTTCGATGTCGATCTTGGTGCCGGTCTCTTCTTGCAACGCGCGGATATTCTTGCCGCCAGGACCAATCAATGCACCGATCTTGTCCACCGGGATCTTGACGGTTGTAATGCGTGGGGCGTGGTCTTTCAACTCAGCGCGCGGTTGGGGAATGGCTGCCAACATGACATCAAGAACCGCCATGCGTGCTACGCGCGCCTGCTCCAAAGCTTCTTTCATGATGTCAGCGCTCAAGCCGCTGATCTTGATATCCATTTGCAAGGCGGTGATCCCTTCAGCGGTTCCGGCTACTTTGAAATCCATATCGCCCAGATGATCCTCGGTGCCCTGAATATCGGTCAACACTTTGTAGCGGCCGAAAGCCTGCCCTGAGCTTGGCGAAGGGTCAGTGATAAGACCCATAGCGATGCCGGCGACAGGCGCCTTGATAGGCACACCCGCGTCCATCAGCGCCAGGGTGGAGCCGCAAACGGATGCCATTGAGGTGGAACCATTGGATGCCATACATTCGGATACCAACCGCAAGGTATACGGGAAAGTTTCTTCTGCCGGTATGACTGGTTCGAGGGCGCGTTCTGCCAGCGCACCGTGACCAATCTCGCGCCTGCTCTGTCCACGAAGAGGACGTACCTCTCCGACGGAGTAGGGAGGAAAGTTGTAGTGGTGCATGTAACGCTTTGTGTTGACCGGGCTAAGCGAGTTCGATTGACTGTGCTTCGCCCAGTGTGCCCAACGTGGCTAGTGTCATAACCTGGGTTTCACCACGAGTAAACAGGCCGGAGCCGTGCGCCCGCGGGGACAGATTCACTTCAGCCCACAAATCACGTATATCTGTAGGACCACGGCCATCGGGGCGTTTGCCCAGGCTAAGAATGCGCTCACGGACGATTGTCCCTTCGGCCTGGTCAAAGGCTTCTCGAACGGAAGCAAGCGAGGGGTAGTCCGCTGCGTTGGCGCCTTCTGGCACAGTGCAAAGCTCCTCGACAAGTTCATCCTTGAGGGTCGTCATCCCGCCGTAGAATTCTGCTTTGGTCAGTGGTTTGTCGAGCAGTTCTGTCATCGGGCCGCTGACACGTTCGAAGACCTTTTTGGCGATTTCTTCATCGGGCAGGTTGAAAGTGGCTTCGCGCTTTTCCTTGCCAACTTCAGCCTGCATCGTGAGTTGAAGTTCGATGATGGGTTGTATGGACTGATGACCGAGTTCCAGCGCCGCGACCATGATATCTTCGGGGACTTCGTTTGCGCCGCATTCAACCATTAAGATCGCATCTTTCGTGCCTGCGATGCGCAGATCCAGATCGGATGCGTCTATTTGCTCAAACGTAGGATTGATGACGAATTCGCCGTCAATGCGGCCGATACGTACTGCGCCGACCGGGCCGTTCCAGGGAATATCGGAAATCATGACCGCAGTGGAGGCGGCATTGATGGCCATGATGTCGAGCGGGTTGATGCCATCAGCAGAGATTGAGAACATGATGACCTGCACTTCGTTGCGCATACCCTTGGGAAAGAGTGGGCGCAGCGGGCGGTCGGTGAGACGAGCGGTGAGAATGGCCTCGCCGCTAGGACGTCCTTCACGGCGGAAGAACGAGCCGGGAATCTTGCCGGTAGCGTACAAGCGTTCTTCAAAATCCACGCTGAGTGGGAAGAAGTCAATGCCTTCACGCACACCGCCCATCGTGGCGGATGCAAAGACGATACTGTCGCCTAATTGAATGGTTACAGCGCCGCCAGCCTGTCTGGCCAGTTTGCCAGTTTCAAATGTAATTGTTTGCGAACCAACTGTGGTCGCAAAAGTTTTTGCTTCGGGTTTCATTTTGTCTCCTGTAATAGGCGTGCGCAATTATTGGGAAACGCAAAGAGCGCGAAGAGTCAACTTCGCGGTTTTGTCAGATTTTGCGATTTAACTTCAAAACAGATAGCGCAAGCCCCTTGAATATTTTTCCGCCTGGTCAGGGACTGAAGAGCGGCGGCAACTGGATCGATTGTGGTTGTCCCGCCTTAGCGGGGTTGCCAGCACTATTCAATTCCTGACTGCGGATGCATATAAAGACCCTAAAGGTCTACCAGACCATTAGGGTCTAACAACCTTACTTTCTACGCAGACTTAACTGCTCGGTCAAGCTCAGGTAGCGCGGATAGTCCCTCTTGCGCAAGTATGCCAGCAGGCGGCGGCGCTGTCCAACCAGTTTGAGCAAACCACGACGGCACGATTCATCGTGCTTGTTGATGCGCAGATGATCGGTCAACTGGGTGATACGCCTGGTCAGAATGGCAACTTGCACTTCGGGAGAACCCGTGTCACTATCGTGACGATGGTAATCCTGAATGACCTGGGTTTTTACTTCTTTATCGAGCGGCATGACGTATGCTTTCCTTTCTTTAGTTTATGCAGGTCTCCTTGCCCACAGCCGAATCCTGTTGTTACAGGAGTAACCGCATGGCAGGACCAGTCACGGGTTGAGATTATACCAGAAAAACGCGGGATGATTATCCTATTGTAATACGGTTGCGCCCGTTGGCTTTGCTTTTGTACATCAAGCGGTCAGCGCGATCTACTATGGAAACGAGGCTATCAGATTCCCGGGCAAGCGTACCCCCGATAGAAATGGTAGTTGACAAAACGCGCTTGTCGGAGAGTACCAGATGGGATTTCCTGACCAGGTTGAGCAATTTCTCCCCGACCTTCTGGAGGGCTTCGATATCGGCATCGCGCAAGATAACTAGAAATTCTTCTCCACCCCAGCGCCCTATGGTGTCTGTTACGCGGATATTGCCGCGCAGTGTTTGTGCAACCATGCGTAGCACGCTATCACCCAGATTGTGCCCGAAAGCATCGTTGAGGTCCTTGAAATGATCGATGTCACAAAATAATAACCCGAAAGGGAGTTGGTTTTCCTTGAAATCCAAAAAGCTGGTTTTGAGACGAAGTTCTACGTGACGCCGGTTGCCAATTGATGTCAATGGATCGAGCAGGGCAGTTTGCTTGAGCTTCCGAATGCGGCGTTCGGTATGCTCGGGTGAAACACCTTTGTTAAACGTTTCAATGGCTCCGATGATGTTTCCGTCTTCATCGCGGAGAGGCGTCGAGCGTATCTGCACCGGGACTCGATGGCCTTCCGCATGATGAAGATAGACATACGCTTCACGCGATTCGCCATCTTGCATAGTGGCAGCCATTGGGCAATGATTATTGCATAACACCAGCCCATGTTCGTTTACATGATTAAGGAGATTGTTACGACAAGATTTGCCGATAACCTGATCAGCGGTATATCCGGTGATCTTTTCTGCGCCCCGATTCCAATAGGTGATAACTCGGTCGCGATCCAGATAGTAGATGCCGTCTTGCAGGCTGTTCAGAATTTCTTTGTAGAAGCTATCATCCATAGTTTGCCATATTACCATAAGAAGAAAGGATGTTGAGAGCTAAACTTCCACCTGGATGCCTGAGCCGCTTTCATAGCGCCTCATCCCCAGCCGGAAAACTGCTACCGCCAAACCCAGGAAAACCAGCGACCCCAGGAATATTTCCGTTAACGTGCTCCAGGTAAAACTGTGCACAAATTGGGCTGGGAGTGCGCCCATTAATGCGGCCGGGATGAGTGTGAACAAAAGCAATTTAGCTGTGTTGTCAAAGAGCGTGATGGGGTAAATAGCGAAGGTAATAATGGCATTGAGCGCCATGCTGCTGAGATAGGATGTGTTGCCAATCCAAAACGCCAGGCTTTGGACCAGGATCATAAAAGCAGCAAAAATGGCCGCTGCGCACAGCATCCCAATCAGGAAGCGCCCCAATCCGACCCAGGTATATTGTCCGGAGAGTACATAGCTCACGAAACCGTAGGTGAAATCTCCCAATCCACTGGCGATGCTACGACTGGCGACCGTATGCAAGAGTACCGGCCTGGGCATGGACAGGTAGTAATCCAGGCGGCCTTTGGCGATCACGTCTCCAAGATTGAATACATTCCCGAACAACAAAGAGACCAGCCCAAACCCGCTGGCAATGATGCCATAAGTGACGAACATGTCGTTGAGACCCCAGCCGCGCACTTCTTTGAAGCGGTCGAAATAGATCACCCAGATCAGGAAATAGATGGCATTGTTGATCATCATGCCAAAGACTTGTAGCAGAAACGCCACCCGGTATTCCATCACGGATTGCAGGTTTGCTTTCCAGACGGCCAGCAAAAATTTGAATTCTTTCAACCTAGCCTCCATTCACAGTTAAATACGCCAGCCCGCGTCGATAGGTGAAGACCAAAAGGAAACCTAACACAGAAATCCAGATGACTTGCTGACCAAGTACGCTGGCAAACAAGCTGGCATCCGGCGAGACGAATAAACGCGAAGGCCCGTAAGTCATAGCCGGAAAGGGGAGCGCAAAGGCAATTTTTTGCAACCACTGTGGATAAAAATCCAGCGGGATGAGCAGTCCGCCGAAAATGAAAGCAAACTTTTGGTAGATCCATTCGAAAGGCGCTACTTCTTCCGCGACAAAGGCCGCCAAACCGATCATGCCGTTGACCATGAAGTTCAAGACCCATGCGCCAATGACAGCCACGATGGTCAACGGCCAACTGCGCAAATCGGGCGGCGGTCCTGCCAGCCACCAGACCAGTGCGCCGCCAAGGATAGCGTTCATCAACGCGCGGAAGATTGTTTCACCCATAGAAACGCTGAATTGGTAAACAAGGAAGTCGTAGGGCTTATTGAGCAGGTAAGCGATGGAGCCATCCTTGACATTGTCGGCGATGGTGCGCGCCACGCGTGGACGGCTTAATTCGATGGTCTCGGCCATCATCAGATACCACATCGTATCGTGCAAGCTCAGGCCGTTGATAGTATCTGTTCCTGACGCAGCGAACGTGACATGCCAGAGTTGGTAGAAGATCCACATGAAAGGCAGGATCATCAGGCTGCGCCCAACCAATTCGCCGGGATACGCCAGCGAATTGACCAGAGTGGTTTGAAATATGGCCCAATATTTCCGCGCAGCGCTCATTTTAGAGAATTTCCCTAACAGTCTTTTTGTATTCCATGTTTAGTAAGGTCGCAGGTTCTGAATGGTTTCCAGGAGCATCCGCTCGAGCTCTTCTTGCTGTGGGATTCCATCTTCGGTTGCAATCTGTAAATACAGGCTGCGTAAGAAGTTACGTACATTGAAGAAGGCACATGCCGACTCGTCTTTCGTCCAGGCGCCTTCCCATGATTTGCCATTTGGTTTGAGAAAAGAATCTAACCATCTGCCTAATAAAGGTTACCGATAAAGCGCCTCTACGCAAAATCTCCAACGCTGCTCTGGATAACCTTTCATCTTCGCCATATACATAAACCCAGGTTGTGGATTGGATCAATTTTTCGCTCATTCCAATCAATATGAGACTATGGTCGCTTTCGCCGGTGCTCAGGCTCTTGCCCAGCACCAGTAGCAAGTCGGCGGTATGGGCCAGGGCGTGCGCCCATCCCTTTTCTTCAACGTAACCGCGTAGGTCTTGTTCAGAAGCGAGATACCGCAAACCCTTTTCAAGGATTGTTTGGATAACGGGTCCCTTCAGGAGCGGTAGCTTTATTGTCGTTATGAATGATCTCAGCCAGGAAGAGCACTGAAAAAGAACGCAAGAAAACGCTATCTGAGTCAGTTTCACCGATACCGATATCTAAATTGGCCAGCAGGTTTGCGATATAGATTTCGATCTCTTCCAGGCTGAAATAATCGCGTTTGAGAAAATTGGCAAAAGTTTCGTAGGCAATCTGATCTCGTAACTCCGGGTCTGTGCTACCAAGGTATAAAAACAACTCTGCGGTCAGCGATGTAGGCGTGTGACCTGTCGGGATTGCGTATTGGTTTCCCTGTATGGTTTTCCAGAATAATTTGTCCATAATTCGTCTATCTCATCACTATCTTCTGGCTGAGCGTCAGGCGTTCGTCTCGTAAATCTTGGCAATTACTTCTTCCAGTGGCGGGTCGGAAATGGTAATATCCACCACTTGGCCGTGGGCGGAGATGGCTGCCATGACCCGGTCGACGGCTGTTTTGCGAGTATCGAAGCGCAGCTTGACACCGTAATGCCCGACCTTGAGCACCTCAGCGCCCTCTAACGAGAAGTTGGCGGGCACTTCGTCCGCATAACGCACTTCTACCAGCTTGGAGGTCAGGAAGCGGCGTTTCAGGTTCGAGACTTTGTCTTCGTAGACGATCTGTCCGTGGTTGATAATGATAACGCGCTTGCACAAGTGCTTCCAGGTCGCCCGCGTCGTGTGAAGTGAGCAGCACGCCCACGTTCTCATCCTGTGCCATGTGGCGGATCGAGTTGCGGATGCGTTGTTTGGCGACCACATCCAGGCCGATGGACGGCTCATCGAGCAGGAGCAGCCTTGGGCGGTGTAAGAGCGAGGCGGCCACTTCGCAGCGCATGCGTTGTCCCAGGGAGAGTTTGCGCACGGGCGTCTCCAACAAATCCCCAATCTCGAACGCTTCAGAGAGCTGATCGATGCGTTTCTTCGTCTGGGCGTCTTCCAGTTCGTAGATTTTTCCGAACAATGTGAAGGTGTCGATAGCGGGCAGGTGATACCACAGTTGCGGACGTTGACCGAAGACGGTGCCAATCTGATAAGCCAATTCGCGGCGTTGTTTCCAGGGCGTAAAACCGAGCACTTTGGCCTGGCCGTCGCTGGGCAGCAGGATGCCGGTCAGCATTTTGATGGTAGTGGATTTGCCAGCCCCGTTGGGACCGATGAAACCGAGCAGTTCGCCCGCTTCCATCTGGAACGAGAGCCTGCGTACCGCTTCGACGGTGGCGTACTCAGGCCGGACGAGCGCGCGCATGGAGCCGCTCAACCCGGCGGCTTTACGTTTGGACTTGAAGATTTTTTGCAGATTGGTAACTTGGATGGCGGGCATAATGATCGGGTCTGTTTGAGCGAAATGTTAACAAATCGTTTTTACAGGTTTAATCTTCTGTTCATACTCTAGCGATACAATGATAATCGATAAAACAGATAATGAAAGGAGATATACCATTATGGGTAATGTTATCGATGCCTTGAAAAAAGGCTGGACAGTTTCGGAAGTTGCTACCGTATTAGCACACGGACAGAACGATGAAGGCCGTGGTTTTCTGGTAACGCTGGTGGAATCGAAGAGCCATATGTCCCGCGAAATGTACTTGCCATACTCAACGGAAATAGAGACGTTTCTCAAGCGCGCGTCTACTCCGTTGGTTGCATAAGAAGACAACAATACAGATGGCACCCCGCAAGGGGATTTTTTGTTTAATGGGGGATAACAAAAAGAGACCAGGACTTGCCTGGCCTCCATAATCCTACGGAGAAACTTTACTTATCTCCGATTTTTCTCACGTTACCAACACCGCTGATACGTTCGCTGACTTGCGGACTGCCGTAATAATCGATCGACCCGGCGCCGCTGATGCTGGCGCTCAACTGGCTTTCGACCCAAACCTGTGCGTTGCCTGCGCCACTGATGTTGACATCGCCTTCCTGGCTTTGCAGACCCTCGCCGTTGAAGTTGCCCAGCCCGCTGATGTTTAGATCTAATGTATTAGCCACACCGTCGGCTTTGACGTTGCCTGCTCCACTAAGATTGAGATTGAGATCACCGGTTTTCAAATCCGTCATGGTGACGTCGCCCGCGCCACTGACAGAAATTGCCAGGGAATCGGTTTGTAAGCTCTCGATCAGCATTTTCCCGGCTGACGAGAATTGGATTTTGTTCAAATCCACCACATTGATGGTTACAATAACCGGTTTGCTGGGATTTACGCGTTGCCCCCAATTTTGTTCGGTATTTTTTAGATGCAACGTGCCGTTTTGTACCTCGGCGCTCAATTGTGGCAACAAATTATCTTCGGCCTCAATTTTTAGCGATTCTGACTTGCCTTGCCGGATCGTGATCTCAGCCGGATAGTCCATAGCAATCGTGTTGAAATCTGAAACCTGACGGGTTTCGGTCTTGACGACGCCCGAGCCTGCTACCGCACCGCCCAGATCGCCGTCGATATTCCATAAATTGAAGCTCCAACTGGATGGAGTGTCCCAACCGAGTTGCGGCGCATAAACGACGGCCATCGCCGCGCCGATCACGACAAGCAACGAGACCAACATTCCAGCGAAGCGCCAATATGCGCGCAAGATCAGGCCGAGACCAAGGACAATCAACAGGTACGGCAATATGTGTGATAACGCCCACAAATTTACGCTTGGGACGACGCCTGTGCCGACCAGGATCCAGAACACACCTGCCGCAATCATGACAAGCGGCCAGAAAATGGAACGCTCTTTCATTGTTCTATTCCTCCAAAGGGTTGTCAGTAGATTCGGGTTCGGATATAGCGCTTTCTGAACGGCCCGGCAACAAACCAGAGCGTGTCAGTACGAGATACAGGCCGAGCAGGATCAACGCCGCGGGGAAGACGATCGAGCGCAGGCCGAAAGGCATCCCGGCTGTGAAGATCAGCTCGAAGAAAGCACCGAAGATGATGAACATGATCAGGCCGATACGTAGCACGCGTAGTCCAGCCGCCCGTTGGCTCTCGTTTTGTGCCCAGGCGCCCATGATGAAGATGCCCAGGCCAACCGCCATCAGAATGACCGTCCAACCATAGGACCAGCTTTCCCAATGGTTGGTGATGTTCTGGTAAAAGAGCATCAGGCCGATGGTTGTGATAATGCTACCTGGAATCGCTAAGCCTGAAACCGACTTTCCGCCTGCGAACATGCCGACGAAGAACAGCAGGCCGATGCCGATGATGAAAAAGGGCCAGAAAGCGTTCCAAAAATTGAAATTCTGGAACAGCTTTCCAAGCAGGGCCAGCACGCCAAAGATGATCAGCAGACTGCCGCCTACTAATGAACCGGTGTTGCGTCGTGAAGACATATGAATACTCCTTTGATTCAGTGAGTTTACAATCTATATACGCATAAAATAAATAAAAGTTCTAGTATTTTTGGCCTATCTTGCGCAATGTTGGAATCTTATCCGTGTATAATTTGATTAGACCCCTGTCGGGACCTCTATGATTCTTCTGATTCAAGGAATATGCTGTAATGAAAAAGATAATCTATAGCCTTGTAGTGATGTTCAGTCTAACAGCTTGTTCCCTGAACGATGTGGTGTCTTTGCTGATCACGCCGACAGCGCCGCCCGCCTCAGTCGAAACCGCGACGCCAACCGTGTATTCCACGCCAACTCGAACACCGACTATCACGTCAGTGCCTACTTTTACTTCTACGCCGACTCTGGCCGGTGGAGGGGATACGTTCGAGGAGCAACCAACTGACAGTGTACCCTTGCCAACCCTGATTCTGATTCCGACCGCAACGCCCGGCCCGAAAACTTCCCTTTTCAGCGAACCGGGTGCTTTAATCCAATCCATATCGGTCAGCAGCGATATCCTTTTCTGGGGGTATTGCGATGCGCCTAAATATGTTGATTTCGATGTCCGACTGACAAACAACTTGCACGTGACTTATGTCCTGCTCTTTCTGCGTCTGGTAGATAAGGGCGATAACCAGTCCACCCCCTGGGGCGGCGGGGCGATCATGAAAGAAGTTACCGGGAATTACTACACGTATCGCATCACGCCGGATAAACTCTCACACCACGAAGAATTCAAGGATGCCTGGGTGGAGTATCAGGTGATCGCTGCCACGGGCAGCTTGAAGCATTTGGGAAGTTCTCCAGTCTACCAGGATACTCTCTCTTTTCAATGGTGCCAGCCGGCTGAATCGGGTGAATAGACAGTGGCTTTCGAATTCCCCGATGAGTTGATCCGCTTCCTGCGCAAGGCGGAACGTGTCGCTGCTTTGACTGGTGCGGGTGTTTCGCAGGAGTCCGGTTTGCGTACGTTTCGAGACGCTCAGACAGGCTTGTGGACGCAGTACAAACCGACCGACCTGGCTTCGCCCGAAGCTTTTGCGCGCGATCCCAAATTGGTCTGGGACTGGTATGCCATGCGCCGCGAAAAGGTGCGGGAGGTGGAACCCAACCCCGGTCACTACGCTTTGGCGGACATGGCGCATCATATCCCGGACTTCAGCCTGATCACGCAAAATGTAGATGGTCTACACCTGAAAGCGGGCAGTCCGTGCGTTATTGAGTTGCATGGCAACTTGCAGCGCGTGAGATGCGCCTCGTGCGGTCAGCAGGCCGAGACCTGGGATGATGCGGATGGAGATGTGCCCCGTTGCAAGGCTTGTGGCGGTCTGTTGCGCCCGGATGTAGTCTGGTTCGGCGAGTCCTTACCGCGCGCCGCGTTGGAGTCTGCGGTGGAAGCTGCTCGCGCCTGTCATGTCTTCTTCTCGATTGGCACATCGGGATTGGTGCAGCCGGCTGCTTCGCTGGCCTACGCGGCTCGCAACCGGGGCGCGGTGGTAGTCGAAATCAATGCCGAGCCGACGCCGTTGACCGAAAAAGTGGACTTTGCCTTGCATGGCAAATCGGGGGAGATTTTACCTGCGCTGGTGCAAGCAGTCTGGGGCTAGCGCGTTATGCGCCCCAATCGTTGAAGCGTTCGCTGATCTGTTTGAGCCTGTCGCGCATGATAACAGCCAGGATGCCGAGCATCAATAAGATGAAACCTGTGCAGCCGATCAGCACGACTGTCAGAATGCCTTGCAGCAAGCCGTAGAGCACGGTCAATACGGACAAGACGAGAAAGACCAAAGGGGTAATCACCAGGCTGCGCGAACGGATGACGATGCCGTAAACCAGCACTGCCAGCGCCTGGAAGAAAATCACTGCAAAAAATACCAGCCGTTCTGTAGACAGAAATTGAATGTAGGTAGTGCTCAGTAAGACGAGTTGAGACACCATCCCGGTGACGAACGCGCCGGTACGACTGCCTGCGCGTGTCAGCAAGTAGTGCATCAACATTCCCAGCGCTGCGGTGGCAATTGAGAAAAATTGTGGTTCGTCCACATTCAGTTCGACCAGCAAAATAAAATACGCCATCAAATAAAGGGCATTGGCCGGAAAGCCCAGCCAAACATTGCGGCGTTCGAAGGCTTCTATGGCGACCATAGTGGCTGTCACAGCGGCGGGGATGGCTGCGGAGAGTCCACCCTGCACAGGCGAGATGATCGTAGCCAGTAAACCTACTCCCAGACCACTGGTCCACAGGACAAAGGGCCAGGTAAATGAGATTTTGGCAATGGCGGGCGATGCTTCACTTATCGTATCGTTGGGTATCTTTTGTTTACGGAGGGCAAAACCCACAGCATAGTAAACGACTGCCAGCAGTGTCACCGGCAACATCCATTTCGACTGTTCGAAGGTTTGCAGGGTGAATATGACCGTCAATACCGTATAAAGCGTGAAGCTATAGCCCAGCAGAGGTTGATGATAGAGCAATTGTCTGCGTCAGGAAGAAGAGCCTGTAAATAGCAAAACAAATGGTACGCTAACTTGCGGGTCAACTATTGTTGAACAACAGATCGAGCGTATTCGCAAGGACGACGAGCGCTCCCAGTCCGCGTGAGAACCAGGCGATCGGACGTTTATCTGGGTAGGTGCGTGCCAGAACGAGGTCAGTTCCCAGCAAGGCCAGAGCGATGCCCAGCCACTGGTAGCCACGCGCTATATCCGCTTCTTGCAAAAGCAGGTAGATCCCACTGGCAAAGAATACTTGCATGCCTGCTTCAGCAAAACTTGCGTGGTGTGAGAACATCTCGATGCCAAACAACAACCCAGTGACAAGAACGTACCAACCACCACTTTCTTTGAATGTAATGATTGCCAGAAGCGAGACCAGAGTCGATAATCCCAATCCACTGTAGCGCAGCATGCTGGACCAGGATATACGGTTTTCAGTTCGACTCAGTACATAGCCAACCAGATAATAAATCGCCGACAGGGCCGTCAACGTGAAGAGCCACGCGTCTGATTCGAAATGTTGGAGCGTGAACGTGACGCTCAGCGCAGCGGAAGCAGTCGCAATATAGCTTAACCAGGCTTTGTCAAACTTCAAGGCGTAGAAGGCAAAGAATACAGCGTAGAGACCATAAGCAATAGCAGCATGACCGCTATTCTCTGTTGAGAATGGCAAAATCAAACCCAAGTTGACGAATGCCAACATCCCGCCGAGAGCGCGCAAGGGCCAGCGCCAGGTTTTATTCGCAGATAGATCGGGCGCAAGAAATAGGTCGGGCATCAGCAAGAGCAGGCTGGCGCCGAGCAACTGATAACCTGCGAACACATCGAAGGCATCCATGAAGGGTAAGGCAAAGAAGCTAAAGTATGCCCCCAATCCTAAAAGAAGTGCTATTGTCCAAAGATAAGCGCGTGGTTTGAGGATATGTAGTACGACATACACGATGGCCGAGCCCAGGATGAAGGCAAAGCCGTAGGTTATGTCATCGATATAGCCGATAGAAGTAGCAGTCAAAACGACCAATAACGAGCCAGTCAATATGGGTAGCCCATAGTGGCGGATTTTGTCGACTTGCAAGCGACGGATAAGCTCACTGGCAGATGCGAGCAGGAAGCCCCATACCCAGGTTACGATGGCAATCGGCAAAGTTTCGTCAATGCCGAAGGTAAACATGAAATTAAGCGGCAGGGGATAAAGCGCCGCGATAGATAGCCAGGGGAAGATGACAAAGGGAAAGATCAAATCACTCAGCACATAGAAACCGGCTGTCAGCAGCCAGAAAAGTGTGCTCACAAGATTCCAGGCGCTGGGCACATCTTCCAGTCGTAGCGCGATAGCAACCAGGGCGAAGGCGATCAGTCCAAGCTGGGAGATCTGTACAAGGATCAAGAGCGGCAAGCTGAATTTTGTGGCGCGCCAACGTTTGAGCAAATAGGTCCCGCCCAGGCCCAACAGGGTAACGAAACTGAGTAGGAGCAGATAAACTTCTGGTTCTGCCCTAAAGAATTCACCCAAACGCGTCACTGAGATGGCTAATGCGATAAAAGCCGCCAGGCTGAATAAGCGAGATGTATAGAACCAGGTACCAAAGCTCCAGATGACGGCCATAACCGCCATGACGGCAAACCAATAGCCTGCGTTGGCTTTGCTGGAAAGATTGAGTACATCGGCCAAAACATTGGCATCCGTGGGAAGCAGGAACGAAAAAACAATGAATAGCGCAAAGCTTGGTTGCGGTAAACGTGCCCTGGTAAGGATGGCTCCGCCGGCAAATAGGGCGGTCGCTGCCAGCAGGATGGGTAGACGCGCAGCTTCCACTACCGCGGCCAAGATAGCCGCAGCGGCTATCACAAAGAATGCGCCAAGATAGAGGGCAATCTTGATACTGGTTTCGCTTAGCAAGGTTTGTGTCAGGCTGAGGCGGGGTGCGAGAGTGGCTTGGGAAATGGGAGCAGGTTCGGGCTCAGGTTGAGGCGCTGAAATAGGTTCAGGGGCAGGCGTCGCTGGCTTCAGGTCAAAACCATAACGTTGCCGCAGCACATCTGCTAAGTCCGCATGAATAAGTTCCTGTGATTCCCATTTGTCGATTTCAGATAGGATGGTTTTGCGCTCAGGACGAGTACGTTTGCTGATTTGGCCTTGAATGTAACGGTGCGTGGGAGTGTCTAGCGCCTGACGAGCTGCCGCACGGACAGATTTACTTTTATCGTTAAGCGCCAGTCTTTCGAGCGTGCGCAAAATGGCTGGGCTGCTGAAATTTTGCTCAGCCAGCTTTTGGATGGCATCCAGACGAGTTTGAACCGTTTCGCCCTTTAAATCAGTTTGAATACTGGCAAGGATTTCTTCTAGTGTTAGTGCGTTGCTTCCTTCCGGCGCTTCAGGCATGCCTTGTCCTCCCGATACTGTTTAGTCTGATAAATAGAACAGCGTACTGAGGGAAAAGGTGCGTTGCCTGTTGCAGGATTTGAGTGGCTTGCGAATATGGCGGTGTTTGCGGGGATGAACTCAGTGGAATATAATTGCAATTCCGGGCTTTCCCCCGGGCGTCCAATTTTACAAGGCAGGTCATGTTTAATCGTTTGAGATCTCGATTTCCTGATAAGCAAAGTATCGTAGCTATTTTTGCAACGGCCGCTTTTATCGTTTATGGGTGGACTATCTATTCTTCCTTCTGGAAAATCCCGTCATGGCTGTTTTATTTGAGATTGAGTGAGATATTCTCGGTTTACGCCTATTCGTTTCTCGTGAACTTTGTGGAAAGTGCCTTGTTGACCCTGGGAGTACTATTTCTCGGCTTTTTCCTTTCCGGTAATTTGTGGAAAGATGGCTTTATATCGGCTGGGGTGGTTATTTTGGCAGTTTTAGTGGGGTCGGCATTGATCCATATGCGCATTTATGAAGACCCGAATCTGCGGGTAGATTTTATCGATAGCCAACTACGTTGGTGGGCAGGCACGGTTTTTATTGCCTTTGCTATCAGTTTTATTTGTGTAAGGGTAACCTGGCTTAGGCGTTTGTTGGAAAACCTGGCTGATCGTTTTGTGGTGTTCTTGTATATTTATATACCTTTGACCCTGCTGTCTTTGAGCGTTGTTCTTGTTCGCATAGCTTTATAGGAATTCCAATGTCAAAGTTCTCTCGAAGAGATTTTTTGAAGTTTGCATCGCTTTTGGCGGCCGGGACTTTGCTGCCTCGCTCTTTATCTTATTTACGTGATGATAAAACTATTCCTAACATTATCATCATTTTGTTCGATGCGATGTCCGCTCGTAATCTGTCGCTATATGGATACCCTCGTGATACGACCCCTTTTCTGAACAAGTTTGCAGAGCGGGCCACGGTTTATCATAAGCATTATTCTGGAGGCAACTTCACCACGCCCGGCACGGCCTGCATGTTGACCGGCATGTTCCAATGGAAGCATAGGGCATTTAGCATCGGTGGACTTATCAAGTCAGATCTTGCGCGGACCAACCCTTTCACTTTGTTGGGTGACGATTATTTCCGTTTGATGTTTGCTCAGAATTTATATGCTGACCGCCTCGTTGGTCAATTTGCTACCGATGTAGATCGCTTCCTGCCGATGACTTCTTTTAGCCTTCGAAAAAACGATTTAGTTTCGGATAAAGTCGGTCGAGATCGCTATCTGGCCTCGGTTGCCTTTGACGAGTTTTTACTTCCCCTTCAGACTGGCATTCCGGCCTCGTCAGTGCTTGGATATCTTTACAAAAGTATAAATCTTCGTACCATTCTTAGCCATGAGAACCACCCCGGCTATCCCAGGGGAGTCCCTGAAGCCGAGAACTTTTTTAATTATCTCAATGAAGATGTCTACCAGGGAGTCTTAACTGAAATACTGAACCTGGAACAACAGGCTAAACCATACTTTTCTTATTTCCATTTGTTTTCACCGCACGCACCATATAAGCCTGGGAAAGAATTCTGGAAACTGTTTGAAAACGATGGTTTCGAACCGCCGCATAAGCCAATGCACCCGTATACGCCCGGTTTTACGGATGAAGATTTGCTCGATAAGCGCTTGAAATACGATCAACAAGTTGCCCATGTCGATGCGGAATTTGGAAAGGTGATCGAGCAACTGGAGGCAAGGGGCGTTTTAGATCATAGTTATATCATTGCCACATCGGATCATGGGGAATTGTTCGAGCGCGGTTTCTTTGGGCATAGTGGTCCCTTGTTATATGAACCGGTTGTAAAAATACCGTTGCTTATTCATTCCCCAGGTCAGCAGACTCGCCAGGATATCCATAGCTATACAAGCAATATAGACCTGCTTCCTACACTCCTGTCCGTTGCGAATAAGGATATGCCGTCCAGCCTGGATGGTCGATTACTGCCTGGCTTCGGAGGAGTGGAGGATGCCGAGCGTCCACTATTCTCAATGAACGCGATAGAGAACTCTGAATTTCTGCCGTTGACGAAAGCTGCCATTTCCATGCACAAGGGACAATATAAGTTGATTGCTTATCTTGGATATGAAGCAATGGCCAGTCCTTATGAGCTATACGACCTTGAAAACGACCCGGAAGAACTGCGCAACCTGGCCAAGACGGATTTGCCGGTATTCCCAAAAATGAAAGATGAATTCCTTGGTTATTTAGCAGATGCAAATCGTCCATATCTTCGAAATGGCCAGGCTGGAGGATAGTTGCCAGGTTTCCGGTTGTATTACAAAAACAACGCGCCTTTTCTGCAAAGCGCGTTGTTCTTTATGTAGTGTAAATTTTTACTTTACATTCGAAGAACCACACCCTTGCGGGCTGGAACTTCGATGTGCAAGTGGTTGTTCTCAACGTATGGCTTCGTGTCCGGGCCGAAAACAGTTGCCGGGGTAGGATTTCCCGCAGTGAGCGATTCGATAGAAAATGCGCTCTTCATATTCGTGTCGGCGGTGTTGAGGATGACGATCAAGGTTCTTTCTTCGAACTTGCGAGCAAAAGCAAAAACTTTCCCTTCACTGTATAAACGTTGATACGCGCCACGTCGCAGGGAGATGTGTTCCTTTCCGCAATGCAATGACAGCTCTGGTGTAATTTAGCAAGTCGTGGTTCCATTTTGTGTCATCCCACGGGAAATCCCTTGCGACAGTCAGGATCGTGCCCACCAGTTATGCCAATCTCATCGCCGTAGAAAATACAGGGTGCTCCTGGATATGTGAACATGAACAGCATTGCCAGTTGCAGGGAAAGAACATCGTTGCCAACACACGATAGAAAACGCGGCATATCGTGGCTGTCAAACAAATTGAGTTGGGAACGCGTAATTTCAGGGCTATACAAGTTGGTCAGACGATCGATTTCATCACCAAACTGATTTGCATCCATATCAGGGTGGACGCGATTCTTCAGATCACCTGCCTGATTGACAATGTTCATATCTACATGCAAATCGCCACAAAAACCAATCAGGGCGCCAGTCACCATATAATTCATCACGGCGTCGAACTGGTCACCACTCAACCAGCGCTGGGCCTCATGCCAGATCTCGCCGACAATGTAAGCTTCTGGATTGATTGTTTTTACACGATAGCGGAACTCCTGCCAGAACGCATCGTCGTTAATCTCAGCTGGAACATCCAGTCGCCAACCGTCAATGCCAAAACGGATCCAGTGCTGGGCCACGTCAAACAGGAATTTGCGTACAGCAGGCGTGTTGGTGTTGAATTTGGGTAGGGCTGGTAAATCCCACCAGGCCTGATAACCCAGTGCCCGTAAGCTGCCTTCGCCCACTTGCAAAGCACGCAACTCTCCAGTATCCGGGTAGGCTCCCCAGCGACGATTTCCCTTTAATCGTTCCGGGTCAAAGTAGAACCAATTCACATAGGGGGAACCGGCGCCATTTTCCAGAACATGATGGAATTGCCAGAAGCCGCGACTGGCATGATTGAAGACACCGTCCAGCACCACACGAATGCCGCGTTTATGAGCTTCATCTAACAGCAATCGCAAGGCGGCATTGCCGCCCAACAACGGGTCCACATTATAGTAATCGTAAGTGTGATAGCGATGGTTGGAAGCAGATGCAAAAACGGGGTTAAAGTATAGTGCCGTGATGCCCAGATTACTCAGGTAATCCATACGTTCTACAACACCGTATAGGTCCCCTCCCTTGAAACCGTGATGGGTGGGGGGAACATCCCATGGCTCGAAACCCAGGTCTGGCATGCGTTCACTACGTGCAAAGCGATCGGGAAAGATTTGGTAGAAGACAGCGTCTTGTACCCAGTCAGGTGTAGTCATGTTGAAGCCTCGAGGAATTTATCATAATAACAGGGCGGTCTATGACCGCCCTGTTTGTTTGATGTTGTCAGGCAGGAGGTGTATTAGCGAATTGCCTGTTCCGTTTCCGAGTCGAAGATTTGGATGCTGTCCATGTCGAAGGCGACTTGCGTTTTATCGCCAACACGCATATTAGAGCGCGGGTCGACGCGGGCAACAAATGTATTCTGACCGCTGAGCATGTGTAGGAAGATTTCGTTGCCCATCAACTCCGTCACATCCACCTGTGTTTCGATATTTTCGGTATGGACGTTCGGCGGAGTGAATTTTGGATCGTGAATGTCTTCAGGCCGGATACCGAAAATTACATTCTTACCCTCGTATGTGTGATAGGGCTTGGCTTTTTCGGGGGGGATTGCAACAGCAAAGGTTTCGGTATCAACAAAAAGTTTGCCATCGTCCTTGCGCAGTTTTGCCGGGAAGAAGTTCATTGCCGGGGAGCCAATAAAACCGGCAACAAACAGGTTGTCGGGTTTGTCATATAGATGTTGTGGGGAGTCGACCTGTTGGAGAACACCTTTGTTGATGACTGCAATACGGGTAGCCATGGTCATGGCTTCAACTTGATCGTGGGTTACGTAGATGAATGTAGTCTGCAGGCTCAAATGCAGCTTGCTGATTTCAGCGCGCATGGCCACCCTGAGCTTCGCATCCAGGTTAGAGAGTGGCTCGTCAAACAGGAAGACCTTTGGTTCACGAACAATAGCACGTCCGACTGCAACACGCTGGCGCTGGCCGCCTGAAAGTTGACGGGGCTTGCGATCCAGAAGATCATGAATGCCAAGGATATCGGCAGCCTGCCCCACACGGCGCTTAATCTCATCCTTGCTGAACTTGCGCAGCTTCAAACCGAAGGCCATATTGTCGTAGACAGAAAGATGCGGATAGAGTGCATAAGATTGGAAGACCATGGCAATATCACGGTCCTTGGGGGCCACATCGTTTACAACGCGGTCACCAATTGAAATCTTACCCTCTGTGATGTCCTCAAGGCCTGCCAGCAGGCGCAGGGCCGTGGTCTTGCCGCAGCCTGATGGGCCGACAAGCACCAAGAATTCTTTGTCAGCGATCTCGATATTCATATCGTTGACAGCGGTTGTTTCACCACCATGCGCCCCAGGAAACCGCTTGAACACGTGGTCGTACGTTACACTTGCCATGTTTTCCTCCAATCTTAAGAATATAGTGCCTTTATTATACCCATAAAATGAAAACACAGAGTGATTAAACTCTGCGTTTTCGGTCAGAAATGCTTTAACTTTTTCTGCGCCTCGAGACTGGAATAACGACCTGCTTCCGTTCTATTTTCCCTGGTTGCGAGTGGCAACATCAAATACCACAGCACCAGCAAGTACGAGAGCTCTAACGATGTATTGATAGGATATATCAATGCCCATCAAGTTCATGCCGCTTGTCAGAGATGTCATGACCAGTGCACCGATGATGGAGCCGACCACCTTGCCAACGCCGCCCGCTGCCGATGCGCCGCCAACGAAAGCCGCTGCGATGGCGTCCAATTCAAACAACGTTCCGGCTGTTGTGGTGGCGGATTGTAAGCGAGCTGCGAATAACATGCCTGACAAAGCCGAGAGCATACCCATCGAGCCGAAGACCACATGCGTTATTCGCTTGACA
>CAWAVQ010000020.1:0-39079 GCA_963785535.1 uncultured Chloroflexia bacterium | reverse complement strand
ACCCAAACAAGGTGGTGGGCCATCATGTTTCCCGAAAGAAACCGCCCGGCGGCTAGACAAAGTATACTGCCAAACAGGCAGGTCGAGAGGCCGTACAAAGCATTGGAGACGCGCATGGTCGCAGTCCCGACGTGCACCGTGGTCGCCGGTCAAATTGATGTATCCAGTGGTGGCAAGGGGGGAAAGACCCCGATGAGAAAGCTAATAACTTGATTGACCGGGTCCTGCCCAAATCAAAGGAGGAGGCAGCGATGAGGAGAAAAGGCAAACGCACGAAGGGGATCGAGCAGGCACATCCGTTTGCAGGGATGAGCAAGGTCAATCCGAATGCAGCGGGGGTAGACATTGGGGCGGAGGAGATCGTGGTATGCGTGGCGGCTAATGAGAGCATCCAACTAGTGCGAGGTTTTGGGAACTACACGGTTGAATTGCATGCTATCACAGATTGGCTCGCCGAGCACAAGGTTGAGACAGTGGCGATGGAAAGCACGGGGGTGTACTGGATTCCATTGTTTGAAGAGCTGGAGCAACGCGGATTTGAATGTCTGTTGATCAGCTCGCGGTCGCTGCGACGGGTTTCGGGGCGGAAAAGCGATATTGCAGATGCACAGTGGATCCAGACCTTACACAGTTATGGGCTTTTGGAAAGTTCGTTCCGGCCGCAGGCTGATCTAATAGCGCTGCGCTCCCTGCTGCGACACCGCCGGAGCCTGATCGATCATCGTTCCCCACATGTTTTGCATATGCAAAAGGCATTGTTGCAGATGAACATCCAGCTTTCCCAGGCGGTGAGTGACGTGACCGGGGTAACAGGGCAGGCAATCATTCGGGCGATCTTATCGGGCGTGCGCGACCCGAAAATGCTTGCATCTTTGCGGGAGCCGGGCTGCAAAAAGAGCGAGGAAGAGATTGGCAAGGCATTGACAGGGACGTGGCGAGAGGAACATCTGTTTGTGCTGAAGCAGGCGGTGGCGCTGTACGATTTCTATACTCAACAGATCCTGGAATGTGATGAAGAGATCGAGCGAGTGTACGCCCTGACACGTCCGGATTGGGAAGCAGGGGAAGTGAAGTCGACGCGAACGCGGAAGCAGAACAGCACAAGTCACAGCAAAAACGCGCCGCATAATCCGGAGCTGGTACGCAAACACTTGAAACGGATCAGCGGGGTGGACATCAGCCTGGTGGATGGGCTGGGGGTCTCGCTGGCACAAACGGTGATCCTGGAATGTGGGACGGACATGTTGAAGTTCCCCACAGAGAAGCATTTTGGTTCCTGGCTGGGACTGGCGCCCAAGCACGAGATTTCCGGGGGCAAGGTGCTGAACAACAAAACCTTGAAGACCAAGAACCGTGCCGGACAGGCTTTCCGAATGGCGGCGCAACTCAGTGAAGCAAGCGGACTGCGCCTTTGGGGTCATGTATCGGCGCTTGCGTGCCCGGCTAGGGCCAGCCCAGGCCACGGTGGCAACGGCCTATGCCATTGCACGAGTAGTTTATCGGATGTTGAAGTACAAGGTGGAGTATGACCCGTTGAGTGTGAACGAATACCAGAAACAATATGAAGAACAACAGCTCAAATACATGAGAAAGCGAGCCGCCAAGCTCGGCTATCAATTGTTGCCTGTCCCGGCTTGAGAAAAGGGACCAGACAAAAGAAATGGCGTCCTCTGTGGGAGAATGCCTTGTTTGGGTTTAATCCGAAACAGATTTTTGACTGGATTTTGCTATCCATCCCCCCGTAGAGCGGATTTGCGTAACCTCAAGCGCCTGAAGATGCTTTCAGGAGCGCTCTCCATCTGGTGGTTTCTGAGAACGCGTTGTTTCGATCTTTCCCAACCAGGCTTCTTGCTTACGGCTTGTCTCAGCCGTCCTGAATGAGATCAGCGAAGAGTGGTTGACTGGCAGAACGTATTTGAGTTTTGAAGGTTCTGTTTGACTTTTTTTGAGGATGCTCTTGACCGAATTTACAGAAAAACCCTTGCTCTATCCAAAAGGATAATGATAAGAAACCATGTAGCAGTGAGATATATAGCATTAGACATAATGAGCATCACCCTTATCGACTTATTATAAGTGGATTTGGGTTGTTCTAACCTAAATAAAACACAAGACAAAATCATCCCACGATCACCAACTCCAAGCAAGTATAATCACCCTCATGCCCGACCTCTTCGACCACGCCCTGCAAGAACGTATGCAATCCGAAGCGCCGCTGGCGGCGCGCATGCGTCCACGCACGCTGGAAGAATTCATCGGCCAGGAGCACATCGTCGGCGGAGGCAAACTGCTGCGGCGTGCCATCGAAGCCGACATAGCTCTATTAATTCAACTTATAACGATTAAATTCAAAAAGGCGATGGAGCACCAATCTTCTCCATCGCCTTTGTAATTTTTCAATCCCAGCCTTGACACTACAGTTCACGACTGAGGCTGTGAAAGAATAGAGTAAATCTCTTTATTCTTTCGAAAAAGCTGGCTCCCCTTCATCCGTGATCTTGCCAGCCGCATTGTCAACTACGATCGGGGTTTCGTAGTAGTGGATGGTCGGTTCGCTACCATAGACTTCGACCACTTTCTGGCGGAAGGCATCATTGTGCCAGCGCTGAGCATCTTCCATGCTTTTCCAGAGATAGACACCCCCACCCAAGCCGTTGGCCGCATCATACAGGTAATTCTTCCGAATGAGATCGGGGTTCTGGTGCCACTTCGGCGCAGTCTGGCGGAAATTGTCAACCAGTTGTTCGCGGGTCATGCCTTGCGGTAGTTTGAAGGTAATCACCTCAGTAATCATTTAGTCTCTCCTTTTCTAAACCTGCTTACGGATAATTGTATGAGGCACAGCAAGTCAGCCTCAAGAAACTGTCGGTTTGATATTTTGATTGACGTGGAAGAAATTTTGCGGATCGTATTTGGTCTTGATTTGCGCTAGCCGTTCATAATTCTCCCGATAGGAGGCCTTGACCCGCTCAGTCCCTTCATCCATGATCATGTTGAGGTAGCTTCCGCCTGATGAGTAAGGATGCAAAGCCAGCCAGTAATCCTTCGACCAGGATGAAAGCAATTCGTTGTTTTTGGGATCAGGGTCTACACCAACGACAACTTGCACGAAGTTAGCATCGCGATATGCCCAGGGTGTATCCTGCGGCCCGACCCGGCTCGCCACACCGTTGATCGGATAGATGTGCATGGTTGAATGCATGGTAGGCAACTGGGAGCCATACTTGATGTGCAAACCAATGGCCTTATCATCATAGTGTTTGAAGAAGTCTGCTCGCCAGTACCACTGCAAGCCGGCCGGATAGAGCGCATCGAACATGCTTTGCAGAGCTGGGAAGGGAATTGGGCCAGCAAAGTCGATGGCGGGCTGAGCAAATTCGCGCGCGGGGGCCAGCGCAGCCTGGCCATCGTCGAGCGGACCGTTGTAGCACCAGACAACCGCGCACATTTTTTGGAGATGATACTCTTCTGGGAAGGGCGCTACCGGCGGAACGGTGACGAAACCGAACCAACCGTTGATGTTGTCCGGGGCGTTGAGGATGAAATCCTGCCAGAAGCGGATTAAATCGTCGGCCATTTCAAGAGGCCAGAACATCGGTCCACCGTAAACGGTGTGGACTGGATGCGCCCTGAACAGGAATGAAGTCACCACGCCGAAATTGCCGCCACCTCCCCGCACTGCCCAATAGAGATCGGGATTTTCGTCCGCGCTGGCGGTGACGAAACTGCCATTGGCCAGCACCATATCCACACTCAAGATGTTATCGATAGTCAGGCCGTATTGACGCGACAGGTAACCGGTCCCACCACCGAGAGCCAGTCCGCCAACTCCCGTGCTGGAAAGGAATCCACAGGGAACAGCCAGGCCAAAGGGATGGGTAGCGTGATCGACGTCCGCCCAGAGACAGCCGCCTTCCACGCGAACAGTTTTCTCGTCCGGATCGACACGGATTCCGCGCATGCGGGATAAATCGACGACTAGACCATCATCACAGGTGCCGAATCCGGGCCCGTTGTGTCCACCTCCACGAACAGCCAGGGTCAGGTGGTTCTCGCGTGCAAAATTGACAGCGCTGATCACATCCGCCACATCTACACAACGAGCAATGAGTGCCGGGTGTTTGTCGATCATAGCGTTGTAGACTTTTCGGGCCTCATCGTAGCCCGGATCGTCAGGTTGGATCAACTCTCCGCGGAATTGTGCGCGGATTTCGCTAAGGTCCATTTGAGCTAACATTTTGCCTCCTACGGGTAACAACTGATAAAGGGTTTCCAATTACCAGCAAACTCATGCCGGTAGAAACAATTTATCAAAGCAGGCGTTAGTTAAACGTTAGTTCAAGCGTTAATTTGGAAAGAATTGAAAAAGAGATTACAGTTGAGCGATCAGATGTTGCGCGGTTTGCAGATCGGGGGTATCGAAGCCTTCCGTAAACCAGGAATAAATTTGGGTCAGGAGCATCTTCGCATCCGATTGGCGGGCATCGGCTTGCCACAGATGGGCAAGGCTGACGGCAGCCCGCAATTCAAATGATTTGGCCTCCTGGGCACGGGCAATTGCAAGGGCTTGTTGGAATATTGTTTCAATTTTATCTGAACCTACTCCTTGTGCTTGCAGCAATTCGCCGCGCAGACGATGGATTTCAGCGTCCCACCAATGTTCGTCATTTTGTTCGGATTCAGTCGACGCTAGATCGAGAGCATCCAATCCTTCATCCAGATGTCCAGCCAGCAAACAGACTTCTGCCAGGAGAGCAAAGTAGACAGGCAGGCGGATATGTGCGCCGGTTGCGATAAAATCCTGAATTGCATCCCGCAATTGGGCCAGGTTCTCCGTCACGGGTTGCTGTTCTGCTCGGGCATGGCAGAGCAGAACTTTTGCCCAAGCGTGGTAATAGGGTGCTTTGAATTCTTCCGTAAGGGTATAAGCTTCTTCAGCATAGGCATGATACGTTTCTGCGGGGGCACGCCATGCCTGTAGCGTAGCCAGGTAGGTGATGGCTAGGGCTTGATTGAACGGCTCGGCAAATTCACGGGCAAGATCAATGGCTGCTTGACCATCATTAAGTGCCAACTGCGGATACCCCAGACACCACAGCACATGGGCGTTCAAGGTCAAGCCATGCACCAGATAATTCAAGCCTTGTGCTTCCTGCAAAGCCCGGATATGGTCGCTATCACGTGCGGCAACGATTTTTTTATACAGTTTTCGTGCTTCAGTGAACTGGCCTGTGAACAATCTGACACCTGCCAGGTAAAAATCGGAAAAGGGTGGTGGCGTGAGTTGCGCCTGCCGAAATAATGTCTCGGCTTGCTCAACAGCATGTTCGACCTCGTGATAGCGTGCTTGAACCACATAAAGTGTTTGCAAACCAAACAAGGTGCGGATACGTTGTTCAATACTGCCCACCTTGTCGCTCAAGGCTTTAGCCCGGCCCAAAACCTGTTCTTCTTCCGGTGAGGTCCAACCTTTGCTAATGCGATATAACGTTGCCAGTTCCAATTGCAGGTTCAATTCCTGGACATCCCGCTTCGCGCTCACCGGAATTTGCTCCAACAAATCCAGGCCACGGGTATACAAATTGATAGCATCCTCGTTGGCAAAAACACTGGCAGCAACCGAACCAGCCTGTTGGTAATAAGGAATCGCCTTTTTAGGCAAACCAGCCTGTTCATAATGCATGGCTATCTGTGAACTGACCGGGCCGAGTTCATCGATATTGAGCGTTTCGAGAGCCTGTGCAGTCCGGCGATGGGTCAAGCGGCGTTGTGGCAGGCTGGTTTCAGCGTAAGCGACCTCCCGCAATTTGTCGTGAGTAAAGTCGAACATATTGGCGCTCTGTTCGCGCACGATCCGTTTCTGCCAAAGTTCGTCTAAAGCATCGATAACTGTTTCGTCATTTTCCTGTCCGGCCAATAGGAGCAAATCAAAAGTGAAAGCACGTCCAATAGCCGCACCAATCTCGGCAATTTTGCGCGCAGTCGGGGAAAGGTTCGCTAAACGTCCTGAAATGGTGGCCTGGACTTTTGGTGGGAGAATAGGAAGATTTTGGGAAGGAGCCGCCGAGGCATCGGGTTCTAATGTCGTAGTCCGATCCATGCCAGCTCGCACGGTCTCGACGACAAAAAGCGGGTTGCCTTCGGTTTCACGAAACAAGTAAATGTTTGCTCTGTCATCCAGGTCATATCCCTGGACTTGATTCGCAAGCCTGGCTGTTTCCGCAGCATCGAGCGGGGACAGCTCGATAACGGTCACCCGATCTTCAGTTTGTAGTTGCCGAACCAATAGGGACAGGGGATGGTCTGGCGGCGATTCTTCGCTACGGGCCGTGCCGAGGATGAGCAGTGAATTGTGCGGCTCAAAGCGCAAGAAGAAGTGAAGCCATTCCAGTGTTTCCTGGTCACACCATTGCAAGTCATCGATCCACAACAGAAGAGGACGCGGGGCGGCCAATATACCGCGAGCCAGGGCCTCGAAAAAACGCTGTCGCCGACCAAACTCTGTAATCGGTTCGGGGCGAGCCAGATTGGGATAATCATTCAGGATTTCGGGGAGCAGGCGGGCAATTTCCGTCAGCCAGACCGGATCAAGAGAAACCAGGTACGGAAGCACTGCCGCATTCCGTAACCACTCGGTAATGGGAGCCAATGCCAGGCGTCCTTCCGCACCATATGAACGGGTGTGAGCGGTTGTGAACCCCTGATGGGTAGTCCAATTGAACAGCTCTTCGGCCAAACGGGATTTGCCAATTCCCGCTTCTCCCGTAATAAG
Organism: uncultured Chloroflexia bacterium; assembly: GCA_963785535.1. Classification (GTDB taxonomy): domain Bacteria; phylum Chloroflexota; class Anaerolineae; order Anaerolineales; family Villigracilaceae; genus JAABUE01. The sequence goes on along the minus strand of CAWAVQ010000020.1, from coordinate 32,307 downwards.
CACGAACTGCCCTCCAGACCCAATCGCATGCTGCCAGGCGGATTGCAATTGCTCCCACTCGGGTATACGGCCCACCAATTTGATGGAGCCGTTATTGGAATCAGCACTCGGATCGAACGAGAGCCATTGTGTGGGGAACGTGTTGCAGCCGATCATAGACCGATTGGAGTGCCTCGCTCGGCTCAACATCCAACTCGCGTTGGAGGGTTTCAACAGCGGATTGATAGACACGTCGGGCGCTGGGATAATCCTCGTTCAGGCTGTGCAAACGCATCAACGAGACATACGCGCCTTCGTTCAATGGATCAAGGCGGAGCCGGCTTTGGGCCGTCTGGATTGCAGCAACATACTCACGTTGAGATTCAAGGATGCCCACCAGCTTTTGACAGGCATTGAGATAGAGTTGGCGCAACCGTTCGCGCTCCGGTGAAATCCAATCATCATAGCAGGCAGGTAACAAATCGCCTTTATAACAAACGATAGCCTGCTCTAACATCTTTCGCACGGCTTTTTTATCTCCCCGTTGTTCCAAAGCATCAGCTTCCTTTAGATTGTATTCAAAAAGTCGAACATCTATATCCTGCCCTTCATCCGTCTTCCAATAAACCGTATTCGTATCAACTACCAGAAATCGATCGGAATCGGGCAGTAAATGGCGAAGCTGATATAGGAATTGGCGCAGGTTATTACGGGCTTGCGATTCGGGCGAATCAGGCCAGAGCAGAAAGGCAACATGGTGACGTAGTTGCGGTGTATCAGTATGCAAAATCAAGTAAGTTAACAGCGATTGCAAACGGGCCGAATTGACGCCCGTTACAGCTACCCCGTCATAAACGAGGCTGAACTCCCCCAGGATTTGGACGCCCAGAGTCAGGTACGCCATGTGAAACTTTCTTAAAGGTTCGATAAGGTTACTTGATTAGAATTTCCCGGAAAAATAACCAGTTCCAGATTACAGGAACAAGCGAGAGAGCGTAATAAACCAAGCTAATGGGATAATATTGATAAAAATGCACTCTTTTTCGTTCATTATACAAATATTTCTAGAGCGTTGCAATATAGAATTTGTTGATTTGTAGCAATATGGTTAAATAGCCTATGGCATCACCAAGAACAAAGCATAAACTTCAATTCTCGTAAGTGTCCTCTATACCCTAAAAATTGCAACCGGTCACAGCGCAAGCAAGTATAATCACTCCTATGCCCGATCTCTTCGACCACGCCCTGCAAGAACGTATGCAATCCGAAGCGCCGCTGGCGGCGCGCATGCGTCCGCGCACGCTGGAAGAATACATCGGCCAGGAGCACATCGTGGGCGAAGGCAAGCTGCTGCGGCGCGCCATCGAAGCCGACAAACTCTTCTCGTCCATCCTCCTGTGGGGGCCGCCCGGCACCGGCAAGACCACCCTGGCGCAGATCATCGCCAACCACACCCAGAGTCACTTCGTCACCATCTCGGCCATCCTGGCCGGCAAAGCCGACCTGCGCCGCATCATCGACGAGACGCTCGAACGCCGCCGCCTGCACAACATCCGCACCATCCTGTTCGTGGACGAGGTCCATCGCTGGAACAAGGCCCAGCAGGACGCGCTGCTGCCGCACGTCGAAGCCGGTGTTATTCACCCTGATTGGCGCCACCACCGAAAATCCCTACTTCGAAGTCATCGGCGCGCTCATCTCGCGCTCGCGTGTTTTCCAATTGAGATGGCTGAACCAGGAAGAGACGGGACTGCTGCTGGACCGCGCCCTGGCAGACAAGGAACGCGGCTACGGAAACCTGCGCGTCAAACTGGACCTTGAGGCACGCTCCCATTTCACCGAGGTGGCCGGCGGCGACGCGCGTAACGCGTTAAACGCGCTCGAACTGGCGGTCGAATCCACGCCCCCGAACAAGAAAGGCACCATCCACATCACGCTGGACGTGGCGCAAGAGTCGATTCAGCGCCGGGCTGTACTGTACGACAAAGACGGCGATTCCCACTACGACACCATCTCGGCCTTCATCAAGTCCGTGCGCGGCAGCGATCCCGATGCGGCGCTCTACTGGCTGGCCAAGATGCTCTACGCCGGCGAAGACCCGCGCTTCATCTTACGCCGCCTGATCATTCTAGCCGGCGAAGACATCGGCCTGGCCGATCCAAATGGTCTCGTAGTAGCCGCTTCAGCGGCTCAAGCCTTCGATTACATCGGCCTGCCCGAGGGCGTCTATCCCATCGTCGAAGCCACGCTGTACCTCGCCACCGCGCCCAAGTCCAACAGCGCCGGGGCCTACTTCAAAGCCATGAAGAAACTACAAGATGAGGGACAGGTCTCTGTGCCACGCCACCTGCAAGATGGCAATCGCGATGCTGCTGCGACCGGTCAGGGCAAGGACTACGTTTACCCGCACGAGTTCGAAGGTCATTACACCCCGCAGCAATATCTCCCCAAACGACTGCTGGGCACCTACTTCTACCAGCCGTCCGAAGAAGGCTACGAAGCCCAGGTCGTTGCCCGCCTGGAAATGTGGCGCGAAGCCCAACGCAAGGCTCTCGGCATCCAACGCCGCGAAGACCTGCCGGAACTAGGACAAGAAGAAATCAACGCCTTGAAGCGAAATATTAAGTAAATTCAGGTTGCTACCTTTGATGAAAAAAAGCCAAATGGCCTGCTTTGAACCGCTGAGACGCAGAGTTCGCGGAGACTTTTGAAAATTGCTCTGCGTCCTCCGCGACTCTGCGGTAATAATTGATGAAGGTAGCGACTTACGCTTCATCCATCGAGAATTCCGACATTCATGCAGAAACTCTACATCAAAATCAAAGATATTCATTTCACAGACAAAAGCGTGCCCTGGCTCCTACTTGGCGCCTGCATCCTTGCATTTGGTCTGCTGATCCCAAAGTTAGGGTATTTTCAGGATGACTGGAATTATGTCTATAACTCTTATGTCTTCGGACCTAAGGGGATCATCGATTTTCTAAACTACGACGGTCGTCCGATTGCGAGTTGGGTGTACATTCTTGGCTTTGCCATCCTGGGATACAAACCGCTGTTCTGGCACATTGCGATATTGCTTTTAAGGTGGTTGACAGCAACGGTATTCTGGAAAATCCTACAATTTATCTGGCCGGACAATGGCTGGCAAAATCTAGCTGCGGCGCTTATTTTTGCGCTTTATCCTTTTTTCACCCTGCAACCCCTGGCTGTCGCCTACAGTATGCACTGGACCGGATATCTGCTTTTCGCTCTTTCTATCTACTTCATGCTATTAGCACTCAAAAAGCGCTTCTGGGTTTACATGCCGCTGGCGCTGCTTACACAGGCGCTGCATCTATTCACACTGGAATTCTATTCAGGGATCGATCTGTTGCGGCCCTGTATTGATCTGGTTTACGTTGTCCGCCTCCAACCTGGAAACCCGCGAAAAACTGAAAACCACTTTGCGCAAATGGGCACCCTACCTAGGGAATGTTCATCCTGTATTTCATCTGGAGAGGCTTTATCTACCATGCCGCCACACAGGGACGTAACACGCCAAAGCTTCTCGCAGCCCTGCTGAAAAATCCTCTAAACACCCTCATTGCAACGATCAACAATGCTCTGCCCGATCTGGTACTGATCCTGATTTCCTCCTGGTATAAACTGATCCAGCCAGACAATTTTGACTTCAGCAATTCAGCGAATCTTTATATTTTTGTCATCAGTATGATCAGCTTTGGGATCTTGTATTTCTTTTTCCTACGCCGGGGTTTTTTGGAAGAAAAGAGCAACAGCACAGCAAAATATTTTCTGATTGTGGGCATAATAGCATTGCTTCTGAGTTTACTGCCTGTCTATATTGCGGGGTACGTCATCCATGTAAAAAATGAGCCCTGGAACAGTCGCTTCAGTTTAGGGTCATTGCTGGGCGCCGCTTTGATCATCACCGGTCTGGTAGGTTATGTCATCAAAGCCTCCAAAACCAGGTGGATCGTTCTTTCCGTCCTTTTTGCGCTGCTGATTGGCTGGCATTTACATTACACCAATGATTTCAGGTGGGCCTGGAATAAGCAGGTAAATTTCTATCGCCAGTTATACCTGCGCGCGCCGGAGATTGCACAAAATACCGCCATCCTTTCCGAAGGAGAATTATTTCTCTACATGGGAGATTACCCAACAGCCTATGGAGTCAACCTGATCTATACACCCAAAGGGAATGGTTTTGAAAATTCGCGCGTTGCGCATTATTGGTTCTTTCCACTTGCCGAGTTCTACAGAACCTTTGATGATTATCTAAATGGCAAACCCTTCTCAGCGACCAGAGCTGGTACGAGCTTTAACGCTGATCCAGAGGGCTCATTTGTCATATCGTATGAACCAGAGCGCGGGCAGTGTTTGTGGGTAATGCGACCAGAATACGCCCTTTCAAAATCACTTTCGCAAAACTTGCGGAAACTATCTACGATCTCTTATGTCGACCGCATACGGCAGGCCTCCCAAAACCCGGATAGCTTTTTGCTGAAATATCTTTATACCAATCCAGAACATGATTGGTGCTATTACTACGAGCAGGCAGACCTGGCATATCAATACGAAGAATGGGATCAGGTTATCCAATTCTGGGAAACCGCTAGCAAAGCCGGCTTGCAACCAGAAAGCGGATTCGAGTACCTGCCCTTTATCGAAGCCTACGCCCACAGGGGGGATTGGGGGACTGCAAAGAAAATGACACGTTCCTCCCAAAAAACAACGCAGGGCATAGAACCATTATTGTGTAATATCTGGTCCAAGCTGGAAAGCGATACGTCCCCCTCAACTGAAAAAGTGGACGCCCTATCTTCGGTCAGGCAAGATTTGAGATGTGACCAGGAATAGGGGAAAATTACTCTTCAACCAACTGCCTCAACACGTCCAGCAGGCGCGCGGGCCAGTCGGGTAAGTGTCCCTTCTCCCGCTCTGCGGGATTCGGGGCATCGCGGCCAAACGTCAGCCAGTAGGCATTCTTCCCACCACGGACGGACGGCCCCAGGTCCCGGAGATGAGGCGTGGACTCTCCCCCAGGCGTAAGAGGATAGCGTAGTACGATCTGTCCGTTTTCCATGCTAATAGAAGCCAATCCGATTTCTTCCGCATACAATTTGATGCGCATCTGGTAGAGCAGGTTCTGGACCATTTCGGGGAGAGTCCCAAAACGGTCGTTGAATTCGGAGACAAGCGCGTCGATCTCGCTTTCGTCGCGCAGATCGGCGATACGGCGATACAAACGTAGGCGCAAATTCTGATCGGGGATGTAATCAGCAGGAATGCCCACCGCGAGCGGCAAATCCACGTTGACCGGCATGGCCAGCGGCAGGTTGAGCGCGTCGAAAGGCGAGGCCGAGGCAGGCAGGTGCGACCCGGCCACGGCGCGGATACGGCGGACCGAATCAGCCAGCAAGCGCGTATACAGGTGAAAACCGACCGCGGCAATATAGCCATGCTGGCGCGTGCCGAGCAGATCGCCCGCCCCGCGGATCTCCAGATCGCGCATGGCGATGGAATAGCCAGCACCAAGTTGCGTATTCTCCGCGATGACTTCCAGGCGTTGTTGGCCTTCGATGGTCGGTGGCAGCTTGCGGTGCCGGAAGAAATAGGCGTACGCGCGCATGGCTCCGCGACCGACCCGTCCGCGTAACTGGTAAAGCTGTGCCAGCCCGAAAGTGTCAGCGCGGTCCACGATCAGGGTATTGGCATTAGGAATATCCAGGCCAGATTCGATAATGGAGGTCGAGAGCAGAATGTCGATCTCACCGGCCGTGAACTGGTGCATCACACTTGCGAGTTGTCCCTCCGGCATTTGACCGTGCCCAACACCCACACGCGCTTCTGGCACCAGGCCTTCCAGGTGAGCGCGCATGGCGTCAATCGTATACACACGGTTGTGGACAAAGAAAATCTGCCCGCCACGCTCCAACTCGCGCAGGATAGCCTGTCGTACCAACTTGGCCGAATACGGCCCCACATGTGTGATGATCGGCAGACGCTCTTCGGGCGGCGTGTTCAAGTTCGAGATATCACGCACACCAGTCAAAGCCATGTAGAGCGTACGCGGGATGGGCGTCGCGGTCAGCGTCAACACGTCCACTTCGGTGCGCAACTTCTTGAGATGCTCTTTATGTGTCACGCCGAAGCGCTGTTCTTCATCGATGATGACCAGCCCCAAATCCTTGAATTCCACATCCGCCGAGATCAAGCGATGTGTGCCGATGACAATGTCGATTTCGCCTAACGCCAGCCCAAACAGAATCTCGGACTGCTCACGAGGCGAACGGAAACGCGAGAGCATCTCCACCTTGACCGGGAAGGCTGCCAGCCGTTGGCAGAAGGTTTCGTAATGTTGCTGGGCCAGCACAGTGGTCGGGACCAGCATGGCTACTTGCTTGCCATCCAAGACGGCTTTGAAGGCTGCCCGCAGGGCCACTTCGGTCTTACCATAACCCACATCGCCACACAGCAAGCGATCCATCGGGCGGGCGCGCTCCATATCGCGCTTGACGTCTTCAATCGCTTTGGCCTGGTCTTCCGTTTCCACATACGGGAATGAATCTTCCAATTCTTTCTGCCAGGCCGAATCTTCAGAAAAAGAATGTCCCTCGACGATCTGTCGACGGGCATATAAATCGAGCAAATCTTCGGCTACCTTTTGAACGGCCTCTTTGACCCGACTCTTTGACTCATGCCAGCTCTGGCTGCCGAGTGTGTCCACTGCGGGAGTCCCGCCATCCGGGCCGACGTATCGCGTCAGACGATCGGCCTGGTGCACGGGGACATACAGCATAGCCCCGTCCTGGTATTCCACCGCCAAAAACTCGCGTTCATGGCCTTCCAACTGCCTTTGCACGAGGCCGTTAAAGCGACCGATCCCGTGGTCGATGTGGACAACGTAGTCGCCATCCAGCAAATCGGCGTACAGGGATTCTGGTGCTTCGGCCATCGGGCGCTGACGCAAGCGCGGTTGCGGCCGTTCCCAGCCGAAGACTTCTGAGTCGGTAATCAGGTGAGTGGTGAGCGATGAACGGCTGTTCGTCAGGACAAACCCTTCGGAAAGGCTGGCTTCGATAAAGTTAGGGTCACTCTCTGTTTCCTGCTCGCGACTTTCTTTCCACAACTCCTGCAAACGCGGAGATTGGCGGGAAACAATCATGACTTGTTCATCCTTAGCCACCAGTCCGCCCAGATACTCGATGAAGGGTTTGAGTCGCCCACCAAAACGTTCGTCATGACTGAAACATGCAGCTAATTCGTCGACAATTGGTTCCTGGCTGTCTGCTGCCGTTGAATGTCCCAGTTCCAGCCAGGTGCGGGACTGGATCGTATCTTCAAGCTCGGACCAGGTCAGATAAGGAATAGGGAAGTCTTCCGATAGAATGCCTTCAGTGACACTTTCCTGTCGTAACTTGAGAGCTTGCTCCTCCACTTCATTGACCACAGACGCGACCAAGGATACGTCGTCGATCAAAATCAGCGTTTTTTGCGGCAGATAATCCAGCAGCGTGGCGGGAGTGCGATGCAGAAGCGGGATATGAAACTCAGATAATTGAGAATCGTCATCCGGGAATCGGGTCTCAATCTCCGATTGCCGACCTTCGATTTCCGATTCCCGTTCCAAGAACTCACGCGCAGGCGTGATGAACAAAGCCTCCAGCGTTTCGACCGTACGCTGTGAGGCCGGGTCGAAGCGACGGATGGTGTCGATCTCGTCGCCGAAGAAATCCAGGCGCACGGGATATGACTCGGTAGGTGGCCAGATGTCCAACAACCCGCCACGATGGGAGAACTGCCCGGGCTCGAGCACCGTGTCCACGCGCTGGTAGCCGATTTCCGCCCAGGAACGCAGCAGTGTTTCCGGCTGGATCGTCTGCTCGAGGGACAGGCGCTTGCAGGCCTTGAGATAATCACGACGCGGTAGGGTGCGCGTCATCAACGAACGCGCGGAAGTCACAATGATAGGCGGTTTTACGGGTTTTTCCGCAAACGGCAGGTGATAGCGTGCCAGCCCGGTCAACGTTTGCAAACGCTCTCGGCGGGTAGCGGTTCCCCAGGCAGCCTGCTCATAGAACAACGGGTTGGGTTCGGCAAAATGGAAGCGCGGAATATCCCCTACCCAAAAACTCAGTTCATCGAACAGACTCAAGGCATGGTCTGCGCGATCGGTGATCAGCAAAACGGCTCGTCCTAAATCGGCGTGTAAAGCCGCCAACAGGGGCAAACGCGCGGCGCGTGGCAATCCCAGGCCGGAATGCGGGGCATTATCCTGTAAAGATTTAAGGAGTGCGTTATATGGAGGCAAGCCCTGTATGGATTTGAGTAGGGATTCCATGAGGTTCGAAGAGAAAACGTTTCCCTGTTATTGGGTCTGAATTTGGCCGTTGAATTTGTTCATGGCCGCATCCAAACCCTCGAGGATGAAGGTCAGCGCAGCATTCGCAGCGTGGTCCAGAATCTCCGAAAGCAAAGTTTGATCTGCAACCGCAAAATTTTGTAGCACATAAGCTGCCGGATCCATACGGCCAGGCGGTCTTCCGATGCCTATACGCAGGCGGCGAAAATCTTTGGTACCCAGGCGCTCGATGGTGGAGGCAACGCCCTTCTGTCCACCGGGTCCACCTCCCGGGCGAATGCGGATGGTACCAAAGGGCAGATCGAGATCGTCGTGCGCGACGATCATGTTTTCGAGTGGTATCTTGTAAAAATGCGCCAGTCCCTGAATGGATTGGCCAGACAGGTTCATATAAGTCTGTGGTTTGGCGAGGATGATCTTGTTGCCTTCGTAGTTCACATCCCCAACCAGGGCCTTGGCCTGTACACGGCTCAAGCGCGCGTTCAAGCGGACCGAAAGCCGGTCTATCAGCATGAACCCGACGTTGTGACGGTTATCTTTATATTCGCGGCCAGGGTTTCCAAGCCCGACGATGAGGAAGGTGTTGTCAGTCATATGATTTCAAAACTACTCGCGGCGTAGCCGAAGAAGGAGCCCAAATCCCAGAAACAACAACAGGGCCAGGATAGCGCCTCGCCCTAAAGCGCCTGAAATGGAGGCATCCTGCAAACTGGCGGGGTTAGGGGGTAAAGGCGTGGGCGTTGGTAAAGACGGGGTAGCGGTAGCAACTGAGGGCGCGATCAGTTGCGCGGTGGGGGGCGCAAATTGCACAACTGCGGTGGGAGTCGGAGTAAATGTAGCGGTCGGCACAGGGGTGTAATTCCGCACGCGTAGCCCGGAGACAGTCGTCTCCTGGACCGTCCCGTCCAGCAAAAAGACGCGCAAGCGTAGATTATAGTCGCCGTCCGTCAGGATGGTTGTATCCCAGGTTCCCAGTTCACTTTCGAATACAGGTAGAGAACTGGTGGTCAGTACGAACCAGGTTTGGGTTGGATCATCGGCGTAGGCAAAAGACAACTCATAAGAGGAAAATCCCAGTTCCGTAACGCTACCAGATACGACGACCATGCCCTGCACGATCTGCCCATCGCTTGGGGAAGAAATATCTAACTGCGTCTCTTCCTGGGCCTGAACCGGATGAGACAGAAAAGCGGTCAGCAGAAAAAGGATTAAAAGACGCTTCATGGCAATCTGTAAGTCTATCATGAATGAGAACGAAAATCCATCTCCGTGGCGAAAAAATCCCCGATTTGTCCTGTCTGATGAAACTGAAAGCCCTTCAGATACTGAGAATTTTGATTTTATGGTAAACTCAAGCAGATTTTGAGCGAACCTGAGGAGAGACCTTACCATGACGAAATCCCGCGCCGAACAAATGGTAGAACGCTTGCAGAATATGCAAGCCGCCGCCCCTGACATTGAAGCCTCTGCTATTGTTTCGGTAGATGGATTGATCATGGCTTCTGCCCTGCAACAGGGCGTTGAAGAGGATCGCGTTTCTGCTATGTCAGCCGCCATGCTTAGCCTGGGCGAGCGCATTTCTTCTGAATTGGGGCGCGGCGGGTTGGAGCAGGTTTACATTAAAGGCAACGCCGGTTCCATTGTTTTGACTTCCGTCGGCGATGAAGCCGTGTTAACTGCGATGGCACGCCAGGAAGCAAAGTTAGGGCTGATCTTTCTCGAAATGCGCCGGGCCGCGGAGGACCTGGTTAAATTAGTAGGATGAACCAGCAAAAAATCCTCTACCAAACACAAAACGCAACCCCCAACGGGGAGGGCTCAACCGCCCTCCCCGTTTCCCTTAATTTCAATAAATCTCTATTTGTCATTCTGCCTGCACCGTGTGCAAGCACGCGTGAGTGACCGTAGGGAGCGAAGAATCCCCGCGCGCCACGCGGGAGACCCTTCACTTCGTTCACCGTTCGTGCCGCGAGCACGCCGGTGCGAAACGGCAGGATGACACAGAAAGGTGAATATGACTCCAAAATATATATTCTTTACCGGTGGCGTGGTCTCTTCGGTAGGCAAAGGCGTAACCGCGGCTGCATTGGGCCTGCTGCTAAAGGAACGCGGCTTCAAAGTTGCTGTGCAAAAGCTGGACCCGTACATCAACGTGGATCCGGGCACGATGAGTCCTTACCAGCATGGCGAAGTCTATGTGCTGGACGACGGCGCAGAAACCGACCTTGACCTGGGTCACTACGAACGTTTCATTGACATTCGCTTGGGGCGCGTCAGCAATTTCACAACTGGACAGGTATACGCGGAAGTCATCCAGAAGGAGCGGCACGGCGACTATCTGGGCGGCACCATTCAGGTGATCCCACACATCACAAACGAGATCAAGCGCCGGGTCGGGTTGGTAGCGAAAGTGACCGGGGCTGAAATCGTGCTAGTGGAGATCGGCGGCACAGTCGGTGACATCGAGTCGCAACCCTTTATGGAATCCCTGCGGCAATTGCGCAACGAAGTCGGGCGCGAGAACGTGTTCTTCATCCATGTCACCTGGCTGCCTTACATCGGAGCGACCGGCGAAATCAAGACCAAACCCACGCAACACTCAGTGGCAGCCTTGCGCTCGATCGGTATCTCGCCCAACATGATCATCGCACGCTGCGACCACGCCATCGAAGATGACATTTGCGACAAAATTGCGCTATTCTGCGATGTGGAGAAACAGGCAGTGGTCCCGATGATAACCACGGACGTGCTATACGAAATTCCGCTGCTGGTCGAGGAAGCCGGTGTGGCTGACTATGTGATCAAAGGCTTGAACCTGAAGGCTACGCAAACGCCAGATTGGAAGCCCTGGAGGAAGTTGGTCAGGGAAGTGCGCGCGCCCAAACCGACTGTCAAGGTTGCGCTGGTAGGCAAGTACGTGGAATTACACGACGCCTACATGTCTGTGCGCGAGGCGCTCAAGCATGCTGCGCTGGCACAGGGCGTGGAAGTGGAAATCGGCTGGGTGCATTCCGCCGACCTGGAAAAGAACAAGGGCTGGGAAGTCCTGCAAAATGCAGATGCCATCCTGGTGCCGGGCGGCTTCGGCTCACGCGGCATCGAGGGCAAGGTCATGGCAGCCCGTTATGCGCGTGAGAAACGGGTGCCTTATCTGGGTCTTTGCCTGGGGATGCAAGTCATGTGTATCGAATTTGCCCGTAACGTGCTCGACCATGAAGATGCCAACTCGTCTGAATTCGACCGCGGGACGGAAGCGCCCGTTATCGACCTGATGCTGGAACAACGCGCCATCACCGATATGGGCGGCACCATGCGCCTCGGACTGTACCCGTGCGTGCTCCAAAAAGGGACGAAGGCTGCCGATGCCTATAGCGTTTCCAACGTGGACGAGCGGCATCGTCACCGCTTCGAGTTCAACAACAACTTCAAGGCTGAGTTCGAGAAGGGCGGTATGGTCTTCTCCGGCATGTCGCCGGATGGCAAGCTGGTTGAAATTGCTGAAATCGCGGACCATCCCTATATGGTGGGTAGCCAGTTCCACCCCGAGTTTTTGTCACGACCTATGCGGCCGCATCCGCTGTTTGTGGGGTTCATTAAGGCAGCAAAGGAACAACCCAAAGCAAAGGGTGAACCGAAAGAAATGCAAAAGGAAAAACTAGCCGCCTGATAGTTTGTCTTCATGGGTAGGTAGATGGTTCCCCTCTTAGGTGTTGTCTTTTTTAGCCAATTCGCCAAGAGCGCCAAAATCCTTATCGTCAAACGAGATTCTTTTCAGCCCGGTATCTTTCGATACCGGGCTGTTTTTTTATTAACAACTGGCCCCTCCAACGTAATTTTGACAATTTGTTTATCCCTCTCATACACTGCAGAATTACAATGTTTACGATAACTTTATTACTTTGGAGGGTGCTATGAACCTCGACAAATATACCCAGAAATCCCAGGAAGCCATCCTGGCGGCCCAAGGACTGGCCCAGAATTACAATCACCAGGCTATCGAACCAACTCACCTGCTGTTGGCCTTGCTCCAGCAAGATCAGGGTGTGGTTCCGGCCATTGTGACGAAAGTGGCTGGCTCACCACTAGCTCTACGCCAGGAACTGCAAAACGAACTGGATAACCGCCCGCGAATCAGCGGCGCGAACATGGACGTGGGCTTATCTCGTCCCGCCGCAGACGCGCTCCAGGCTGCAGAACGCTACGCCAAAGGCATGCAGGACGATTACGTCTCGACCGAGCACATCCTGCTCGGGCTGACGGATTCCCCTGAAGGCAAACGCCTGTCGCAGTACGGTCTGACCAAAGACGCCATTTTAGCGGCATTGAAAACCGTGCGCGGCTCACAGCGTATTACATCCGAGAATCCCGAAAGCACGTATCAATCACTCGAAAAATACGGGCGCGATCTGACCGCTTTAGCGCGCCAGGGCAAGCTTGACCCGGTCATTGGCCGTGACGAGGAAATCCGCCGCGTGGTGCAAATCCTGTCGCGGCGCACTAAGAACAACCCCGCATTAATCGGTGAACCGGGCGTTGGCAAGACGGCCATCGCTGAGGGGCTGGCGCAACGCATCGTCAACGGGGACGTGCCCGAGGGGCTGAAAAAGAAGCGCCTGGTCCAGTTGGACATGGGTGCGCTGATTGCCGGGGCCAAGTTCCGCGGAGAGTTCGAGGAACGTCTCAAAGCCGTCCTGAAAGAGATCACTGAATCAGAAGGTGAAATCCTGTTGTTCGTGGACGAGATGCATACCGTGGTCGGTGCGGGGGCGGCCGAAGGCTCGATGGACGCCGGCAACATGCTCAAACCCATGCTGGCGCGTGGCGAACTGCACATGATCGGCGCCACCACGCTGGACGAATATCGCAAGTACATCGAGAAAGACCCCGCATTAGAACGCCGCTTCCAGCCGGTGCTGGTCGAAGAGCCGAGCGTGGAAGATACCATCAGCATCCTGCGCGGCCTGAAGGAACGCTACGAAGTCCATCACGGCGTGCGCATCACCGACCCGGCTGTCATCGCCGCGGCGACGCTATCCAACCGTTATATCGTGGACCGGCACCTGCCCGACAAGGCCATCGACCTGATCGACGAGGCCGCCGCCCGCCTGCGTACAGAAATCGACTCCAAGCCGCAAGCGCTGGATAATGTCGACCGCCAAATTATGCAGTTGGAAATCGAGCGCGAAGCCCTGAAAAAGGAAAAGGACAAAGCCTCCAAAGAGCGCCTGTCCCGCCTGGAAAAAGAACTGGCGGATTTGAAAGAGGGCTCCAAGGAACTACACGCCCGCTGGGAGACCGAGAAATCGGCCATTCAGGGGCTGCAATCCACCAAGGAGCAGATCGAGGCTACCCGTACCGAGATCGAACGCGCCGAGCGCGCCAACGACCTGGAGAAGGTCGCCCGCCTACGCTACGGCACCCTACGTGAACTGGAAACCAAGCTGGCCGAAGGCGAGAAACGCATCAAGGAATTGCAAGGTGATAATGCCTTGCTCAAGGAAGAAGTAGATGCCGAGGAGATTGCATCCATCGTGGCCCGCTGGACGGGCATCCCCGTTTCGCGGTTGCTCGAAGGCGAGACCGAAAAGCTGATCCACATGGAAGAACGCCTGCACCAGCGCGTCGTTGGGCAGGAGGATGCCGTCAAGGTGGTCTCCAACGCCGTGCGGCGCGCCCGCGCTGGCTTGCAGGACCCCGACCGGCCGCTGGGATCGTTCATCTTCCTGGGCCCGACCGGCGTCGGCAAAACCGAGTTGGCCCGTTCGCTGGCGCACTTCCTGTTCGATGATGAGCGCGCCATGATCCGTATCGACATGAGCGAGTATCAGGAAAAACATACTGTCAGCCGTATGATCGGCGCCCCGCCAGGATACGTCGGCTATGATGAAGGTGGTCAGTTGACCGAGGCCGTCCGTCGCCGCCCGTATAGCGTGGTGCTGTTCGACGAGATCGAGAAGGCGCACCCCGAAGTTTTCAACGTGTTGCTGCAACTGTTGGACGATGGCCGTCTGACCGATGGACAAGGACGCACTGTGGACTTCCGTAACGCGGTCGTGATTATGACCTCCAACCTGGGCAACCAGCTCTGGGAAGGCGGCAAAACAGTTACACGCGACGAGATCGTGCGCATGTTACAAGGGCATTTCCGCCCCGAATTTTTGAACCGTATCGACGAGATCGTGGTCTTCCACCCATTGCGCAAGGAGCATTTAGCAGGCATTGTGGACATCCAACTGCGGCGTGTCAGCCGCTTGCTAGCCGAGAAGGGCTTCCACCTGGAAGTGACCGAGGCCGCCCGTGAGTACCTGGCCGAGGTGGGTTACGACCCAGACTTCGGCGCCCGTCCGCTCAAACGGACCATCCAGCGCGAACTGCAAGACCCGCTGGCGCTCAAGATCCTGTCCGGCGAGTTCCACGAAGGCGAGACCATCAAGGTCGATCGTGGCGAGGAAGGCTTGACCTTCACGGCGGACGTGCCAGTGATCGAAGGGGAAGTGGTCAATGAATAAAAAACGCAGGTGACGAGCTTGAATGCAGGGCTTTGATGTTTTATTTGCACCAAAGCCCTGTTTTGCAACTTTTGTACTCTTGCAATACAAGTTCGATAGGGGTATAGTATAAATGTAAATAAGATAAAACAAGTCCGATTTGCAACAGTCTCTGTGACAAATCCGAATTTTTACAGCGTAGCGGGAGAATAAGGACTTGAGACGAATTTGCATAGTTTTCTAAACCAAATAGTTCATTTTTTTCTCTGAAAAAAACTTACTGGAAGCTTAGCGACTTATGCAAGAAACATTAGAAAAAAACGCATAAACACATCCACAATGGAAGATCAAGCAGGAGTAATTTCTCCTTCAATGGTTTCAACACCCAGCCTTACTTTGGATGAACTGGATGGACTGAAAGAATACTGGAGAGTATACGAGGTACATCGCGAGGAAATCACCGCGGAATTGCTCCGCATGGCACGCAAACATCCAGAATTCAATTTCATCTTACAAAACGGGCCATCTCTACAGTCAGAAGGGGAGCAAAATTCTACGGTAGAGATGCAACATCGCGCTATTTTCGAGGGGGAATGGGAACCATACTTGAAAAACCTGCACAGGCAGGGTGTGCTCTACGCACAAGCTGGTCTCAGTTTTCAGGCCTGGTTTGAAATTGTGGGCGTTTTTCGCAGACAAATGTTTCCCCATTTGCTCGAAGCATATGGAAAATCACCACAACATTTATTATCAGCCGTGAACGGGATAGACGTGTTCATTGACATTGTCATGGGCATAGTGGGCGAGGGTTATCTGGGGGCGAAAGAGCAATTGATTCATCAGCAAAAGGAAAACCTAGATGAAAGTCAGCAACAACTGGCTGGAATCATCAACTCTGCGATGGATGCTATCATCACGATCAACGAAGACCAACGCATCCTGAGCTTCAATCCCGCCGCAGAGAACATGTTCGGCTATTCCGCCGAGGAGGTGCGTGGCAAACCGTTGACGATGTTGATACCAAATAGATTGCGCCAGAAACACGAAGCTGATGTCCATGCATTTGGGCGAACATCTGTGACGAAGCGTGCAATGGGCAGGCTTGGTATGGTTTTCGGATTGCGGGCGGCTGGGGAAGAATTCCCGCTGGAAGTATCCATCTCCCAAAACGAGATCAGGGGCGTAAAATCCTTTACAGCAATCCTACGCGATATCAGTGAACGTCAAAAGATCGAGGCAGCGCTACGTGCCAGCGAACAACTGTATCACAGCACGCTCGACAATATGCTGGAAGGCGCTCAGATTATCGGTTACGACTGGCGCTATCTTTACGTCAATGATGCAGCTATCCGCCAGGGACGTGAAACGCGGGAAAATATGATCGGCCACAGGATGGATGAAGTCTACCCTGGCATCGAAAAGACCGAGATGTTTTCTGCACTGGAACGTTGCATGCAGGAACGTGTTTCTCGAAAGATGTTGAACGAATTCACTTACCCCGATAGCGATAAGCGCTGGTTCGAGTTGAGCATTCAACCGATTCAAGAAGGTATCTTTGTGCTCTCTAACGATATAACCGAACGTAAGCGTGCAGAAGAGGAAGTGCGCAGACTGAATGAAGAATTGGAGAAACGCGTTGCACAGCGCACAGCCCAACTGGAAGCTGCCAACAAAGAACTGGAAGCCTTTTCTTATTCCGTTTCGCATGACTTGCGTGCTCCCCTGCGCAGCATCGACGGTTTCAGCCTGGCACTGCTCGAAGATTACCTCGACAAACTTCCAGAGGAAGGGCAGGATTACCTGAACCGTATCCGCGCTGCCGCCCAACGTATGGCGCAATTGATCGACGATCTTCTGAATCTGTCTCGCATAGGTCGATCTTCCATCGAACGCAGCACAGTTGATCTGAGCGCTCTGGCGAAAAACATTGCCAAAGAACTGCAACAGAGGCAGCCTGAGCGCAAAGTGAGCTTCTCCATTACACCGGCATTGAAAGCAGAAGTAGACGGACGGTTGATGAAAATCGTGCTTGAAAACCTGCTGAGCAATGCCTGGAAATTTACATCCCAAAAAGAGTTGGCCTTGATTGAATTTAGCGCCAGCGAGGGCGAAGAAGGTTGCGTATACTTTGTCCATGATAATGGCAGCGGCTTTGATATGACCTACGTGGATAAACTGTTTGGCGCATTCCAACGCCTGCACGCAGTCAGCGAATTTCCTGGTACCGGGATTGGGCTGGCAATTGTCCAGCGCATCATTCACCGCCACGGGGGAAGGGTTTGGGCAGAAGGCACCCTGGGCCAAGGAGCAACGTTCTACTTTACTGTGTAGTGGGAGCAAAGGATGGAAGAAAAAGTGATTTTACTGGTCGAAGATAACCCTGATGACGAAGCCCTCACTTTACGGGCTTTTCGTAAAAACAACATCAAGAACAAAATAGTCGTGGCTCGTGATGGTGAAGAAGCTTTAAACTTTCTTTTCCGTAGAGGCGCACATGCCGCACATGATCTGCACGATTTTCCTGAGATCGTTTTATTAGATTTGAAACTTCCAAAGGTAGACGGGCTGGAGGTGTTACAACAAATCCGCGCCAACCCGTCTACCCGCTTGCTTCCTGTGATCATATTGACTTCCTCAAAAGAAGAACAGGACTTGATCGAAGGATACAGTAGAGGTGCAAATTCCTATGTCCGTAAACCTGTGGATTTCAACCAGTTTATCGAAGCTGTACGACAGCTCGGTCTGTATTGGCTTGTTCTAAACGAATCGCCACCAAGGACGTGAGAAATGCTGGAAAAACGCCTGCGCATCTTGATCGTCGAGGACTCTGAAGATGATGCCAAACTGATCCTCCGGGAACTACGGCGGGGCGGCCTTGAGGTCGAATTCGAACGAGTTGCTTCTGCTCGCGGCATGCAGGCTGCACTCGCCACTCAAACCTGGAACCTGATCATCTGCGACTACACCTTGCCGTCTTTCAACGCGTTAGGTGCGTTGGAGATTTTGCAAGGCACGGGGATGGACATTCCTTTTATTATCGCCTCTGGCACAATTGGGGAAGAAACCGCTGTTGCAGCGCTCAAAGCTGGCGCCCACGATTTTATTATCAAGGGAAACTGGGCCCGACTCTTGCCAGCCGTTCAGCGTGAACTTCAGGATGCCGAAGTACGCCGTGAACGTAGGAAAGCGGAACGCTCTTTACAGGAATCCGAGGCTAAATTCCGACGTCTCGTTGAGCATCTTCCAGCAGTGGTTTACATGAACCCGGCTGGCGACGTGAATTCCACAATATACGTCAGCCCACAGATTGAAGCCATGTTCGGATACACGGCGGAGGAATGGCTTGCCGACCCCAAATCATGGGAAAAAATATTACATGAGGAGGATCGAGAGGCAGTGCTCGCGCGCGTCGAGGCCGTCAATAAGAGTGGTGAACCGTTCGATATGGAATATCGGATGGTAGCGCGCGATGGCCGTGTAGTTTGGGTGCGCGATCAAAATACCCTGGTACGTGATGCAAAGGACCAGCCTCAATTCTGGCAGGGGATTATGCTCGATATCACCGCTCAAAAACAACGCGAGCGTGAACTGGAAGCCATTGCTGCAATGACGGTCATTCTGCGTACCCCTAAAACACTTAAAGAAATTACAGATCATTTGTTGGATGAAGCGATCCGACTGGTCTCTGCAGATGCCGGCAGTATCTGGCTATATGACCCTATTTCAGACAGCGTACACATGGGAGACCCAGCGAGGCTGGGATGAAGCCATGATGTTCGCCTATAAACGTGGAGAGGGTGTTCCAGGCCAGGTGATGGAAAGTGGCCTGGAATTCGTTTCGCATGAGTTTCACACCGACTTGCGCATCTCCCGAATCGATACGCACCCGCATTCCAGCAGGGATGGGCGGCGTATGCATGCCATTGCAAGCTGCTGGCAGTATCATTGGCGTCATGTTCATCAATGTTTCCCTGCCGCGCGTTCTCAATCCCCTCGAACTGCGCGTGCTTAACACGTTGGCATCCATTGGCGGCAACGCCATCAATCGCACGAATCTGCACGAACAGACTGTCAACCAACTGGAACACCTGGAAGCCCTGCGTGAAATTGACTTGGCCATTAGTAGCAGCCTGGATCTGCGCCTCACGCTTCGAACCGTTTTGGAACAGTTGATCAAACAACTTGGCGTGGATGCTGCTGACGTATTACTGGCAAAGCCTGGAACTGGACATCTTGACTATATCGCCAGCCAAGGGTTCCGCACTTCCGCTATCAAAACGACCCGGCTGCGTTTAGGTGAGGGGTTCACAGGCAAAGCCGTATTGCACCGTGACATTGTCCATGTCGAGGATCTGAACAAGTCCGAAGAGAAATTTATACGCCAGAACCTTCTGGCAGATGAAGGTTTCGTTTCCTATTTTGCGGTGCCCCTGATAGCCAAAGGCGAGGTGAAAGGCGTCTTGGAAATCTTTCACAGATCGCTCCTCAAGCCATCCTTGGATTGGTTGAGCTTCCTTGACGCGTTAGGTTGGCAAGCAGCGATTGCAGTTGACAACGCGTTACTCTTCGAAAATCTGCAATTTTCAAACTCAAGCTTACTGATGGCCTACGACGCAACGATCGCAGGCTGGTCACGTGCCCTGGATTTACGGGATAAGGAGACCGAGGGTCATACCGAACGCGTGACCAAGGTTACGCTCGAACTTGCCAGGGCCATGGGTGTTCCGAACGAGCAGCTCGTGCACATCTGGCGCGGCTCTATGCTGCACGATATTGGTAAGCTGGGCGTGCCAGACAACATCCTGCTAAAACCCGGCAAGCTGACGGAAGAAGAATGGGAGCTCATGCGCAAACACCCACAATTTGCTTATGAGATGCTCAAGCCGATCCAATACCTACACGATGCACTCAATATTCCCTACTATCATCATGAAAAGTGGGATGGCAGCGGATATCCGCACGGCTTGAAAGGAGAAACAATCCCGCTGGAAGCGCGCATTTTCTCGATTGTAGATGTGTGGGATGCACTCTCAAACGACCGGCCATATCGCCCCGCCTGGCCAAGAGAGCAGGTGCTTCAATATATCAAGGAGCAAAGCGGAAAACATTTCGACCCACAGGTTGTGGAGAGTTTTCTGATTGTAGAAGCCCAGCAACAAGAACTGGTTAATGTTCTTTAAAAGGCGCGCGTTTGGAGCTCGATAGCCTGATAGCCGATTTGCAGGAACTATCTCCGCTGATAGTATCTTTGCTGATCAAGTCGCGTGTGGATTGTGTTGGGCGTTTTATGAATAAGTATTGCACATTGGAAGAACTTGGTGCTCAATACGTACTGAATCTGGAAAACATACTTGGTAAGATTCAAGAAACGTTGACCAATCACGTGGATTGACTTATCAACTATTTTCACAATACACCGCTGCTCTAAATACGAGTCAGCGGTGTATTGATTTACATTGAGATTATTTCTCGCCTTCTTCCTGTTTCTCTTCCTCGCTTTTTTCTTCCTTATCGTCTTCGGATTCGGGAGGCGTTTCCATGCCCTGCCTGAAATTCCGAATGCCGGATCCAAGTTCGCGACCCAGCTTTGCAATGCGACCAGGGCCGAAAATGAGCAATACGATTATCAGAACAATAATGAGTTCAGAGGGGCCAATATCCATTAGATTATCCTTTCAATGCTTCAAATTTGGCATCATGGCTGCGAAGCAGTTTTCGCAGCCAAAGCAGCCGCAAAGTCGACCAACTGCTGTATTTCTATATCACTTGCCTGCTGGCTGCCCTGTCCATTCAAGTAGAGTTGAACCATTATAGTACCGCTCTGAGTCTGGCCGCTGTGATCGTAGTGAACAGCTTGGAATTGCTTAATCCAACCCTGTAGTTGCGAGAGCTCCGTTCCATTTAAGACATATCGTTTTTTCACGCTATGATCACAGCTCGAATAGAGGGCATTCCCCGCGGCAGTAACCGTCAGATCCTCACACAAACCCGATCCACTATCTCCCAGGTGAAATACCAAAACGTGGGTGGCAGCCCCTTCATCGCCGACAGGGATGCTGAGCCGACCTGGAGTCCGCAATGCCCCGTGCAGCAGCAGGTTGACGTATACCGGCAATCTCGATGACACTGCTCGAACCAATCAACAGAAACATCACCAAATAGATGAACTTCGTGATCCCAGCAAATCCTTCTCTTGTCTACAAGTATTACGAACGGGAGATTCCTTGTTGACTTCCATAGTTTTAATGGCTGCTGGGGGCAACCCTACGGGTTGCCCCCAAGTCGAAGTGACTTACACTATTTTCAATCAGGCTGTTACTGACCCGGTTGAATGGTGATTTGAAGTTGGGTGCCATTCCTCAAAATCGTCAGGGACAAACTCTGATTTGATGAAAGTTGGCTAAGGGCATCTCTCAGATCCTGAATGCTCGCAACCGGCTGGTCGTTGACGGCTGTGATGATATCACCGCCGACTTCAACCTGCTGCCCGTTGATGGTCACAGACGTATTTCCACCGCGCAGGCCGGCCGTATCCGCCAGGCTACCCGACTGAACTTGTATTACCAGCACACCTTGTTGCCCACTGGGCAGGTTCATCGCACCAGCAATCGAAGAGTCGACTGTTGTTCCCTGGATGCCCAATGTGATTCCTTGCGTGCTACCGGACTGCGCAGTTGCGCTGCCACCTGCATTCGAAGATGGGCGGGCCGCCAGGGTTACGTCCACAGTCTGTTGCTTTCCGTTTCGCAAGATGGTTAAGGTAACCGTTTGGTCTACTTTGGTGCTATCGGCCAGATAAGCGATCAGGTCATCCATTTGAAGCACGGGTTGGTTGTCGATAGCTGTGATCACATCACCGCCAACAATAGCATTCTGTCCTTCAATCGTCACCTGTTTATTGCTGCCCTGCAATCCGGCTTTTTGAGCGGGGCTGTTCGGCATGATTTCTTCAACCAATGCCCCACGTTGGCTGGCATCCAGGTTCATAGCTGTGGCCAGCTCGGGAACCAAGCTCGCGCCACTGATACCCAGCCAAGAATGAACATATTTGCCATTCGTAATCAAAGCGGGGACAACATTATTGACTATCGATGAAGGGATTGCAAAACCGACGCCAGAACTAGCGCGCACAGGCGAGTCAATCGCTGAAGTCACGCCTAACACCTGTCCCGCTGCATCAACCAACACGCCACCAGAGTTGCCCGGATTGATGGGCGCATCGGTTTGGATAACGTCCGGGATTGTGTAGGACTGGGCAGCAGTTTGATCTGCGGGAAGGGAGCGCCCCACTGCACTGATGATACCAGTGGTCATAGAGCCTTCCAGGCCGAAGGGTTCACCAATCGCAACAGCCAACTCACCAACCTTGATCGCAGTCGAATCCGCCAGCGTTACTGGGTGAAGTTGGTCGGCCGCCACATCGACCTTAATCACTGCCAGGTCGCTATCAGGATCCGCACCGACCAGTGTGGCGGGCACGATCGTTCCATCACTAAAGGTGACTTCGATCTTATCTGCACCGCTAACGACATGGTTATTGGTCACAATATGGCCGCTTTGATCCCACACGAAACCTGAACCCAGTGCAGTTTGGTACTGTTGTGGAGCTTGCTGCTGCCCCTGAGGCAGGTTGAAGAAGGGAAAACCCGGTATCTGCTGTGATGTAGTCGTGCCGGATGCAGCTACCTTCTGCACCACACGGATATTGACGACAGACGGGCTGACCGACGTATAGATATTTTCCAGGGTGCCCTGGTAGGCCGCCAGCAGGTCGGTGGAGCCGCCAGATGGCACTGTGCCTGCTGCAGGCGCTGAGAGGGCTTTCGTAGGCGCAGGCTGCACAGGGGCTGGATTGGCATTCGGGCTGTTCGCAGAATTCGTAGAGAGGGCAATGCCGCCGCACGCAGTCAGAGCAAGCAGCGAAAAAACAACCAGAATAGAAAGGGAAATGGTTCGCTTTGTCATGGATATCTCCTTATCTCAAGCATATGATCCGGTTTAGAAACCAGAATGAATACGTTCAGTATCATACGCGCAAGGCTGTTTTTTGACTTTATCGATTGGATAAGCGAACCTTATGATTGCATTAAGGTTGATAGAACGATTTTCAGAGAGTCACGTCTCATTCGGGACTTCAACTTGCATCCGCAAGATGAAGCGACAACCGTTCCCGGGCGAACTCTCTAGCGCAATTTCCCCGTTATGCGCCGTGATGATGTCACGCGCAATGCTCAACCCCAACCCCATGCCCCGCACAATCCGGCGACCGTGCGTACCGCGATAGAATGGCTGGAAAATTCTGGCCTGTTCCTCCAGCGGAATACCCGGTCCGGTGTCGGCCACCTGGATCGTAAGCTGTTCCCCACTCATCTCGACCACAGTGAAAACCTTTCCTCCGGCGGGCGTGAACTTGATGGCATTGCTGAGCAAGTTGCCAAGCGCCTGTGCCATACGGTCGGGGTCCATCACGATGACCGGCAATGCTGACGGAGCTTCTACCTCCCACGTCAATCCCTTTTCGCGAGCTGCCGCCTCCCAGGGGGACAACGTGCCTGCCAGCCAATCATCGAGCTTGACCGGCACCCGGTTCAATTCCAGCCGGCCCAACACCTGGTCGTGCAGTCCGGCCAGGTCATCCAGCAGACGCTGCAAACGGGCGGTCTCGCCGTCCATGCCAGTCAGCAAATCGTTCGCCAATTGCGGGTCTTTGTCCGCGCCCTTCAGCATTGCCAGGATGGCTGAGCGGATAGCGCCTAGCGGAGTTCCCAGTTCGTGCACAAGGTTGGCCAACAACTGCCGCCGCGCCTGTTCGAGGCTGTTCAACTGGTCCACCAGTGTATTGACTTCCTGCGCCAGTGTGCGCATTTCATCCGGGCCGCGCTCCTCAAGATGCGCCTGCCAGTCGCCTTTTGCCAGCGCCTGGATCGAACGCGTCACATACTGAATCGGGCGGTTGATGTTGAAGGCCAGGTACGAACCCAGCCCAATGCCTCCCAGCACACCCAACAGCAACACTGCCCCTAGCAGGTAGCGCAACTGGTAAACCTCATCCGAAACCGTGACCACCCGCGTGGTCATACGAACAATGCCAATGGCCTTCCCGCTCAGATCGTAGACTGGTGTGAACACTTCAGCAAGTGGCCCGCGTTGCAACTCGACAATTTCGCCTTGCTTCACATTTGTCAGATCGGGCAGGTCTACCACGCGTGTACCGACCCCACCGCCTGCCGTCCCACTGGAAGCCAGGACCAGCCCATCGCTTGACACAAACGAGAGTTGTCCGCTGACATACGGGCTGACGCCATTTACCAGCGCCTGGGCCGCTTCGCTGTTTTGCCAGAAGATGGGCTGGTTGCGGGTGATCTCGGCCATCAGCGTGGCATCCCTGGCCAAATCTCCGTACACCATCGGCAGCAGGAAACGGGTTTCCAGCACGTACACCATGGCCGCGCCCATCAAGGGGATGATAAGCAGAGCCGGCAAAATGTGACTGAGGATCAGGCGGTTGCGCAGGGTGCGGAACATAGTGGCATCACTTCGCTGGTTGCGGGATCAACTTATAACCCACACCCCGCACCGTCAGGATGCGTTTGGGATGGTTCGGATCGTCTTCGATTTTCTGACGCAACCAGCGGATATGCACGTAGACCACCTGCGGCTGACCGATGAATTCCGCGCCCCATACTTGGGCCAGCAAATCTTCGGTGGAGATCACTTTTTCAGACTGAGAAGCCAGGGCATGTAACAGGTCGAATTCGCGGGGAGATAAGTCGAGGTAACGCCCGGCACAGGCGGCGGTATGGGAATCGGGAGCAATTTCCAGGTCCCCGACGATGAGGCGCTCGCTGATTTTCTCGGGCTGGGATGGCTTACTGTCTCGGCGCAATACCACCTTGATGCGCGCCAATACCACGTCCAAGTCGAAAGGTTTGGTGATGTAATCATCCGCGCCCAATTCCAGGCCGAGCACTTCGTCCAGTTGTCGGCGGCGAGCAGTCAGAAAGATGACCGGCAGGTCCTGCTCCGCCTTCATTTCGCGCAAGGCGTCCAGGCCGTCCATTTCCGGCAGACCGATATCCAGCAGGACCAGATCGGGCGGCGTGCGTCGTACCAGCGCCAGGGCGTCTTCCGCACTGGCAGCGGTATGGACGCGATAGCCGGCCTGCTCCAGATGGAAGGCCAGGCTGCGCCGCATGAGCGCATCGTCATCAACCAGTAGAATGGTGCGTGCCATGGGAATAGTTTACACCCAATTGAACAGTATTATACGAACAGACGCGCCCGATGGCGCGTCTGTTATGAAGGGAGAGAAGCGATTATTTAGCCTTGATCGTGATGGATTTCGGTTTGACCTCTTCGGCGATTGGCATCGTGATGGTCAGAATACCGTTCTCGAAGTCCGCTTTGGCCTTGTCGGATTTGACGTCGGTGGGCAGAAAGAGCGAGCGTTCGAAGGAACCAGAGCGTTGTTCGCGGATGTGATAGGTAGTTTCCTTCTGTTCGTTCTCCTGCTTGTACTCGCCGCGCAAAGTCAGGGTTTCACCAGTGACAGTAATGTTTACATCTTCCGCCTTGAGACCGGGCAGCGTCGCCTTCACGACTACCTCGTCATCGGTCTGGTACATGTCTATGGCGGGCATGGCGGAGACTCCACTGATCCCGACTGGGCGAGTGAAAGCGTCATCGAACAAGCGATCCATGGCCTCGCGCAGGGTCATCATTTCGCGCATGGGCTCCCAACGAATTAGATTGGACATAGTGAACCTCCTTCAATAATTTTTGTTTGGAACTTACGCTTCTTAATTTAATCCGCGAATGTATGAAATACGTCAAAAAAAGTTAAAAAGAGCGCTAGAATCTGATTAAAATTCCGTTGATATTTCTCTAACAATCCTCTTGTAACAGCTTGATATGAGCGGTATAAAATAATCATCGGAAATTGACCGAATATCAAAACATGGTTACCGCGGAGAAAGCTCCGGATAGCTAGCGCATTTTTCACACAGGAGGCAAATATGACTGATACCAACCCAACTGCATCCCAGGGTGAGGGGCAATCTTTCTCTTTCAAAGCCGAAACCAAACAATTACTCAACATTCTGATCCATTCCCTGTATAAAGAACGGGAAGTGTTCTTGCGGGAAATGCTCTCGAACGCTTCGGACGCGCTCAACCGCATTCGCTTCGAGATGCTGACAGATCGGAACGTACTGGACCCCGAAGCTGAGTTGTGCATCCGCATCACGCCGGACAAAGAAGCCCGCATCCTGACCATTCAGGATACCGGCATCGGGATGACCAAGGACGAGATCATCGAGAACCTGGGCACTATCGCCCAGTCGGGAGCGCGCAATTTCATTGAGGTGGCCAAGGAAAAGAACGTGGACCTGACCCAAGTGATCGGGCAGTTTGGGGTCGGGTTCTATTCCGTTTTCATGGTGGCAGAATGGGTGCGAGTCACGTCGCGTTCCTATAAACCGCGTGCGAAAGCGGTCAGTTGGTATGCCACCGGCGAGGATAATTTTGAAATCAGCCCGGCGGAAATGAACGAACGTGGTACGAAGATCGAGATCAAACTCAAAGAAGATGCGAGTGAGTTTGCCGAAGATTACCGTTTGAAAAATATCATCCACAAACATTCGGATTACATCAACTTCCCAATTTACGTTGGCGAGGACGAAAAGCAGGTCAACAAACAGACCTCGCTGTGGCGTACATCCAAATCAGATGTGACCGAAGAACAGTACAAGGATTTTTACCGCCAGGTAACCCTCGATTTCGAAGACCCGCTTTTGTACATTCACACGATTACAGATGCGCCAGTGCAGCTTTACGCTCTGCTGTACATCCCGGGCAAAGGCGAGCGCGGAGTCTTATCGCTGCGCAAAGATGATGGGCTGAAACTATATTCCCGCAATATTTTGATCGATGAGTACAACAAGGACTTGCTGCCCGAATACCTGCGCTTCGTGCAGGGCGTGGTCGACTCGGAAGATTTGCCGCTCAACGTCTCGCGCGAGACGGTGCAATCTGTTGGGCTGATGCCGCGCCTGAAAAAAGTGGTTACCGGCCAAGTGATGAAAGAACTGGAAAACCTTGCCAAAAACGATATCGAAAAGTATCAAATTTTCTGGCAGGAATTTGGTGTCTATCTCAAGCAGGGCATTGCGGCCAACCCTGTTGATGCCGAAAACATCCAGCCATTGCTGCGCTTCAAGACCAACCTGCATCCCGAGACCTGGTCTTCACTGGAAGATTATGCCGGGCGCATGCAGGAAGGACAAAAGGCGATTTACTACATCGTCGGCGAAGACCCCAAATCTATACTGCTCAGTCCGCACCTGGATTACTTCCAGTCACAGGGCACGGAAGTATTGCTGTTGACCGATCCGATGGACCCATTTATGCTGATGGGCCTGCGCAAATACAAAGACTTCGAGCTCAAAAACGTGGCTCAGGCCGACATAGAGACACCCGAAAAGCCCAAAGAAGAGACCGAAGCGCAGAAAATCCCGGACGATGATTTCAAGACTTTGATCGAGCGCTTCAAGCAGGTATTGGGGGAACGTGTGACAGATGTGCGCGCCAGCCAGCGCCTGTCACAGTCTGTGGCGCGGCTGGTGGACCCGGACGGCAGTCTCGAGCCGGAACTGCAGCGCGTTTACAAATACCTTGGCAGGGAATATGAAATTCCCAAGAAAATCCTGGAATTGAATCCATCGCATCCATTCTTGAAGAATCTGGTTAACCTGAAACCTGAATCCGGGTTGGAGACCATGATCATCGAGCAAATCTTTGACAGCGCGCTGCTGGTCGAAGGGTTGCATCCCGACCCGTCCAGTATGGCGCCGCGTATCCAACAGATCATCGAAGCGGCGTTGTCCACAGGCGCAAGTGCATCTCCACGAAACGAACAAACGGATAAGTGATTGAATATTTAGAGCATGGTGCTCGTCATCAAGACTGCGTTGAAGAACGAGCACATTAAAAATTATCAACCTTGCGAAGATCTACCTTGAGAGCATAGCTCGATGGGTTCCAGGTCTCGCAAGGTTTTTGATTCCAAACTCAGTCAGGAACTGGAATCGTTTTATTTTGCGGATGCAGGCCGAGGTCCAGAACGAGGCGTGTCTTTTTTCTTAAGTCGCTTAAGGAAACCATAAGGTTCGCTTATTCTGTTTGTAATGTCAAAAGGGAGGTCAAAGCGTATCATACGTGCCGTATTCTTGCAGGTTCCCAACTAAATCATTTGATCGATACAAGGAGTTAGAAGATGAAACGCTTAAGGGTTATTTTCCCAACTATCTTATCGCTTATGTTGGTTACCCTGTTTTGGCCGATGATGGCCCAGGCGCAAGGAAATTCACCGAATTTGTCCATTACAACAACTTATCCAAGCCAGGTGGCCCAGCTTGGGGCATCGGTCAGTATCAGCCTCAATCTGAAAACCACGGACCTCGCGCAAACAGTTGCGATGAGCATGGGACAGATACCCGATGGGTGGACCGCCACCTTCCTGGGCGGTGGCCGGGTTGTTCAATCCGTTTACGTCGATGCGAATTCTTCGGGAACGGTCGACCTGCGACTGGATCCGCCCAAAGATGCAAAATCCGGCACCTACAACTTCGTGGTGCTGGCCCAGAGCGGGACAGAAAAGGCTGAACTGCCAATCACTTTGACCGTTCAGGAAAAAGTGCCAGCCAGCCTGTCTTTTACAACCGACCTGCCGACTATCCAGGGCTCTCCAACCACTACCTTCCGCTATAACACCACACTCAGGAATGACGGGGATCAAGACTTGACTGTCAACCTGACCGCAGATGCTCCTTCCGGCTTCGTGACCAAATTCATGCTCTCCGGGCAGGAGGTGACCAGTTTCCCGATAGGCGCAAACCAGTCCAAGAGCATCAGCGTCGAACTGACCCCGCTTTCAGATACAGCAGCCGGTGACTATCCCTTTACGGTTTACGCCGATGCTGGCGATTTACAGGCAAATTTGGATCTAACTGCTAAGATCACCGGACAGTACACTTTGGGCGTTTCAGGCCCGGATGGTCGCCTATCGGGCAACGCCAATGCGGGAAAAGCGACCACGTTCCAGGTTGTAGTAAATAACACCGGGACGGCCCCCGCGCAAGGTGTCGAGTTGAGCGCTAATGCACCTTCTGGCTGGACAGTTTCCTTTGACCCGAAGGTAATCGATGAAATCCCCGCCGGAAACCAGATCCAGGTGACAGCCAACCTCACGCCAGCTGATAAGGCAGTCGCCGGTGATTATGTCGTCACTGTCAATGCCCGCACTGTGGATGGTGCTACAAAATCGGCTGATTTCCGCATCACGGTTGCCACGTCGACCCTGTGGGGCGTGGCCGGGATCGCGCTGATTGCTATCGCAGTTGGCGTGGTCGCCATGGCCGTCACACGCTTCGGCCGCAGGTAGAGTCGCAGGAGGGTGAAGCATGGGCGACAACATAATAGAAACTAGAGATCTGACAAAGAAATACGGTGACTTTGTCGCGGTCGATTCCTTGAATCTTAAAAGTCAAGCGAGGTGAAGTCTTCGGTTTGCTGGGCCCGAATGGGGCTGGCAAGACCACCACCATTTTGATGCTATTGGGGCTGACCGAGCCAACCGCTGGTAAGGTAAAGGTATTGGGGTTCGATCCCGCCCGGCAACCATTGAGCATCAAATCCCGTGCTGGCTATATACCAGATCAGGTCGGGTTTTATGATGAATTGACCGCTCGCGAGAATCTGATCTACATCGCCAAGCTGAACGGCCTGTCACGTCAGGAATCAAACCAACGGATTGACGAGGCCCTGGAGAAGGTGGGGCTGACCGAAGTTGCCGGTCATAGTGTCAAGACGTTTTCAAGAGGCATGCGGCAACGTTTGGGCGTGGCAGATGTTTTGATCAAGAATCCCCAACTGATCATCATGGACGAGCCGACCCAGGGTCTGGACCCTGAACTGGCGCGCGAATTCCTACAATTGATCCGCGAGCTTTCAGAGGCTGAAATCACAATCCTATTGTCATCGCATTTGCTGTACCAGGTCCAGGAAGTCTGTGATCGGGTCGGGTTGTTCCACCAGGGACATATGGTTTTGGAAGGAACAGTTGCTGAGTTGGCACGAAAGGTACTGGGTGGCGGTTACCATGTCCGCCTGCGAGCGAATGGGTCAAAGACTTCTTACGTAGAAGTATTGCACAAGCTTCCAGGCGTTGTAGAGGTCAATTTCAAAGCCCCAGATATTTATACATTGGTAGCAACCAAAGATTTACGTTCTGAGGCGGCCAGTACGATTGTCAATGCCGGTGGAAAGTTAACTTCATTGGATATCGAGGATTTGAGTCTGGATGACATCTACAACGCTTACTTCGAGGAGGTGAATCATGGCCCCAGAAAGTAGAAACAAAGTACGTGAAGGTTCTCCCTGGAGAGGCCTGGGAGCTGTTATTACCAAAGAGATGGCCGATAACCTGACCAGCGCCAGGATGCGTATCCTCGAGATCCTGGTTGTGCTCACTGCAGTGGGAACAGGATATTCCGCCTTGCAGCAACTCTCAAGCTCGACCGGCTCGACCACCAGTCCGGACCAATTTCTGTTCTTGAAGTTGTTCACCACGGCTCGTGATCCGTTACCGGCCTTTGCTGGCTTCCTAGGTTTTCTAGTTCCCTTAGTTGCCATCTCCCTGGCATTCGATTCTGTCAACGGCGAATTCAATCGCCGTACCATTTCAAGGATGCTGTCACAGCCAATTTACCGAGATGCGTTGCTTTTGGGCAAATTCCTGGGAGGACTGTTTACGCTGGCTCTGGTGCTATCAGCGATCTGGTTGCTGGTTTTCGGTATCGGTTTACTTGGTTTAGGGGTGCCACCCACAGGTCAGGAGGTTGCGCGCAGCCTGCTGTTCTTGCTGGCGACCATCGTATATGGCGGTTTCTGGATGGCGCTAGCAATGTTGTTTTCCACCCTGTTCAACCAGGCAGCCACAGCCGCCCTGGCTTCCATCGCCGTATGGTTGTTTTTCACCGTGTTTTGGGGAATCCTGGCAAGTCTGTTGGCCCAAACTTTGAAACCCATCCAATACGGCTTTCTCGATGAAAGTCTTGGCCCAGGCAAAACTGCAATTGGCGTTAAGTCGCATTTCTCCCAATACCCTCTTTATAGAAACAACCATAGGCTTGCTGAGTCCGGCAGTGCGTTCCCTGGGATTGTTCCTTCCCATCGAGTTACAGGGCGCAGTTTTAGGTGCACCGTTACCGGTAGGACAAAGCCTACTGATCATCTGGCCGAATCTCACCGGCATGATCGCGGCTACTATTTTGCTGTTTGCCTTGAGCTATACCTCTTTCCAACGCAGGGAAATTCGCACTTAAGTTTGTAAAATTTGGATTGTAAGTGATAAGAAAAGAGCTCTCGAGATAACGCATCTCGAGAGCTCTTTGTATAACCATATCTTACGGTATTCTGATCCCAAGCCCTTCTGCCCGCAATTTTAGAGAAGTCAACAAGTTTTGGTATACACGTTCTATCTTCATCTCATTGCCGAAATAATCCACGTACTGGTATTGGGATAAACGCTGGGGCACATCACAAATGTCGAGCCGGATGGGAATAATGAAGATCGTCCCGTCAGGTTTTTCTTCGGCGGTATCCAAGGCCAGAGTAAGCTCTTTGTGAAAAAATCCTTCGCTTTCCACTGCAATCTTGGAAAGAAAAACAATAACCGCAT
Organism: uncultured Chloroflexia bacterium; assembly: GCA_963785535.1. Classification (GTDB taxonomy): domain Bacteria; phylum Chloroflexota; class Anaerolineae; order Anaerolineales; family Villigracilaceae; genus JAABUE01. The sequence goes on along the minus strand of CAWAVQ010000020.1, from coordinate 740 downwards.
GCGAACTCGTGTACTGCCTGCACGACACGGTCTTCCCACTTTTGACCGGGAAGGATGTCTTCCTCATCAAACCAGGGATCGATCCAGCCTTCAGCCTTTAAACGTTCAGCGAGCTGGCGCACGACTTCGACATTTTCTTTGGCATAACATAAAAAGGGAATCAGCTTTTCAGGTAAAGTTGTCATAATCCTTCCCTGTGGTTTTGATTGGGTAATTATATGCACAATCAGCAAAATTACATGTGAAGAACATCCTGTTTTGACTTACAGAATTGTCATGGGTTTTAGCCACTTGAACCGCAGTTATGCAACTTTTTATCACCAAATCCATCTAAAAGGTCAGAACAGGAAAATACAGGAACAAAAGATGGACGACACGAAAACGAAACTCATCAAACTGGCACTGGTTTGCCTGATCTGCGTCAGCCTGGTCACCGGGCTGGTGTATCTCATTCAATTTTTGACGTCATAAGGAGAAATCAAAATGAAAATCGAAAAGAACATAGGCTCCGCTGATCGCATTATCCGCTTTGTTCTGGCAGCCCTCTTTGCGGTGCTGTATTTCACCGGGATGGTATCCGGCACATTTGGGATTGTACTGCTCGTGCTGGCAGTTGTCTTCGCGCTGACTGCAGCTGTGAACGTTTGCCCGATTTACTTAGCCCTCAAACTTTCTACCGCCAGCAAGTAACTTTTGCGCAATCTAACGAAAAATCCGCGAACTTCAAAAATCGCGGATTT
>CAWAVQ010000019.1:0-486159 GCA_963785535.1 uncultured Chloroflexia bacterium | reverse complement strand
CTCATCGCAATCTCAAAACTCTCCCGCAGCAAGGCAATCGCCTTCTCCACATCCCCTTCCCCTCGCAAATAAAAACTGACCCAGCCCGTTTCGGGCAAAATATGGTGCGGCTCGCGCACGCCCGGCAGCCACGATCTCATCGCGCACTTTCTTCGGGAAGGGAATGTCCACCAGGTGGTCGCCGTGGATGTGTCCGATCTCGCGTTTGCCAATGGCGTACTCCACGCCGCCGAAGCGGTGCGGTTGAGCCGTTACGCCTTCCCAGGAGGTGACAGTTTTTGTGATGCGTTCTTGCGCGCCTTTGATGCTCATGATTTATCTACCGCCAAGGCGCGAAGAACGCCAAGATTCTCTTTATGACGCCAAGGTTTCTTGGCGACTTTTCAAAACCTTGGCGCCCTTTGCGGGCTTGGCGGTTCAAATTAAACAGCTTTCTCTCGATTGAACTGCGTTTCGTAAAGCTGGGTGTACAACCCGTTCTGCGCCAGCAAATCTTCGTGCGTGCCGCGCTCGACGATCTGGCCGCGGTCCATCACCAGGATCATGTCCGCCGCCAAAATCGTGCTCAGGCGGTGGGCGATGACGATGCTGGTGCGCCCGGCCATGACCCGTTTGAGTGCTTCCTGGATCAAGGCTTCGGATTCGCTGTCGAGTGAACTGGTGGCTTCGTCGAGCACGAGAATGCGCGGGTCTTTCAAAATCACGCGCGCCAGGGCAATGCGCTGTTTCTCGCCACCGCTCAGGCGGTAGCCGCGCTCGCCCGCCACCGTGTCGTAACCATCGGGCAATTCGGTGATGAACTGGTGGATGTTGGCCGCCCGCGCCGCGGATTCGATCTCGGCTTGCGCCGCATCGGGTTTGGCGTAGGTCAGGTTGGTGCGGATGGTGTCGTGGAACAGGTAGGTCTCCTGCGTCACCATGCCAATCGCGGACGAAAGCGACTCGAGCGTCACATCCCGCAGGTCGTGCCCGTCGATGCGGATGACGCCTGCGGTCGGGTCGTACAGGCGCGGGATCAGATAGGTCATGGTGGTCTTGCCTGCGCCCGAGGGACCGACCAACGCGACCAACTGTCCGGCAGAGGCATGAAACGAGACCGAACTCGAGGGCCGTTTCTCTGGCCTGTGAGATGGGAGCAGTCTCGGTCACGTCCGAGTCGCTAGTTGCTCCCCTTTCGGGGACGACGTCCGTTCGCCCGTTCTTTTTCCCGTTCCCAGACTGACTCCCTGAAAGCACCGCGGTCACATTGTCCATCTTGCCGTAGCGTTTGACCTCGCTGAGCAGTTTAGACGTGTCGATGCTGTAATTGAAGGTGACGTTCTCGAATTCCAAGTCGCCACGCACGTTATCCAGCACGATGGCGTCTTCTTTTTCTTCGATGTCTTTCGGCAGGTCGATGACTTCGAAGACACGTTCGAACGAGACCATGCTGGTGCTGAACTCGACCGGCGCGCCCGCCAGTCCTTGCAGCGAGCCGTAAAGCTGAGTGAGATATGAGCCGAACGCGACGATGGTGCCGATGGTAAAGGCTTCTTTAATGACGAAGTAGCCGCCCAGCCCGTAGACCAGCGCCGTGCCAATCGCGCTGACCAGCCCAATGATAACGAAGAAGACCGAACCGACCACGGCGCGGCGAATACCGATGTCGCGTACACCTTTGGCGCGCTGGCGGAAACGTTCTTCCTCCTCGTTGGCGCGCCCAAACAATTTGACCAGCAGCGCGCCGCCGATGTTGAGCGTCTCGTTCATGTGAGCGTTCATGGCCGCGTTCATGTCCATACCCTGGCGGGCGATGTCACGCAGCACTACGCCCAGCTTGCGGGCCGCCAGGATGAAGAGCGGCATGATCAGCACGCTGACGAGCGTCAGCCGCCACTCGAGAGTCAGCATGACGGCCAGGATGGCGATGGTCTGGACAATGTTGGTGGCGATGCCGACGATGGTGTTGCTGATGGCATTCTGCGCGCCGACCACATCGTTGTTCAGGCGGGACATCAACTCGCCAACCTTGGTGTTGGTGAAAAAACGCAGCGACATGCGCTGCAGGCGTGAGAAGAGCGCCACGCGCAGGTCATAGATGACGCCCTCGCCAACAGTGGCATTCAGTCTGCGCTGGATGACGTTGATCCCGCCGTTGAAGAGCGGGACAAGCAACAGGGCAAGCGCGTAAAGTGTGAGCTGGTTCAGGTTCTTGGACGGCAGGACCTTGTCGATCAACTGGCGGAAGATGAGCGGCGAAACCAGCGAGAGTCCCGTGCTGAACAGGATCGTCACCAACATCCCGCTGATGTGATTCCAATAGGGGCGCGCGTAGGCTAATACGCGCAGTAAAAGTTCTTTGGTTACCTTGGGCTTTTCGTCACCCGCACGCATCATGCTAAACCAGCCACCGCCATGCCACATGTTATAGTCTCCTAGTCTAATAAGTCGAAATAGTCTGACAGGTCCAACATATCTGACACGTCAGATCTCGGACTTGCTTGACTTGTAAGACTTATACGACGTGTGAGACTTTTTCGCAACTGTAAGTTTGGGGAGGTTAATGAAAGTCTGATAGATGTTCTACTTTATAATCTGCCCAAATCCTGGTTTGGTCTGCGAGAGGTTGTTGGCTTTATGAAAAAGCGATTGCTTATCTGGGGACTGGGGATCTTCCTGGGGTTGATCCTGATCTATGTTTTGTATGTCATGCTTGGCACCGCAACCGCGTTGAAAAGTTACGAGGAGACGTTCCAACATTTGGAACACCCCCAGGATACAGCGCTCATTGATGCTTTCAAATTTCAATACACGTATTCCCCATCTACGGATCAGGACGGAGCCATTCAAAACCAGTGTGCCTATCTAGTTGGAGAGGTCAGAAGCTATTCCAGCGCTTGGGATAAATTGCAGGCATTCTATCAAGGTAAGACGCTTACGCATGGCACCACAGATGAAATCGATGTGCGCATTATCCCCGTCGAGCTTGTCTCTGAGGGCGGAGCATCCCCCTCGTTCGATACGGTCATTACCTTTTCATACACTTCATTTGACGTTGACATCCTGGCGGAATTGGAAGCGCATTATTTCTTTTGGGGATTTCCGAAAGGCATCAGTGAGAGCAGAAAAAAACTTTATGTGATTTATATCGCGCCGCAATGCGATTAAGTCAGGAGTCACACAGCCTTATTTTCGGCATCTTTTCACGAACAGCGTAATTCCTATAAGTTTTGTCGTGAGAGCGTTAAATATTCAGAAACATCTGAGACAATGAACCTCAAAAGCAATCCCGGCGGAAACTTTCAACTCCGCCGGGACCGTTTATTGGGTTATTCCGGTAACTGGTAGTCTTTGTATTCGGCTCTCAGCACTTTTTTGTCGAACTTGCCCACACTGGTTTTCGGCACGGCCTCGATGAAGACGATGTCATCGGGAATGTACATCCTGTCGAAGCGCCCGCGCAGGTGCTCGAAGATCTCGGCTTTGGTCAGGCTGTCTTTGAAGTCCGGCTTGGGGACCACGCAAGCCAGCGGGCGTTCCTGCCACTTGGGATGCGGCACGGCGATGACCGCCGCTTCCAGCACCTTTGGATAGGCCATGATGGCGTTCTCCAAATCCTGGCTGGAGATCCACTCGCCGCCGCTCTTGACCAGGTCTTTGGTGCGGTCGACGATCTGGACGAAGCCCTCGGGATCGATGGTGACCACGTCCCCGGTGCGAAACCAGCCGTCCATGAACGACTCGGGAGTACGATCATCGTTGTAGTATCCGCTGACCACCCAAGGACCCTTGACCTGCAACTCGCCAAAGGCCTTACCATCCCAAGGGATCTCCTGGCCCTCTTCGTCCACAGCCCGGATGTCCACGCCCGGCACCGAAATGCCCTGCTTGGCGCGGATGGCGAACTGCTCCGCTTCGGGCAGATCGTGTTGGTAACTCTTTAGGTGGCTGACCGTCCCCAACGGCGACATCTCGGTCATGCCCCAGGCATGGATCACGTTGAGTCCGTGCTTCTTCTCGAAATCCTCGATCATGGACTGCGGCGCGGCTGCCCCACCGACGATCATGCCGCGTAGGCTGCTCATATCGTAATGCTCTTTTTCCAGCAGGTTCAGGATGCCCAGCCACAGGGTTGGCACCCCGGCAGTCAGTGTCACCTTCTCGGCCTCGATCAATGATGCCAGGTCACGCGGCTGCATGTGCGGGCCGGGGAAGACCAGTTTCGTACCGAGCATAACCCCGGCGAAAGGCGTGCCCCAAGCCAACACGTGGAACATCGGTACGACCGGCATGAACACGTCCGCTTCGGAGAGACCAAACGAGTCGGTCATGCTCAGTCCCAGGCAGTGCAGGTAGATCGAGCGGTGCGAGTAGACCACGCCCTTGGGATTGCCCGTCGTCCCGGATGTGTAGCACATGGCGGCGGCATCGTTCTCGTTCAGTTGCGGCCAGGGATACTCGGGACTGGCGTTGGCCAGCAGTTCTTCGTAAGCATACACTGGGCTAATCGTTGTACCTTCTGGAATCGTATCCCCCATGATGACATAAGCCTCGATGTTCTTGAAGTGCGGTGATAGTTTCTCGATGGCGGGCAAAAGGGTTGGATCAACGAACATTACTTTGTCGTTGGCATGTGCCACGATATAGATCAACTGCTCAGGTGGCAGACGCAGGTTAAGCGGATGCAAAACCGCGCCCATGCACGGCGCGGCGAAGTAGATCTCCAGGTGGCGGGCATTGTTCCAGGCAAAGGTCGCTACCCGGTCCCCGCTCTTGACCCCCAGCTTGGCCAGTGCGTTGGCAAGTCGCCCGACACGTTCGTACATTTGCCCGTAGGTGAAACGTTCCAACCCAGGTCCCGCTTTGGTGACAATTTCCTTCTTTGGGAAAAGCCGTTGCGCTCGCTCCAACAATGGCGTCAGAGTGAGCTGATAATCCATCATCTGTCCTTGCATATAAACCTCCTGTTTGGCGAAAAAGGTGGATACGAATTGCGAATTACTTTGACGGACTGGGATGCTTAGATTGTTGATTCGGTGGGCAAAGTCTGTTTAAGTATAGCACTTTTCGAATAAGTGTTTTGTGCTGGACATTATCGCACTTTTAAGTCAATGGGACTTACAAGTCTGTCTATCGGACCTGTTAGACTGTCACGACATGTAGACTTTTTTCAACCGTCAGTTTGGGACGTTGAGAAAGTCTGATGAGGGGAAGAGTATAATGCCTTTATAAATTCCCATGAAATGATATGGGCTTTATTCACAGAATTGACCTGCAAGGCCGCCCCGTTTCTAATAGGTAAATGTCATGTCAAAGAATTTTACTTCTTACGAACACAGACAACGAGTTTACACGCTCTCGATTATCATTTGGATTGTGCTGTTCGCTTCCCTTGTCCTTGGATTGATCGATCTCACATTTAGAACCTGGGATTCAGTGATTGCGCTATTTGGCTTGACGCTAATGTGCTTCCCCATGCTTTGGCTAAATAGAAAAGGACAATATACCCTATCTGCTTTGATTCTCAGTGTATTGGTTTTGGCAGTTATCAGCATAAATCTATTTGATGGTGACGGCATACGTGACTCCGGCATTCTGGGCTATCCGATCTTTATCATCGTTGGCACGTTATTTTTCGGGAAACGTGCTGCCCCGTTCTTTACTCTCGCTGCGATCCTGTCTTTAGTGGTGCTCGTTGCTCTTGAAATTCAAGGATATGTTCATCCGACGATCGGTCCGACCAGATTTGATATTCTCATACCGATTGTCATCCTCCTCATAGCTACGGCGGCATTTGTATGGGTCGTGATGTGCAATATGGAAAACGATCTCGAGCGCGCCAAAGAATCCAAGAGCGAACTACGCAAAAATTACGATCTGACCTTGGAAGCCTGGGCCACGGTATTGGAATATCGAGATCGGGAGACAGAGGGTCACAGTCGCCGGTTAGTGGAACTTAGTACCCGCTTGGCGCGTGCGTTAGGAAGCAGTGAAGAAGAGATCGTCACCCTCCGTCGCGGTGCGTTATTGCACGATATCGGGAAACTGGCAATCCCCGATGAAATCCTCCTGAAACCCGGACCTTTAACCAAAGAAGAGAGAAAGATTTTGGAACAACACCCCGTGTATGCGAAGCAAATGCTTTCTCAGGTTTCTTTTCTGCAGCCCGCGGTTGAGGTTGCTTACGGCCATCATGAGCACTGGGATGGACTTGGATATCCCGAAGGGTTGCAAGGCGAACAAATCCCCCTGCCCGCACGTATTTTTGCGATTGTGGACCAATGGGATGCACTGACTTCCGACCGTCCTTATCGCAAGGCCTGGGCCAGGGAAGATGTTATCGCTTATCTTCAAGACAACAAAGGCAAGATATATGATCCACGAATTGTGGATGTTTTCTTGACTCTCGTTTAGGATGATAAAGTGAACACCTGATTACGGATTCTAAGAGCAGTATCATGACCAACTACGATACCCCACCCATCAACAAAAACTCCATCATTACCTTGCGTGAAGTGACCAAAGAGAATTTGTGGAATATCTTCGTGCTCGAAGTTGCCCCGGAACAGAGCAGATATGTGGCGACCAACGAGATGTCGATTGCCCAGGCCTACTTTGATCGCGAGATCGCCTGGTTCCGCGCCATCTATGCCGACGAAACCCCGGTCGGGTTTTTGATGCTGTCGGATGATGTCGACAAACAGAGATACTTCCTACGGCGGTTGATGATCGATGCACGCTACCAGAAACTCGGGTTCGCAAAGCGGGCACTGGCACTGCTGTTCGATTACGTGCGGACACGCCCGGGCGCGAAAGAAATCCTTGTCAGTTACAGACCTGGAGATGCCGGTCCGCAGGGTTTTTATGAAAAGCTCGGTTTTGTCCCTACCGGCGAAATGCCAGGGACGAAGTGATTCTACGCCGTGATTTGTGATCGTATAGATTTTCAATCTTGACAAAGGAGTGCTACACTCAAAAACGGGCTGCTCACTGCTGAACCATCATCATCGTCAACACCCCATCCCAACGCTTCGGACCGAAGCTGAGTTACCAAAAAGACTTCCGAAGTCTGCGAGACTTCGGAAGTCTTGATTAAAACCGATTGCAAAACTAGAAAATATATTCTATAATATCAGCTATATTTCCCCTTCAGAAAGGATGATGTGTATGCCCCAACAAATCCAACCAGAACATTTCCTGAGTTCGCTTTTCGACTTGCTGGATGAGACCTTTGAGAACCATCACGGCATTTACCTGGACAAAAACACGTCTCTCTTCCAGACCCTTGAAACGGTTTCCGCTGAAGAAGCCTCTATCCCGGTCGGCGGCAAGTGCGCTTCGCTGGCGGCGCAGGTGGCCCATGTCACCTTTTATCTGGAAGTGCTGGAACGCTACATCTTCCTGGGCAGCGCCGGAAATGTGGATTGGGGCGAGATCTGGCGCACCGTCGAAAGAGTCACTCCTGAAGAGTGGCAGGGAATCCAAGATAATCTCAAGCATACCTACCAACGCATGAACCAAGAACTGCACCAACTGGAAGCCTGGGACAGCGAAGATAAAATCGGCGGCGCGATGGCCATCGTAGTGCACACAGCCTATCATCTGGGTGAGATCCGCCAGGCCCTTTGTACGCTAAAGTAAGGAGTATATCCTCATGAAATTTAGAATGAGCCCCAACATCGCTGTGCGAACGCAAAATCAGTTTTCGGAAGCCGTAAACTTTTACACAAATGTGCTCGGTTTTCAGAATCGTTCCGATGATCCTGAACTGGGTAATCTGGACGCCGACCCCATCAACCTGCTCGTGCTCGAAGACGACGAATTCCGCGGACCCGTGATGGAATTGTTTGTAGATGATCTCGAAAAGGCACGAGAAATCCTAGAGGCCAACGGTTGTAAAGTTCTGCGTTGGCGCGGTAAAGGGCAGGATTGCTACATCCAAGATCCTTTCGGTGTGATCTTCAACATCTGGGAGGCGTGAACGATGCCTCCGCGCCCTCGTTATCCTATGCCTGATTTCTTCAACATGGCTTGGCAACCGCAGCAAAATCAATAACTACTATATCATCGAATATGGACACAATGAAAAAAAGTGACCGGCATTTTGAAAGTGCCGGTCACTACTCTATTTAGCCAATAGGGTTCTTTGTGAGCATAATTGGATCAGCTTAATACCCGTAGGTGCTTTGCGTGGGTGAAGGTTCGGCACCCGCTGGTTGGACTGCTTCACCCGTCGGGGAGACAGCGTACCAAGCGTTTTGCAACCCTTCACCACTAACATCGCCGGGATTCTGGTCTTTGACAAACGTATATAGCAGGTGTCCATTATAGGTAACCTGATTGGTGTCTGGAACGGTTCCCAATAGGGTTGCATCAGCGCCGCTACCTGCATTTGGAGAGGCACTGGTCAAAGCCGGCCAATTCTGGGCGCAGGTACCAGTGCAAGCGGTGGTAGTCCCATTGTCTTTCAGGAATAGATACAAAGTCATACCATTCGCGTCGACCAGGATATTGCCCAAGGTGGGATTGTTGGCGACCATGACCGTATCGCCGCTCATGGAGGCAGCATTGGATTCAGCCGTAGGCGTCGCAGCAGCGCTGGCACTGGTTGCTGGTTTAACCGGATCGCCGGACGGAGAAACGGCGTACCATGCATCGAGTAGTCCTTCACCGTTGACATCGCCAGGATTCGCATCTTTGGCAAAGGTGTACAACAAGTGACCGTTATAGGTAACCTGGTTCGTGCTTGGAGCGGTTCCCAACATAGAGGCATCTGCGCCGCTATCGACGTTGGGGGAAGCACTAGTCAGCGCCGGCCAGTTCTGGGCACAGGTACCGGTGCAGGCGGTAGTGGTGCCATTATCCTTCAGGAACAGGTACAGGGTCATACCGTTCGCATCGACCAGGATATTGCCTAGCGTGGGATTATTGGCAACCATGACCGTGTCGCTGCTGCTAGAAGAGGACGAACCGGTATTCGGGATAATCGGAGCCTGCGTGTTGGCTGCAGGGGCTGAGGTTGGTGCGGTCTGCGGAGCGCAAGCGGTAAGCAACACTGCCAGTATCAGGATCGTACTAAAGAACAGTTTGTTTTTCATGTTTTTACCTTCATTCTAAATTTGTTTTGGCTTATACCTTCAATTAAGAGTACGTTGCGAATTCTGAATTTGGATTTCTTTTGTCCAAATATTTGCAAGGATAAAAATATTTCCTTTTACTATTTCCAACCCTGAAAGATACAGATATACTTTCATTAGGAGACAAATCCCATGCAACTATCCCGTGAAGGCGCTTCCTTGTTTTTCAAGTTAATGCCTGCTCTGCAAACCTTTGCAAATCAACAACTCAAAATCATCGAGGGGCTAAAGGATGTCGAAGGCTATAAAGCGATTTCCAACGGAGAACGAGTTGAATTGAGGAATGCGGTTTATGAAAATCCAGAAGTCATCGACGGCTTTGTACGAGAAAACCCCTTTTCGTTTTCCAAAGATGAGCTCGAAATTATTTCCAACTGGAAAAACTTCATTGCCGATCGTTTTTTTATCGTGCAGTTGACAAAAAAGCACGCAATTTTTATTCGTGACGATGATGTCTATGCAGTTTTGGCCTTAGCGCAACCGCTTCAAGTTGTGCTGGGAGGTGTCCCCTTACCTGTTTATGTAAAAACCGTCTTACTGCCTTTTAAAGGGAGAATCATATATGATGGCTTGCTGGAAGGGCACAATATCTCTTTCGGCCCTGGTATTTCGACTTCTGTAAAAAACCGTTATCGCATCGCCAAACAAAAAGGCGAAATTATTGAAAGCCTTGACCCTGATTGGAAGCCTGCCCCAGTCCAACAAAAGAAAATGAAAGATTGGAAACCGTTATTGGATGAGCTCAACGAGAAAGCCTCCAAGTTGCGTTCCAATTCTAGTGAACCATTGATGTACGGCCCGGCTTTCAGTCTGGCAAAGGCGAGCCTGGACTTTGCACGTGTAGCAGTCGAGTTTCCCGAAGATTTAGAGAAACTTGACAAGGCGCTGGACAAAGTCATGCGCGCATCAAACAAAGTTGAAAAAACTATGTATTCTCTCGATTGGTGATCCGAAACATAAATGAGACCAGCTTATCACCGGTCTCGTCACTTTTTACTTCTTACGAATTACGGAATTTACTTCACCATATTTCTCAACACCGTATGCAGAATACCGCCATTGCGATAGTAATTGACTTCCACTTCGGTATTGAGCAAAGCTTTAACCTTGAACTCGATGGTGGAGCCATCCGGTTTGGTGGCCTTGACGTTCATCAGGCTCTGCGGAGCCATGTCATCGCTCATGCCAGTGATGTCGTAGACTTCATCGCCTTCCAGGCCAAGCGATTCGGCGTTCTGCCCGTCCACGAATTGCAGCGGCAATGGCAGCAACGGGAATGGCGAAAGCGGCACGGCCAACAGTAGTATTATGGAAGCTTTGTTGACCATGCTACTTTCCGACCGCTTCAGCGCCATGGCGAATACATCCAGCCAGACTCCGCGCTCGGCGCAGGCCAAAGCCCTGCGCGAGCAAATCCGCCAGGACATGGAGAAAAAGTCTGAAACAAAAAAGAAAGAATAGGCAATAAGCCCCTCTCTTCCACCCGCTTAGCGGGTGGTTTTTGTTTCGGGCTACTGCCCTCAACTCGCTAAAGCGTTAAACAAAAAGGCCAGTCTTGTGAACTGGCCTCATCTGCAAATCAGGAGAATTTCTAAATGTCCAGGTTTCGCACGCTGCGTGCATGGGTCTGGATAAAGCGTTTGCGCGGGTCAACAGCATTGCCCATGAGCATATCGAAGGTGCGGTCTGCTTCGGCAGCGTCTTCCACAGTGACCATGAGCAGGGTACGGTTCTCCGGGTTCATGGTCGTCTCCCACAACTGGTCAGGATTTATTTCACCAAGACCCTTATAGCGTTGCAAATTCGCTTTCTCACCACCCAAAGCCTTTACCAATTCTTCTCTCTCGTTTTCCGTATATGCATATTTGACCTGATTTTTATGCGCTATCCGATATAAGGGCGGTTGGGCAATGAAAAGATGTCCGTCCTCAATCAACAGAGGCAAGTAGCGGAAGAAAAACGTTAAGAGCAATGTGCGGATATGACTGCCATCCACATCAGCATCGGTCATGATGATAACACGCCCGTAGCGCAAGCCTTCTATGTCAAAGCCTTCTCCGACGCCGGTTCCTAAAGCCGAGATAAGCGACTTGACTTCATTATTGCCCAGGATTTTATCCAAGCGCGCGCGTTCAGTGTTCAAAATCTTACCGCGTAAGGGCAAAATGGCCTGGAAGTGACGGTCGCGCCCTTGTTTGGCCGAACCACCAGCCGAGTCACCCTCAACGATATAAAGCTCCGTCCTGGAGGAATCACGTTCGGAACAATCGGCCAGCTTGCCGGGCAGCGTGAGCGACTCCAGCGCTGATTTACGGATGACCAGGTCGCGCGCCTTACGAGCTGCGTCGCGAGCGCGAGCCGATGTCAGACACTTGGCAATAATGGCCTTGGCCGCTGATGGATTCTCTTCCAGAAATGTATTGAACGCTTCAACGACTACCTGCTGAACGAAGGTTTGAACTTCGGCGTTCATCAGTTTGACCTTGGTCTGCGATTCAAACTGCGGGTCTGGGTGCTTGATCGAAACGATGGCGGTTAAGCCCTCGCGCGTATCGTCACCGGAGAAGTTTGGATCAGAATCTTTCAGCAAGTTATTCTTGCGCGCGAAGTCATTGATCACGCGCGTCAGAGCGCTACGCAAGCCGGTTAGATGCGTGCCGCCATCAACAGTATTGATCGTATTGGCAAATGAATACACCGACTCGGTGTAGGAATCTGTGTATTGGATAGCCGCTTCGATCCCAATCCCGTCAATATCTTTTTCCACGTAAACAACCGGATGCAGGGGAGCACGGTTGCGGTTCAAATAACGGACAAAAGAATTGATTCCGCCTTCGAAGTAAAACGTCAACTCCCGATCGCCGCGTTCGTCCCGGAAATGGATCGTAGTGCCACGTGTGACGAACGCCATTTCACGGAAGCGTTGTGCTAAGGTATCGAAACGATAATCAATACTTTCTTTGAAAATTTCGGGATCGAACTTGAACGTGGTCTTGGTTCCGCTTTCATCTTCTTTGATCTTTCCGCTCGATACCACCGGTCCCTGCGGATACCCACGCTCGTAGCGTTGCTTATGGATCTGTCCATCGCGCCGGACCTCTACCTCGCACCACTCCGAGAGAGCATTCACTGCGCTAACGCCCACGCCGTGCAAACCACCAGAAACCTTGTACCCGCCGCCGCCAAATTTACCGCCAGCGTGCAGTACAGTCATAACCACTTCCAAAGCAGATTTCTTCATCTGTGGGTGCATATCCACTGGAATCCCACGGCCATCGTCTTGGACAGTCACGCTGCTATCGGCATGAATAATAATATCAATGTGTTTACAAATCCCAGCTAGAGCCTCATCGATAGAATTATCAACAACCTCGTAAACAAGATGGTGCAAGGCTTTAATATCCGTACCGCCAACGTACATACCCGGGCGGCGACGGACGGCTTCCAGGCCTTCCAATACCTGAATATCTTTTGCTTGATAACTTGTACTACTTTGAACCACAAAGACCTCCGAATAAAGACAGAGCCAGGAACTAAGCCTGCTGTGTTGGCAAATTTGCTTTCAACTTCTCAAAAACGGTCTGCAACCATACCTGCATATCTCGATAATAGATGAAGCTGGCAGCTAGGAGCGATGTTGTAATAAAGGCGTGTCCGGCAATTCCTACCAGAGCCATCCACGAGTTCAGGAGAAGGAATGTTCCAGAGAAAATTCAACCCGTATGCAATCAATATGACGCTTAGCACGAACAAACTGCTGGTGGGTAAAGTGAAGCGTGCCATTCGCAAGCTGGTATAAATAGATGAGAAGGCATTCTGTTGACGCATAAAAATGCCATGAGGAGAGAAAAATAATGGCACAATCAGCCACATCGAGAGCAATCCCAAAATCAACAACATGCCCTGCGCCAGCAATGGACTCGCAGCGATTAAAAGCGCAAGCACGATCAGTATCGGTGTGCCAATCATAATCAATAGCATGAAATAAAGCAGCGATAACAACATTGTTTGTAAAATCGACCGACCGAAACGAGCATTTACAGGTTGAGATGGAGATACCACGATCAATGATACCCAACGGAAAAATAAACCACCAAACAGCCAGCCAATCAGCGTCAATAATATCAGCCAACCTAACAAAGTAAATACAGAATTTACCTGAATACTGGTAGGTATACCCAGCGGGGTTTTGCCGGGCATTGTTCCGCTCATCAAGCTGAAAACACCTATCGGAAATGTTCGTAAGGTACCCAACAAATTGTATCGTTTCAACTGGTCCAGGAGCAGGAAACTGTTGTCTTGCAGGGTTTTCAAGTCTGATGATGAGATGCCACTGAAGCTTGCATAACGAGACATTTCATCGAAAATGGGCCGAAAAAGCCTATCCACGCGCAGGCGAGGGCCTAACCAAAGCAAGAGATCCAAAGCCAACGGTATCAGCGCGACCGTCAGATTGGATGCGACCGCATCAAAGCCTGCTCTGAGCGAACCAACCACCCCTGGGGGTGGAGGTAATGTTTCAATCTTGTCCATTTCCATAACCTACCAATTTTACCATATCGGGAACATTTACTGCAAATCTGTTCTAAAAAACCGATTCATCTCTTGGCAGTCGCTATATAGACAGGTACAATCCAATTTGTGAACGAATCGCGTTATTTACCAGATACAAATCGGGTCGGCGTATTGACCGCAGCTGTATTACTTGCATTTGCTCTGACACGTCTGATCCAAATTCCCGAGTTCAATCTCGAATTGCAATTACCCGGTTTCTATATTTCATATCCTCTTAGCTTGAGCACCTTCATGATTGTCATGGCTGCCGGATTGACTGCAACTGGCATGGATTGGTTGCTACGCTCACACCCATCATTGGAAACAACACGGAATATCGAGCATTGGGTATTACCCACTTTAGCGACTTTCATCATAGGCATTCCCCTTACTATCCTGCCTCCTGGTAATGCCTGGTGGCTCGGGTTTGGCATTAGCGGTTTACTGCTGGCGTTGGTCTTCCTGGCAGAATATATCGTTGTCGAACCGTCTGCTCCCAACTATGCGGTCGCATCTGCCGGATTGACTGCACTTTCCTTTGCAGTCTATCTAATCCTCACCACCGCCCTGCGTTTCAGCGGCGCGCGTTTATTCCTGTTGGCTCCAGCATTGTTCATTGCTGCCGGGCTTGTCAGCCTGCGCACACTACATTTGCGCGTAAGCCAAAAATGGGAATACAATTGGGCGATAGGAATTGCCCTCATTTGCACGCAAATTGGCGCCGGATTGCATTATTGGCCGATCTCGCCTGTCCAGTTCGGGCTGGTGTCGCTTGGGCCATTGTATGCGCTTTCCACCTTCACAGGAAACCTACTAGAAGGAACTCCGCTTCGCCGTGCGCTGGTTGAGCCGGTGATTGCACTGGTTCTTTCCTGGAGCGTTGCTGCCCTCTTCCGTTAGAATGATCAAAGTCTTGAAGTTAAAACCCGTTCATTGGCAGGTAATGCGCCGTCATGTGGCGGCACAAGCACCACTCGAAGCTTGCGGCTTGTTGGCCGGGAAACAGGATTCGGTTGAGACCGTGCTCAGGGTGCGTAACGCAGAACAAAGTCCGGTGCGCTTTCGTATGGATGCTCAGGAGCAGTATAATGCTTTTGAGTGGATCGATGCCAACGGCCTGGACCTGATCGGTATCTTCCATTCGCATCCATCCGGGCCTGAATTTGCCTCCCCTACCGACATCGCGCAGGCTGCCTATGAGGTGGTTCACATCATCTGGTCGCGCCCGAAGCGAACCTGGAACGCGCGCGGTTTCTGGATCGAAAAAGGAAAGATGACCGAAGTCATCTTACAGGTATTGTCTGAACAGTAACCTTACAACTATTCTCGTGTTACCAGTGTTACATTCACCTGGAGCATCTTGGAGGAGACTACTCTCATGCAAATCGTAATTAGCATTGGGGTGTTTTTGCTGGCTTACATTATTGGTTCAATTCCGTTTGGCTGGCTAATCGTAAAAATGAAAACAGGCAAGGATATCCGCGTGATCGAGAGCGGGAGAACCGGTGGTACAAATGCCATGCGGGCGGCCGGCTTTTGGGCTGGGCTGCTTACTGCCATTATGGATATTCTAAAAGGCGCGGCATCGGTCTGGATGGCAAAGGCCATCTTACCGGATGCACACCTGCTGCACGCGCTTGCCCCCATTGCAGCCATCATTGGCCATAACTATTCCATTTTCATGCCAGAGCGTAATGCACAAGGACACATCGTGCGCTTACGTGGCGGTGCAGGCGGGGCACCAGCCGTGGGTGGCGCTTTTGGGCTCTGGGGACCATCCATTTTCATTGTCGTCCCACTGGGCGCCCTCGTCTTCTTCACGCTGGGGATTGCATCCATCACTACTATGAGCGTAGCGTTATTCGCCGTTATTATCTTTGCCGTTCGTGCTTGGTTAGGATATGCTCCTTGGGCAGACGTACTTTACGGAGTGTTGGCGGAGATATTACTCCTGTGGGCTCTGCGTCCTAATCTGCGGAAGCTGTTCTCGGGCAGAGAACGTATTGTCAAACAAAGTTTGAACGGATGGATTAAATCCAAACGTGAGACACAGCAACCGAATCACGGAAATGCATCGTAACATCGTAACGAAAAGCCAGGCTCACACCTGGCTTTTTTTATCAGTAATTTCGCTATCTGAACTAATCAGCAACGCTAGAATCATTCCCATTTTGTACGTGATGCAATAACGCGCGCAAGTTGCGCTCATGCAACTGCACAGCCAACCCACCCAGATTCACACGACTCTTTCCGCAACTCTCAATACTGACTTCCTCTAAATACTCAAGAGGCTCTTTCCGCCGAGCTGCAGTTCGAACAGCTTTTTTGATAGCCGAAATATAGTTCAGGTTCTCTTTGACCGCGGCTTCGATTTCGCCACGCAGAATGATGTCGCCGTGACCCTGCACAATATTTTCAAGCCCCATACGACCAATGCGCTTGATGGATGCAGTAATATCATCCACGTTGCCATCTACAATGTATGGGATTGGCATAAATGCATCGCCAGCAAACAAGACACGGTCTTCTTCAACCAGCACCGATATGCCATCATCACTATGTCCCAGAGCCGCTGTAATAGTCAGATTCTTTTTGCCCACTTTGAGGGTCATTTCGCCCCGGCTGAAAGTCATATGGGGTAAAACGATTTT
The DNA here is from genome assembly GCA_963785535.1 of uncultured Chloroflexia bacterium. Lineage (GTDB taxonomy): Bacteria > Chloroflexota > Anaerolineae > Anaerolineales > Villigracilaceae > JAABUE01. The sequence goes on along the minus strand of CAWAVQ010000019.1, from coordinate 469,838 downwards.
CACTTGTCTCAAAGCTGCATTCTGTTTACGGGCAGCTTCCAGCGAAGGGATACCTCGTTCTGATTAACAACTCCCTGCAATGGGCATGGGCAATGATTGTTGCGCCGGGAAAGAAGCAATTGCCCCAGGTATGGTCGGCATGATAATGTGTGTTGATGACATAGCGGACCGGCACACCCAATTCGTGCTCAATAAATTCACGCATCCCCATTGTTTCATCAGGGAGCGCCAACGTATCGATGACAACAGACCAGTGGGGTCCGACAACAACCCCGGCCGTAACCTGGGCATAGACATCGCTTTGGAACCAGTAGACATTTTCAGATACACGCTCGCGGTGCATAGATTTCCTCGTGAAAAATTTCCTATTAGATAGCACAGATTGGGGATGAAAGTCAAGTTGTACATACAACTTGATTCCTCTCCCCTGAATGGTTGACTTGCCTATGCGCCATGGACATGATAAACTTTGTGTGCATGAAGGCAGATTTACTCGTAGTAACTCCACAGACCAGTTTCGGGGAACTGATCCGTCAGAGCCTAAGTGATACAGGCTCTTTTCGCATTCATATGGCAAATGACAAAGCAGAGGCCATTCTGGCAGCTGAAAAGGAACATTGTACACTTGCCCTGTTGGATATGGAGTTAGGTGAAAAGACTTTGCTTGAAATCGGCCATTCTATACGCAGCTTAAACCCCGATCTTGACATCGTCATCCTGGCCGATGAGGAATTGCCTCCAGCGATGGATGCCATCCGTCCCTGGGTGTTACTCCATAAGCCTTTTTATCTGCCTGATTTTATCCAGCTTATTCGAGCAGTTCCCGTCATCCCCGACAAATTAATCAACGTACTGGAAGAAGATAAAGAATCGGTGAGTGAAAAAGAAATGAAACCATCCCCGCAAGACGACCCACAAGTGTTAGATATTCCCTGGCTGCGTGATGTTTCGAAAGCTGCACAGCATCTTACACGTCTGACACTGGAATCATCTGCACAAGCGGCCTTGATTACCCGCGAGAAGGATTTGTGGGCCTATGCCGGCCAGCTTTCACAGAATGCTGCCAATGAACTGGCAAGTACTGTTTCCCGTCATTGGGATGGACAAAAAGGCAGTGACTTGTTGCGCTTTGTACGCCTGGAATCGACCAAAGCTGAGCATATGCTATATGCAACCAGCATGACAACCGACGTGATCCTTGCATTGGTATTTGACGCAGAGACCCCCTTCAGCACCATCCGCAGCCAGGCCAACTCCTTGGCGCGTTCCCTGGCGATAGCCAAGACTGGCCCACTCAATTCCTTAGAACGCTCTCCCGCTCCGAAAAGGGAGCAGGTCCAGGTGGAGTCCGAAACGGATGAAGCTGATGAATCCGACGAAGACTTGGAAATTCCTTCCATCGCCAATATTCTAAATGAAATTCCACCACCTGTGCCACCAGAACGCGTGGGGGTAAATGCGCCCCAAATGAGCATGGAGGAGGATGACGAGAACGCAACAGACCCGGACCTCGATACGGATCTGGACCCGTCCGCTGCTGTCACGCGCCCATCCACACCTTTACCCCAAAAGCCCGCTCGGCATCCGAGCCAAGAAAGCTCCCCGGCCATTCACTTGCGGGATTTGATGTTGGCAGAGCAAACCGATAACCGCCAAGATTTACCGAAGGACTTTGCCGACGAATTAGCCGCGACCATGCCTTCTAAATCACAACGCAGGCGACCAGCCACGCCTATCCGGCAGCCTGCTCCCGGTGAACTGGATGAGACGCGACCACACTCTATTACCGAAGTGGCCGGACGGCTAATCACCGAATCTGCTTCACCGGCCATGGCGCAATTGAATTATGCCTGCCTGTTGGTACCACGTTTTACAGCCCACTACATGACCGGTGATCTGGCTGACCGGCTATCGGAATGGATGCCAAATATCTGCATCGCGTTCGGCTGGCGGCTGGAGTTTTTGGCTGTGCGTCCCGAATATTTACAATGGGTGCTCAATGTGACGCCAAACACATCGCCCGGCTACCTGATGCGCATTATGCGCCAGCAGACTTCGGAAAAGATCTTTAACGAATTTCCGCGTTTGAAACGTGACAATCCATCCGGTGATTTTTGGGCGCCGGGTTATCTCATTATGGGTGGTTTGCAACCGCACCCGCCACAACTGGTCAAAGATTACATAAAACAGACCCGCCAACGCCAGGGGATTTCTCAACCACGGCGGTAACCTGTAAAGTTTTTGTTGAATTTACCGCAGAGGAGACGTCTCCTCTGCGGTAAAATTTTATATGCCGAGTAACTATAGTCGTAAACACGAACTTTCTCAGATTTAATACACCTCTCACTTACCGAATACCGGATATTCTCATGCCTCCTACCCTTTACCTGATTGACGGACATGCCTTAGCATATCGCATGTATTTTGCGCTGACAGCTGGCGGTAGCAATCAACGCTGGCAGACATCCAAAGGTGAACCCACGGCCGGGATTTATGGTTTTGCCAGAGAACTGATGCGCATCATGGAGCAAGAGAAGCCGGAATACATGGCAGTGGCTTTTGACACGGGTAAAACATTCCGCCATGATATGTACTCTGAGTACAAAGCCACGCGTGCCAAGATGCCCGATGACCTGCGTCCGCAGCTCGAGCGCATCCGTGAGATGGTGGATATCTTCAACCTGCCGCGCCTGGAAATGGAAGGCTACGAGGCCGATGATGTGCTCGGCTCGGTTGCCAAAGTGGCGGCCGAACAGGGATTGGGTGTCAAGATCATCACCGGCGACCGCGACCTGCTGCAACTGGTCAACCAGCGAACGGCTGTCTATGTAGCTGGTGACGACAAAACCTATGTCACAGACCAGGATGTGACCAACAGCAAGTTCGGTGTCCCCCCAAATCAAGTTGTGGACTACAAAGCCATCGTCGGCGACAAATCCGACAATATCCCTGGCGTGCCCGGGGTAGGCGAAAAGACTGCGATGAAGTTGCTGGAACAATATGGCACTTTGGATGAAATTTATGCTCATTTAGAGGACGTAGAAAAACGCTGGCGGACCAAATTAGAAGATGGCAAGGAATCGGCCTACATGAGCCGCGATTTGGCGACCATCCACACCGACCTGCCGGTCGAACTGGACCTTGAGCATGCGCGCACTGATCAATTCGACCCGGCTGCCTTGGAGGCTTTTTTCCAGGAGCTTGAATTCCGCTCGCTGATCAAAAAAGTGATGGAATTAAGCGGGCAAGCTCCAGCGATTGCGCCTGCTGCTAAACCCAGCGGACAATTATCGCTGTTTGGCGATGATGAAGCACCAACCATTTCTGCACCCAAATCCACGGTAGACATCGAAGTACAAGTAATAGATACGCCAACAAAGCTGGAAGCGCTGGTAGCCGAACTGAGCAAAGCCAAGGTTATTTCGTTCGATACCGAAACGACTTCCACGGACGAGATGCAGGCCGACCTGGTGGGCATCTCGTTGTCCATTCAAGAAGGTAGGGGTTATTACATTCCAGTTGGTCACAAAAGCGGTCAGAACCTGTCCGCAGAACAGGTTGTTTCTGCTCTACGTGCGCCTATGACGAATCCGGAGATTGGCAAAGTGGCACATAACGCCAAATACGATTACATCATGTTGGCGCGTTATGGTCTCCCGGTCACGCCGCTGACGTTCGACACCATGATCGCTGAGTTCGTGATTGATCCTGGCTCGCGTCATCTGGGATTGAAGAATTTGTCCGAAGTGCGCTTAGGCGAAGAGATGACGCACATCGAAGAATTGATTGGTAAGGGCAAGAACCAACTCAGCATGGACGAAGTAGACATTCAGCTTGCAGCTACTTACGCCGCCGCCGATGCGGAGACACCCCTGCGCCTGATGCCGTTACAGCGCAAGGAGTTAGAGCGCGCAGGTGGCATGAAGTTAATGGATGAAATCGAGATGCCGTTGATCAGCGTATTGGCCAATATGGAAATGAGCGGTATCTTGCTTGATCTGCCATTCTTCGAAAGTATGTCAAAGGAGTTGCAGGGCAGACTGAATGAGATCGCGAGGCAGGTCTATCAATCGGTAGGCAAGGAGTTCAATCTCAACTCCACCCAACAGCTTTCGGACGTGCTCTTCAATCGTCTACGCTTGGAACCGCCCGACCGTGGCAAGAAAACCGCCAGTGGACATTACTCCACCTCCGCAGCGGTGCTGGAAAATTTACGTGGCAAGCATGAAGTGGTGGACTGGGTGTTGGAGCATCGTGAATTGTCTAAGCTGAAGTCCACGTATCTGGATGCCCTGCCAGCAGCGGTCAACCCTACCACAGGACGTGTTCATACCTCTTACAGCCAGACCGGGGCGGTTACTGGGCGGCTTTCATCTTCGAATCCCAACCTGCAAAACATCCCCATCCGCACGGCGGAAGGACGGCGCGTGCGCAATGGTTTCATCGCCGGGCCAGGTAACGTGCTGCTTTCGGTGGATTACTCGCAGATCGAGTTGCGTATCGTGGCGCACATGGCCGGGGATGAGGGCATGTTAACGGCTTTCCGCCAGGGGCAAGACATCCATGCCACGACAGCGGGAGCAATTTACTCGGTCCCGTTAGAAGCGGTGACGAAAGAACAGCGCCGCCACGCCAAGGCCATCAACTTCGGTTTGATCTACGGCATGTCAGCCTTTGGCCTGACGCGTTCTACTGAACTGACGCTGGCCGAATCTCAGGACTTCGTCGAGGCATATTTCAAGCAATTTCCCGGTGTCAAACGTTACCTGGACGGCATCCGCAAGATTGCCGCGGAACAGGGTTACGTTGAAACCTTGCTGGGACGCCGCCGTTATTTTCCGATGCTTAAAAATCCAACCAACATCAACGTGAGAAATCGCGAGGAACGCGAAGCGATCAACGCACCCATCCAGGGTACAGCCGCGGACATTATGAAAATCGCTATGCTGAAGATCCCCACTGCACTGCAAAAGGCCGGGTTGAGTGGTAAGATGTTGTTGCAAGTACACGACGAGATTGTGTTGGAATGCCCTGAGAGCGAATTAGATGTTACCGCTCATCTCGTACAAGAAACCATGGAATCGGCTTATTTGTTGAGTATCCCGCTTCTCACAGAGGCACGCTGGGGTCCGAGGTGGGGCGAAATGCAAGTAATAGTGGATTAATGCAAAACCATTGAAAATGCTCCCCAGAAGGAAAGTCAAGGGTAAAATTAGATAACATGCCCGGTAACGAAGAGCTTTTCCAAAAAGCAATGAACCAGGGGCACTCTTATGCCTGGGACCAGGAGTGGAATAAGGCAGCCACATCCTATCGCAAGGCATTGGAAGAGTTCCCGGATCATCCCAAGGCGTTAAGCAGCCTGGGGCTGGCCTTGTTGCAGTCCCAAGAGTTTGAAGAGGCGCTGCAAATCTATCAACGCGTCGCCCAAATCTCATCTACAGATCCCGTCCCGTTTGAGCGTATTGCGCAATTATCGGAGCGTCTCGGCCAACTCAAGCAGGCCAGCGAAGCGGCCATGAAAGCCGCTGAGTTATATCTAAGCAGTCGTGACGTGGAAAAGGCCATTGAGAACTGGGGGCATGTCACCATGCTCAACCCGGAGCATATCCTGGCCCGCTCGCGTCTGGCACTGACACATGAAAAGCTCGGTCACAGGCAACAGGCCGTGACCGAATATCTGGCCGTAGCCAGCTTGTTGCAGCGTGGTGGAAACCTGGAAAAAGCTACTGAACTGGTTGCCAGGGTTATGAAAATGGCGCCAGCCAGTGCTGAAGCCAAACAAGCGCAGTCGTTACTACGTGCCGGTCAGTTGCTCCCCAAACCTGTTCGACCACGGGGGGGCACAGCCCCACTGATGATGTCACAGGTCAAACAACTGAATCCACCTGCGATCCCTATCGCGTCAACAATGGACCCGGTAGCTGAAGCGCGCCAAAAAGCGCTTACTACTCTGGCAGAAGTCCTCTTCGAATACTCTGATGAAAGCCCTGGCGCCCAAACCCGTCGTGGCCTTTCGGCCATTGTTAGAGGCACCGGGCAACTCTCCCTGCACCAGGCTGAACAGACCAAAATCGTCATGTACCTTGGCCAGGCCATCGACGCACAGACCAAAAACCAGGAGGCCCTGGCTGCAGATGAATTGGAAGGCGCATTGGAAGCCGGCTTCGATCATCCCGCCCTGTACTTCAACCTGGGATTACTTCGTTCGGAAACTGAGCGCACGGAAAGCGCTTTGCGCTACCTGGGACATGCCGTAAAACACGTTGATTTTGCTTTGGGTGCCCGCTTGCTGATGGGCAAAATACTGAACAAAATGGGGCGCATAAACGAAGCGTCTGTGGAATATCTGGAGGCCCTCAAACAGGCAGACTCGATGGTCGTCCCAGAAGAATATGCCGATGAGATCCGTCAGCTTTACGAACCACTTATCGAAGCCCAGGCGGCCGATACGGATGAGACCAGTCAGATACGTCTATGTAAAAATGTTCAGGAACTGTTAGTTCGCCCAGATTGGCGAAACCATTTACTCAAAGCACGCGAACAATTGCCCAAAGCGCAGGCCGGTGATATTCCACTTCCGTTAGCAGAAGTCATAATTCAAGCACAGAGTAGCCAGGTTCTGGATGCCATAAGCCAGGTGAATCAGCTTGCCCGCCAGGGACAGTTGCGCTCGGCCATGGAAGAAGCATTCCACGCATTACAAAGTGCTCCTACCTATCTCCCGCTTCATAGCTTGATTGGCGACTTGCTGGTCCGTGAGGGGCATACGGAAGAAGCGATTGCCAAATATACAGTAATTGCGACGGCGTATGGTGTCCGCGGTGAGGCGAATCAGGCAACCAAAATGCTGCGCCGTGTGATCGAACTCGCCCCCATGGATCTGGCCGCCCACACACGCATGATCGACCATCTCATTGCGCGTGGTGAAGTAGACGATGCCATTAATGAATATCTCGAGGTGGCGGACATATACTATCGCTTGGCCGAGCTCGATATGGCCCGCAAAACTTACACCAACGCACTGCACGTTGTGCAACAGGCCAACGCCGACCGCAGTTGGAATGTCCACATCTTGCAGCGCATGGCCGATATTGACATGCAACGCCTGGACTGGAAACAAGCCATGCGCGTCTTCGAGCAAATCCGCACCCTGCGTCCCGATGACAAGGGTGTACGCAAAAACTTGATTGACCTCAACTTGCGCTTGGCACAACAACCACAGGCAATTGCCGAATTGGATAACTATCTCTCCTACCTGAACACCAATAGTAAGAGTGAGCAAATTATTCCCTTCCTGGAAGAGTTGGTCAAAGAGGATGAAGATAGGATTATCCTGCGCCGCACACTAGCGGAGCAATATAAGCAGGCCGGGCAGACCGAGCAGGCTATAACCCAATTGGATGCAATTGGCGAAATCCTCGTCGAAGAGGGAAAGATCGATGAAGCCATGAACACGATCCAACAGATTCTGCTAATGAACCCGCCCAACGCAGAAGACTACCAAAAACTCCTGCAACGACTTCGAACTGAGTAAATCATCCCCGCTAATCGCGGGGATTTTTATTGCATTCCCCTCCTTGGTACCATCAAAAATCATCCTCAAGCAGCATGCACGCTTGACAAGTATCTGTTAACATGGTTCAAGTCAAAAAATTTATACCGGAGGAGGAGTATGGTCAACCACTTTAACGAAAAAAATCGTCGTGATTTAGGCATCGTCTGGCTGATTGCCGGGCTGATTTTTCTCTTCAGTGGTTTTTCGGGGGGAACCATCTTCCTACTACTTGGCGCTGTTTGGTTGGCATCCTCAAATGGGAAAGGGCTGACTCTCTTTCGCAATAATCCCGAAGATATGCGCTCCTTGCTTAAAGGGACAACCATTGGTTTGCTGATACTGGCGTTTGTTATTTTGATCATGAATTCCATCCCTTAAAATACTGACATGCGAATTTGCCTGAAAACAGGCTTCTTTTTTCTCGGCCTCCTTCTTTTGATTGGCTGCAGCCCTCGCCCCGTTCAAACGACCCCGAGCCTGCCAGCCGCATCGACAGATCCATCTATCCCCGCTGGCTTGACCCAGGAACAATTCACCACCCTGAGTTCCCTGCAAAAAGTAGATGATTATCCACTCTACAGGATGACCTATAGCGGGGTATACCATCAGCGTGCGACGAACTCATCCCTTGAAAATTCCGCGGCCTCAACTGCTTCATCTTCAACCTGGGCCTGTTCTTTGTTCACTGTTCTGCTTGACAAAGATCATCTACTCTATGGGCGTAACTTCGACTGGCAATTCAGCCCGGCCTTATTGCTCTTTACTGATCCACCAGATGGCTATGCCTCCGTCTCGATGGTGGATATCGAATACCTGGACATTGACAGCACAAAAGTTGGTGACATCGCCAACTTGCCAATTGATAAGCGGATCGGGCTACTCGACGCACCCTATCTTCCTTTCGACGGCATGAATGAACACGGTCTCGTTATTGGCATGGCAGCGGTACCATCCGGCTATATGCGCCCTGATGTAAACAAAGAGACCATTGGGTCACTGGGCATCATCCGCCAGATGCTCGACCACGCTCGCAACGTGGATGAAGCAGTCGATATCATGAAAAACTACAACATCGACTTTACAGGTGGACCGCCTCTTCACTATCTGATGGCAGACGCAAGGGGAAAGTCCGTGTTAGTGGAATATTACGATGGGGAAATGCAAGTGATTGGCAATGAAGAACCCTGGAACATAGCGACTAATTTCCTGCGTTCATCGGTGCATGATCCAATTGACGGAAATTACTGGCGGTACAACAAAATTACTGCACAATTGACTGCCACCAAGGGGCAGATAGATGCACAAGCTACTATGCAATTGTTAGCAGATGTAGCCCAAAACAATACGCAATGGTCTGTCGTATACCAGATGAGCAACGGCATGATAAAGGTTGCAATGGGCCAACAATATCAGGATGTACACCAATTCCAACTTGACCTGGAAAACCCATAGGAATATGCTTCAAAAGAGTTCGTGAAAAAGTGGTTCTAAGCTCAAATCGGCTGATGAATTTGTTTACAAATTGCTAAAATCCCTCTTACGAAAAATCAACTTTCCACATGCGGTTTTCATACGTTCCCTGGATAAGATAGGGATAATTCAATAACCTACAAAAGGAGAACGAAAATGACCTTCTACATCCAACCTTACCCGTATCGTCGTATGTATCGCCGCATGGCCGCGTTAAATGGTGGCTCCAGCCGAGAGCACTTCCTGAACGTGAACGTCCGTGACGAGGAAGACACCTTCGTATTGAGTGCGCTTGTTCCCGGCCTCAAAGCTGAAGACCTGAACATCCAGGTGCTTGATGATGTCGTCCGCATCGAAGGCGAGTTCCAGGCCAATGAGGATGGCTACCTGCTACGTGAATTGCCCAGTGGCTCTTTCAGTCGCGTGCTGCGCATGCCTGCTGAAATCGATGCCGACAAAGTGGAAGCCAAGATCACTGATGGCGTGCTAACCCTGCACCTGCCCAAAGCTGAATCAGCTCGTCCGAAGAAAATCAAGATCGCCGTCAAATAATCGAGTTAGCTCTCCTCTAATGATAGGGGCACAGCTTGGCTGTGCCCCTATTCGCGTTATAATCGGCCATATTAACCTTTTGGAGCTACTCGTGCAACGAAAACTCACTTTATCACTGTTAAGCTTGATATTCATCGCGATCTTGGTCGCGTGCGGCCAAGGAACAGCGGATGCTACACCTACACCGATCCCAACCGATACGCCGATCCCAACAGCAACCTTTACAGCTACCCCATCCACACCGTTGGCCATCCTGGTCATGCCTGCGGATTTGGACCAGAGCATGTACGACTTGTACCAGTCGACTGTCTACGACCTGGCCCAACAAGCCGGATTCCGCTTCCAGGTGCGCAACACGCTCAGCGAATCAGACCTTGAGCCTACTTTGCGTGTGGTAATCGCTCTGCCCCCTGATCCTGGTCCCGGGATTGCCGCGTTAGCCGCTGCTGCCCCGCAAACACAATTCCTGGCAATCAACATCCCGGACTTAACGGCGGGGGGAAACATCAGCGTGTTGTCAAATAACGTTCAGACCGATATTGTCTCTTTCATGGCCGGGTACATCGGCGCACTGATCACAGATGATTATCGTATTGGTATGATCTACCCTGATGGAAATGCAGATGCGCTCAGCGCCCTGGATGCATATACAAATGGAAAAACGTACTTTTGTGGTATCTGCCAACCCTATTATTACTTGCCTTACGATTTCCCCCAATCTATCGCAATTCCTGACACGGAACCCCCTGAAAATTATGGCGGTTACGCTGTCTATCTAATTCAACAGCGAAAAGCCGATTTTATTTACGTCTATCCCGACATTGCAACTCCAGATTTGCTGGCCTATATTGGCTCGTCCGGCGCTGTGCAAGTGGGGACCGCTCCACAAGGCGGCATTCCGCTCTACTGGGCTGCCAGCATCAGCCCAGATATCATCGGCGCGATCCAGGCCGCCTGGCCAAATCTGGTTGATGGACAAGGTGGACAGGCCGTACAGTCACCCCTGAAACTGACAGATGTGGACTCGAGTTTGTTGAGCCCGGCAAAACAGGCCCAGGCAGAGCAAGTCTTGGCAGAATTGCTAGCCGGACGAATTTCTCCCCACGGAGTTCCCTAGAATTATAGATCGATAACAAAAATCTCCCGCGAGCGTTCGCGGGAGATTTTTGTTATATGCTGGTGTACATTTGTGGCAAGTCTGAGTCATGCTCGAGCCAGCGTCTCCGCAAAAGCCAGGATATTGCCTTGACTACCAAGAATGCGGGGCTGACGGGCTTAAGCAGGCATTCATCCACGCCGGCATTGTAAAGGTCAAGCATGTGATTGCCGTTATAATCCGAAACAAGGAGTAAGATTGGCCCGGAAGCCACAGTTCGCAGTTCCGAGCAAAACTCAAGTCGCTTTGAGTGAGGAAGGTGTGTATCTATTACAATGAGGGTAGGATCGATAACTCTACAGGTTTGGAGAGCATTTTCATCTGTCTCACAAACGGTTGTAAAGCCCTTCTCTCGAAATGAAGTTTCCCAAAACGTAACAGTATCAGGCTGGTCTGAAATAATCAAAACGACCTGTACAGTTGCTTGAGAAGTTAATGACTTCCAGGTAAGCATAATTTCGTTTTGTCCAATTTTGTTGAGCTCTATTATTTTTGTCGTCCACAAAGGTCGAAACGGGTCATCACATTCTCAAACTCCCAAATTGGCTTTGAATTTTTGTGTCTTTTATGTAAGAATTAACCAAGTAATGACTACCTCAAACAATATCCCAATCAGTCATACGAAAGTTGTGATGCCCAAACGGCGTGAGGAAATATTGACGCGGCCGCGTTTATTGGAGATGTTGTTTGAGTTCTTGGATAAAAAATTAATCCTGGTTTCCGCCCCCACTGGTTATGGAAAAACGTCATTGCTAATTGACTTGGGCCACCACAGTGATCTGCCATTTTGTTGGCTGTCACTCGACTCACTGGACAGAGAACCACAAAGATTCGCGACATATTTTATTGAAGCAATCGCGGAACATTTCCCCGATTTTGGAAAGCAAACGAAAGCAGCACTCGACACATTGACTTCCATTGATAAGAGCATAGAACCTCTGGTGGCCACGCTTGTCAATGAGATCTATGCTCATATCCCCCAGCACTTTGTCCTGGTCTTAGACGATTACCATTTGATTAGAGACGTTGCGGTTATTCAAAACTTCTTGAGCCGTTTCTTACAGCTTGTGGATGAAAGCTGTCACTTGATTATTTCTTCCCGCACGCTGACACAGTTACCGGACCTGCCCTTGATGGTAGCCAGAGATATGGTCGAGGGCTTGGATTTAAGCGAGTTGGCTTTTCGTATCGATGAAATCCAGGCTCTATTTGCACAGAACTACAATATGCATATTTCTGACGATACCGCACGTGAATTAGTTGATGAAACGGAGGGGTGGATCACCGGGTTACAACTCTCCAGTCTGGGAATTGCTCAGGGAATGGCAGACAGGCTTCGGGTCGCGCGAGCAGCAGGCGTTGGTTTGTTTGATTTCCTTGGAAAGCAGGTTCTCGATCAACAGCCGGAGGAGATCCGTTTTTTTCTCCTACGCAGTTCTCTGCTCGAAGAATTCGATGCGGCTTTGTGTGAGGCGGTTTTTAGTGAGCTTTATCCGGAACGAAAGGATTGGCGTCGTTGGATAGATTTTGTTATCCAGAGAAATCTATTCGCGCTGCCCGTCGGCATTGAGAGCGGTTGGGTACGCTACCACCATCTTTTTCGAGACTTTCTCCAAGATCATCTGCAGAAAGAATGTCCCGAAGAGATTCCCCCCATCTTGAGTAAACTGGCACAGGTTTATGAAACGCATAACGAGTGGGAGAAGGCTTACCATATTAAAAAGCGTCTGGGAGACGTAGATGCCCTCGCAGGTCTGATCGAACGGGCAGCACCGCATCTAATGTCACATGCTTTAGTAACATTGGATACTTGGCTTAAAGAGCTACCCCCATCGATCTTATCAACTAGGCCTGGGATATTATCTATTCGGGGAGCAATTTTTCATATGCAAGGAAATTCAAGCGAGGGATTAGTACTCCTTAATAAAGCTGAAGCGGTTTTTCATGAAACAGATAATATTAATGATCTGGCGAATACTTTGGTGCGGCGTGCAACAGTTTACCGCTTTCTCGGGGATTATACAGCTGCGCTTCATGATGCGGATGAAGCACTACGCATGACTGAGACCAGTGATCAAATGCAAACTATCCATGCACATGCATTGCGACAGAAGGGACTCAGTCTGTTTCGTCAGGGACAGTCACGCCAGGCCGTGAAAATATTGGAGCGAGCGCTCGAATTTTATACTCGAATAGAAGACGCCTCCCATATCCCGATCTTGATGATGGAGACGGGTATAGCATATGATGCAATTGGGAAAAAAGAAGAAGCCAAGCACCTCTATGAAGGCGCACTGAAAATCTGGAAAAAGGATGGAAATCTGTCCTGGCAAGCAAATTTATTGAACAATTTGGGCGTTCTGCATTTTTTGCAAGGGGAATACGATAAGGCAATTCTGGTGCTGGAAGAAGGCCTGCTTTGTGCAAAACAGAGCGGTTATTACCCACGTATGGAAGCATTAAATTTTAATTAGCATGGGCGATGTTTTTGCAGAGATCGAAGACTTCACTCTGGCCGAACAACATTACCGAAAGGGGGGCGAAATAGCACAGGAAATCGGCGATCGCTTCCTTTTAAATTATCTAAGCCTGGCACAAGTGCATCTTTCGCTGCAACAACTAGAATTGGATAAAACAAAGCGTTTGCTTAACGAGGCAGACAAGTCGATTTCATCCCAGGCTTCTCAATATGAAGAGGGATTGTATAAGATGCTTCAAGGTCAGTTTTTTTTGCATCAGAAAAAAACTGAACAAGCAAAAAACGTGTTAGAAATTTCTGAAGCATTATTCAAAGCAGATGGGCGTAGTGCAGAATATGCGAAAAGTCAGCTAATGCTGGCTGCAACCTATGCGCAGGAAAAGAAACTAGATGATGCCCGTTACAAATTAAAGGAGCTACTTGAAAGTGACAATCATGCCGAGTATCCAGTGCTCGTTTTCTATCGACAGGTCGAAAGCTGGTTGGGCAATCTACAACGAGATGCAGAATTCGGTAGAACTTTGCATGATTTATTTATAAAATCGCATCAACTCCACAAAAAGTTGCCCGCTATTCGCAGACAAATACGTCGCTTGGCTCGAACCATGGAGATGCCGGATGCTAAATTGATAATCCATGCATTTGGGCGCACGCAGGTCAAGGTAGGCGGCAAAACGCTAACGTTATCCGATTGGCAAACACAATCTGTACACGATTTATTCTTTTACTTCCTGGCCATAAAAGAACCGTTGACAAAAGAACAAATCGGAACAGTTTTTTGGCCTGAGATTGAAGAACCATCGAGGCTGAAAATGCGCTTCAAGAATGACATCTACCGCCTGCGCAGGGCAGTCGGTAGCGAAATAATCTTGTTTGAAAACGATCTGTATAGCTTTAATCGCTCATGTGATTACGAATATGATGTGGAAGCATTTGAAAGTCTTTTGTTCCAGTCCAAAATAACGAAAGATACCAACCTTCAAATCGAATTATTGCAACGAGCCGTAAAGCTGGTAAACGGGAATTTCTTGGAAGATATTGACGCAACCTGGGTATGGCCAGAACGGGAACGCATAAATCAGGTATTTCTCCAGGCCCTTTTAGATTTGGCGGATCTCTTGAAAAATGTTAACAAATTTCAAGAGGCCTTGGCTGCTTATCAACGAGCAATTGAAAACGATCCTACCTTTGAAGCAGCCTATCTGCATGCGATGAATCTTCATGTCCAATTAAATGACCGGGTGAGCGCAATTCGCTTGTATGAGGCCTATATAGAGATGATGAAACATGAACTTGATCTACCTCCCTCTCCAGAAATAGAAACAGTTTATAAACATTTGACCCGATAAAGAAAAGATAATCGTTGTATCCCGAAAAAAGTCAGTTCTTTCGAACTGACTTTTTTAATACTTTGAAGCCTGTTTTGCAGCCTGGAAAGGAGTATCCTATGAAAGACCTTAATAAGTCAAGGAGAAATATCCAATGAAAAACAAACTGTCACAATTAACCCTTTGGAGCACAAAAATTAACCGCCAACAATTACAACTGATCTGGATGATTATCGCTCTTGCCTTGTTAGTTCTTGGAATTGGTGCGCCCACAGATGGCGGTGGGATAAGCAGCTAGTGATTTTGTGGTTGGGGCTTGGCATCGGCTTGCTGACCGGTTTGGGATTATCCAAGTGGCGTGGACATCCCTACCGACCTCCAACGCTCAGTTACATCTGGCTTGTTTTTCTAGGCTTCCTGCCTCAATTCCTTGCCATTTATCTTGGAAGGACTCGCGTCACAATCCCGGACTGGCTTGCCGCTCTGAGCGTTGTGACTTCACAACTTATCTTGCTCATCTTTGCATGGCTCAATCGACACGTGCCAGGAATGTCAATATTGATTGTCGGTTTGGTTCTAAATATGGCTGTGATCATTGCAAATGGTGGATTTATGCCAATAAATCCAAATACGGCCGAGCGATTGGTAGGTTCAGAAAGAATTGCCTCATTCGAAATTGGAAGTCGGATCGGTTATAAAGATATTCTTCTGCCCGCAACCAAAACCCGGCTGGAATGGCTGTCAGATCGTTTTTTGCCCCCTGTAGGGTTTCCCTATCAAGTGGCTTTTAGTCTGGGAGACATTTTTATTGCGTTTGGTGCATTCTGGATTCTCGCTTATCAAAAATCAACTACTTAGGAGTACTTTATGGCTACACCACAAACCTATCAAAAATCTGTACTACCGCTTCGAATTACTGATACTCCAAGAAATGTTACGGGGCTAAGTAAACTGTTCGAGGCAGCTGTAGTAAACCGACAATTCTGCCAATTGTTGCTCAGTCAGCCTGAAGCTGCCTTGCAGAAGGGGTATTTGGGAAATTCCTTTAATCTCACTTTGGAGGAACAGGCGCTGATCATTTCAATACAGGCTAGCTCATTACCTGAATTGGCCCAACAAGTAACCGCAGTGTTAGGATAAACGATTATTTTTTAAGGAGGCGTCAGCTTCTCAATAGATGTTCATATCTGACGCAAGTCTGGATAACGCGGTAGTCAGGGGTCGTGGCGTAAATGGGATACGCCGTGTCCCGCGTTGTCCGTTCACAACAGAGTAACGCGATGCTCCAGGCCGTCATTACCGCCCTTCCGATACTAATACTCGAAATAAATGAAGATGGAATTATCCGTGATTACAATAGCGATTTTCCATCTCGTTTTGACGTTCACCTAGAATCTTTTCTTAATCGCCACTTGAGCACTTACTTTCCTGATGAAGTTACAGATGAACTTCAAACCGTCCTTTCCGCTATAAAAAAAGCTGATCACCTCCCCAGTATCAATTACACGATGAAGCTCGAAGATGGAGAACATTGGTTCGAAGCCCGTTTCATAGCTTCAAACCGAAAACGAAGTACTGTCATTATTCAAGATATAACAAGATACAAGATAAACGAAGCTAAAGTCCAAAAACAACTTGATCAGATGTCTGCACTGCGCGCCATCGATCAGGCTATTACGTCAAGCGTGGATTTGAATTTAACACTATCCATTCTGTTAACGCAGTTAGTAGAACATTTGCAAATTGATTCGGCTTGTATTCTTTTGTGGAATCCTGATACAGAAAGATTCGAATATAAAGCAGGGTTAGGTTTTCAAACCAACACGCTCAATTACACAAAACTCAGGCTCGGCGAAGGGTATGCCGGCATCGCAGCACTTGAACAACGGGTTGTTCAGAAGATCAATCTTTTAAATCACGGTACCGATTTTTTGCGCTCCCCCTCATTTGGGCAAGAGGGTTTTGTCTCGTACTTCGGTGTCCCACTCATTGCAAAGGGCCAAGTTCAAGGAGTCTTAGAGATTTTCAATCGCTCATTGATAAATCCAAATGCAGAGTGGTTGGCTTTTCTTGAAATGCTTGGAGGGCAAGCTGCCATTGCGATTGATAATGCAACACTCTTCAGCAACCTGCAACGTTCTAACATTGAAATAACTTCAGCCTACGATGCCACAATTGATGGCTGGTCCCGTGCCTTGGATATGAGAGACCATGAAACTGAAGGACATACACAACGCGTCACCGAAATGACCCTGCGACTGGCCCGCCTGATAGAGATGCCAAAAAATAGCTTGATTTCACATCCGCCGTGGTGCGACTTTGCATGACATCGGAAAGATGGGCATTCCAGACCGCATTTTGCATAAACCTGGGCCACTGACATCTGACGAATGGGAAACAATGCGTCAGCACCCGCAATATGCCTGTGCTTTGTTATCCCCTATTGATTATCTGCGCCCGGCTAAGGAGATCTCTTGTTGCCATCATGAAAGATGGGATGGTAGCGGATACCCGTCCGGATTAAAAGGTGATGAGATACCGCTTCCAGCGCGTCTATTCGCAGTTGTCGATGTTTATGATGCACTTACATCGGATAGGCCCTATCGATCTGCATGGTCAAAGCAGGCCGCCCTGAATTACATTCAGGAACAGACGGGGATATTATTCGACCCGGCAATTGTCTCTGCATTTTTGGAATTGATAAAAGCAAAAGAATTTATAAGTAAGTCTCAAATAATCGGGTCTCGAATAACATCCTCCATGAAAGATCTAGAATTAAACAATCCTCCCAAGGAAGGATCAAAGAGTGAGCGTGCTGGGACTTCGAATAGCATCCCCCTGCGGGGCCTAGAATTAAAAGACCCTCCCAAAGGAGGATCAAAAGGTGAGCGTGCTGGGACTCGAACCCAGAACCAATGGCTTAAAAGGCCACTGCTCTTCCATTGAGCTACACGCCCGAGTTTGTACTCTGTAGAGCGGAAGTCATTCTATCACGGGCTTAATCCTCCGTCAACGTAATATATCCTATACTGGCAACATCTAATAGGTGTCTGGAGGTCAAATGGCTGAATTAATCAATGTTACCGAAGATACATTCCAAACCGAAGTAATTGACGCACCTGAGCCCGTACTGGTGGATTTCAGTGCAGTCTGGTGCGGCCCGTGTAAGATGCTTGACCCCATTGTCAAGCAACTGGCTGGAGAGTGGGATGGTAAGGTCAAAATAGTTAAGATCGACGCTGATCAAAACCCTAATATCCTGATGAAATATGGCGTAATGGGCATTCCTACCTTGCTATTCTTCAAGCAGGGAGAAATCAAAGAACGCATCACTGGCTATATACCAAAAGATAAGTTGGTAGCGAAATTCTCTCCCCACTTCAATTAGGAACCTTTAAACAACAAATGGGCCGTACGGCCCATTTGTTGTTTAATTACGGAAAAACTTTTCCATCTCATCAAAATCCACCTTTGATGTCATATCCAGGCTAATAGGTGTAACGGAAACCTGGCGCTTCTTTCGTAATACGAACACATCGCTATCAGACGCTTCTTCTTTCAAATCCGCCGCTTCCCGATAACCCACCGTTCCCGGTACGGACCAACTCTTTCGTTTCGGGGCTACCGGATCATAATAGCGCTGTCTTGCCAGACGCGTCGGCACCCAGGGAGTATCGGGAGTGGCATCGCTTGGCACGTCAACCTTAAGCAGATCAACGTCTGGGAACGGCGATTTCTCCATTAGAAAACGAGCAAATTGAAGCGTGAAATGAGCCGCGGTTGAAAAGTCCACTTCGCGGGAATAAGTCAGGTGATGTTCCTGCGCCGTCTCCAGTGAAACCGCCAGCGCGCGGAATCCCAACGCAGCTGCTTCCATCGCAGCGCCAACTGTCCCGGAAATGGTAATGCCCGTTCCAAGGTTTTCCCCATAGTTAATGCCAGAGACGATTATGTCGGGTTTTTGGGGCATGACTTCCAGGATGCCATGCAGTACAGCCTGGGCTGGAGTCCCGCCGACGGCGTACACGGGCCAATCTTGACCCTTGATGTGCAACCGTTCCTCTTGAATAATCCCATCTGACGTGTTTGGCAAGCTACGTCCCATGCCAGAAGATTGCTCACGCGGTGCAACGACGGTTACGTACCCTAACTCTGACAGGGCTTCAGCGGCAGCCCACAGACCAGGCGATTTGATGCCGTCATCATTGGTCAACAGAATTTGACATTTTGCCATACGACCTCCCGTGAAAGCAAAAGAAGCGGGGTTTCCCGCTTCTATGAATGGCGCCCTCGGCGCGACTCGAACGCGCGACCTATTGCTCCGCAAGCAAGCGCTCTAATCCACTGAGCTACGAGGGCGTTTAGCAGGGAAGGATTTTAATGCAGAATCAAGGGCTGGTCAAGTGCGATGTGATAACGTGTATAATTTATAGTTTGCCCTTGACATTCCCTCATTTTTTGCCGATAATAATCCTCAACATCATAAAGGCTACGACAGAGGAAAGTACGTCAGCGGATACCGCCAGAGACGCGAGGAGCACCGGCTGAAACTCCCGCCCGGTAGAACTTGACCGAAGTTCCCTCTCGAGCTGCTTGAGTGAATGGAAACTATTAGTTCAAGCCGCAGTCCCAGCGTTACAGGGGAGGCTGATGATGGTCAGCGCAAAGTGGACTGCATAGGCAGTCAATTTGGGTGGTACCGCGGGAACTCCCTCCCGTCCCAATGCGGACGGGAGTTTTTATTTACGGAGGTAAGGATGCTGGATAAACTGAAAGAAATCGAACAGACCGCGCTGGCTGCGCTTGAGTTTGTCAAAGACCAGGCTGCGTTGGATGCTTGGCGTGTGGCGCATTTGGGAAGAAGTTCGCCAGTGATGCAGGTGTTTTCCGGATTGGGTGGACTTTCGAAAGAAGAACGCCCGGTTGTGGGACAGGCCGCCAATAAAGTCAAAATCACTTTAGAAACAGCCCTGGCCGAGCGGACGGAAGCCGTCAAGGCCGCAGCGCTGGCCAAATCGCTGGAGGAAGATGAGTTGGATGTAACTCTGCCCGGTCGGGGCGTTCGTGTAGGACGCCTGCATCCGTCTACCCAGCAGTTACGCCTCGTGCTGGATATTTTCGCCGAGATGGGATTTCAGGTTTACACCTCGCGCGAAGTGGAGACCGATGAGATCAACTTCCAGGCGCTCAACTTTCCACCACATCATCCGGCGCGCGAGTTGCAGGATACGCTTTATATCGATGCCGGTGAGCGTGGGGATAACCCGCTGTTACTTCGGACTCATACTTCACCAGGACAGATCCATTCGATGCGCGAGGCCAGTTCGAAAAATCCTGAAAATCCGCCGCCCATCCGCATCGTGCTACCCGGGATGTGCTTCCGCAGCGAGCAGATCACGGCCCGCTCTGAAGTGCAGTTCAACCAGGTGGAGGGGCTGGCTGTGGGTGAGAACATCACTTTCGCCGACTTGAAAGGGACGCTATCCGATTTCGCCCGCCGCATGTTCGGACAGGATGTGCGCACGCGCTTCCGAGCTTCCTACTTCCCGTTCACAGAACCCAGCGCAGAAATGGATGTAGAATGCTTTGTCTGCGGTGGAGCGGGCTGTCCGGTTTGCAAGCAGTCAGGCTGGTTGGAAATCCTGGGGTGTGGCATGGTCCATCCGATTGTGCTGCAAAACGGCGGTTACGACCCGCGCCGTTACACGGGTTACGCTTTCGGCATGGGACCCGAACGCCAGTTGATGCTGCGTTATAAGATCGATGACATTCGCTATTTCTGGGGAAACGATATGCGTTTCCTGGAACAGTTCTGAGCGAAGAGATTAGAGAAAAGAGAGTAGAGAGCAGTGGAGAAAACGCGATGAGTGTTCAAGGATTAAAGCGGTTGCAGGTTTGGGTGAGGGCAAAGGATTTTGCGCTAACGATTTACAAACGTATTCTACCCTTGCTGCCATCTGAAGAAAAATGGAACCTAAACCAGCAACTTCGACGCTCTTCGTTGAGCATTTCAGCGAACATCGCTGAAGGATATGGTCGCTTTTACTATCAGGACAATGTGCGTTTCTGTTACAACGCGCGTGGCTCTCTAGAAGAAACGCTTAGCCATTTGGTATTCGCATTTGAAGCAGGCTTTATTCCAGACGAACTATATAAGGAACTGGTAAAAGAAGGTGAAGAGATCGACAAAATGTTGAATGGCTACATTGGCTATCTCAAAAAGAGTAAAAAGGGAGCCAATGAACCGGGTGCGAACTATGCAATTCGGGAAGAAACCGAGTTATATTACGCCGAGTCATTGGAAGCCCCGACTAACCTCGAAGAAACTGATCTCTAATAATCTAATCTCTACTCACTCTCCGAAGGAGCCAGTATGAAATTACCTCTCTCGTGGTTACAAGATTTTGTTGACATCGATGGGCTCTCTGTGGAAGAGATCGCCCGTCAATTGACCCTGGCCGGCCTCGAAGTGGACGAGATCCGTTATGTGGGTTGGCCAATGCCCGAAGATATTGCACAGGGCATGCACTCTAGTGCCCGTCACGAGTTCAAGACCAGCGGCATTTCCTGGGACAGGGACAAGCTGGTTGTGGCAGAAATTCGTGAGGTGATGCCGCATCCCAACGCGGACCGGTTGGTGTTGTGTGATCTGTACGATGGCAAAGAAACGCACACCGTGCTGACCGGCGCGCCCAACCTGTATGAATATAAAGGCATCGGCAAATTACCCAAATCCATCAAAGTGGCTTGGGCTAAAGAAGGCACAACACTCTACGACGGTCATGCCGATGGACAGGTGCTGACCACGCTGAAACGTACCAAAATCCGCGGCGTCGAATCGTACTCGATGGTTTGCTCCGAGAAGGAACTGGGTATCTCGGACGAACACGAAGGCATCATCATGCTCGATGACGATGCACCGGTTGGTACACCGCTTGCTGATTACATCGGCGATGCTGTGTTGGATATTTCTATTTTGCCAAACATGGCACGCTGTGCTAGTGTACTCGGTGTGGCTCGCGAGTTAGCGGCACTTACTGACAGAACACTGAAAAAACCTGAAATACGGTATCAGGCTGAAGGGAGACCGATCGAGGAGTCCGTCAGTATCGAGATTGGCAATCCAGAGTTGAATCCTCGTTTCGTGCTCGGTCTGATTCGTGATGTCAGGATCGCGTCCAGCCCTTATTGGGTGCAACGACGCTTGCGCCTAGCCGGAATGCGTCCCATCGATAGCATTGTGGACGCAACTAACTACGCCATGCTTGAACTCGGGGAACCTCTGCATGCTTTCGATTACGATGTGCTGATGAAGCGTGCCAAGGGAAAACAGGTGGTCATCTCCACGCGCGCTGCACGAGATGGTGAGAAACTGACCACGCTCGATAACGTGGAACGCACGCTCAACCCGCTCAACGTGTTGGTTTGCGATGAAGCTGGTTCACTCTCACTTGCAGGCGTGATGGGCGGTCTTGAATCCGAAGTGACCGAGGAAACTCGCAACGTATTACTCGAGGGTGCGGCCTGGAATTTCATCAACATCCGCCGCACGGCGTTCGGCCACAACCTGCCATCCGAAGCCTCTTTCCGTTTCTCGCGTGGGGTACATCCGGATATGGCCAAGCCGGGTGTGCAGCGCGGCCTGGAGTACATGGCTGCCTGGTCTAGTGGCAAGGTCGCGCCCGGACTGGTCGATGAATATCCCCTGCCACCCAAAGGCCCGACCGTGGAAGTCACCTCGCAGGATGTGAAACGCTTGCTAGGCATTGAACTCAGCGCGCAGGAAATCGCCGATCTTTTGAGTCGCATCGAGTTCGAGTGTAAGGTCGAAGGCGAGAAGGTCATCGCCCAAACCCCGCCCATCCGTATGGATATTGGCGAAGGTGTGGTCGGCCTGGCCGATGTGCTCGAAGAAGTTGCCCGCTTGTATGGCTACGACAACATTCCCGAAACGCGCATGGCTGACGAACTCCCGCCCCAGGTTGGCAATCCGGTCAATGAATGGGAGGAGCATTTGCGCGACCAACTGGCTGATCTGGGTCTTCAAGAAGTGGTCAGCTACCGAATGACCTATCCCGAGCGTGAAGCGCGATTAGGCATTACCGGTGAATATGTGCGCGTTGCCAACCCCATTGCGCCCGAGAAGAGCGTGCTGCGCCGTAGCCTGCTCTCGTCCGTGCTGGACGCGCTTGAGCGCAACATCCGTTTGCGCGAAGGGCTGGAACTATTCGAGATCGGTCCCATCTTTGAGCCTAACGGTTCTGAATTACCGACTGAGATCACCAAGCTGGCGATTGCAATGAGCGGCCAGCGTGACGAAACCGCCTGGGACGTAAAAACCAGTCCCATCATGGACTTTTACGACATCAAGGGCCGCATCGAAGGCCTTATTGGTTGGCTTCCGTTTAACGGATGTATCCTATTCTCCAACTGATTCCATTCCCTATCTGCACCCCGGCAAAGCCGCCGAAGTGAAGGTTAATGGACAAAGCATTGGTGTGCTCGGCGAATTGCACCCGCTGGTCAAAGACAAATACGAGTTCGAAGATGCCCCCGTGCTGGTTGCAGAGTTCGACCTGGCGACCATGCGCACGGTCCAATCCGAATACGAATTACAGCCCGTACCCGAAGTCCCGCCTGTGCTGGAAGACATCGCCCTGATCCTGGACGAATCCATCCCGGCGGCGCAGGTCGAAGCGCTCATCCGCCAGACCGGCGGCAAAGTGTTGACCGATGTCAAGTTGTTCGACGTCTATCGCGGCGAGCAGATCGGCGTGGGCAAGAAATCGTTGGCCTACAGCCTGACCTATCAAGCCGAAAAGACGCTGACCGATAAGGAAGCCGCGGCCATCCGCAACAAAATTGTCCGCAGGCTGGAGCATGAAATTGGCGCGAAATTGCGCAGTTAGCGAAAAGTGGGATGCAATGCCTATTGCATCCCACTTTCTTCGCCTGTATACTGGGAATCAGAATTCATATTTTTTCTAAAGGAGAATGCTTTATGGATAAGAAAACCACAGGATTGATCGCCACAATTGCCACAGCGCTTTTATGTGGTTGCCCGGGCTTGTTCGGTTTATGCTTTGGGAGCACATCGGTGCTGGCAAGTCTTGTTCCAGGCGCAAATATCGATGTGTTTGGAACCAATGATCCCGCTGCAGCAACCACAATGGGCATCGCTTCCCTGTGCCTGAGCGTGATCTTCATTGCCATCCCTATCGTGGTCGGTGTTGTCACGCTCCGCAAGAAGCCGGAGAACGTTGTAACCGTAACGCCAGTCTCCGATGCCCCGGCTGCCCCCCAACCCACATCGCCCACGGAAACTGTGATTTCACAACCCAAGCCACCTGCGGATGACGAGCCTTTACCCCCGGCATCTTAACAACCTCCTGACCGCCAGGATAAGCGCACGAAATAAATCAATAAGGGACTGCTCCAAATACGAGCAGTCCCTTATAATTTTCCTAGGAATTTTTGGTCAAGTCTACGGAGCCCAACGTCGCCTGACATTGAGTGATGTGGTATGTCAACCGCGTTTTGGAGAATTCATGAATCAAATCCGCCCAATTGCCATTTGCATTTTCAACCATAACGGCAAAATTTTAGTCTTTGAAGATTACGATCCTTCCAAGGGCGAGACTTTCTACCGCCCACTGGGTGGCGGCATCGAGTTCGGCGAATACAGTGTAGAAACTGTTCGTCGTGAGTTGATGGAAGAGATCGGCGCAAAAGTCAAGGATCTGGTCTATTTGGGCACCTTGGAGAATATTTTCATCTTCAACAACATTCCCGGCCACGAGATTGTGCAGGTCTATGATGGGGCGTTGGTAAAGTCGAGGTTGTACGAGCAAGCCGTGATTTCAGGTCATGAAGCGAATGTGAGTCTGCCGATGAAGGTGATATGGAAAAGCCTGGACGAATTCGGTCCAGGCAAATCTATTTTGTATCCCGACGGATTGCTCGAGCTGCTTGTAGCGCAAGGATATTGAGAGTCTATTTTCTCTCTAAAATTCGTGGAAATATTGCATCAATAACGCGCAGGCACGGGAGCCAGACGACGCACGCGGAATTCGCTCTCTTGCGCCAGAGATTTGATCCATCCCATGATCGTCCGCGATTGAGATTGGACATGTTCGGGGTTCTTCGAATCTCCTTCCAGCTTTACAGGCTTGCCGATTGTAATGCCATAAGGTCCGTGCAGATACCAGTATCCAAGGGTGCGCTCGCCGCTTAAGCGGGAACTAATGCGTAGACTGTGTTCTCGTGGCAAATAAATACCAACCGGTATGATTGGTACGCCTGTGGAAAGAGCCAGGCGCGCCGCGCCACTACGAGGTTGCCCGAAACCGCCCGTCTGTGGGCTGAAGCCCCCTTCAGGGAAAATGCCAACCGAGTACCCGGCCATCAGGAACTCTTTGGCCTGTTCCATTGCTCGCGCACCTTCGCCCGGAGAAACCTGTATCTGCCCGGCACGACGGATGTACTCGCCAAAAAGCGGAAATGCAAAAGCCGTTGAAACGATCATAACACTCATCGGCTCGCGCGAAAGCAGATGCAAAACGAATGGGTCCGTAGCGCTGGGATGATTGGCAACATAAATTTTAGGACCGACTGGCATCTCACCGTGCCATAAAACATCCATGTTGAGCATCAAGCGACTGTACAGTCGGATCATATCGCGAGCAACTTTGTAGAGCAAGTTCATGCGGTGCCCCTCCCTCTCCATTGGTATTTCGCCAACCATATCACAAGGACCGCGGTCACTTAATAACAATTTTGTAAGGCCAAGTGAAAATGAACTTCAAAGAAGAGTCTTTAAGGAGCGTGACTGAAACCGAGTACAGATCGAACAAAAAAGACCCTGCAATCAACCTTGAATGCAGGGTCTTTTTGGATTTTGTTGTGGATTAATCGGCGACTTCGACCTCCAGGATGGCTGCTTCCGTTTCATCCGCTTTAGATTGACGGTTGGCACGTCCGATCAGGAGCAGCGCTGGCGACAGAATCAGCCCCGAGCTTACGATCGCAGCGACCACGGAAAAGGTCTTGGCGACCAAACCTACGCTGGGTCCGCCTGCAATCTGGCCGATGGCGTCCACCTGACCGATCATCGAATGGACAGTAGCACGCACCTGCGAGTCCAGCTTCTGGTTGATCCAGGCCGTGGTCAGAGGGTTCCTGACGGTACGCAATACAGCAATAACCAGATACAGAATCAACGCCAGCGTCAACAGTGGGGCCAGCGCAAATCCAATCATCGCTACTGAGATGAAACCTGTAACCAGCAGCATGGCTCGTCCAATCGCCAGTGGGCTGCCCGTGTCTACGCGCTTTTCGACAAGCCGCATGACAAAAATAGTCAACAAGGTACCGACCACATCCAAGGCAGCAAAGAAAGTAACATCGGTACTGCCAAACAGCACAGGCAATTCGAAGGTGTCCAACAGATGTTTGACCCACAAGCGGTCGAAGCCTTCGCTGTAGAGGCCGAAGAACAGTCCCACCCCAACGATTGCCATCAGACGCGGACTGGAACGCACGGTATCCAAACCTTGCCTGAAAGTGTGGCCCATGTGCTGCCATGTGTTGCGGTCTTGACGGGGCGTCGGATCGAATCCGCTTTCGGGCATGATAAACGCCAGTGCCAGGCTGATAAATACCACGCCCAGCGCACCAACCCGGATCGGCATGGCCACATTCTGCGAGCCGATCAAAACGGACAATCCCATCCCGATCAGGGAAGCGAACAGTCCCACTTGCATGGCACGCACGAAAAGCGCGTTGGCCGGTTCTTCGCCGATCTCGTCAGTGATCCAGGCCTGGGTCGCACCGGATGTGAAGGTGTAGCCTAATCCCCAGATGACCTGTGCTAGCAGGATGGGCCAAAAGGAAGGAAAAAATCCCTCGACCAGGAAGCCCAACCCCATCAACAGATAGCCGATGATGATCGAGAGTCGTCGCGAATACACATCGGCGACAATCCCGGTGGGCACTTCGAAGATGAAGATCGAGGCTTCCAACGTGGTGCCGACCAAAACCAATTGGAGTGGCGTGAGTCCAGCCACCGTGACCTCGTACAGCGAGGTGGCGACGAACATCATGCTAAAAAAGGCTGAGGAGGCGATTTCAACGAACAGATAGACTTGGGTTGCGTCTAATTTGCGAAACATGTTTTACCTTTAAAGGAGAGTGCGGGTGACCCGCAGGTCTTAGCCTACGGGCTAAGATGGCCGGGGCCCGGTGGACCCTGTAAGGCCGTTTTTGGTAAAAATTTGATGTTTAACATGGTTACCTCCAAAAGGTACTGATAAAGAACAAAAACACGCGAACGGGAACAGTGCTCTCATTTGGGCTGTTGAACTAAACAATCCCAAACACACAGGAAGGTTTCTTGGGGAACAAGATATTGAGCAAAACGCGTGTCTCGTTGGTATCCCATAGACAATCCGGGAACGAGAGATACAACTCATCCAGGCTGCGATGCCCGAAAACCATTTGCAGAAACGTCAGGCCGGGAAAGTCGGCGTTGTCATCATCCAATTTGGTCATTTCGATGCTTGTCAAACGGCCGCGCTCGATCACAATTTGCAAGCCTTCGGGCTGGAAAAAACTGAGCTTGAGCGTACCGCTGTGACCGGCAGCGATGGAACTGGCCAGACGCTTTTCCAGCGCGGGCGCAATATGACGCAGGTAACCTGCCAGGTCAGGGACGCGCAGGTACCAGGCATAAGGCCTGCGCTTGGATGGAATTTGGTGGCCCAACGTCTCGTACACTGGGTGTTCCGCTCCCAGGTCGAATCCGAAGGAGGTATGCTGCGTTCCATCGCGTCCGGCCAGAGATTTTCCGGTTTCCCAGAGATAGCGCACAACGGAGGGCGTAACAGCCAGCCAGGAAACGCCCGGTTTGAGTTCATAACCTATAGCCAGGAGTCCGCCCGCATGTAGTTCTACGTGGTACATAAGATACCCAACTCCTTCACCGCTGGCGCTTTCAATGATTCGCATCTCGTAGTGTGTAAGGCTGTTTTGGCTGTGACCTTCAAATTCATATTGCCAGATTTCCGGCGTGCGCGAACAAACAACAGGGTAGCGCGTCTGCGTTTGTTCGTATAACTTCGCCACAAAAGGCAGATCGGCGCGTCTTGCAGGACGCAAGCCATACGGCTCGCTCTCGCTTTCCTTCAATTTGGGTACGTGCGGTTCATATCCGATGCGCCGCCCACCCAGATCTATCGCCATCTCGTAACCAAACTGACGATAAAAGTACGGGATGCCGGTGATGGCCTGCACCATCTGACCACGCTCGGCGCTCCACTGGTGGACTTCGTCGAACTGTTCACGAATCAAACCGCGATTGCGAAACTCGGGCAGCGTGCCTACCAATTCAGGGCGGCCCACGCCAAACGGAATGCCATCGTACGTCCAGGTTTGCGAGATCAAGTTCAGGGACGAGACGATACGCCCACTGGCAGTCTCTTCGACGATGGTGAAATCATCAGGGGCAAAGGTTGGATGAGGGCGTGTGAGCAGGTCCCGGGTCCAGGCGGCGAGGCGTTCATCGGGTTTTTCTGGGCCATCGTCGCTGTGGATCCGGGAATTGAAGTCTGCCAATGCCTCTGCATCGTCTGGGACAGAACGGCGCAGGATCAAACCTGCGCCTAAGTCTTTCAAAATCTTTTTTTCTTGTATGCTATTCATTTTCCATCTAGCAAGAATCTTTAACTCGATCATGGTTTTATGTGGATCACGGAAGTGGATGCCATGCATGCCGACCGCCTGACAGCCTTCGACATTTTCATAAAAATCATCGACGAAGACTGCCTCGTTCGGACTCACCCCAGCCTGCTCCAGAGCAAGTTGATAAATCCGAGCCTCGGGCTTGACCACGCCCACCTCTCCAGAAATGATCATGTGATCGAAGGCATCCTCGAACTTTTGTGAGACGATGTATTCGCGCAAGTCAGGCCAGGCGTTGGAAATCAGGCCAACATAGTAATGCGGGCGTAAAGAGCGTAGGAACTCCACGATCTCGCGATCGACGATGTCTCCAGCGAAGAATTCATCCCGGATGGCCTGGGTTTCGGTAAGTGGACGTCTGAGCCGTTTGGTCACATTGGCCCAATGCTGCTCGGCGCTGATTTCACCCACCGAGGCCTTGGCACTGCTGGGGCTTTCGAAAACGATCTTGATAATGTCTTCGTATTCCATGCCCAGGCGCTCCGCCAGATGCTGGCGAGGCGCCTGGTATTCTGTGCGGACAATAACACCGCCCAGGTCGAAAAACACGGCTTTGATCATTTACTTCTTGGCCTTCTCAGCAGGCTTTTCTTCTTTTTCCGCTTTGGCAGCTTCTTTGGCCATCGTCTTTACGGTCTCTCGCCAGTTTGGGTTGGCACGTTCCAGTTTGGCACGTTCGATCCGGTTGGCGCGGCGGCACTTCGGACAATGGGCTTCGTAGTGAGTCCAATTCTCAGCTTCCATCGTTTGCAGCGCAGCGAGCATTTCCTCGCGACCGATGGTAAACAGTGCTTGGCAGTACATACAACGCAGGTTCATAGGAGTCTCCTTTATTGGACATGGATTTCACGGAAATCACCCGTAATTTTTACACAGAATCCGTCACTTCCATGTTATCTGTGTCCCGAAGAATTTTCAAACTAATCTCCCAAAGATTGTACACTGATTTCTTTGCCGGGGCGAATTTCTTTCTCAAATAGATCAAACTGCATATGAACGTGCATTCCGGCTTTTTCGTACAGACGAAGTGCGCCGGTCAGGTTTTCGGCATCCACACCCAGACCAGCTTTGCGTTTGCCACGGCGATAGAATTCGCCAAAAGCATGCTGCAAGAAAGCCAATCCCAGTCCGCGCTTGCGCCAGGGGCGCCGTACACCCAACGTGCTGACATACCCCAGATCGGGGTCATCGTAGGAATGGGAACGGCACAGACAGATCCCTGCAATCTCTTCACCGTCCATCGCCAGCCACCACAGGGATGGATCGAAGTCTTTGTGCCCGGTCATAAAGTGTTTGAAACGTGCTAACCCTGCCTCGTATGGTTCTTCTATGAAACCAAAATGGTCGCGAAAGATTTCCTGGTCAGCACGAAAAACGGCCTCGACATCGGTTTCCGGGTCATAAGTACGGATAGTAAGTCCCTCAGGCCAGACAGGCACCGACGGGGGCGCATCCAGGTTGATCATCATGCGATATGAACTGCGAATATAGCGATATCCAAAATCCTTGAAGAGTTTCTGGCTAGCCTTTGATTGGGGATAAATGCCCACGCGCGGCGCGAACCGTAACTCCTCGGGAAGTTCTTCCATGGCAGGCATGATATGTTTCTCAGCCCACTGCATCATCCAGCTACCAATCCCCAGGCCTTCGTAATCAGGGTGGACACGGCCCCAAATCCAGGGATGTACGGGCGGTTTGGTTGTAGTCCATGTTTCAATGTAGCCGACCAGCTTACCATCCGGCGCAAAGACCAGGCGGATATCTTCGGCCGGATCGAAGCCGGGTGAAACCCATTCGTTGCGAATGGCTTCGGCGTCGTTGATCTCATCCTCGCCGATGACCTTCTGCGCCCAAAGATTGTACATTTCCATAGAGGCTTCAACATCCTCCAACGTTGCCCCGCGGACAGTAAAGCCTTCGGGTAGGGCAATCTCTATTTGTTCGTCAAGTTTTGTAGTCATTTTCATCTCCGTTTTTCTCGCTGCCCGCGCCAGTACCGCAGACACAGGTGAGCGGGGGCCCTGAACTTGGCGATGTGCCGTAGTCGAAGCGCAATTTTGGTTAGTAACCGCCCTTCGACTACACTCGCTCACGCTCGCTCCGCTCAGGGAGAATCAATTTCCGGTTCGCGTCCGGGGCGTAATTCCTTTTCGTAAGTGACATACTCTGCTGCCACGTGCATCCCGGCTTTTTGATACAGGCGCGTCGCGCCGGTCGGGTTGGCTGCATCCACGCCCAGACTGACAGTCTGCCTGCCACGCTTGTAGAATTCTCCGAAAGAGTGATAAAGCAGGGCCAGGCCCAGTCCGCGTTTACGCCAAGGACGGCGCACACCCAACGAGCCGACCCAGCCGTGGCCATTACGGTAACGGTCGAGCGCAAACCCGGCGATCTGGTCGCCATCCCAGGCGATGTACCACTGAGACGGGTCGAAATCATCGCACTCGATGGTGCGATGTGTCCACTCCTCAAACGACTGCGGAGTATGGCCCCAGTGATCGAGGAAAGCTTCCTCGTCTGCGCGGTAGACCAGGTAGGTATGTACATCTGTATCGAAGGGGCGCAGTTCGATGCCATCTGGCCAGGTAGGGATGGGTGGCGTTGCTTCCAAGGTAATTTCCATGCGCCAGAAAAAGCGAATAGGCTTATACCCCTCGGCCTCGTGCATCTCACGCGCAACTGTATCGCCAATCGACATACCGTTGCGGATGTAAACGCGATGCTCAGGTTCAGCCAACGCCATTTCCTTGCGGGCGCGTTCTTCCAGGGCACGCAGCAATGCTGTGCCGATACCCTGTCCCATGAAATCGGGATGGACGTAGCCATCGCCTCGCAGAGAGGCATGTGCGTATTTGTTGACAAATTCCTCGTAACCAACCACGCGCCCATCCGCAGCCGTCACCACCCAGGCGTCGCTTTCGAGATTGAAGCCCGGGGTTTCCCATTCGACTCGTAGTTCTTCGGGCGGAACGGCCATGGTCGCGTCGCCGTCGTTTGTGCAGACGTCCAGGATCAGTTGTGCTACGGGTTCCAGGTCCGCCCATCGAGCGGCACGCAGTTCCAGGTTTGTCCCGAATCGTCGCGCTGAGCTTGTCTCGTCCGGCTCAGCAAAAAATTCTTCAACGATCTGAAATGTTGTAGCCATTATTTTCCATCCATTCTTCACGTAATATGCCCATATATAAAATATCCCAGCGGCGGCCCTCGCGCTGCATGATCTGGCGTTGGCGTCCTTCAAGCTGAAAACCGGCCTTCTCATACGAGCGCAGGGCACGCTGGTTGAATTCGAACACGGTCAGCGAAATGCGTTGCAAGTTAAGTTCGATGAAACCATAACGCAAGATCAACCGCATGGCATCCGTGCCGCAGCCTTGACCCCAGAACCCGCGCTCCCCGATTGCGATGCCTACGAAGGCTTCGCGGCTACCCCAGTTGATGACCGACAGGGTGATATCACCCAGCAGCCGGTCATCTTCCAGGGTACGGATCGCAAACCAGTACATGTCGGTCGCCTTCTCAAGTTCTTTCTCCGCCCATTCTTTGATGGCTTTCGACGAGTGCAGGCGTGGCGGGTCGCTATCCAACAGGCGCATGTATTCCGAATCCCGGTTCCATTGCACGAAAGATTTGCTAGCTTCTTCCGAATCAATCCCGGATAGACGGACGAGTTTTCCTTTGAACAGGTCTTCCATCGCTGCTTACCTGACACCGTCTCGCTGAGCCTGTCGAAGCGGACGATTATCATTTTGCTCTGCCCACTCCGAACGTAGCAGGCCGAAGGCGAGCAAGTCCCAGGCGCGGCCACCACGCAGGATGGCTTTGCGACGACGGACCTCTTCGATGAAACCGAATTTGCGAACCAGCGCAATCGCTGCCTGACAATATTCCGGAATGACGATCGTCACACGGAACAAACTCAACTCGGCGAAGGCGAAGCGCAACAGCAGACCGAGAGCCTGCGCCCCGAGACCATGACCACGATCCTGGCCCGAGCCGATGCCCAGGCGCAGATAGCCGTTACCGTTGGCCCAGTCGATCCATTCCAATACGGCCTTGCCTAACAGGCGGTCGTCCTCGCGGGCGCGAATGGTGAAGTAGAACAGGTTCTTGGACTCCTCGATTTCTTTCTCTAGGGCTTCGTACCCTTTCTTGACCATCGCCGGTGCTTGCGGGCGGACGGGTTTGAGTTCCATCAGGCGCATGAACTCGCTGTCATGTGTCCACTTGGACTCCACTTCGGGGTCCTTTTCGTGGTCAATCGGGCCCAGACGAATGTCCTGGGCTTCGAAAAGAGGGGTTTGGATGTTTAACATGGTGTTACTCCTTGTCACTGCGAGGAGGGCGTAAGCCCGACGTGGCAGTCTCATCTAATCTTGGAACGCAAGTTTGCTTGAACCCTGAGATTGCCACAGGCTTGCCTTTCGACTTCTCTCCGTTCCGCTCAAGGAACAAACCTTCGCAACGACACTTGAAACATAAAACAAAAACGGCCACGGGTTCGCCCATGGCCGCCTAGATAATAAAATCAAGGGAATAAAAAAGGCCACGGGCTTGGAGCGCTCCGTGGCCGTAAATCACAGTGTGTGAATCTTACGAGTCAACAGACGCACTCCGAGGATGCAAAGAGGCATCACCGCTTTGCGCGGTGCGGGTGCAGTTGATGTAAAGCTTGCTATCGAACATCGGTTTGCGTCTCCTTTCGTAGGATTTGCCTTTTCTTAAGGCCGCAAAAGTTTATCATAGGGGTTTGGAGAGTGTCAAGGGTTTAATGTTGGTTTAAGGTTTTTCGGTCATGCTCCCTCTCCCCTGGGGAGAGGGTCGTTATGGCGTATTCATCGAAGGCTCTTGCAATCACGTTCAAAAAATGCAAGAATGATAGCGACAAACAAAGGATGCACAATGAACAAAAGGATATTCACCTCCCTGCTGGTCATTCTGGCGCTCAGTGCCTGCGCGCAATCGTCTTCGACGGCAACCGCAACGCCGCCAGGGCCGTTTATCCCCGGCACACCGACGCTCTACCTGGGCTCGCCGGTGCCAGCGCTCAACACGCCTGGAGCCGGAGAGACCGCCGTTCCGTTCCCGTTGCCCACCTTCACACCACTGACGCAACCTACGCCCAGCGGACCATCGGACCTGTATGCTGTCATTCGGGTCGCTCCAGATGACGCACTCAACATCCGCTCAGAGCCGGGAGTGGAGAATGCTGTGGTTGGGACGTTGCAGCCCACACAGTCCGGTTTGACGCGTACGGGTAAGACTTCCAACGTGGGAGAAGAGACCTGGGTCGAGATTCAGAATCCCGGCGGCAGGACGGGTTGGGTCAACGCCGATTTCCTGACGATGTACGTCGACCCTGCCGCTTTTTGCGCGGATGCACACGTCACATCCCTGTTGGATAATTTGAAGACAGCGGTCAACAACACAGATGGTGAATTGTTCAGTTCCCTGGTCAGCCCGGCGCATGGACTGGACGTGGTTTACATCCGGGACGGAACGGTCGCCAATTACACGCCGGAAGAGGCAAGCTGGGCTTTCCAGAGCACGTACCAGGTGGATTGGGGCATGGGCGCTGGCAGCGGCCAACCCGTGAGCGGGACGTTCTCGGAGATCATCCTGCCTGCCTTGCAGGATGTGTTCAAGAACGTGAGCCTGACTTGCAATGAAATCAAACTCGGCAGCGCGACCTACGCGGTCGAATGGCCAAGTGAATATGCCAACCTTAACTTCTACTCGCTGTATAACTCCGGCAATGACCCGTCCAAGGGCAGCCTGGACTGGCGTACCTGGCTGGCAGGCGTGGAATATGTGGATGGGCAACCGTATCTGTTTTCATTGTCGAATTATCAGTGGGAACCATAAAAGAAATCATCCCGCCCAAAACGGACACAGGGCAGCGCCAGTCCACCTGGCTGGAAACGCTGTTTATCTTGGTGCTGTTCGTTAAGAAAAATAAGAAGAGCTTTTGATCCGCACCATTGAAGAACTCTCGATGAACGCCTGGCCCGCCCTGCGGACTCTGCATTACGATGGCTGGGTGCTGCGCTTCACAGAAGGATACACCAAACGCGCGAACTCGGTCTATCCACTCTATTCCTCGGAAATAGACGTGGACGAGAAAATCGAATTCTGCGAATCGTTCTACCAGGACCTGGGCCTGCCGGCCATTTTCAAAATGACCGCCGCCAGTGTCCCAGCGGCCCTGGACGCTCGCTTAGCCGCACACAGTTATCATCAGGGACTCACAAACCAGCGTACAGCTATTGAACTTGAACACTGAGAAATATGAAATACCCGCCGGGATTGAACTTGCCTCCGAAGATTCGGAAACCTGGCACGCGGCCTTTGTGCGCATGAACCATGTAAGCCCGGAGCGACGTATCACTCACGGGCGCATCCTGCGCGCCATCCTGCCAGACAAGTGCTATGCCTCCATCAGCCTGGACGGGGACATCCTCGGCTGCGGACTGGGTGTGGCACAGGGGGGCTACCTGGGCCTGTTTGACATCGTGATCGACCCTGAACATCGCCGCCAGAGACATGGCGAACGTTTGATGCTGGCTTTGCTAGCCTGGGGCGCGCAGCACGGAGCGCACACGGCTTATTTGCAGGTCATGTGCAACAACGAACCGGCCTTGCGATTGTATGAGAAGTTGGGGTTTGAAGAGAAGTATCAATATTGGTACAGGATAAAACATACATTAACCCCCTAAGAAAAGACTGAGCAAGTTTTGCTATAATTACCTTATGAATAAAATCAAGATCCGTGTTCCACGCAAGAAACTGGCAGAGTTCTGCCGCAGGAATCACATCCGCAAGCTGGCCTTCTTCGGTTCAGTCTTGCGCGATGATTTCGGGCCGGATAGTGATGTCGATGTGCTGGTCGAGTTTGAACCGGGAAAAACGCCAGGGCTGGCATTTTTTGGTATGGCAGAAGATTTGGAACAAATCTTTGGCCGAAATGTGGATTTGTTAACCTTTAATGGCGTGGAAATCCAGCCGCAATCCTTTCCGGCGCAAAGCCATTTTGAGTTCAGCGAGGGTCGTTTATGACGAGGGATAATGCCTATCTTTACGATATCCTTAAATCGGCCAAGCTTGCATTAGAGCATATGGGGAATGTACCACGGGATGAGTTTGAAAAAGATATTTTGTTACAAGACGCAGTAGTCCGTAGATTGGAAATTATTGGAGAAGCTACAAGACGCATTTCCACAGAAACTAAACAGAGATATCCACTATTACCTTGGAAAGATATGCTAGGTATGCGGAATGCTGCTATCCATGAATATGATGATTTGGACTTAGATATTAATTTGGGATACAGTTACACGGGATTTACCCACCCTGGTAGAGGAATTAGAGCAAATCATTCCCCCTGAATAGAATTTTGAAATTTATTTTCTGGCGACAGATGTTTTGTCGCCAATGTTTTTATGGAGAAGGAAATGTCCGACGAGCCCAAGAAATCCGAAGAAGAAGGCCTGCACTGAGCAAGGGCAAAAGAAAAAAGAAGAAAAACCAACCCCGGTCGACAACCTGGTCGAGAGCAAGCATTCGGTCACCATCGGCGGGCAGGAGATCAAATATACCGTCGTCACCGGGACGATGGTGCTGAAAGAGGAGACCGCCGATCGCGAGAAAGAATCGCAGGGCGAAGAGCCCAAGGCGCAGGTCTTTTTCACCTCTTACACCAAGGATGGCGTCAAGGATAAGTCCAAACGTCCGGTCACCTTCTCGTTCAACGGTGGGCCCGGGTCCGCTTCGGTTTGGATGCACCTGGGCATGCTCGGTCCGCGCCGGGTGGTGCTGGAGTACGATGGCAACCTGCCACAGCCGCCCTTCCAGTTGACCGACAACGAGTATTCGCTGTTGGACGAAACCGACCTGGTCTTCATCGATCCGGTCAGCACAGGTTACAGCCGTCCCGTGGAGGGCCAGAAACCCAAAGAGTGGCATGGCTTCAAGAAGGACATCCAGTCGGTGGGCGATTTCATCCGTCTATACACCACGCGTTACGGGCGCTGGCTTTCGCCCAAATTCCTGATCGGTGAGAGTTACGGTACCACGCGCGCCGCCGGGCTGGCAGGCTACCTGCAGGAACGGCATGGTCTGTATCTGAACGGCGTCATGCTGATTTCGTCCGTGCTGGATTTCACCACCCTCGATTTCAATCTTAACAACGACCTGCCCTACATCCTGTTCCTGCCTGGCTATGCCGCCACGGCCTGGTATCACCGCAAGTTACGCTTGCGCCGCCCGCTACAAAGCCTATTGAAGGAAGTAGAAAGGTTCGCGCTGGGCGAATATGCCACCGCGCTGCTGAAAGGGGATCAGTTGACACGCCGCGAACGGGATGGGATTGTCGAAAAGCTGGCCCGTTATACCGGCCTTTCCCCGACGTTCATCCTACGCTCGAACCTGCGGGTCAACGATCAGCATTTCTTCAAAGAATTGCTGCGTGACCGCAACCAGGCGGTCGGCCGCCTCGACAGTCGTTTCATAGGCCGGGACCGCCTGGGCGTGACCGAGCAACCCGAATACGACCCGCTGCTGACCAACGTGCTGGGTCCCTATGCCGCTGCCTTCTATGATTACGTGCGCGCAGAATTGAAATACGAGTCTGATCTGCCCTATGAGATCCTTAGTGAGTTCGTCCACCCCTGGTCATTTGCCGAGTTCGAGAACCGCTACGTTGACGTGGGCGAGACCCTGCGCAAAGCCATGACAGTCAACCCGCATCTCAAGGTCTTCGTCGCCAACGGCTACTACGATCTGGGCACACCCTACTTCGCCACCGAATACACCTTCAACCACCTCGGCCTGGATGAGTCCTTGCGTGGCAACGTCAGCATGGGCTACTATGAAGCCGGTCACATGATGTATATTCACTTGCCTTCGCTAGCCGAGATCAAACGCGACCTGGCGGAGTTTATTCGGGGAGCAATGCCGGGATAAATCCCCCACAATATGGCAGTAACAAACCGTGTCAAATATTTCGGCACGGTTTTGTCTTTAAAAGACACATAACCAAATTCTATTGTTTTCCAACCCCTCAATGTTGTATAATGACATACACCTTACAAATTTGTAAGGTTGATGATTAAATAATTCCTAAGAAATCCTTAGAAATTCCAAAATCATATAAATTTTCATTTTGTTATATTATATAGAGTGCGGCCTTACAATTTTGTAAGGTTTGTCAGTATAAGCCAATTACCGGTTTAGCTGTTTAGTCGCAACAATATCTTATTGGAAAAATCTACAAAATCGTTCATAAGCATTGCAACTGGAGGTTGAAAATGAAGAGAATTTTTTCCCTACTGGCTATTTTTGTTTTGTTGACAGCGTTTGTTCCGACCATAGTGTTTGCTCACACTGCTGGTGGCGAAACGATTGTGGATCTTATCGCCGGCCGTCACACTGATGTTGGCAGCGTGAAGGTTTGGAACGACAAAGATAATTTGTATGTAAAATACATGACCAGCTCAGATTGGTGCCTGGATGAAACTCATTTGCAAGTGGCCTCCAGCCTTGATGATATTCCCCAGGCAAATGGCAATCCTATCCCCGGTCAATTTGAGTATCAGAATACAAACAATTGTGCGTCCAAATTCACCTACACTATTCCGCTAAAAGGGGATTCGTGTGATCTTTATATTGCGGCGCACGCTGTGGTCAAAAAGGTTAAAAGTGGCTATTATAACGATTACAAAGGCTACGACTACAGTTCTACTGAGACTGCCTGGGGAGACGGCTTTGACTTCCCTGGTAAGAACTGGGCGACTTATTTCAAATATTCTTCAACGGATTGTCACAATAAACCTACAGCAACACCAACTTCTACACAGACCCCAAAGAAAACACATACACCCACAGTAACCTTTACAAATACGCCAGGTGGCCCAACAGCGACTTTCACACCGACTGCAACCATCACGAGCACTCCGGGCGGCCCAACCGCAACTTTTACACCGACACCTACAACCACCGCTACAGCTACATCCACACCCGGCACTTGTCAACCTATAGTTGTAACCGCAGATTTTTCACAAATAGCGCTTGGTGGGTCAGTAGAGGGTATGGGAGTGGTTGCTCCTGATTTGGACATAGAAGCAATTGGGGATGCGATAAAGATAGTGGAAGGTAGTGGTCCTGTAGCCTACGGAGCACCGAACAGTGACAAGATTGTCAATGGCGGTCTATCGGCTTCCGGAGGCTTTGTTGACAAGGCCACCCAACTAGCGAGAGAGCCACATCAATACACGTTCACTTTTGCGCCTGGGGTATCAGTGACGAACTTTACGTTGCACATGCTCGACTACGGCGATTGGAACCCATCTTTAAACACATCCCATGCAGTCAGTATGACGGCTTTCGATGCAAACGGGACTGTGGTGGCTAAGCAAGAACTCAGGTTCGCCTCGCCCGGGGTTACCAGTCCACGCAGTTCAGATTTGTTTGGCGATCTGTCGTTGACCGGTGATGCCATAACTGCATTAGCTGGTCAACCAGGGAACTGGACCTGGAATGTCTATGGAAATGGCATTGTGAGGGTCGAGTTGGAGTTTGGCAACGGCTATGATCCAGCTGTCGGCTTCGATACCCTAACCTACACCATGGGATGCCCGATATGTGAGTTGCCGCCTGTCGATGCTAATTTTTCACAAATAGCGCTTGGTGGGTCAGTAGAGGGTATGGGAGTGGTTGCTCCTGATTTGGACATAGAAGCAATTGGGGATGCGATAAAGATAGTGGAAGGTAGTGGTCCTGTAGCCTACGGAGCACCGAACAGTGACAAGATTGTCAATGGCGGTCTATCGGCTTCCGGAGGCTTTGTTGACAAGGCCACCCAACTAGCGAGAGAGCCACATCAATACACGTTCACTTTTGCGCCTGGGGTATCAGTGACGAACTTTACGTTGCACATGCTCGACTACGGCGATTGGAACCCATCTTTAAACACATCCCATGCAGTCAGTATGACGGCTTTCGATGCAAACGGGACTGTACTGACCAGACAGGAACTCTTATTTACCTCGCCCGGGGTTGCCAGTCCACGCAGTTCAGATTTGTTTGGCGATCTGTCGTTGACCGGTGATGCTGTGACTGCCTCATTTGGCCAACCAGGGAACTGGACCTGGAATATCTATGGACGTGGGCTAATGAGGATCGTATTAGAATTTGGCAACGGCTATGATCCAGCTGTTGGCTTCGATACCCTAACCTATATGGCAGAGTGCCCGTAGGTAGTAAAAGAGAGAACAATAAGCCAAAACCCACTCAACCTCGCCGTTCGCTTCCTGCTGGAAGCCTGGCCTTGGTGGTCTTTGGCACCTGGGATAAAGATCAATTTCCTGGCTCATTGGGATTCGTCCTAGAGGATTTGGTTCTATTGTTGGCAACAACCGTCTAGGGTCACC
Organism: uncultured Chloroflexia bacterium; assembly: GCA_963785535.1. Lineage (GTDB taxonomy): Bacteria > Chloroflexota > Anaerolineae > Anaerolineales > Villigracilaceae > JAABUE01. Next base: position 430,135 of record CAWAVQ010000019.1, on the reverse strand, counting down.
TTCAACGTTGAAGGTGACCCTAGATGTTCAGGGAAAGCACTTATTCCCGTGCCGGGTTTCATTCGCCTGCTGATCGAACTTGCTTTCTTCGGATTCGCTACCTGAGCCTTGTTCGCGTTCAACCTAACCTATGCCTGGACATTTGGCATCGTGATATTGTGGCACTATCCCTTTTCGTACGACCGCATTGGCTGGCTACTCAATCCCCCATAATCAAGTACAATTGCAGAACTTGCCCCGGCAAAATCCCAGTTCCAAAAAGGATAGAACATGGCACTAGAAGAAAAAGAAGCTGAAGTAATGACCTTCCACAACGAAAGGGCGATTTCTCGCATTTCTCTGTGGGCCAATATTATCGGATTTACCATCCTGCTCTTCTCCCTGCTTGGCTTTGCCAACACCGCTTATTCCATTATCAAAAATTGGGACCAGGTCGTTTTGAGCCTGCCCTCCACTCTCTTCGAGCGCATCGCAGTTTTTGCATCTCAGGTATTTTTGGACCCACTCCTAGGCGTTTTCTATTTCCTGGTTTTGCGCGGCATCTCCCAACTCCTCAACCTCGGACTTGACCTCTACTACGCTAACGCCGAAGAAGTGGAAGAAGTAGAAGTAATGGAAATCGCTTCCTGAAAAATGGACCTAGACGATCTCTCCCACTTCAAACAGCTTGACCCACAGGATATGCTCGCGCATATCAATAGGTTGCCTGACCAACTCCAAACCGCCTGGGAACTGAGCCAGACACAACCTTTTGAAGGCTTAGAGCCATCGAAAGGTTCACTGCGCCAAATTGTTATCTGCGGGATGGGCGGGTCAGCGATCGGGGCAGACCTCGTGTCTGCTGCCGTTATGGATACCTGCGCCGTGCCGATCATCGTTCACCGTGATTACGGCCTGCCCGCTTTCGCCAAGGGACCGGAAACGTTGGTCATCTGCTCGTCGCACTCGGGCAACACCGAAGAGACCTTGACATCCTTCGAGACGGCGCTTCAAAACGGCTGTCGTGTGCTGGCCGTCAGCACTGGTGGAAAACTCTCCGAAAAAGCCCAGGCGGCGGGCATTCCGGTCTGGCAGTTCAATCACAAGGGACAGCCGCGCTCGGCCGTCGGCTTTTCGTTCGGACTCATCTTGGGCGCGTTGAGCAGGCTCGGGCTGGCGCCTGATGCGAGTGATGACATAGCCGGGGCGGTGGGAGCGATGAAATCCCAGCAGTCGGCCTTACTCGCTGAAATACCTGTCCCCAAAAATCCCGCTAAGCGCTTGGCCGGGCAGTTGATGGGACGCTGGGTGACGGTCTTTGGGGCAGGCGTGCTGACTCCGGTGGCCCGTCGTTGGAAGGGACAGATCAACGAGGTCGCCAAAGCCGTAGCAAATTTCGAGTTTATCCCTGAAGCCGACCACAATACGTTGGCCGGGATAATGCACCCAATGGAAGTGATCCCGCCGCATGTGATGAGTCTGTTTCTGCGCGCACCTTCCGACCACCCGCGCAACAGGCTGCGGCTGGATATGACTCGCAAAACGTACATGCTTGAAGGCATGGACGTGGACGGTTACACGGCCAAGGGCAATACTCCGCTGGCGCACATCTGGACTGCGCTGCATTTTGGCGATTACGTGGCGTATTATCTGGCGATGGCTTATGAGGAAGACCCGACCCCTGTTACCGCATTAGTGAGCTTGAAAGCGGCCTTGAAAGACGCGAAATAGAAGTTCAGAAGTGACAGTCACTTCATCTCCTACGCTGTGCTTCGGGGATGCTTCGCAAAGGTGACTGTCACTTTCTATATATTACGGATACACTAACCCGATAAACTCACCCGGAGCCAAGTAGCTGGTTTCTTGGCTGGCAATATTGTAACGCAGCAGGGCAGCCTGACTCCATTCCTGGCCGCGCACCTGGACGATCATCGTCTGGTTGTCGAGCCATTCCACCGGCTCCGCCCGGCTGATCGAGCCAATCCCAGCCGCGTCTTCGAAACCCTTCATCGGCAAATCTGTAACCACCGTCCCATCCATCTGTCCCAAACGGACGGTGGATTTGAAATCGGGCGTCTCGGCCATCTGTCGTCCGTCGCCTTCCATCCAGGCTATATACAAGCTATCGGGAGAGAAGAAAGCGTTGCCCGCGCCGCGCGGTTCGCTGGCAGGCAACTCAGGATAGCACATGTCCGCGCCGGTATGGATATTCTTGATACACATGGAATTGTCCAGCGTTTCATTGGCGGTGTAGGCGAACCAACTCTTGTCCGCGGAAATATCCCAGGGGGACATGTTATTGTCCAGGATTGTATTTGTCTGCCCGGACGCAAGCGCAAGCGTGAATAATCCCTTGCGCGGCTCGTAGACGATGTCACCGCCAATACCATACGCGATGCGGGTATACCAGATATTGGTAGGTGTGCCGTTTTCAGCCTCCAGCAAGATCGGTTTGATCGCCCAGGATTCAGGGTCGTCGATCACGTTGACTGGCGCAGCCGACGGCAGAGTCTGGATTGAACCGGCGTACAATTTGCTGCGCAGTGCCGTATCCAGATATTCCATTTGCGAAAATGCCACGATTGGCTGGCCCGGAGCACCGGCTAGACCGAGGAAACTGCTCCCGTTCACCAAGGCGAAAATCTGCCCGTTACCATCCCGAAAGTTCAAGGACTCCCCATTATCGAGTGAGAAGTAGAGCAACGGTATCGTCCCGCCACTGGCTGGCATCTTCCCTGCAATGTGGATGCGGTCCCGTTGCGGGGAAGTAGATTGTGGCAACTCTACTTGTGTGACCTGTGTGCCATTTAAATCATAGAGCGATACCGTTTGGTCCCTGGCCGTTGCCAGGCCAACGGGTGGATTCGAAACCGCTGGCACCGGCTGAGTTGATTCCGTTGTCGGTAACACATTGGGCTCGACCTGGACTGTAACCTCGGCAGTGACCCGCGGTGTAGAAGGCGTGCTCAATAGATTGCAGGCTAACGATAAGGCCCCCACAGTCATGAGGCTCAAAACGATTCGAAATCGAGGTTTCATTGTAGGTTCTCCATGAATGTCAGCGAAAAGTGGTGTCTTTTATAAGGGAATTATACAAGAGTTATAATCACAAAAGCTTTTGCGTTGAGGAGTAATAAATGCATATTTTGGTAACCAACGACGATGGCGTACAAGCCCCCGGCTTGCTGGCGCTGGCGCAGGCGATGAAGTCACTGGGCAAAGTGACCGTCCTTGCGCCCGATCATAACTGGTCAGGCGCTGGGCATGTCAAAACGCTCGACCGGCCATTGCGCGTACAGGAGACAAAAATGGCCGATGGAACTCCCGCCCTCATGAGCGATGGCGCGCCTTCCGACTGCGTTGCACTGGCTCTACTCGGCCTGGTAGAGAATGTAGACCTGGTTGTCTCAGGGATCAACCCGTACTCGAACATCGGGCATGACGTGACCTACTCCGGAACTGTCACGGCAGCCATGGAGGCTGTCATTGCCGGGGTACCCGGTCTGGCCTTTTCGTTAGCCTCGCAAGATAACTCCACCGGTGAACTGCCGGATTATGGCCCAACGGCGCAAGTTGCCGCACACGTGGCAAAAAAGGTGTTGAGCGAAGGCCTGCCCGAAGGTGTTTTGTTGAACATCAACGTCCCATACTTGAAAGAATTCAAAGGCTATCTCATTACCCGCCAGGGGCTGCGCGTCTACCGCGATGAACTGGACGAGCGCATCGACCCGCGTGGCAGACCCTACTACTGGATTGGCGGTGAAGCTCCCACCGGCGTAGATGAACCGGGCACGGACTTTGGCGCACTGCAAGCAGGATATGTCTCGGTCACACCGCTGCAATTGGATTTGACGGCGCGCGAGGCAATGGATACTCTGAAAGCTTGGAGCTTTTAGAAGAGTTTAATCGCAAAATCCGCAAAGCTCTTTATTTTTCTTTGTGCTCTTAGCGTGCTTTGCGTTTCAAAAAACATGAATATCGAACGCATTCAAAAATACTGGCAATCCTTCCTCGCCACACTGCCCACTGATTCGACCTACCGTAACAAGCCTTCCCTGACCGAAGGCTGGGGCGATGGGCCAGAGATGGCGGACGAATTAGGTGCGTTGATCGCGGCTGGAACCAAGACGGCTACCTGCTCGGCGCTGTGGGAGTGGCAAGCGGAGAGCGAGTCCATTCCTGAAACGGGAACAGTCACCATCGTTCTGGATGGAAGCGGGGAGCCGCTGTGCATCGTGGAGACCGTCGATGTCGCGGTCCGCAAGTATGACGAAGTGGACGACGAGTTTGCGCGCGAAGAGGGCGAAGGCGACCTGTCTTTGGAGTATTGGCGGGAGGCCCATCGAACCTTTTTCTCGCGCTCGCTACCCAAGATTGGCAAGGAGTTCAGCGAAGAGATGCCATTGGTGTGCGAGCGTTTCCGGTTAATTTATAAATAGACGATGGTAGATAGACCATGGACGGTAAAAAAACGGTCTACCGTCTATCGTCCACCGTCGAAACCTCGAAAGGAATTTTATGACTTTCACTCCCTATGTTGCTGATGAAACCCGTTATGAAGAGATGCACTACAAACGCGTTGGGCGCAGCGGGCTGAAACTGTCCGCCATCTCGCTCGGCCTGTGGTACAACTTCGGCGGCCTGGATCCGCTCGAGAACGCGCGCGCTATGGCGCGTTACGCCTTCGACCACGGCATCACGCACTTCGACCTGGCCAACAACTATGGCCCGCCGCCCGGCTCCGCCGAGACAACCTTTGGCCTGCTGCTAAAACAGGACTTTGCGCCTTATCGCGATGAACTCATCATTTCCACCAAAGCCGGCTACGACATGTGGCCCGGCCCGTATGGCGAGTGGGGTTCGCGCAAATATCTGCTGGCCAGCCTCGACCAATCGCTCAAACGTATGGGCCTCGACTATGTGGACATTTTTTACAGTCATCGCTTCGACCCCGACACGCCGCTGGAAGAGACCATGAGCGCGCTCGACTCCGCCGTCCGGCAAGGCAAAGCTCTGTATGTCGGCATCTCAAGCTATGAGCCCGAACAGACGCGCGAAGCGGCTCGTATCCTGCGCGAACTGGGCACGCCCTGTCTGATCCACCAACCATCGTATAACATGTTCGACCGCTGGGTGGAGGACGGACTGCTGGACGTGCTCGACGAGGAGGGTATCGGCTGTATCGTCTTCTCGCCTCTTGCTCAGGGTCAACTGACTGACCGTTATCTGGGCGGAATCCCGTCTGACGCGCGTGCCAGCAAAAATGAACGCGTCTGGTTGACACCTGACGATGTAAAGGGAAACCTGCCAAAAGTCCGAAAACTGAACGAGCTCGCCAAGTCACGCGGTCAGTCGCTGGCGCAGATGGCCATTGCCTGGATTTTACGCAAGCCGCAAATTACCTCCGCGTTGATCGGTGCTAGCAGTGTGGAACAACTTAAGGGCAATCTGACTGCGCTGGAAAAGTTAGATTTCTCCAAGGATGAGTTGGATAAGATCGAAACGATTTTAAAGGAGTAATTATGGGTTTCTTCAAAAAACTATTCGGCGGTGGAACTTCTTCATCGAGTTCCAACTTTTACACCTTCAACGTGCGCTGTGACCGCTGCGGCGAGACCATCGAAGGGCGCGTCAACCTGAGCAACGACCTGAGCATGGATGACGAAGGCGGCTATCACGTTCGCAAAGTGTTGATGGGCAGCGGACATTGCTTCCAGCAAATCGATGTTGAGCTGAAGTTCGATGCCTCGAAACAATTATTGGAAAAGCAAGTCAATGGTGGAAAGTTTGTGGATGAATAGATTGTAGACCGTGGACGATAGACCATTGACCATATGATCATCGTTCGTGGTCTATCGTTCGTTGTCCCCAATCCGAAAGGAGTCACTATGCAATATACATCTCCCCCCAACCAACAAGCTTATTATGCCCAGGTCTGGGACCTGGTACGCCAAATTCCGTACGGCAAGGTAGCTACCTACGGACAGATCGCGTTGATGCTGCCCCCGCCGATGGGCGTGGAATTCGAAACCTACAAAGCTTTCAGTCCGCGCTGGGTGGGCGGGGCGATGGCAAACTGTCCTGATGACGTGCCCTGGCAACGTGTCATCAACGCCAAGGGCGAGATCAGTCAACGCCCGGGGGCGCAGCGGCAGAAAGAATTGTTACTGGAAGAGGGCGTAGTGTTCAATGAAAAAGGTCGTATCGATTTTAAGAAGTATGGCTGGAAAGGCCCTGGCGAGGCGGATGAGCCTCGCCAGGAAACGTTGTTTTAGCTGCTCGTCAACTCCACCACCAGCGTATCCAGTGCCAGGTCCAGCGTGAACTGGCCCGTTTTTGCCCCCTCGTCGATTTCCAACAATTTGTGATAAATCTGTTCCAACACAGGCAGGTTGAAGGCGCGCGCCTGCCCGGTCGTTTTATCAGCTACAAAGGGATGCACGCCTAACGCGCGCGCTACATCTTCCTTGCCGCCGCGCGAGTCGAGCACTTCACGCGCCATCAGCAGCAGACGGAACTGGCGGATGACCATGCCCCACAGCGAAAAGGCGTCTTCGTTTTCCAGCAAGCGATGCAGGAGACGCTGCGCGGACTGGCTATCCCCGTTTGCCAGGGCATCCACGAAATCGAAGACGCTCTCCTGCGCGGTGACGATACTGACCGCCTCCACATCCTGGACCCTGACCTGCCGCTCCCAGTTGACATAAGCCAACAGTTTGGCGATCTCCTGTCCCGCCTGACGGGTATCCACACCGACCATTTCGGCCAATTTTGCAGCGGCGGAGGGCTCGATCTCACCGTCCTGGGATTTGGTCTCGTTGACGATCCAGCCAGTCATTTCCCAGGGACGCGGCAGCATAAAGGCCTGTGTGTTAACCAGGTTGCCGTTCTTGCCGATCCATTTCACCAGCCAGTGTTTGTTCACGTCCCGGGGATCGATGATTTCATAAATGACCAATCGCGCCGTGTCAGGAACTTTTTCGACGAACTCCTCGAACTTCTTGCGTTCGGCTGGTTTGCTATATTTCGCGGACGGGTTCGCCAGCAGCACCAGGCGTTTGGGCGCCAGGAACGGCATGGCATTGACGGCCGTATTCAGGTCGTTTTCGGTCATGCTACGCGCTTCGAGGCGCGCCGTGTTCATGTCTGCGCTGGTGGAGTCGGTGAAGTCCGCCTCGAATTCTTTCAGGCGGCGGGTAATAGCAAACTCATCGTTACCGTACAGGAAGTAAACGTTAGGCATAAAGCATTTCATTAATCGGAGTTATACAAAGTTTATCTTTTTCTCTGCGCTCTCCGTGCGCTCTGTGGTTAACTGCTGGTTATTACACGATGGAGGGCAACGCCGTTCTTGCGCACAAGGGCAATATCCACAATTTGCATGTTGCCGGGGTCTGCTTCGGTGGTTACCTTGGCCTGTAGCAGCGGTCCTAGCGGCTGGCTGATCACAAAGCCTAACAGACCAAAAGCTACAGCAAAAGGCAGCAGCCAGAAACGCCGTCGCAGCGATTTGGCCCCACTTAACGGCAACCAGGCCATACTTCCGGCCAGAAGCGCAGTGGTGGCGAAATTCGTGCCACAACCCGGATGGACAGCCAATTCGCTCTCGCCCGCGCGCAAACGAGTCAGCGCCTCCGTCACAGAAGATTTTAAATCTTCGGTTGAAACGTTACCGAGAATGAAGAAACCGGTCGGGTTGGAGTGCCCCGCCAGGTGACGATCGGGGTATTTCACTGAAAGAATGTGGATGGTGGCGTGTTCGAGGGCGTGATTACGCCGGGTTTCGAGAATGAGGGGTAAGTCTAAAATCATGCGGTGATTATACCCCCGCCCACACCGTCCATCCCCTTTCGGGAACCTCCGGCAGTCACCCTCCCCAAATTTGAATATAAAATGCGCTTTTGCTGGCTCGGATTGTCAAATCCGAAGTCGTTCTTGCTGGATTCCCTGGCACCGCCCGCCAGGGCAGGTGTGGCAATCCAGCAAAGCCTTATTGAGAATTGCCCCCATTTTCCACCAGCTGTAGAAAATGGGTGTGGGGGCCGTCAGTTTTTCCCGCTCGAATTTGTTTCCAAGGCTTGAAATGTATCCAGCAAACTAATCAGGATTTGGTCGGTGAAGGTGTGCATTTTGCCCAACATCTCTTCCCAGGCCTTGCCAGAGGGGATGTTCGCATCGCTATAAACCTTCATGACCGATTTGAGTAAAACATTGCGGAAAAATAAAAACGCGCGGGTCGCATCCACATAGCTCAGGCTATAGCGACGCGCGCGTGAGGCATACTCGTACCCTATCGCAAAGGCTTCGGTAGCAGCATCTTCATTCGTGGAAGCCAGATAATTCATCAAGCCCTGAAAGAGCGAATGAGCGCTCTGGCGATACTGCACGCGCGCATGATCATCCAACTTTTGGTACCAGGGCTCGGCCTCCAGTTTTCCCTCAGTGATCTGCAGACGTACGTTTCGCACTGCCGATTGCATCATATCTTCCGGCTGCACGCTACGGACTTCACGAGAAGTCTGTGCCCAGAGCATGACCTCGTCTCGTTTATAGCGACGGTGTCCACCTTTGGTGCGATGTACAGGCAACAAGCCCTTATCGGACCATAACCGTACCGTGCTAGGATGCACACCCAACAATTCAGCCGCTGCACTCAAGGAAAGCCAATCTTTCATCGTGTCACTCCGCCGCCAGCGAGACTTTCTCCGCAAAAGACGGTTCAGCTTGTCTCTTGAAGGCGGACACATCGATACGGGATAACATCACAGCCGCAGCCGCCAGCATAACAGCTTCGATCCCGAACACGACCAGGTACCCGCTCAGAGCCAGGCCCGTAGCTTGCGTCACCCCATCACGCACAATCCCGCCGAGCAGCGATCCCGTCAACCGGCTCAGGGCATTGGAGAAGCCCCAGGCCCCGATGTACAGACCGACGTTGCCAGCCACGGTCAGGTCGAACATCAGGGATAGATTGGCAACCGTCGAGAGCCCTGTGCCAATGCCGAGCAGAGTCACGCCGATGTAGAAGACGCTGAGAGAACGGCTGAAGCCGCTTACCACGATCACGATGAAACCTGCCAACGCGCCCAGATTTCCCGCTTGCGCAACAATTCGTTTGGAGAGGCGCCCTTCGAGCAGGCCCGCGATAATGATCGCAACCAGCACGAACGTACCCCACAGGGAAGTGATACGGGTTGTCTCTGTAACGGACATACCAAAGGCTTCGGCACCGAAGGGCTCGAGCAACACATCCTGCCCGAGGATGGCGGCCAGCAGGAGCAGCAGGTAGATAAAGAAGAGCTTTGCTACCGGATTGTCCAGGATAGCAGAGCTCATCTGTTTGATGGTATAGGTTTCGGCCTGGGTTTTGGCGGAGTCAGCTTTGACGCGCGGTTCCAGCCAGATCAGGCCAAGCAAGCCCAAGATCAGGGCAGAAGCGCCCACCATCTCAAAGGCGCGGATCATGGCTTCGGGCGTGTACGGGTCCACCATGCGGCTGATGCCAATCGCTGTCCCAATAATGCTGACGATCATCATGAACCACATGGTCGCGATAGTCTTGCCGCGCCCATCCTCGCCGGAAAGTTCGGATGCCAACGAAAGGTACGAGACACTGGACAGGTTGTAGCCCATGCCCCAGGCCCCGAACGCGAAGATGCCGGCCAGGATACCCAGACCCATTTTTTCGGACATCAGGAAGGCCACCTGTGGCGAAACGATCACGCCCAACACGCACAGGACCAGCCCGACCAGGATATAAGGCGTCCGTCGCAAGCCAAAGATTGGATGGCGGTCGGAATAGGAACCGATGGCAACTTGAATGGGAGAAAACAGGTAGGGAAGAGAAGCCAGCAATGCAACCAGCGTGGCCGAGATGGCTAACTCTTTGATCATGACACGGTTGAGCGTGCTGTTGATGGGCACAAGTGTCATAGCGACGGCGACATGGATGAGGCCGAGTTGAATACGTTTACGCAACATTTGAAACCTTTTCAGAGGAACCTTATGAAGAGTTTGAAACCCTCGCAAGGTTTATTTTACAAAGGGATGGAAATGCGTCAATGTAGATTTACATAGAATTCTATCAGGGGAAGTTAAGAGCAGCTTAAATAAAATCAGCCCTGGAACGTACTCCCCTACATTCCAGGGCTGACCACGTGGGTTCCCTACAGAGCCCTCCCACATGCCATATGGCTACATTGTTTACCTTGGTCTACCAACTACTTTCACCCATGTCTGTGTAATACCAATTTAGATGTCTATATAAGTAGTCGCCTCTTGTAGCCAAAAAGGGTTTCAGGAATTTATCTTTTGTCCTTTTTTCGTTAACTCCTGCGCAGTTTGCAAAATCTCGTGGGCAGATTGAAGGGTTGCCTCGCCAACTTGTCCTAACATCTGGGCCAGTTCGAGCGTACGGGACTCGCCAGTCAATGGTTCAACGCGGGTGATCGTACGGTTGTTCTGCACCAGCTTTTGCACCTGATAATGCTCGTCGCCAAAAGCTGCTAGTTGTGGCAGGTGCGTAACGCAGAAGACCTGGTGGTTGCGCGCCAGGTTCCACAACTTCTGGCCGACAACCAAACCAACACGCCCGCCGATGCCCTGGTCGATCTCGTCGAAGATCAGGCTGGGAATTTCGTCCGCGCTAGCCAACACGTTCTTCAGTGCCAGCATCAGACGCGAGGTCTCGCCACCGGATGCGATCTTGGCCAGTGGTTTCAGCCCTTCGCCGGGGTTGGGAGCCACCAGGAATTCCACCCGGTCGTAGCCATTGTGGTCAAACGCCAGACGTTTGCCATCTTCCAACGGGATGCCATCCGGGTCGACCTTGGTCTGGAAGTCCACCGAGAATTGTGCATCAGACATACGCAGGTCGTTCAGCTCAGTCTCGATGCCTTTGCCAAGAGCGACGGCAGTCCCCTGGCGTTTTTGAGAAAGCGCACCGCCTTGCTCGGCCAGTTTCTTCAACAAGGTACTCTCTTCGGATTCGAGTTCTTCGATGCGCTCTGTGGCGTGGCTGATATTTTCCAGTTGCGCGCGAGCCTCTTCGCCAGAAGCAATCACCTTCTCAAGCGAGCCGCCATATTTACGCGACAGGCTGTGGAGCAAATCCAGCCTCTCTTCGACTTCTTCCAGTCGCTTGGGATTGAACTCGATCTCTTCCAGATAATCACGCAAACTACGGACCAATTCCGCCAACGTCTCGTCCAGACTGGCGGCCTGCTCGGAAAGCTCGGAGTGTTTCGGGTCGATCTTGGCCAGTCCCGTCATAGCGCGGGAGGCTTGCCCTACCAGATCGGTAGCGGCTGGTGATTCGGGCGTGCCCTCATCAAGCGCAGTCAGAGCCTCCTGAACATATTTCGCCAAGGACTCGGCATTGGCCAGTTTGTCACGTTCTAGTTTCAGTTCATCATCTTCGCCGGGTTTCAACTGGGCGGCCTCGATTTCTTCCGCCTGATATGTCAGAAAATCGATGCGGCGCTCGGCGTCCGCTTGTTCCTGGCGCAATTCCTTCAGTTCGTGGCGTACAGCCAACAGCTTGTGGTAGCTTTGACGGTAGCCACTCAAGGCAACGCCTACGTCCGCGTAACGGTCCAGCAGGCCCAGGTGCGCACGTGTATCGAGCAGGGAAAGGTGCTCGGATTGGCCGTGGATGTCCACCAGCAGCGCGCCCAGTTCCTTGAGCAGGGACACGTTCACCGTCCGGCCATTGACGCGCGCAATACTACGTCCCTCGCGACGGACCTCACGAGTCAGCGTGACATAGTTCTCGTCATCCAGCAACTCTTCCCTTTTCAGGATTTCACACACCGCTTCCTTTTCCGGACCCTTGAGGCTGAAGAGGCCTTCGACGAAAGCATACTCGGCCTCAGCGCGGACGACGGTAGCATCAGCGCGTCCGCCAATCAGCATGGTGACCGCATCGAGAATGATGGACTTGCCCGCGCCGGTTTCGCCGGTCAGGATGATCAAGCCAGGCCCAAACTTGAGCTCGAGCTTGTCGATAATGGCAAAATTTTGGATGCGAAGTTCGGTGAGCATAGGAAATGGTTATCTGGATATTTGTATGCCGGAGAGGCGCGTGTAAACAGTAGGAATGGTAATCCCCAGGTAAATGACCTGAAACAAGATGCCAAACAAGTTAAAAATCAACAATTGGGTTAAGAGGACAGGCAGCGCTCCAAGGATGACGCCTGCGATCACAGTGTAGTAAAGTGGTTTGGCGCGATGGCGACGGACAACAAAACGCACGCCTTCGGCAATCGCAACGCCAGCCACAGGGCCCGCCAAAATAATCAGGAACCAGCCGATGAACCCGATACCACCGATCAGGGTAACCAGGAAACTGGCTACACCTGAGAGAAAGCCCGCAACGATAAATCCCAACACATAGTCATACCATTCGGCTGTATCGAAGACTTTTTTCTGTTCTCGAACACACTCCTTACAGCGGTATCCCGTCGGTGTGAGCACCGCGCAATCGGCACAGATGGGCCGCTCGCAACGGTTACAGCGTAAGGTGGTCTCACGGTTGGGGTGGACGTAGCAGTAGAGAGTAGTTGGTTCTTCGGTCATCGAGACATTCCTATAGCAGGGTTCTGGTTCATGTGGGCGGTCAGGTTGCGGTAAAAATATCCCGCATCGCCAAAGCGAACAAAACGGGCGGTGTACTCTGCCACGCGGATATCCACGCGGTCGTCTTCGGCCAGGCCGGTGGGAATGGCCCCGTCTACGCTGAGGACAGCGTTCTCGCTTATCACGTCGATGCTGATAGAGGAGCCTTCTGCCAGTACGACCGCCCGGTCTACGGACAGATGCGGTGCGATCGGGACGATCAGTATGTTGCGCAATTCAGGCGGCAGGATCGGTCCCCCGGCAGCCAACGCATAAGCAGTGGAACCGGTCGCTGTGGCAGCGATCAAGCCATCGGCGATGTAGGTGGTCAGCAAGTGACCGTCAGCGCTGGCAGCCAGTTTGACGGGTCGCAGATATTGTCCGCGGCCGACGACAGCTTCATTGAGCGCATGCCAGGAGCCAATCACTTCCCCGGCACGCAGGTGTTCTACCCGCAGCATCATGCGATTTTCAATCCAGGCTTCGCCTTTGAACAAACGCTCCAGCATATCGCGCCATTCCTTCTGCTGTACCTGGATCAGGAAACCCAGGCGTCCCAGGTTGACACCCAAAATAGGGACACCGCTTGGGGCGCATAAATGTCCCGCCCGCAACATAGTGCCATCCCCACCGACGGCAATGAGCAGGTCAAATTCGTTGTTTTTGATGCGTTTGCGCAGGCCCTCCTCGTAGAGCGATCCGTAGGGGACATCCAATCCTTTTTCGCTCAAATACGTGGCAATAGCCTCGCCCTCCGCAAACGCGGCTGGCATTTTGTGGTAGGCAGTTACGACCGGATGTTGCGGAAGGAAGGGGTCGGACATAGTGTAGTGAATTATACCTTGTAGGGGAATTTATGATTTGCTGCTAAAGTGTTTAAATTTTAAAAAACCTCTTGTCATTCTGAACGACCGCAGGAAGTGAAGCCCGCCCTGAGCCGGGCCGAAGGGAATCCCCGCGCTCCGCGCGGGAGACCCTTCGCGCTGTTCAGGGTGACATACTTCTTATGTGATCGTAATTAGTACTTACCATTCCCATATTACACCAAACTTTGATTACAAATATTTTTGAAGCCACAACGCGCGCAACGAGCAGCCTGTTCATGCGAGCGATCGACATTATCTTTGATCTCGTCGCGGCGCATGTCAGCCAACAGGTCCATCAGGGCAAATTCCAATTCAGGGGTGTAATCCACGGTGAAATCGCGGTCGTTGTAGTGGATGATGCCGTAAGGCGGACGTTTGCCGTATGTCTTTTCCACCAGCAAGCAATAGGAAGCCAACTGGAAGATATGTAAATCGTAAGGCGATGTGGGTGTGCGTCCGGATTTGACCTCCACCGGGATGAGGATTCCGTCGCTTTGACGCACCAGGTAATCCGGTTTACCAGTCAGTTTAAGCGGCGAATAGTACAACGGACGTTCCACCGCGCTCCAGCCACCTGTGTCCGTGTAGACAACACGTCCGCCAGGCAGACCAGCCTCGCGGCGTTGTTTCCTCGATTGCCAGAAGAAGATGAGGGCGATAAGAAAAAGGAATAGAACAACGTAAAGCATAATCAAAAAGTTAAGTGTTGGGCCAATCCGCGTTTTGGATGACCACCCGGTACCCATCCAAGTCTTCGAAGGTTCTACCCGATCTATCCCAGTAAGGATTATAGGATGGGACCAGCGTAAACCCGGCCGCTTCCATCTGTTCGCAACGTGATTTCCATTCATCTCGATTTGGAAGATAGAAAACCAGCAGATTGTCTTTGGTGGGCGCCTTCCAGACCGGATGGCCGCGATGGTGCGTGAATTCAAAATGATATTCCATCTCGGCATTTCCCAGCATGACGCCATCAAAACCCTGGTGATCTTCAAAGGAGCCGATGACATTCAAGGCTGAGACCATCTTTGTACATGGCGACGATAGCTTCCAGTTGATTGGTCGGCCGGGCTATTCTCAGGTGCGCGTTCATGGCTTCAGCGTCCTTTATCTTTTTTCTGCGGCCTTGATGACTTTCCGTACGCGGGTTATTTGCGAAGCGGATAAATCTTCCATACGCTTTTGGAGCGTGGCGATAAAAACGGCCTTGTTACTGGCATCTACAGCGGGCAGGCTCTTTTCGGAGTGCTGCGGCACATCCTTTGGACGGCAGGTGCGCAGGTGTTCCAGCAAGTGCGGAAAAATGGCTGGGCGGTAAGCTTCGTTAGAGGCAGCCAGTGCCAGGGTCTTGACGGCGTTGTCCACCGTGATGACCGAACCCGCGTGCATGGCTTTGAGAATTTCATCCAGATGAGCATGGATGACATCAGCCTTTAATTCCGCCACAGTGGAAAGCGCAATCATGCCGCCCCAGACCAGACGGTTGTTGCGGCTTCTGAGCAATTTCAGATAATCTTCAGCGTAATCAGCGATCAGGGAGGGGTCAAGGTAGCCGATTTCGTACAACACTTTGACGCAATCAGCCTGGATATTCTTATCACGGTTCCACAGATTCTCAGCGATCTCGCGAATGCCCGCGCGGTCTTTCTGCTCTGCAAGTTCCCGGGCCAGTTCCTGGTTGGGAACCTCGTCGCGACGGTTTTGGAGATATGCGATTCGATTGAGAACAGACATTCATACCTCCCAATTAGAGCAACTGCGTAGTGCAGTAAGCCACCAGCAGGATCAGCGCCAGTAACAGCAGCAAGAAACCCAAGCTACGCATGAGTCCCGCAGCCAGCACTTTACGTCCATGTTTACGGTGCAGTTCGGTGCCGCTGGCAAGTTCGGCCTGGTTTTCGGATTCGAAACCTTGCCTGCGATACCACCAGGCGCGACGGCAGTACAGGTAATTTCCGATGTCGGAAGAGCGGATGACTTGCATGGCCCGAGTATAGCACATTTATTCTAAACCAACTTGGCGCTGAGCGTAGTTACAGCGCATATACCGCCCTTCCCCCACAACAGGGACGATGCGGCTACGGTCAAGTGCACCATTTGAATCCCCCGCTCAGGGATCTCCTATCACGTATCAAACGGTATAATCGACCCATGTCCGAATTCCGCTTCTTTCATCCCGTCGAAGTCCGCTACGGGGACCTGGACCCGCAGGGACACCTGAACAATGCCAAATACCTGACTTATTTCGAAACAGGCCGCATCCATTATTTCGCCCACCTGGGGCTTTTTACACCGGGACAATCCTTTCTGGATGTCAACTTCATCATGGCCGAGGCGCGCGTTACTTTTCAGGCTGCTGTGAGATATGCTATGCCTGTTAAGGTTGGCGTACGGATCAGCAAAATGGGGAACAAATCCCTGACAGTGGAACAAAACATTGTGCACGCCGAAAGCGGCGAAGTGTTGGCTTCCGGGCAAGTCATCCTGGTAGCTTATGATTATCATGCGAATAAAACTATCCCCATTTCGGATGCGATGCGAAAAACAATTTCCGAATTCGAGGGTCTTAAAGTCTCACAGGTCTAATAAGTCTGACAAGTCGGACATGTAAGACTTATTGGACTGGAAGACCAATTTACAAAGGAAAACTTATGTCTTTACCGGATATCGACACCAGATATTTAACCAAATTTCTCGTTGACCTATTGAACATCCCCTCGCCGACCGGTTTCGCCGAAGAGGCCATCGCCTTCGTTGAAAAGGAACTCTCGGCCTATCCCCAACTCAAGCTCAGCCGCACGCGTAAAGGCGCGCTGGTGGCCATTTGGGAGGGCATTTCGCGTGATGGACCGCACGCCCTCACTGCCCACGTGGACACGCTGGGTGCGATGGTCAAAGAGATCAAGAGCAACGGGCGGCTTGCAAATCACGCAAATCGGCGGGTTGATGCTGAACGGCGTGGAAACCGAAGGCTGCTGGGTCCACACACAAGCTGGACAAAAAATTCGCGGCTCGTATCTGATCAACAAAGCCTCCAGCCATGTCTATGCCAAGGAGACCTGGGAAACGCAGCGCAGCCCGGAGACGATGGAAATCCGCCTGGACGCCCGCACAACTTCCAGTGATGAGACGCGCGCGCTCGGCATCCAGGTCGGCGACTTCGTGTCCTTCGACCCGCGCGTGGAACTGACGAACGGTTTTGTGCGCTCGCGCTTCCTGGACGACAAGGCCTGTGTCGCCACCATTGTGACCGCCATCAAGTCCCTGGCGGACTCCGGCAACTCTCCGGCACAGACGACTTATTTCCATATCAGCAACTACGAGGAAGTGGGACACGGCGCCGCGGCAGGCATCCCTGCGGACGTGACCGAATTGGTGACGGTGGATATGGCCGCCGTGGGTGCCGGCCAGGAATCGGACGAGTTCCACGCCACCCTGTGCGTCAAAGACAGCGGCGGACCCTACCATCATGGCCTGTCGAACAAGTTGCGGGCGCTAGCCGACGCGCACGAAATCCCCTACAGAACGGACATCTATCCCTACTACGGCTCGGACGGCGAGGCCTTCTGGCGCGCGGGCGGGGATGTGGCTGTGGCGTTGATCGGCCCCGGCGTGGACGCTTCGCACAACTACGAACGTACCCACAGCGAGGCGCTGGTCGCAACCACGAATTGGATTCTGGCTTATCTATTAGACGATTAGCCACAGAAGACACAAAGTCACGGAGTCTGACAAATTAACTCTGTGTCTCCGTGACTTTGTGGCAATTGAAGGAGGAGAAATGAAATTTGACGCGGCGTTAGCCCCCATGCACTTGAATGACGTCCCGGCAGTGGCGCAGGCTGCCGAGCGGTTGGGATTCAACGGCCTGTGGACGTCGGAGACCCAGCATAACCCGTTCCTGCCGTGCGCGTTGATCGCCGAGCACACGCAACGGATGCAAATCGGCACGGCCATCGCGGTCTCGTTTGCGCGCTCGCCCGCGGACCTGGCTTACATGGCCTGGGACCTGGCAGCCCAGTCAGGGGGTCGATTCATCCTGGGGCTCGGCACGCAGGTCAAGGGTCATATCGAGAAGCGCTTTGGGATGCCCTGGCCGGAGTCGCCCGTCAATAAGCTGCGCGAGCAGGTGCTGGCCATCCGCGCCTTTTGGGACTGCTGGCAAAATGGGACGAAACTGTCCTTTAACGGCGAGTACTACAGGCTGCGATTAATGTCCCCATTCTTCAATCCTGGGCCGCTCGATCTCCCCTCTCCCCTGCGGGGAGAGGGAGTCGGGGGTGAGGGGCTAATCCCCATCTACATCGCCGGGGTCAACACGGGACTGGCCAAGCTGGCCGGGGAGGTGTGTGACGGCTTCCACGTGCATCCCTTCCACAGCCCGCGTTACCTGCGGGAAGTGATCCTGCCGGCCATCGAAGAGGGACTCGCCAAAGCCGGCCGCACGCGTGCCGACCTGTCGGTTTCGGTGACGGCCTTTGCGGCTACCACACCCGAAGAAGAGAATTTCGCCCGGGCGCAGATCTCGTTCTATGCCTCCACGCCCTCCTACCGGCCGGTGTTCGCGCTGCACGGTTGGGAAGCTGTGGCCGAGCAACTCTCGGCGCACGCCGCCAGGAGCGAATGGGGCGAGATGTTCGGCCTGATCACGGACGAGATGTTGCGTACTTTCTGCGCCGTTGCGGATGAAGACGGATTAGCCGCCGCCTTGAAGGAACGCTACCAGGCCCTTGACAGGCTCAGACAGCGTCTCGCCGACCACCTGACACTGTACACACCTTTCAAACCAGGCGAGAAGGATGTGTTCTGGCAGAGGCTGATCGCAGCTTTCTAACCACGAAGGACACACCGTTCGTGCCGGGAGCATGCCGGTGCGAGACGACGAAGAGCACAAAGGAAGTGATTAGAAGAATGACAATTTTCTCTGATGAAATCCAAAATTACTGGAAAAATATCAGTCCCCTGCTCACCATCCGCGATGAGCGCGAGTATGATGCGGCTGTAGAACGGATGAACGAACTGTTGGATGAAATTGGCACGGATGAGAGCCACCCGCTTTACAGCCTGCTGGATACGCTCGGAACGCTGATCCAGGCCTATGAAGAAGAACACCATGCCGTCCCGGAAGCCAAAGGCGCTGAGGTTTTGCGCTTTCTCATGGATGAGCATGGACTGACTCAATCCGATCTGCCCGAAGTCGGGTCACAAGGGGTGGTCTCGGAAATTTTGAATGGCAAGCGCGAGTTGAACGTTCGCCAGATTCGCGCATTGGCAAAACGCTTCAGAGTATCTACAGCAGCGTTTGTGTAAACCTGCATACCGGGTGAGAAGGATGAATTCTGGAGGAAGTTGATCGCAGCGTTTTAGGTTGTTGATTTACAGCGTTTATGACTTACCCGCTTTCATCACAGAATGTGGGTGAGTTTTTTGAATGTCACTCCAAGAAGGTGGTAATTTGAGAGATGTTCTGTTATTTAGAGGACTATGCATCTTTATGGTTTCATTGGTGAACTTTATTTCAAGAGGACTGGAAGAATTCTTGGCTGCCAGAGCAACAATCACACCCAATGTAAAGGGGAACTTTGGACTTGTGAACGCTGCGGAAAAAGAATATGCTGGGAAGAAGGTTCAGCAGATTTACCTGAACTATGCGATGATTGCTGGGTTGATGTAAGAAAATTTGGTTAACTCTGGGAAGATGACATCGAGGTGGAATTATGAAACAATATGAAGCAGTAATAGAAGCTATGAAACAACATGGCGGATATGCAACGCTCGGTCAGTTGTATCAAACTGCGCCAAATATTCCTGGTTCAGAATGGAAAACAAAAACGCCATTTGCCAGCATCCGCCGAATTGTTCAAGTGCGAGATGAGTTTTTCAAAATACGTCCTGGACTTTGGGCTCTAACATCCGAAAAAGAAAAAGTGATGCGTCTTTTCTCAGAAGAACAAGCACCAGAAAAAGAAAAGGAATATACACATTCATTTTTTCAAGGGTTGTTGGTTGAAATTGGAAATTTGAAAGGCTTCCAAACCTTCATCCCTGCTCAAGATAAGAATAAGACGTTTTCACAAAAGAAATTGGGAGATGTGGCAAACCTTGCCGAGTTTCATAAATTCACTTATGAAGAAGTTCTGAGACAAGCTTTGACCATTGATGTAACGTGGTTCAATGAACGAAGGTATCCCAATTGCCTTTTTTGAAATTGAACATTCTACCGACATCCACAGGTCTTTGCTAAAGTTTATGGAGTTCCAAGATTTTCGAGTTGAGTTTCACATTGTGGCAGACAATCGAAGAAAAGCGGAATTTGAAAGTAAGCTTTCTCTTACTGCTTTTGCACCAATCAGGAAACTCGTCAAGTTTTGGAATTATGATGCTGTCTCTACACTGCACAGTAGAATGTCGGAAACTGTTCTGGCTGAGAAAGCACTTTTATAAATCGAGATTTCTATGTATGTTGCTTACTATATTATGCGTAGCGATGGCGATGCTGACTTGTGTGCTGTTATAGAAAACGGTGAAAGTATTTTTGAGGATTTGGCATCGGATCTTATGCATAGCATCGAAAAAGAACTTAAAAATTCCCTTGAAGAATGGTTCAAAATTGAAGATCCAAGTTGTGACTTCCCTGATGTTTGGGATTTAACTTCATCAAAAGACTAATCTGCTCTCGGTGGCGTCCCCGCCGCCGAGGACGGCGGCTTGAGCAGACCTTGTTAATTTGAATGATTTTCCGAAGTTCACTTATTTTAGCAGTATATTCCTCTTTTGCTCTCGGCGGCGTACCCTTTCGAACACTCTCCCCGCCGACGATATCATATGACCTTTGACTCTGTACACATTCCTGAACATCTCTATTTCATCACCGCCAGCATTGTCGGCTGGAAACCACTTTTTTCCGAAATAGAACATGCCGAAATTGTTCTGAATTCACTTGCTTGGTTGCGTCAGGAAAAGCGTATGTCACTTTTTGCATTTGTCCTGATGCCTACCCATCTCCATTCCATCGTTCTGCCACTGGATCGACCCATTGGCAATCTCTTGCAAAACTTTGGATCATTTACCGCTCACAAGATCCTACAAAAATTGAGAGAAGAAAACCGAAAAGATTTTCTTGACTTTTTCCATGCGCAGCGACGTAACAACAGCCAGGAACATGGTATCTGGCAAGACATTCAAGCAAAGAATATCTATACCGAGAAATTTCTCTTCCAAAAGATGGAATATATTCATCAGAATCCGGTTGCGAAGGAATGGAATCTGGTTCAAGATCGCGCAGAGCACAAATACTCAAGTGCGTGTTTCTATGATAGAAATCAGCAACCGATTATTGATATAGACGATATTCGAGATTTGCTTTATTTAGAGTAATTTACCCTTGCCACCAAATTCGGCGGCGGGACGCCGCCTCGAGCTTAAAGCCATTAACCGCGAAGCACGCAAAGAAAACCATCCAAAAATCTTAGCGACCTTTGCGTCCTTGGCGGTTCAAAAAAGGATTCTCATGAATTTCAACGAATATCAGCAAAAATCCCGCAAAACCGCCGGGTATCCCGCCATCGGGCATCCGGTCATCTACCCGACCCTGGGACTGGTCAACGAGGCCGGGGAAGTGGCCGGCAAAATCAAGAAAGTCTTCCGTGACAAAGGCGGAGAGATCAGCGAAGAGACCAAATCCGCGCTCAAGGCCGAATTGGGCGATGTGCTGTGGTATCTGGCCCAGGTCAGCACTGAATTAGGCCTATCTTTGGATGAAGTGGCCGAATATAACATCCAAAAGCTCTATTCGCGCCTCGAGCGGGGTAAGATTCACGGCGATGGGGACAACCGATAAAGTGGGAATGAATGTTTGAACTTCGCTGTTCGGGGACTATATTTTCCGCATGAACTCCCGAATCCCGCTGCTCGAATATCGGCTCATAAAATTCTAATCATTTTCATACGGAAATAATCTAGCTTTTTGGTACAATCAAAATTGACAGTTCCTGTCTGATTGAGTAGGAGATAACAAAATGGCTGGTATGGAACGCTTTACACAGCGTGCACGACGGGTGCTCAGTTTGGCTCACCAAGAAGCCGAACGCGCCCGTCAAAATAAAATTGGAACCGAACATCTATTACTTGGTTTGATGGAAGAGGAAGGGGGCGTCGCCGGGCGCGTCCTGCGCGAGCTGGGCATGGACTCAGACCGCATGCGTGAAATGGTCGAACGGGTGGCAAGCTCGGGCGACTATGTCGGTGGCAAGATCGAGCTGGCGCCTGAAACGCAGGGTGTGCTCGAGCAAGCCGTCGAAGAAGCCCGTCGCCTCGGCCATCACTATATTGGTACCGAACACATCCTGCTGGGGCTGGTAACCGGCGAAGGGACGGCCATGGACGTGCTGCGCAAGCTGGGCGTCACACCCGACCAGATCCGCCGCCAGACGCGTCGTGTGCTCAACGAGACCACCTCCTCGCCCACCCCCACGGCCGGCCGGCGCGAAGCCACGAATAAGCCGCAACAGTCCGGGGCCAAATCCCCGCTGGTGGACCAACTGGCAACTGACCTGACCTCCTTGGCGGAAGAAAAGAAACTTGACCCCGTCATCGGGCGACAGACCGAAATCGAGCGCGTCATCCAAATCCTGGCGCGCCGGACCAAGAATAATCCCGCGCTGATTGGCGAACCCGGCGTCGGCAAGACCGCCATCGTCGAGGGACTCGCCCAGCGCATCATCGAGGGCGATGTGCCTGCTCCCCTTATGAACAAGCGCGTCCTGCAACTGGACGTTGGTTCTCTGGTGGCTGGCACCATGTACCGCGGTCAATTCGAAGAACGCCTCAAACGCGTCATCGACGAACTCAAGCAGTCCGGCGCAGTGCTGTTCATCGACGAAGTCCACATGCTGGTGGGCGCTGGTGCCGCTGGCTCCTCCGTGGACGCGGCCAATATCCTCAAACCGGCGCTCTCGCGTGGCGAATTGCAGGTCATTGGCGCCACCACGCTGGACGAATACCGCAAGCACATCGAATCTGATGCGGCATTGGAACGCCGTTTCCAGTCCGTGCTGGTGGAAGAACCCTCCGAAGACGAAACGATTGAAATTCTCAAAGGCATCCGCGGCGCCTACGAAGAGCACCACCATCTGGTGATTTCAGATGAAGCCCTCGAAGCCGCCACCCAGCTTTCATCCCGCTACGTGACCGAGCGTTTCCTGCCCGATAAGGCCATCGACCTGATCGATGAATCTTCCTCGCGTGTACGCATGTACAAGAGTCCCGCCGCCCAACAGGCCAAAGACCTGTTCACCCAACTGCGCGAAGTGCGCCAGAACCGTAGCCTCGCGCTGGAAGATGGCAGCATGGAAGATGTCAAAGAGTGGGAAGAGAAAGAGCTCGAACTCCAGGAGAGCCTGGAGCGCTTGCGCACCGGCTGGGACCGCTCCAACAGTCCCGTCGTTTCGGCGGAAGACATCGCTGAAGTGGTCTCCATGTGGACGGGTGTTCCGCTCATGCAACTGGCCGAAGAAGAGAGCACACGCCTGTTGAAGATGGAAGAGGAATTGGAAAGCAGCATCATTGGCCAAGACGACGCCATCGACGCCATCTCCCGCGCTGTGCGCCGCGCGCGCGCCGGTCTCAAAGACCCGCGCCGCCCGATCGGCTCGTTCATCTTCCTGGGCCCAACCGGCGTCGGTAAGACCGAGCTGACCAAGTCCCTGGCCAAATTCATGTTTGGTAGCGAAGACGCGGCCGTCCAACTCGACATGTCCGAGTTCATGGAGCGGCACACAGCCTCACGCCTGGTCGGAGCGCCTCCCGGATACGTCGGCTACGAGGACGCCGGTCAATTGACCGAAGCGCTACGTCGTCGCCCGTACTCCATTGTCGTCTTTGACGAAGTGGAAAAGGCGCATCCCGAAGTGCACAACATGTTGCTGCAAATCATGGAAGAAGGCCATCTCTCGGACGCCCGCGGTCGCAAGGTGGATTTCCGCAACGCCATCATCGTGATGACTTCCAACATCGGCGCGGATGTGATCAAGAGGCAGAGCTCGCTGGGCTTCCAGTTGAAACGTGACGAGGAAACCGAAGAGCGCCTGTCTTACGAAGAGATGCGCAAGAAACTGACCGATTCGCTCAAGAAGGTCTTCCGGCCCGAGTTCATCAACCGGGTGGACAGCGTGGTGGTCTTCCGCGCCCTGAACAAGGAAGACATCCAGAACATCGTCAAGCTCGAGCTGAACAAGGTTGCCGAGCGCTTGCAGGAGCACGAACTGACCCTGACCGCCACGGACGAGGCGCTCACCCTGCTGGCAGATCTGGGTTACGACAGTGAATTTGGCGCCCGCCCGCTGCGCCGCGTCATCCAGCAAAAGGTGGAAGATCCGCTCTCCGACCTGGTGCTGGGCGGTGAATTTGGCGAAGGCGCTTCCGTCCTGGTCGATGTCAACGAGGATAGCGAGATCACCCTGAAATCGAAGGAAGAGAAAAAGAAAGAAAAAGCAGCCGCCCCCGCGGCGTAAGAAGATACACAAACCTGACAGGTTTTCGGAAACCTGTCAGGTTTTTTAATTTAAACCGCATCCGGCAGTTCTTCTTCAATATTCCGCACGCGGGGGTCTGAGGCGGCTGCCAACGTTAAAACGACGATAATTTCGCCCATCAGGAAGATCAACAATCCTATTCCCCGGCTGGGTCCCACCCCAAAGATTTGCCCCAGGGAAAGCGCCAGCGGACCGTTCGCGCTCAACAACGGTTTGAAGACTTTGTCCGAGAGCGGACCGGCGGTCAGATAGGCCAGCGGGATCATCGAACGCGACAACATGCGACGGATGGAGAGTACGCGTCCCTGGAGTTCAGGCGGCACTTTGCTCTGCCAGATGGCCTGGTCCGAACCATTGACCAGCGGAAAGGGCAGGTAATAGAAAAAGGTCGCCAGCGCGATCAACGGGATACTGCGGAACAAACCGATCGCCATAATCGCCAGACCTGCCAACGTTTTGAAAATCAGTACGCTATAAATGCGCTTCTTCGGGCCTCCCCAGGCGGACATCAGCAAAGTACCGACCAACATGCCCAGGCCGCCAGTCGAAAGTACGCTTCCCAGGATGGTAGGAGAACTGCGTTCCAGCAGCATAGGCGGCATGAGCGTATCGGTCATGTTGTTGGCGTAATTGCCAAGGCCGAACAGAATCATCAAACCCAGGAAACCAGCGCGCTTGGAGATGAACTGCCATCCAACGGCCATCTCTTGCCACAGGGAGGACCGGGCAGATGTATCTTTATCTTTCACAACAGGTTTGGGAAACTGCACAGATAATACGATGATGACCGCAAAGAAGAAAGTTGCCAGGTCGATCAGCATCACGTTCACGATACCAACTTGATCGAGCAGCCAACCGGCCAGGATGGGTGACAGCAGATAGGCGGAAGCACCCTCAAGCTGCATGACGCCATTGGCACGCCCAAGCTGTTCCCTGGGCACCAGCAGGCTAACCGAGGCCGTATAAGCCGGCACCTGTAGTGCGCGGAACAGCGAGTTGAAGCCCATGATGACGTAGATGTGCCAGATTTCCAACCACCCGTTGTGGATCAGCAACATCAGCAAAGCGGTACAGACTGCCGCGCCGCTATCGGCAGCGACCATGACTATCCGGCGGTCCCAGCGATCGACCAGCGCGCCCGCCAGCGGTGCGAACAGCAATGAGGGCAGCACGGTAAACAATAAGATGAGCGAAAACAGGGTGGTCGAATGGGTTTCCTGATAGACCCAGGCGCCGAGTGCGAACCCGGTCAGCGACGAACCGGTCACGGAAACGATCTGTCCAACTGCAACCAGGATGAAAGTTGTCATTCCCCGCGATGTTTTGGTATTGTCCATGTTCAAATCCAGGATGAGGCTGAGAAGATATGGAAATTACCCACGTATGTAAAAATTATACAACTATGCTATAGGATATTTAATACTTTCGTAATCCATCTCTGGTAATATTTTGGGACAAATTGCGTCAAAGAAGGAGAGAAAGGAGTTCTTATGGGCACACAAATCGCAACATTAGCCGGGGGCTGTTTCTGGTGTCTGGAGGCTGTCTTCGATGAAGTCAAGGGCGTGCAGTCGGTCGAATCGGGTTATGCCGGCGGACACGTAGGAAATCCAAGTTACAGGGCCGTCTGCACCGGCATGACCGGTCACGCGGAAGCCGTGCAAATCACTTTTGATCCCGATATCGTCTCCTATCGTGACCTGCTGAACGTCTTCTTCGGCATCCACAATCCCACCACGCTCAACCGTCAGGGCGCGGACGTAGGCACGCAATACCGCTCGGCCATCTTCTATCACGACGAGGAACAAAAGAAAATTGCCGAAGAGGTCATCGAAGACCTGGAAGCACAAAACATCTGGGACCACCCCATCGTCACCACGCTGGAGAAAATGGACGCGTTCTACGTGGCCGAGGACTACCACCAGGAATACTTCGTCAACAATCGCTTCCAGCCCTATTGTATGGCGGTGGTTGCGCCCAAGGTATCCAAGTTTCGCAAGCACTACATGGATATGTTGAAGAAGGAACAACCGGCGTAGTTTGAATTAACTGTAGTAGGGACTTCAGTAGTTGTTAAGCGACTGAAGTCACTACTACGAAGTTTTCTCAACTTTGTTATACTGTGGAGGCGATTCGTTTAAATCGCCTTCATTGTCTTTAAATGCTATGGCAACAAAATTACTGGTTCCCACACCCGATACTCTTGCAATTCCAACCTTCCATGTTGGCGGCATCCCAATCTACGGCAACACCATCCTCTCGCCGATGGATGGCGTGTCAGACTGGCCTTTCCGCTCGCTGTGCCGCCGCCTGGGCTCGGCCATGTCGTACACCGAATTCGTCCGCGCGGAAGATGTGTTGCAGGGGCGGGCCTCGGTTTTCAAGAAGTTGACGTACGAAGAGACCGAGCGACCGGTCGCCTTCCAAATCTACGGCGATGACCCGGACGAAATCGTGGAAGCCGCGCTTCGCATCCAGGACTTGGGGCCTGACACCATTGATTTGAATATGGGCTGTCCTGCCAAGTCCGTTGCCAATCGCGGCGCGGGCGTGGGCATGATGCGCACACCGCTCAAGATTGCAAAGACCTTCCGCAAACTGACGGCTGCGTTGGACATCCCGGTCACGGGCAAGATGCGCTTGGGCTGGAATGACTGCAAAACCTACAAGATGGTGGCACGCATGGTAGAGGAGAACGGCGGCGCGCTGATCGCCCTACATGGACGCACCAAAGAACAGGGCTACGGCGGAGTCGCCAATTGGGATGCGATTGCCGAGGTCAAGGCGGCGGTCAAAATCCCGGTTATCGGGAATGGAGACGTCCGCTCGCTGGCGGATATTAAACGGATGCAGGCCTATACCGGCTGCGATGCGGTCATGATCGGGCGCGGGGCTATGGCCAATCCGTGGATCTTCTCCGGCCGCGACCGTGAGCAGGTTCCACCCGAAGAAGTTCGCGCCTTTATGCGCGAGCACCTGAAACGCAACATCGAATTTTACGGGGAAGAAGATGGACAGCGCTTGTTCCGCAAGTACGTGGCGCAGTATTTGATGATGAAGCGTCTGACGCGCGAGGAGCGCCGGAATATTCTGAGCAAAAAGCCGCCTGCGGAGTTCTTGGCGGTGTTGGATGAAGTCGCACTCACGCTGGCCGAAATCAGAACATAAATTCTGTTATACTTTGAATAAACCCCCACCTAACCTCCCCCGCAAGCGGGGGAGGAATGAACTCTTCCCCTTTTCACGGCGGGAGTAAACATGACCGATTCTCAAAAAAGATGGCGTGCATCAAAGGAAATCCAAAGTCGGGCGCGTGAACTCCGTAAGGAGATGACACCGGCCGAAAAGAAGCTTTGGCAGGTTTTGCGTGGTAACCAGCTTGACGGGTTGTATTTCCGCAGACAACATGCCATTGGTACCTTCATACTTGACTTTGTTTGTATTCAGGAGAAATTGGTGATCGAAGTAGATGGGGGTTCTCATCTGGAACAGGAAGAATATGATCAAGAACGAACACGATGGCTTGAAGAGGAAAAGGGCTATCGGGTAATTAGATTTACAAATGACGATGTTTTGAAGAATATCCATGAAATCGTTGAAGCAATTAGAGATGCAGTGAAAGGCCCCCACCCGACCTCCCCCGCAAGCGGGAGAGGAGTAAGTTCTCCCCCCGTGTACGGGGGGAGCCAGAGGGGGGCGAAAAAGGATTAATATGCCAAAAACCCACACCCGTTATGTCTGCCAGCAGTGCGGACGTGTGTCTGCCAGTTACATGGGCAAGTGCCCGCAGTGCGGCGCGTTCAACAGCATGGTGGAAGAAGTCGTCCACGAAGAGAAGGTTTCCACCAAAAAAGGCGACTGTGCGCGGCCTGACCGGGCGTTCTGAACCGCGACCCATCGGCGATGTCAGTGGAGATGCGGAGGACCGCATCCATTTACCGATTGGCGAGTTCGCGCGTGTGCTGGGTGGTGGGATCGTGCCCGGTTCCATCGTGCTGGTGGGCGGCGATCCCGGGATCGGCAAGTCCACGCTGATGTTGCAAATGGCGATGGAAATGGCCGGGGGACAAAAGGTGCTGTACGTCTCTGGGGAAGAGTCCGAGCGGCAGATCAAGATGCGGGCGCTGCGTTTAGGGAAGGGCGATAACAAAACGAATTTACCGGCTAATTTGTTACTGGTCACAGAAACCAACCTGGAGACCATCTTCAACCACGTGCGCGAAGTGGCACCGAGCATGCTAATCATCGACTCGATCCAGACCATGTATCTCTCCGAGTTGGAATCTGCGGCTGGTTCGGTTTCGCAAGTGCGGGAGTGTTCGTCGCAGTTGCGGGAATTAGCCAAGTCTAGCGGGATATCGGTTTTCGTGATCGGGCACGTCACCAAGGAAGGCACGATTGCCGGGCCGCGCGTGTTGGAGCACATCGTAGATACGGTGCTTTACCTGGAAGGCGACCGCTTCCAGGCCTATCGACTGCTGCGTTCGGTCAAGAACCGTTTTGGTGCGACGGCGGAAGTGGGCGTCTTCGAGATGCGCGGTAGCGGTCTGAGCGAAGTGATCAACCCGTCTGAGGCTTTTCTGGCGGAGCGCATGGTCAACGCGCCGGGTTCAGCCATCGCTGTGACGATGGAGGGCACACGGCCACTGCTGGTCGAAATCCAGGGTCTGACCTCGCCAACGCAATTTGGCAATGCGCGCCGCACGCCTAACGGCGTGGATTTCAACCGGCTCTTGCTCATTGCGGCTGTCTTGACGCGCCGCGTCGGGATCAAGCTGGGCGAGCAGGACATCTTTGTCAATGTGGTCAGCGGCCTGAAGGTAGACGAGCCCGCCGCCGACCTGGCGGTTGCGGCTGCCATCGCTTCTTCATGGCGAGATATACCCATCCGCGCGGAAGCCGTATTAATCGGCGAAGTGGGTCTGGCGGGCGAATTGCGCATGCCCGGGCAGATGCCAATCCGCTTGCGAGAAGCGGCCAAGCTGGGCTTCAAGTCCGCGATCGTGCCTAAGGCCATCCGCAGGGTGGACGATTGGCCGAAGAATATCGAAATCATCGAAACGCGCTCGCTCAAACAGGCGTTGGATTCAGCGTTTATGGAACGTGAGAGACCCAAGGGGAGGAAGGTGGCATAGCGCCCCACCCAGCCTACTCTATTTCCCCTCACCCCCGGCCCCTCTCCCTGGAAGGGAGAGGGGCCCTTTATGCAACTCATACTCTCCTGGGGCGTATATCTTCCCAGAAGGAGAGTGTTCCATGAAATATTTATTATCATTTCTCACAGTCCTGACTCTGGCCACGATGGCCTGCAGTTTTAGCATTGACCTGCCCTCCGTGCCTACGCCGGGGCCGGAAGTCACAGATGAGGTAACGGTGACAACCCCGGCTGGCGAAAGGACGCGCTTGAAGATTTCGTTCGGAGCCGGTGAGCTTACATTATCTCCCGGCGCAACAGATATGCTCGTCGATGGCACAGCTACGTATAACATCCCCAATTTCAAGCCAGAAATCATCGAAAATGGCAGCGACATCGAAGTCAAGCAAGGTAACTTCAAATCGCTGAATGTGACCAATTTCAAGAACGAATGGGATTTGAAACTCGGCGAGACACCGATGGAATTGGAAATCAACGCTGGAGCTTATCAAGGACACTACGAATTTGGCGGACTGGCGCTGACAGACCTGACCATTAAAGATGGCGCTTCCGATGTAAACGCTTCTTTCTCCGATCCAAATCCGACCGAGATGTCTGTCTTCCGTTATGAAACGGGCGCTTCCAGCGTCAAGCTGACCGGCCTGGCGAACGCCAATTTCGCGACCCTGATCTTCAACGGCGGCGCAGGGGATTACACACTGGACTTCAGCGGCGACTTGAAGCAGGATGCCACCGTACGCTCTGAGACCGGGTTTGGTAATCTTATGCTGGTCATCCCCAAAGACGTAGATGCGCGCGTGACCGTAGAGGGCGGCCCGGTGAATGTCAATCATAGTTCCGGCTGGGGACAGAGCAACCAAACGTATACCCAGGAGGGCTCCGGCCCGACCCTGACGATCATCGTCAAAATGGGCGCAGGAAATGTGACGATTACAGACTGAACATGGGCGGTCCTGGCTGAAATGACCCGAAGGCATGTTTTCGGGTCATTTTTGTACTTTTAAAATCGGAGTAATTAGTCATATTTCATCCATGACCTCCATCACTTGCCTTGCAAGGCCAAGCACAATAAAATCTCTATAACGGATAAAAATTACCTATATTGTAAGTGAGGACCCCATGCAAATTACACGCCAAGCTGACTATGCCGTACGAGCCGTTTTATATTTGGCCCGTTTGGAGCCCACCCAGCGTGCTGCCACAAGCCAGGTGGCGCAAGAACAGCACATTCCACCTTCCTTCCTGGCAAAGATCATTTCACAGCTTTCCATTGCTGGATTGCTGCATACTTCGCGCGGTGCGCGCGGCGGCGTAACGCTGGCGCGTGAACCCAAAGATATCACCTTGCTTGAGGTTATCGAAGCCATTGATGGTCCGATTATGCTTAACGAGTGCGTCAGCTGAAAACGGCACCTGCACGTTCGACGAGGATTGCCCATTGCGTCCAGTGTGGTGTGAGGCGCAAGAAGAGCTCATCAACCGCCTGAAAGGCACCCATTTTCAACAACTGCTGGAACAAAGTGCTGTCCCGGCATAAAACATTAATTTGACCTTGCATTCCTCCCGGTGATGTTATGCTGGGAGGAATTTATTTCTATGCCAACAAAATAATTGCGAAATCACTGAGCATCGCATCGTAAAAGCTCAATCGTTGTGATTTCTCAATCTCCCGGCGTATAATAGCTGGGAGATTTTTTTGTTAATTCGCTATGATATGGGGGGCTAGCCCCCTTGTATTGCAAAAACAAAGGAGAAAAGATGTCCGGTCCACGCGAAGTCCGCGCGCCGCGCGGCACACAATTGACTTGCAAAAACTGGCTGATCGAGGCCCCTTACCGCATGATCCAAAATAACCTTGACCCGGAGGTAGCCGAAATCCCCGAAAAACTGGTCGTCTACGGCGGACGAGGACAGGCCGCTCGTTCGTGGGAGGCGTTCGATGCTATCCTGGAAAGTCT
Organism: uncultured Chloroflexia bacterium; assembly: GCA_963785535.1. Taxonomy (GTDB): domain Bacteria; phylum Chloroflexota; class Anaerolineae; order Anaerolineales; family Villigracilaceae; genus JAABUE01. The sequence goes on along the minus strand of CAWAVQ010000019.1, from coordinate 399,030 downwards.
GAAGAATCTGGAAGAAGACGAAACCCTGCTCGTCCAGTCTGGCAAGCCGGTTGCAATTTTTAAGTCCCATAAAGATGCGCCCAAGGTGCTGATTGCCAACTCTAACCTGGTCCCGGCCTGGGCCACCTGGGAGCACTTCGATGAACTGGCTGCCAAAGGTTTGATCATGTATGGTCAGATGACGGCCGGTTCCTGGATCTACATCGGCACGCAAGGCATTTTGCAGGGCACCTATGAGACCTTTGGTGCGCTGGCCAGGCTCAAGAGCTGGGACTCGCTCAAGGGTAAATTTTGTCTCACCGCCGGGCTGGGCGGCATGGGCGGCGCGCAGCCGCTGGCAATCACCATGAACGAAGGTGTCGGCCTGATCGTGGAAGTAGACCCCGAGCGCGCCCAACGGCGTCTTGAGATCGGCTATGTGGACACGGTGGTGGATACGCTCGAAGAAGCCATGACGCTGGTGGAAGAAGCTGTGGAACAACAAATTCCCAAGTCCATCGGGTTGATCGGCAACGCAGCCGATATTTATTCCGAACTGGTAGCGCGTGGCGTAACGCCGGACGTGGTCACCGACCAGACCTCGGCGCACGAAGCCCTGATGTACGTTCCTTCCGGGCTGTCGGTCACTGCCGCAAACGAATTGCGCGTTTCCAATCCCAAACGCTACAAAGAGATGGCTATGGAGAGCATGGCGAAGCATGTTCAGGCTATGCTGGCCTTCCAGCGTGCGGGGGCAGAAGTGTTCGATTATGGCAATAACATCCGCCAGCAGGCCTACAACTATGGCGTGACGGACGCCTTCGAATTTCCCGGCTTTGTCCCGGCTTACATCCGCCCGTTGTTCTGCGAGGGCAAGGGTCCTTTCCGCTGGGTAGCGCTCTCGGGCGATAAGGAAGATATTTACCGTACCGATGAAGCTATCATGGAACTCTTTCCTGAAGACGAGCATCTGCATCGCTGGCTCAAATTGGCGAAGGAGAAAGTCCCTTTCCAGGGATTACCCGCCCGTATTTGCTGGCTGGGATATGGCGAGCGCGTGAAAGCAGGACTAAAATTCAATGAGATGGTGGCCAATGGAACGCTGAAGGCCCCCATCGTGATTGGCCGTGACCATCTCGACTCGGGCTCGGTCGCCAGTCCCAACCGCGAAACCGAAGCCATGAAAGATGGCTCGGATGCTATCTCGGATTGGCCGATTCTGAATGCACTCATCAATGCAGTTGGTGGCGCGACCTGGGTTTCGTTCCATCATGGCGGTGGCGTGGGTATCGGTTACAGTCAGCACGCAGGGCAGGTCATTGTGGCGGACGGGACGCCGGAAGCGGCTCGCAGGCTGGAACGCGTTCTGACAACGGACCCAGGCCTGGGCGTAGTCCGACACGCGGATGCCGGATATGAGATCGCGATCGAAGCGGCGAAGCGTCATGGCATCAAAATGCCAATGTTGAAATAAACCCAAAGGTCAGAGAATCAGCATGCAACATTCCGCTCAAAAAGCGCAAATCTTCCTTCTAGCTTTGATTGTCTTGGTTCTGCTCTCTGGTTGTAGTCGGGGGGCAGAACCAACTCCGGAAGCAACTCAAACGCCTGCCGCCTCCGCCCTTCGAGGTTACATATTGCGATATCAATCCATCCGATATGTGCCTGGACGGGTTTGGTACGGATGTGGATGGCAATTTGTTGATCCTGTTCAAGGCAGATGATCTTTTCTTTGCTGACATCTATATCCGCGCCGATGGCCCCGAAGGTAAGATCGATTTTGAGTGCCAGGAATCGGAGAATTTCCTTGAAAACATCTATTGTCTGGGAAAGCCTTACCCTGAGCAAGAACTGATAAAGCTGAATATCTACTCGAAAAGCAACGATGCACTGATTGCCATAGGAGTTTTCAACGTTACATACGGAAGTTTGCCTGAACCGGATGTGGTTTTTGGAGTAACCCCTACGCCACAACCTTCTCCAACTTCAGAATCTCCAACTTTACTGTCTCCGACATCATCACCATTACCCCCATCTTATCCAAATCCGTCTTATCCCAATCCGACCTCCGCACCATAACCGTTAATGTGGCAGACGCTCTTAAACGGTCTCACTGTCCTAAGCGAAAAATGGCTAGTTGTATTGGGCGCTGTGAGCTTCACAGGTCTGGGATGCAGCGTTAGTTTTTTCTTCGCACGAGGTGTTTCCAAAGAAAAAGTCTCCTGGCAAAGCACGTTTTTGTTAGTTTTCTTATTTGGCTTCTCGATAATTCTCCGGCTGGCGTTCATCACCAGGGCACTGGCTCCACCTTATTTTGATTCTGTTGAACATTTCAGGATCGTCAAAGGACTCGTGAACGCATTGGAATCGTCGACTTTGTTAAAGACGATTCCAACGTTGACTCCAAGCTACTACCACTTGGGTTCTCACTTCCTCGCTGCTTTCCTGACTTTCGGCCTGCATGCCAATCCGATGGACGTGATCCTGGTCTTAGGCCAGGTCATTCTGGCAGCTATTCCCATCCCGATATTTTTTGTGCTTCGACACGAAACGCACAGCGATGCAGCCGCCTTTCTGGGAACCTTTCTGGCTGGTTATGGCTGGTACATGCCGGGCTTCGCGGTCAATTGGGGAAAATATCCCGCGTTGGCAGGTTTGTTGACTTTTGAAATCGTCTTGAGTGTGGCGTATTTCATTTCCCAAACTAAAATAATCTCCCTGCATAGTGTTAGTAAAAATACTAGAGTAATTGCAAACCGCCAAGAAACCAAGAACGCCAAGGAAATCTGTTGGACGCCAAGAAATACCCTTGGCGATTTTGGAAACATCTTGGCGCCCTTTGCGAACTTGGCGGTTCAAAATACAACACACAAGAGGGAGAACATCCAAGATAAACCTTATCGGAATCAAATCTCACGGATTGCTATCCTGCTTTTGGGAATTATTGTTTCTACGCTTTTCCACTCAAGAACGCTAGTGGTCATTGCCTTTTCATTTGCAAGCTGGTTTGTCGCTGGCAAGATACAAACCCTTCCTAAAACTTCTCAGTATGTCTCACTGGGAACGCTGCTCGCAGGATTAGTAGTTCTGGGAATACTGATACAGAGAGAACCGTTGCTAGCTTTAGCGCTTGAACCTTATCTAAATGACGGGCTTTGGATCACTTTAATTGTGGTGATATTGAGTCCTTTTGCGCTGATTAAATTTCCCCGAGGGTTCTATTTCAGCCTTCTGTTTCATGTTATGCGTATTTATCGCGCTGTTCATTTCAATTGGCAATTTGTTGCCTGGCTTTGAAAATCAGACCTTACTGGACAGGCCCTTTGTGGAGATGGTTTTATATTTGCCATTATCTATTCTCGGCGGGTTGGGACTGGCCGGTCTCATACAATCTGTACGAGGCATACAATTTTTCCCAGAGCAAATCCATCCGTACGCTGCGATTTTGGTCGTTGGTATTGTGGGCTTTATTGCAATAGGGCGCTACAACTTTTATCCATCAGATTGCTGTAATTTCGTGAGATATGACGATACGGTCGCATTCGACTGGTTGGACAGAAACCTGTCCCCCGATGCCCATATCTTGATTGCTTCTACCAGCATGAATGTGCTTCCATCGGGTCCATCGGGGGGGCCCACAGGCACGGATGCCGGCATATGGATCCCCGCATTGACAGGCAGGAACGTGACCTTTGCGCCGTTCGATATTGACTTCCGTTCTACCGGCACGCTGGAAGGTTTATGCCAAATGCAGGTTGATTACGTTTACGTTGGGGGAACCACCCAAAATTTCAACGCTGACCAATTGCAATCAAAAACCGATTGGTATAAAGGGGTTCTTTTTCTGCCAAATGCTCAACTGTATCAATTGACCGGATGTAACAAGGAAGCCACATTAAAACGTGACCTACTGCACCGCTGAAATTGAGCCGTAGGTGGGGGCACACATAATATCGTAATACTCTAACTCGGTTGCTTTGTTCTGCTCCGCATACGCAGCAGCTTCCTTTCCTAGCGAGCGGATGGCGTCCAGGTTAGGGAGTACCTGACTGGGCCAATAACGCGGCAAGGTCATAAGAGGATCGTTAACCGGCCCTTCGGGGATATAGGCAGGCCGTTGAGGGTCCTCTTGGTCTGCTAAGGGGATCCAGTTGTACATCAGCGGGCCGCGCGGGTTGACGGTGAAGCCAAGCTGGTAACCAAACTTCCTGGCGAATTGGACCGGGCGCACACCAAATCCGCCGCCTGGCCAGATAATTGCAATGGGCGTCTTGTTGAAATACTTTTGAAAATTTATGATCGCGCCCTGCAACTCGCCCGTCAGGTATTCGTCTGTTGAAGAATCGCTCATGTTGATGTTGTGGACCACGCCATGCGCCTGGTAGTCCACCCAACCTTCGGCAGCCAGCGCCGCGTTCTCCGCCCACAGGTCGGGACGTTCGTCCTTGGCGATGTAGGCGTTGACCACAGGCCAGCCCCATTGTTCCCAGTACGGACGGAAATGATCGTTGAAATTTTCGGCGTAGTGCCTGTCATCCTGGATCAGGATAACAGAACGGGGAGGAAGCATTGCGTTTTTATACAAGAAATTCGATAATTGTTCCGTGTTGATGGCTTCGAAGCCCTGCTCTTTCAAACCTTTCATCATCTTATTGAAATTCGCAACAGAGATATCTTTTGGATCACCCGTATCTTCTTTATTGATTCCATGTAGCATCACAACAATAACTATGGTCCCCGGCGCGGCATTGTTGGGATTCCACTTATCCTGCAAATATTGGCAGGTATCACCCACGTAGGTGTGAGGTGTGTCCATTGGGTTGAGAAAGTTGGTCGAAAAAGTAGGCGGCAACGCAGGTGGCGTACGCGGCGGCATAGTCGCAGTCGGCAAGGATGTTTCCGTGGGCAGCGGTGTGGGTGTGACCATACCCGCCATGGCAGTCTGTACGGCCTGGGTCATGACGAAGTTCATGTCCGGGGTTGGGGGGGCAGACGCCGCGGGCCCACATGCGGTCAAAATAACGGCCAGCAGGCTAATGGTCAGAAAGATGCGAGAGGGGCGAAACATGGGGAGGATTGTACCAATAATTCAAATTCAGCGGGGGCTGAGAAATATACATTCGCTCGTTCGGCCAGCAGATGATCTGCTGGCCGAACAGTTATTCTCTATTCTTCCTTGTCGCCCTTAATGTAGGCTTCTGTCATTTCCAGGCAAACGCTATCTTTGAACTGTTTGGGAGGCGTTTTGAAAAAGTATGACGAAGGTCCGATGATGGGCCCACTGAGCTTGCGGTCGAGCGCAAGCTTGGCACAACGCACCGCGTCGATCATCACACCCGCCGAGTTGGGACTGTCCCAGACTTCCAGCTTGGTTTCCACGTTGAGGGGCACATCGCCAAAGGTGGTACCTTCCATACGAATATAGCACCACTTACGATCGGTTAGCCAGGGAACGTGATCCGAAGGGCCAACATGGATATTGTTTTTGCCCAATTCGTAGGGGATCATACTGGTGACCGCACCGGTCTTGGAAATCTTTTTGCTCTCCAAACGTTCGCGTTCGAGCATGTTGAGGAAATCGGTATTGCCGCCAAAGTTGAGTTGGTACGTGCGGTCGATGCGTACACCGCGGTCCACAAACAGGCTGGTCATAGCACGATGCAAAATCGTTGCGCCAACTTGAGATTTGACATCGTCGCCCAGAATGGGTAGACCGGCATCGCGGAAGCGCTTGGACCAGTATTCGGACGAAGCAATAAAGACCGGGATACCATTCACGAAGGCGCAACCAGCATCAATCGCCTGTTCCACATACCATTTGGTAGCCATTTCTGAGCCAACTGGCAGGAAGTTGAGCACCACGTCGGTCTTGGTCTCTCTCAGCAAGCCAACGATATCGGCTGTAGGGCCGGGCGCCTTTTCAATCACTTCGGATAGATATTTTCCCAGTCCATCATGGGTCATGCCGCGCACAACAGGCACATTCATGTGCGGCACATCGGTGAACTTATAAGTATTGTTCGGGGAAGCAAAAACTGCTTCGGAAAGGTCCTTCCCAACCTTGGTAGCGTTGATATCGATGCCGAGCGTAAATTCAATATCATTGACGTGATACCCGCCCAGGTTAACGTGCATCAGGCCGGGGACGGTGTCGGTATCTTTCGCATTACGGTAGTAGTGAACACCCTGCACCAGGGAAGACGCACAGTTCCCTACACCGATGATAGCGACACGTACTTTCTTATTTGCCATGAAATATACTCCTTACCATTTGGATTGCAATTTGCTGAGAGGATAAGTTTTTCCTCAATAATGCCTTTTCATAAGCCCTGTTGTATAATGATACTACTGATTACCTGGGACTAACCATGACACCGTCCGATAAAGCCTCAAAACTCGAACAACTACCCGCGATCTTACGCGGACTTGGGTCTGCTCCCGATACAGAGCAGTTTTTGCAGCGTCTGACAACCGCCGCCATGGACCTGACCAGCAGCGCGTCCGCATCCGTTATGGAATTCGACGAGTCATCCAACTCCTTGCGCTTCGTTGCGGGGCCCTGGTTCTGGCAGCAACTCCTGAAAGATTTCCTGGTGCCTTTGGATGAGAGCATTGCAGGTTGGGTCTTTGCCAATAACAGGTTGCAAGTCGTTCAAGACGTGACAAAAGACCCCCGCCATTTCAAGACGGTTGATCAGATAACCAATTTTACGACCTCTTCTTTGCTGGCTGTTCCTGTAGCTTATCAAGGGAATACGATTGGTGTGCTCGAAGTAGTCAACAAGGTAGACAGCACCCATTATACCGAGGATGATGTCACAATTCTAGAGATTCTGGCTTTGTATGCTGCCATGGCTCTTTGGAATTCCAGTTTGGATAAACAAATCAAAAACGCGCGCAATGAATTTGCCGATCTCGACCGCTTGAAAAGCAATTTCATCGCCATTACTTCGCATGAATTGCGCACTCCACTTGGCTTGATCCTTGGGCATGCTACCTTCTTGAGAGAGATGATTGATGAAGAGCATCGTGAGCCGATGGATACCATCATCCGCAATGCTACCCGTTTGAAAGAGATTATCGAAAGCCTGACAGAAGTCGATAACTATGAGGCCGGGGTGGCTCGTGTCCGTAAAAATGTGGTCTCGATCTCAAGAATTGTGAAAGACGTAGTTTCATCTTTCCAAGATATGGCGTCCAGTAAAAATATTACCTTGCGGGCAGATACGCACGACGAGGATTTACGAGTAGAAGCTGACGCTAATAAAATCACAGTTGCCATTAGCAATCTGGTACGGAATGCAATTACGTTTACAAACGAGGGCGGTGAAGTGCAGGTCACAGTCGAATCGGTGACTGGCCACGTACAGGTTTCCGTGAAAGATAATGGGATCGGTATTCCGGCCAGTGATCTCCCCTTCATCTTTGATCGCTTCTTCCAGGTCGAGTCTCATCTTACACGGCAACATACCGGTATGGGCCTGGGCTTGTCAGTCGCCAAAACCATGGTCGAGCTGCATGGTGGCCGCATCTGGGTCGAGAGCGTCGAGGGGAAAGGCAGCACTTTTAGTTTCTTGCTGCCCTTGCAACCCAAACGGAACAACCTTTCCGAACAAGCTTTTATAACTTGATCGCATGGAAGCACGCTTCATTGTTGCTGGTCTTTTGCGACGTGAATATCTGTTACCCCCGGTGGGGCATCCCCTGCTGGATACGCCCGGTGGTAATCTGCTGTACGCTGCGGGTGGTCTGCGCATCTGGGAATCAGAGATTGGCCTGCTAGGGCGTGTCGGCGAAGACTATCCTTTCCAATGGCGGCGGGATATCGAAGCACGTGGCTTCGATACGCAAGGTTTGAAAATTTTGCCCGGCAGCCTGGATTTGCGCAGCTTTCGCGCTTATTCTGATGCCTTCGAACAAAGTCGCAGCAATCCGGTTTCACACTTTGCGCGCCGGGGAATGAACTTTCCCAAAGCGCTGTTGGGCTACCAGCCTCCCGATACCAATGTCAACCCGCGCCAACCGCACCCACATGCGCCCACCGTCGGAGACATTCCCGAAGATTATCTGGGAGCCAGCGCTGTACACATCTGCTCGATGGACTTTACCAGCCAGGGACAATTGCTCAGCGCATTCAAAGCGGGACTGGCAACCACGGTCACGCTGGACCCTGAGCCTGCCTACATGAACCCCGATTTTCTCAAAAACCTGCGCGAATTGCTCAACGGGCTGACAGCTTTTCTACCTTCCCAGGAGGAATTGCAGGCTCTGTTCTGGAGCAGAACCAACGATCTATGGGAGATGGCGGAAGAACTGGGAAGTTACGGTTGCGAGTTGATCGCCATCAAACGTGGTGGGCAGGGACAGTGGCTGTACGATGCCATGGGCAAACATCGCTGGGAAATCCCGGCCTATTCTTCGCGCATGGCCGACCCGACCGGTGCAGGCGATGCCTTCAGCGGCGGCTTCCTGGCTGGCTATCGTAAATCATACGACCCGCTGGAAGCAGCGTTGTATGGAAACGTATCCGCTTCGCTAAAGGTGGAGGGTAGCGGCGCATTCTACCCACTGGATGTGATGCCTGGGCTGGCACAAGCACGTTTGGAAGTGTTGCGCGATATGATACACGAGGTATGAACATGAAAGCATTCGTAAAACACCTGCTCGACTTGACAGTGCAAATCCAGCAAATCCCTGCGCCGACATTTGCCGAAGCGCAAAGGGCACAATTCGTGCGAGGCTTGTTCGAGGCAGAAGGTTTGCAGGATATATCCGTAGATGAAGTGGATAACGTCTTTGCGCGCTTGCCGGGGGAGGGCAAAGCCAGGCCACTGATTATCAGCGCTCATTTAGACACAGTTTTTCCCATAGAAACTGATTTGACAGCACAAAGAAAAAAGAATCGCATTATCGGTCCTGGAATTGGTGACAATTCCATGGGAGTTGGAGCTTTGATTGGTCTGGTGCAGTTGTTGCGTGAACGCAATATCTCCCTGCCGGGCGACCTGTGGCTGGTGGCAAACGTGTGTGAGGAGGGACTGGGAGACTTGCGCGGCATGCGCGCCGTAGTAGACCGTTTCGGGGCGGGTGTGCACGCCTATCTTATTATCGAAGGGCTGTCGCTGGGCTATATCCAGCACCGGGCATTGGGCGTGCAACGCTATCGCGTCACAGCTAAGACTACGGGTGGGCACTCCTGGTCGGATTACGGACGGCCTTCAGCTTTGCATGACCTTTCCAAATTGGTGACACAGTTAACCGCCATCCCACTGCCGGATAATCCACGTACGACGATGAACGTGGGCCGTATGGGCGGCGGGACTTCGATCAATGCAATTGCGGCGGATGCCTGGCTGGAGCTGGACCTGCGTTCTGAAAGTCCGCAAGTCTTAGCGGAACTGGCGCAAACGGTAGAACAGCTCATTGAAACGGCCAACAGGCCCGATGTCCAGGTGGAGGCGGAAGTGATCGGGCGGCGTCCTGCCGGGGAACTGCCGGTCAGGCATCCCCTGGTCAGGTTAGCCGAAGATTGTCTCAAGGAGCAGGGCCTCGAGCCGAGGTTGATGATCGGTTCCACGGATGCCAACGTACCGCTCAGTCGTGGTCTACCGGCAATCGTGCTGGGGGTGACGAATGGCGCCGGAGCGCACACGCTCGGAGAGTATATCTACACGGAGCCAGTCGAGCGCGGCATGCAGCAATTGGTACAGTTTGTGAGCAAAGTTTGGGAGGCCAAATAAGGAAGGCAGAACGGGGGATTTCAACCAATAAAATAGGCTAAAGCCTGCAAAATCAGCAACAATGTACTATAATATTGTTTATACTGTCATTTATTTATTATAGTCATGTATTCTTGGAGATGCCTTGCAAAGAAGTGTGAAATGGTTGATCGAAAGAGACGAAAGCGACAACGGGATCAGAGTTACGTTGACACGAATACAACGCCAAAAATCGGAGCCGGGCCAGTTAGAGAATGTGTCTGTCCGAAGTGCGGCACAGGCATGACACGAAAATGAAGTATGTCTTTGGGCCAGTCCCCTCCCGGCGGTTGGGCCAATCGTTGGGAATCGATCCCATCCCGCAAAAGACCTGTAACTGGAACTGTGTGTATTGCCAGTTGGGTCGCTCGACACCTATGACCAACGAGCGACGGGAGTATATCCCTTGCGAAGCGATCCTGGCCGAAGTGGAGGAGGCTTTGCAAAGTCATGTCCTCGGCGAGATCGACTGGGTGACCTTTGTCGGTTCTGGCGAACCGACTCTGCACAGCGGGCTGGGAGAGATGATCCGCCGGGTGAAGGCACAGACATCCATCCCGGTGGCGGTTATCACCAACGGCGCCTTGTTGTATTTGCCCGAAGTGCGCGCGGACCTGTCACAGGCCGACGCCGTTTTGCCCACGCTGGACGCCGGCAGCGCAGACTTGTATCGCCGGATCAACCGCCCCTGGCCTGAGTTAACCTTCGAGCGCCTGGTGAACGGGTTGATTGCTTTCCGCGCCGAATACACAGGCAACCTGTGGGTAGAGGTCATGCTGGTCCGCGGCCTGAACGATAGCGAAGAGGCTTTGCAAGAGCTGGCCGCTGTATTGGCGCGTATCAAACCGGACCAAGTGCATCTCAGCCTGCCGGTGCGACCGCCCGCCGAAAGCTGGGTGCAACCTACAGATGAAGATGGATTGCTGCGCGCACAGGCTATACTTGGGGATGTGGCGCACGTTCTATCCCCTGCGCAGGGTAAGTTTGACCTGCGCGGCTGCAAAGACGTGAGCGAGGCGATTTTGTCGGTTATCCTGCGGCACCCCATGCGCGAAGACGATCTTTTCGCAGCGCTCCAACGCTGGCCGGATGAGGAAGTACGCCAGATATTACAGAACCTTTCAGAGAGTGGCCAGGCCCAATTGGTGACGCGCTATGGCGTGCGCTTTTGGGCGGCCGCTGGAACAAAGTATGCGGACTAAATGATGGACCTGATTGATGATTTGATTGCCAACCTGCCAGAAGATGCCCCAGTACGTTCGGTCCTGGTGGGCATGCACTGGGTGGTCGTTTGCAGTCGTTTCTGCGGGATGGCCTCTGCCATGCAAAACGATCTTCCACATGGGACTCCGTCGGTCCGTGAGCCAGGGCGAATTGCATTTGAAATCTGCCAAAGAATTGGTCCAACTTATCCATTCCGAATCAACTTTGGAAGTCGGCATCGGCATGGCAGCCATCAACTCTTTGCTGGAAGTGGACGAATCCCAGGCAGTGGAGATCAATGCCGGAGAGGTGCTGGCAGAGCGCGGGCGCGGCAAGAACGTTGCCCTGATCGGGCATTTCCCGTTTGTTTCGCAGTTGCGCGAGTCCGTTGGGGCGTTATGGGTGCTCGAGCAACATCCCATCGGGGACGATTATCCCGCCGAGGCAGCCCCGGATTTACTGCCCCGCGCGGACGTGGTTGCCATCACCGGCAGTGCAATCCTTAACCGCACGATGGATGGCTTGCTGAAGTTATGCCGGCCAGAAGCGACCGTCATGGTCTTAGGGCCCAGTACACCGCTTTCCCCGGTCCTGTTCGATTACGGAGTGGATATTCTCTCCGGCACACGCGTTGTGGACGAAGCCGCTGTATTACGGACGGTTGGGCAGGGCGCTTCTTTCAAACAAGTGCAGGGCGTCAGACTTTTGACCTTTACCAAGGAGTCTCATTAAACAAATGGAATTCAATATGCATCCCATCGGCATCATTCATTCGCCATTCACCGAAAAAGACCAGACACCCATTCAGCCCACGCGCTCGCAAGCGGTCGGGTCAGTGGAAGTCTATCCTGAATACGTTGCGGGCCTGCAAGGGCTCGAAGGGTTTTCTCACATCCTCCTCCTGTATGTCTTTCACAAATCCGATGGATATTCCCTGCATATCAAGCCTTTCCTGGACCACCAGGAACACGGCCTGTTTGCCACGCGCTATCCGTATCGTCCTAACCCCATCGGCCTGTCGATTGTCAGGCTAAAGATCGTCCAGGATAATTTTCTGACCGTAGAGGGGATCGACGTGCTGAACGGCACGCCCCTGCTGGACATCAAACCTTATGTGCCGGATTTTGACGTGCGAGAAAACGCCCGCACTGGCTGGTATGAAACCCGGAGCGAAAAGTGAAACATCGTTCTCATACTTCGATTTTCATCTTACTGGTCTATCTTGTTACTAAGCCTGTCCGCTCCCGTCAAGGCACACGCGCAAAATGCCGAGCCCGTTGTGCGGGCCGTGCTGTTCTACTCCCCAACCTGTCCGCATTGTGCCAGGGTTATTCAGGAAGACCTGCCTCCCCTGTTTGATAAATACAACACGCAGTTGACAATCATTGGTATTGATGTGTCCAGCCAACAAGGGGCAACGCTTTATCAGACAGCGATTACCCAATTCCAAATCCCCGAAAGCAGGCTGGGAGTCCCGACGCTGATCATCGACGATATTGTGCTGGTCGGCTCACTCGAGATTCCGGAACAATTTCCAGGGCTGATCGAATACTACCTGTCGCAAGGTGGTGTGGATTGGCCAGAGCTTCCCGGATTGGCTGATGCGTTAGCAGTTCCATCGGCAGAGCAGAGCACAGAACATCCTGAAGTGCCTACCGCAGAAGTCCTCCGCGCCTCTTTCTCCGACCTTCGAACAGGCATCATCCCCGCAGGGAGTCTCCCCTACTGGAACAATTCCTGCCACCTTCCCGACCCCCACACCGACACAGGTTGCGCCGAGTCTGGTATTGCCGAATGGCCATAATCTAAGCTGGCGGGAGAACTTCGTTCGCGACCTGGCAGGCAATAGCCTCTCCGTGCTTGTCCTGCTGGGGATGCTGGCCTCGCTCGTGTGGGGATTCCTGTATTTCAGCCGCGTAGAAAGGAACCCAACGAGGGTTCGTACACATTGGCTCATCCCGGCTTTAAGTTTGTTGGGCATATTTGTGGCCGCTTACCTGGCTTACGTGGAAACCGCGCAAATCTCCGCCGTGTGCGGTCCGGTTGGCGATTGCAACACCGTGCAGCAAAGCGAATACGCGCGCTTGTTCGGGATTCTCCCCATCGGTGTGTTGGGGCTGGCCGGATATGTCATGATCCTGCTGGCCTGGTTGGGAGTGCGCTTCGGGCGCAATGGCATTGAGAATCTGGGAAGGCTGGCTTTGCTGGGGATAACCTTCGCTGGCACGCTTTTCTCGATCTACCTGACCTTCCTGGAGCCTTTCGTGATTGGTGCCACCTGCGCCTGGTGCCTGACATCAGCGGTCGTGATGACGGTCTTAATGCTGCTATCGCTCGGTCCTGGAAAATCTGCCTACCTCGGGTTTATAAAAAACCGACGTATTTGAATTTTGACATTTTTTGCACTCCGCTATGCTATACTCATCTCATGAACGCCGCCGGGCTGATCGCCAACCTGCGCACACGTCTGATCCGTCTGTCATTGTTCCAACGCATCGTCATTGGGAATGGCATCATCATCGTCTTTGGAGCAGTGATCGGCACGCTCGTCACTCGACATCTGGCACAGCGGGCCGCAGACTGGTGGCTGATCACGCTTTTTGCAGCAGGGGGTGTTGCGCTTAGCCTGCTGATTAATTTCTGGATCGTCAGCGCGGCGCTCAATCCTCTGCGCGACCTGGGACGGCTGGCCAAACGCCTGCAGAGCGGCGATCCAACGGTTGAACTAAAAAACCCCGATCCGTACATCATGCGTATGGCCGAAACCCTACGCTCGCTCTTCACGCAACTGGAAGAACGCAACCGCGAGCTGCAGGCCCTCTCCGAACGGGCGATCGACGCCCAGGAGGAGGAGCGCCGCGCCATCGCCCAAAGCCTGCATGACGACACCGGGCAGGCGCTCTCGATGCTCATCATTCATCTCGACCGCATCGACGAGCGCATCCCTGTAACGGAAACGGAACTTAAAAAGCAGGTGGCGGATGCGCGCGAACTGGCCTCCAACTCGCTGACGGAACTGCGCCGCATCCTTTCCGGACTTCGACCTGCTATCCTGGACGACCTGGGCCTGGTCCCGGCCATCAGGTGGTTCGCACGGTCCAACCTGGAGAAGGTTGGCATCCACGTGGTAGTCAAAGCGCCCAGCATTCCTTTGGAACTCTCACCCGCGATCACCACCACCCTGTTCCGCATCGTGCAGGAGGCGATCAGCAACATCGTCCGGCACGCAGGCGCGGGGTCCGTAACGATCGTTCTGCAATTGAGCGAGGGTGTCGTTGATCTGCGCGTCGAAGATGACGGGCGCGGTTTCGATCCGGATACATGCTTCCCGTGATGCAGTAGAATTACAGAGATTGGGTCTGCTGGGCATTCGGGAACGCGCCGAACTGCTCGGCGGAGAAGTCGAGATCGAATCTGCCCCTGAAAAAGGGACACTGTTTACAAGTATCGATTCCTTTAGGAGGAACCGGTGGGAAAAATCCGCATCCTGCTAGCTGATGACCACACTATCCTGCGTAGCGGCATCCGTTCCTTGCTCGAAGATGAGCCGGGGTTGAGCGTGATCGGCGAGGCCGAAGATGGCCGCACGGCGGTGACGATGGCCTGCCAGTTGAAACCCGACGTGGTCATCATGGATATCGCTATGCCGCTTTTGAACGGCCTGGAGGCCACGCGCCAGATCAAGATGCAATGCCCGAGCGTGAAGGTGCTCATCCTGAGCATGCACGACAACGAGGAGTACATCCGTCAGGTGCTGGAGGCGGGCGCGATGGGCTACATCCTGAAGGATGCGGCTGCGCGCGAACTGATCAGCGCCATCCATTCTGTGTATCGCGGCGAAGCGGTGCTCTCGCCTGCCGTGACGCGCCTGGTAATCGAGGATTACCTGCGCTGGGGTGGGGCACGTCCGCAGGAGGAGACCGATGGTCTCAGCCCGCGCGAGCGCGAAGTGTTGCAGTTGATTGCTGAGGGTTATACCAACAAGCAGATTGCTGAGATATTGTCTATTTCCATCAAGACAGTGCAGGCCCATCGCAACAGCTTGATGCAGAAATTGGACCTGCACGACCGGGGGGAGTTGATCAAGTATGCCATTCAGAAGAAGATTATTGAAATTTAGATTCTGAAAAGAGCCGGCTAGGGCAACAGGTTTATAAAGAAAACCGCCGCAGAAAATTCTGCGGCGGTCAAAGGCTTAAGGCCTGTCAGTAATTAAGGCCCTACGTGTGCTACATAGATATCGGAATTGCCGAAACCCGCCGGGCAGGAATTGTAGATATTAGGCCGTGGACCCGTGCTAGCACGGAGAGCGTCAACCGCAGCGCAGGTTGCACCATTGCGGGTATCGGTCCACGAGAACCAGAACGAGCCATCCGGGCCTGCAGCTGCACCGTTATAGTCGCCGATGAACTGGCTAGTGAGGCCGTTCGCCGAAGCAACATCCGGATCGGAGGATGCGGCACTGATCTTAGCCACTGCGCCAAAGTTGGCTCCGCCATCTGTTGAGAGCACGTAATAGGCATCGTAAAAGACGACACCAGCGCCAGGGGCAGTTCCTGCTGGCACATCATCAATCGCATTGAATCCGATGAAGACATTACCGCCAGAAACCGCTACAGCCGGATAGAATGCGCTGCGACCAGGAACATCCGCGGCTGTGCTAACGTTCCAGTTGGCACCACCATTCGTGGATTTGGCAAGCTTCACGACACTGTGACCATTGGTGTAATCGGCCCAGACCACATAGAGGTTACCGCTTGCGTCAATGTCTGCTGACGGGAAGCTATTAGCTCGGAAGCTGGCACCGGGGAATCCGCCTGGAATATCATTCTTGTAGGCAACCAGGAACGGTCTACCAAAGGTTCGTCCACCGTCCGTTGAAAGAGCGCCAACCTGTGCACTTTGCTGGGACATGGCACCATCCCAGAAAACGTAAACATCGCCGTTGGGCGCCGTGCGAATTACGGAACCCTGACGTCCACCTACGATTCCATTGTTGTGCGCGGCTGATAATTTACGCGGCTTCCCAAAGGTGAGACCACCGTCGGTCGAGCGCGCAATCATGATTGGCTCTGGCGAGTAGGTGGGAGAATTACCAAAGACACCGTTGCCCGTAAACAACGTCCAGCTTACATAAACGTTGCCAAAGTTCGGGCTGGCCGGATTCGAGTCGGCCCAGATTGCTATCTTGTCGTTGAAATTGACAGGGTTAGTCCGGGTGGTAGCAACGACCGGCCCACTCCATGTTGCGCCTTTGTCGTCCGAATAAGACACTGCAAGCAGTTCCTGGTTAGGGCCAAAGGTTGGTGAGCCTGCCAGCGAACCGAAGTAAGCCCGTGCACCGTTCGCATACGTAAAGCCACCATTCCCATCCGGCTTGGGGCCGAAAGCCACAACAGGATCACCATCAGACGTAATACCTGCGCTCGGATACCAATCGAGGATAGACTGATTCCAACTGGCTCCACCATCCGTTGTCCAGTAGACGCCACTGGTATCTATACCCGGAGCGAAGGGGCAGCTAGACGATCCGCCTGTAGCTGGCGTGCAGTCTGGTTCCTGAATTTCATCGTTGGCACCACTGATAGCGTTATTGGCATCTAACGGATTTACTGCCATCGGTGATTCATTTTGCTTGTTTTGGGGGAAATGAGCTGCCGTCGGGCTGACATTCGTTTCTGTAACAGTAAGCGCCGAGGCAACTGAGACAGCGACCAGCATGGTTAGAATTGTGCCAATCGCAAATATTACCTGCAAAGACTTGCCTTTCATGAATTTTTATCTCCTTCAGGGTAATCTAAGCGTTTTAACGATCAACTTAGCTAATTGACTTTCTTGTTCAAAGTTATGGTTCGTTGACATCACCTCCTTTCACTTAAAAAATTACACGCGCACCAGGTATGTGTAATACCCATGCGCGTGAACGCATTTATAAAGGAATAAAAATACAAAAACCAGAATCTTTGCATCAAGGATTGTAGAATAAAAAATCTTCGGCAGTCTGTACTCGTTTTTACGCAGATCCATAACTTTGCGCTCCCGTCTCACAGCGGGTTTGCGCTTTCGGAGATTAACGGTCTAAAAACTATAAATCAAATTACCTTGATTTACAAGTAATTTCACATTAAGGTTTAATTAAGAGCTTTCCATCAATAATTATCCTTAACTTGTTAAGGCGAGCAAGCCTGTACACAAACTTATCCTGTACGAAGCATGCACAAAATAGATTAGCAAATCACAACAGCTTGATGTAGAAACTGAATTTGCACGACCGGGGGGAATTGATCAAGTATGCGATTCAGAAGAAGACCATTGAGATTTAACGAGTTGGAAAATGAAGTCGAGGTCGCTTTGCAAAGCGACCTCGACGTTTTTATATCTTTTGATTCCCCACTTTGTTATTGGTACTGTTACGGTGCAGCAATAGACCAGATACCGCGCCCATGTGTAGCCGCATAGAGGTTACCATCAGGCCCAACTGTTAGATCCATCACAGTTGTGACCGGCAAATTGTTGCCAAGACGCGACCAAGTGGTACCACCATCAGAGGAAACAAGCACAGCAAGATCCGTTGCAGCAACAAGTTTGCCATTGCTGAACAAGATGTCGTTGACCGGCACGTCGGGGAAATCTCCGCTGGCATCGGTCCAAGTTTCACCACCATCTGTCGTCATCCAAATGTGGCCGAAACCTGCTCCGGGGCCTTCTGTAAAACGCCTCGAGAAGCCGTTGATACCGAGATAGGCGGTATCCCCTGATAGATCGGATGGGTCTATCGTGATCCCTGAAATGTAGCGATTCGGAACGTCGTCTGGCAGGTCTACTTGATGCCAGTCGCCGCCTGCGTTTGTGGAAACGCCACGTGCGAAGCCGGTATTGTTACAAGGCCCGCACCAAGCTGTCCAAGCCACATAATTCTGGCTCGCGATCGCGGTGGTGGAATGACCGGGGCCCTGATTGAATACGTTCGTCCATTCGGAGCCACTTTGAATCGCAAAGCCTACGTCGTTAGTCCAAATGTATTGTCCACCGGCGACCCAGTGATCCTTGTTCGTACTGTCAGCCTCGAAGGGAGCGATAAAACGCGGGTTGGGATCTCCGGGAGCAACATCGATAATGGCGTGTGTACTGCCGTCAGATTTGCCACAATTGGTTGTCAACCATAAGCTGAGATAAACATATTCATCCAGGACCTTACAGCCATTAACTGGGTCGACGATGATATCGCCACCGTCACCGCCGAAGGGTGAACCCATCGTTGTATCTCCAGACCGCAGCAACGAGCCACCATTATCCTGCAAACCGCCCGCTACAATAACACCTGGATTATCCGGATCATTCCCCACACCTACGGAGTAATATTGCAACACATGTAGGTTTGCGTTCAGGCTTTGCCATCCGCCACTTCCATCCAGGTTTCGCGCATAGACACCACCATCATTGCCTACATACACTTTGCCATCGGCTATGGCCACTGAATGCTGGTCCGGATGGGTAGTAACTGGGCAGGTGTTTTGCGAGTCATCAAATGACCAGCATTTGAAACCGAAGTTCCAGTATGGTCCAATCGTATCCCAGTGTGCACCAGCATCTTTCGTTTCGTAGACTTCTTCCAACCCGACGTAGACATGCTTCGAATCGGCAGGATCAACGATGATGAAATTGTTATACCAGGCTTGAATGCCGGGCCGGTAGCCAAGGCCAGCCGCAGCCTTGAGTGCCGAGCCGGAACTGGCCAATTTTTCACTAGTGCCAATCTTATTCCATGGTCCCACAACGTTACCATTCGGTGAATTGTACACGCCGGAAAGCACTGTTTGTGGGTTGTTGAAATACTTGTTGATCGATTCGACAACCGCATACAGGTGCTTGCCATCAGCTGAGTAAGCGAACTCAGTGTTGCCAACATCCTGAGGATTCAATCCACCTTTTGGGTTGACTTTGGCAAACGAGGCTCCGCCATCGGTCGAGAGATAGAAGCCATTGTAACTCGCGCCGCCACGCCAGGCACAGTTGGCAATGACTACCTGTCCGTTAGTACCAGGTTGGACCTCGACATCATTGCAGATGTTATCATAAGGGTCCTGCTGAGCCGGATCACCGTTTGGATCAGGTACTGGATATAAGACACGTTCCCAAGAGTCACCAAAGTCACTGGTTGCAGAGTGTTTCCATACTCCACGTGAAGTAGCGGCATAAACATTGCCAACATCGTCAAATTTCAATTGGTTGACCGTGGTGCTTTCGAGTTCATCTCCTCCCACTCGATCACCCGTACTGAAAGTCCCGGTCTGAGGATTTGCAAGCCGATATACACCCGAACCTACATAAGAGGTGCCACCCGTATTGGCCTCTCCTGTGGCATACCAAAGTGCATCGCCATTACCATTACTTCCAGGAACAAAGACAAGGTCACCGGTTGAGAGTGTTGGCAATCCGTTTGTGAGTGGCGTCCAATTTACGCCTCCATCCCCGGAACGGAAGACGCCTCCGTCTGCCCCACCTGCATAAAGGTAACCATTGCCAGCCGCAAGGCCAGTGACGCGACCTGAGACTAAACCTGCTCCACCACTCGAGTTGGAATAGTAGGGGTCGCGGTAACGCGGGTCATCTGAATTATACGGTTGGTTGGTAACCTCTGTCCACGCGCCACCAGAGGTTGATAATCCCTGGAGGTGAGTGAAGGCATCACCATACGCGCCGGGCAGAACGATCCCTGGAGCCGTGCGCGCCTGGGCATATTGTTCTGCAGACGTTTGGGCTTCGTGCGTCTCATCGCCGGGATTGCCAACTTTTTCCAGAATACCTTCGCGCGCTTCCCATCTTGCATGCCCAAGTCCAAAGTAGCCCTGGCTTTGCACGTAAAGACCAGCCAACATTGCAACAACCAATGCGAGTACAACCCAGAAAACCAATCGCTGGTTCCAGCTTTTCATAACCAGCGCACCTCCTGCCTTTCCTTGAGAGGGACTTTGCTTCTTATTCAATTTCATTTTAGATTTCCTTTCGATCCTTTGGCTCGAAATTTATTTTTCGAACAAGAAATTAATTATTAAACTAAGAAACAAACCAGTATAAGTGTACGAGACGCCTCACCTCCTTTAGATAGCAAAACCGACGAAATAATTATCGGCAGTCTGGCGGTCTGCGTGTCTGTGTTTCACATGCAGACCCATGACTTTACGCCCTCACCTCACGGCGGGTTTGCCTTTATCGAATGCAAAACAGACCTTACAATTATGCAAGGTTATATACAAGACGGCGAATTATTTGAAAAGTTATGGAACAATTTACTCAATTTCCCTTTACGGCTGCAGACCCATGACCTTGCGTCCCCATCTCACGGCAGGTTTGCCTTTTCGATACGAGGAAACAACTCTAATACTAGTACAAAATTTCGACAAATTCAAGTACTTTTACAAAAGTAGTCCGATATTTTAAGGTTTGCGGTTTGAAACTTTCCTTCTTCACACCCAGAAGAATCAGATGGATCGTACACGTCCCCAAATGCATATTAATACGGGGGGAATTGATCAAGTATGCGATACAGAAGAAGATTATAGAGATTTAAGCACCGCGATAGCCCTGATTTCTCGAAGAAATGAGGGAACAAATTTTTTCTAGGATCTTCTTTGCAAGTGCCCATGTCTGAGGATAATGACACTTATTCTCTTGGGCAGTGTGAGAAATGCAAAAGCAAAAGATACAAGTAGAGGAACATTTTAAACTGGAGCATCGTCCTATAATTGTACAGTTGTTAGATTTAACAGTCAGTAAAATATTAGAGAGAAGGTTACATGATGAGAATGCGTTGGATTTCACTCCTTAGCCTGTTTTCGATTGCTTTAGCTGGTTGTGGAGCCTCGCAAGTGAAAGCGACAGATGTTCCAAACTTGTCTCCGTCGGATCCGAAGGAAAACGAATCTCTTGCCACACCCTCGCTTGCCATGCCAACAAAAGAGGATGATATGCCAAAAGATCCATCTTTGCCTACCGTGCCACCACAATGGGATGATATGCCAAAAGATCCGCCTTTGACGCTTCCCAGGGCCTCTGACCCACCGGTATTGATCGAAAGTGCCAAGGCGGATTTGGCCCAAAGATTATCTATCCCGGCTTCTCAAATCAAAGCCATAGAAACCAAAGAGTCTGCTTGGCCGGATGCCAGTCTGGGCTGCCCACAACCTGGCATCGTATATGCTCAAATTCCGACACCAGGTTATATTATTAAGTTGGAGTATGCAGGGGATGAATTCGAATATCATGTCGGTATCCATGGTAATGTGCTCTATTGCGAAAATCCGATACCACCAAATTAAAGTGGCCCCTGCAGATAGTAATCCTTTGCCTACCTTAGTTCTTTGAACGTAACAGGTTGCCGATCCGCTGGTCTCCACTGATGAGTCCGAGCTGGAATGTGAACGCAGATTAATAAAAAGCAGAGGCAGGAAATTGCCTCTGCTTTTTGCTTATTTATCGGTAAGTCATGCGAGTACCTTCACCGATCTTCTTCCACGGATTACGGACCGAAGAAGGTGAACACATCGGTCATCAAGGTCGACTTGTCAGTCGCCGACCCATAGCCCTCGAACGGGAAGGCCAGGAAGACCACCTTGTACCCGTCGGTGTAGCTGAGCCCGTCCGGTTGCGCTGCATCGTCGGTGAAGATCGTCACTGCCGGAGCGATCGGGGTGATCTGATCCTCGTAGGCCGCGTTGAGAATGGTATGATCGAGGGCAACCGTACCCAGACCGTCTGTCAGCGTTCCAGTCACGGCGTTGATGTTATTGGTTCCTATGTCGTTCTGAGTTTCAGAGCCATCCCAAGCAATATGCAGGTAATTGTTGACGAAAGCAGTCGTGCCTGCCGCCTGGTCGAGGATATCCTGTCCGCTCATAAACAGGTGGCCACCTCCATCGAGGTAAGCTGTCAACTTCGTCTCGTACGGCAGGACTGGGGCCAGGGTAGCTGTTCCCAGTGAACCACACGATATTGTCGAACGCCTGCATGTAGGCTAGTGGGAGGTTCGAGTTGACGCTCAGGTCCCAAGTGTTGAATGAGACTCCGGCATCGGTCAACGCCGCCACGTAGTACGACTGCACATCGGGGCTATTCCCATCACCATCGACCAGCAGTGTGTTGGTGTTTGCCCCGACCGCGATCGTGTTCACTGTTGCGGAGGCGCTGACGGCTGGATTGCCGACCGAGGTGGCAGTTATCGTGGAAGTGTTGACTTCACCCTTGCTTGCTCCTGAAGGCACATCCACCCTCACACACACATCTTCGCTTGCACCGGCTGCCAGACTCGAAGTATTTGCAAGAGCCGTGGTGCAGGATGCATCGAGGATGGACACCGTGTAGGTGCCGCCCGAAGACGACAGGGCATAGCTGTCGGTAGTGAAGCCGAGGTTCGTGACGAAGACGTGGTAGTTCGCGCTCTCCCCGAGCTTGGCTCCACCAGTTTGTGTCGCCGGCGATACACCAACGGCGTACGGATCTGCGATTGGGGTGACCACCGGAGAGCCAGTAGCGTAGAAACCGCCAGATGCATCCGCCCGGAGTCCGTCATCGACGATCGACGCGACCTTTTTCTTCAAGGCGTTGGCAACGCTGACAGTGAGAGTCCGGGTAGTGCTGGAGCCAGGAGCGATGGTGACGGCTGGCCAGGTAACAACATTCCCTGCAAGCGAGCCGCCATCCGAGGCGGACATGAACGATGTGTCCGCAGGTACAGGATCAGTCACCACAACATCAGTGGCATCCGCGTTACCTTCGTTCTTGACGGTGATGGTATAGGTAAAAGCGCTGGAGGGCCCAATCGGAGCGTCGGAGGCCACCTTGGAGATAACCAGTGCAGGTGCAGCGTTACCAGCATCATCGGTGAGGCTGAAGGCGCCCCGTCCATGCGTGCCAGCGGCCATTAGCCGGTGCGATGCATCCAGGTCAAGCTGATTGATGGCAATGATCGGGAAGCCCTGCCCAAGCTCGTACCAGTTGGCACCCCCGTTATAAGTTACAAACGGCCCCACGTCAGTCCCAACGTAAAGTGTGTTTGGATAGGACGGGTCGAGAACGATCGAGTTAACGGGAGAGTCCGGCAGGTCGCCGGTGATGTCAGCCCATGATTGGCCGCCATCAAACGTCCGGAACACATGCCCGGGCCGGCTGGGTGTAGCAGCGTTGAAGCCTGAGTAGGCCACATACGCGATGCGATAGTTCGAGCGGTCGACTGCGATCTGCTCGACTGGCCGGTTCGGCAACTTGCTCTTACCAACTCGTGTCCAACTGGGATTGCTACTGACCTGTGCATCTGTTGACAGGTAGACCCAACCTTCTTCCGAGCCTGTGTAAACAGCGTCTCCACCGCCGACCCCAATGGCCGAAATGGTGCAACCGCGACCACCGTTTGGTGCCGTGCCGGTGCAGCCGCTGGTGAGGTCACCGCTAATCGGGCTCCACAGCACTTCTCCAGCGGTGGTTGCCCGCGCGTTGTCGGTGCGGTACAGCCGGTAAGTTCCCAGGAACAGCTGATTCGTGTTTTCCTGGTTCATCACGAACGGAATGTAAAATTCGGAGCGGTCATTCGTGTTGATGCCCTGCCTAATGTAGCTGTTGTTGTTTAAGTAATAACCTCCATCATCTATACGATAGGGAGAGATGCCGTAGTATGTGCCGTAGATAAAGCAAATTGGGCCAGGGAAGCCGCTTGGACACGTCGCGCCTTCGTCAGTGGGGTCGACCAGCACCTGGCCGCCGTCACCGCTGGTCATGTCATACCAAACCTGGCTTGAAAACCCTTGCTGTGTGCCGTTATCCTGGGTGCCGCCCCAGAATATACCTCCTGGATCCTGAGGCACAGTGGCAATGGAGGAGAACTGGGCGATCTGGAGACCGTGAGTGTTCTGGCCCACCCAGGTAACCGCGCTGAGCGGATCGCTGGCACTCGGCCTACCACCACGGCTGGCGCTGTACCATACCCCGCCATCCGAACCGATCAGAACGTTGTTCGTATCGCTTGGATCGAAAGCCAGCGCGTGGAAATCAGGGTGCTGATTCCAGCCGAGGTTCTTCCAGGTCATGCCACCATCGTCGGAGCGGTAGATGCCGCCTGAACCTATGCCATAGTCGAACTGGCCTGCAGCGAAGACAACGTTTTCATCGTCCGGGGAAACCTCGATCACGTTGTCGTAGAAGCATTGTCCACCGCAATAGTCCTCAACTTTGTCAGGATCGCTGCCGCCAGGCAGCATCGTCCAACTGGCGCCACCATCTGTAGACTTGAAGACTCGTGAGGGATTATAGCCGTTGGCGTCGACCCAGTCGAAGCCAGCGTACAATGTGCCGCTACCGCCCGGGTTAGGATGTGAGAGGTCGATCGAGAAGCGGGTCAAGCTAGCGGCGAAATCCGGCGAGGGGAGGCCGAAATTCATGATGGGCGACCAGCTGTTACCGCCGTTGGTGGACTTGTAAATGGCATCACCCCAGAGGGATGCATAAAGGATATTTGGATTCTGGGGGTCGATCGCGAGGTCAGTAGCTCCGTTCAACTGATCCTGCTTCTTGGCCACATTGAGCAATGTCCATGAGACTCCGCCATCTGTCGACTTCCAGACGCCGTACTTGGAGTGCACGGTCGGTGTTGTTCTATGCGATCCACCCCGGCCGCGAAGAACTGCGGCGTAAAGGATGTTAGCGTCCGTCGGGTGGACAACGAGTTTGGAAATAGACACACCTTGGAAGTAGTCACCTGAGACATGTGACCAAGTGTCGCCGCCGTCGGTTGACTTGAGCACACCGTTCCCGAAATAGCTGTCTCCGGATAGCGCGCCTTCACCGGTCCCGGCATAAACGATCAAGTCGTTTGAAGGGGCAACTGCCAGCGCCCCAATTGCCAGGGATGGGATATTTTCCTCGCCGAGGGCGCCGGTCTTGGGCACCCATGTATTGGTATCGAAGTCGAAGACCCAGATGCCTCCCTGGGCGGCGCCGAGAATCCAAGTACCATCCTGGCGGATCGCCAGCGCCCCGATGCGCCCGTTCATGGCGACGAGGCTATTGGTGCTGCGGGCGAGTTCAGCGATCGGCTTCGGGCCTAGCCCGACCCAGTTATCGGTGAAGGTGGATGGACCAGCCGTCGGTATCCCTTCCTTGCGGAGACGGGCAGCGGCCCGAGCCGCCTCAGCACGGAGAGCGCCGGCCTGTTGGTTGTCGAGTGGGATGTCACCGGCAGTACGCTTAAGCATGAAATCAGCATCCCGCTGCAACAAGAACGATTCGCCTTCTTCCTCCTCAAACGAAGGCTGCGTTCCCGGCCGGAGGATCGGTCCGCTGCCGCCGTCGGCTCCCGCTGTTGCGGCGGGAATTGACATAGCCAGTAAGGCTAGTATGCCAATAATGGCAAGAAATTTTCTTTTCATGTGTTTATTTTCTCCTATTTTTAGTGCGGTTCTCTTCTTGAAAGTTGGTTTTGTACAGAAATCAATATACTGTCATATTGGCTTTGGATTTTTGCATCACCTCCTTACGGCTTAAAAATTACACGCGCACAGGGCAAGAAAAAAACTGCGCGCGTGAACGCCACTGGAACAGATAAAAGAGTAATTATGCCAAAAGAGTATTTGATACATCAGGGACCGCTTAAAAATACTTCGGCAGTCTGGCGGCCTGCACTCGTTTTCCTCGCAGACCCATGACTTTGCGTTCCTATCTCACGATAGGTTTGCCCTTATCGAGTACAGAACAGCCCTTGCAAATTTGCAAGGTTATAAACAAGACGATGAATTCCTTCTAAAGTTATGGAACAATCTCTCAAGTTTCACTTAGTCGTTCACATCCCACGATTAGTTCGCCATTTTCGGAGAATATAGACCTTAATAATATAGTGCAAGTCACTGAAAATTACAAACATTTTTGCTTAAGGTTTTCTTAATATTTTCTTAAGATTTTTAATAAAATTTCGCTTTATAGTTTTTGATGCAGAGACAGAAATTCTGAAACTCATAATTCGACTCCAAATACTTTTCAATGAGTTCGAAAGAGCCCGCCATCTCGGCGGGCTCTTCTAAACAATTAGCAGAACAGTCTATTTCGCCGGGCGAACTTGTACTTGCATGAAGTTACCTTGGGCGCTTATGCTCTGGATACGGATTTACGTACCGGTGTTCGGAACAATCACGCTGCCCCAAGGATTGACCGGATCATAGTATGACTTCGTGTCGTCAAACACTGAAACGGCTGGCAAGCTGGGGTGATACGACGGTTGGCTTAGCCAGTGCAATGTGAGGGCATCGGTCGGCTCTAGCGTAAACGTCGAGTCATAAGTCTGCATGCGGTTGCGCCACACGCCGCCATCCGCACGGATCATGGCAGTTGGATGGGCATCGACGGGCAGCAGCAGGCCCTGTCCAGGATGGGGAACCGAATCAAACCAGGGATAAGGATGTGATTATTGTCAAGCCAACGCCTCGAAAGTGAGAAACGAAAAAAGAGGAAGGCTCTGGCCTTCCTCTTTTTCTATATTAGCCGAAGCGGCTACTTCACGCCGAACAAGTATCCAGAATTAAGGATGTGATCTGCGTGGTTGGAGACAATCGCCACCTTCACGCGCTCGGAGGCCAGAGTTGTAGCTGATACTTTATCCGTGCCAATTTGCGTGATCGGGTCGACTGTCAAGAAGCTGGCACTGTGGAGGGTCATGGCATTGTTGTTATCGGGTTCTGGGTAACGAGCTGTCGAGGCCCACTTGGTATCGATGGTGGCCACACCAAAATCATTCGCGAACTTGCCGGTGCTCACACTCCAACCACCTGCAGTCCAGCCATCTGCTCCCGATTCCACATCATCCGAGAAATTAAGCTCGGGGATGAAAATATCATCGACGTACATCATTTGCAGGGTGAAGGCACCATCCTGCCAGGTGCGGAAGTACAGGTCGATGGTATGACCAGCAAACAGGCTCAAGTCCATCGTGACCGGGATCCATCCACCGCTTGATCCGGTGAAGGCATGCCAGCGTCCAGCAACCTCGTAATCACTGGGTTCGCGTCCAAGCGGCACGTTCGGGTTATCCTGTGGGTGAGCAACGTAATTAACAGTACCGGCTGCATCGAGGGTATACCATTCCCCTGTGTCCTGGTCATAGACCTCCACGTAACCGTAATCCCAATTTTCCTCGATATCATAGAATGTCATGAAATTGAGCGTTGCACCAGCACCTGGAATCGCAAAGGTCTGGTGGAAATCGCGCCAGGCCCAGGCCTCTGCGCCCGAGTACCATTCATAGGTTCCGCTGTTCGGAAGCGTTCCAGCGAAATCATCACCGTCAAGTGACAACGTTGCAGCCTTCTTGTTAAAGAAGCTGTAGTATTGGGCTGTATAAGGTTGTGGGTTACCATAATAATCCGATGATATTTCAAATGACGCCTCGGCCGGTAGACCCCACCAGAAGTTCTCTAAGGCGTAAGGAATGGTATAACCCGCCGTGTCAACGCCGCCAATATCCAGGGTTTCATACCCATACTTACCACCAGCCTTGCTCGTATCATCAATGTAGTTGGCAATCGTCCAATTGTCGAAAATCTGGTTGAAGGTATCGGAATAACCAAAAGCGGCCAAGGTATTCTGAATGCCCTCAATGCCATTAGCTTGCTCCTGCACCAGCGCTGAGACAAATGGGGTTCCGCCATATTTCTCATACAGGTAGAGTTGGAACAGGTAGCTCGCACCGTAGTCTTCCAATCCGCTGCCCCAGAAAGTCAATGAGGTAAAAGGATGGTAAACCAGGTAGTAATAAATATGACTCTGAGGGTGCCCATATCCACACAGGAAACCAGCCAGATCCGCCAAGCCCTCATCAACCCAAGAGGGTTCGTCGGGATCGATATCGAAGTGGATAAGATGTTCGAATTCATGCGCAAAAACGCCCTCATAGAGGAAGGGGCGGGCTACGCCTGGTCCAGTGCGGTTGGCCCAGTCGTAAGTGTCTATGTGCATGATGTTCTTATTGTTTTCAGCGCTTTCACTGGCAGAGAAATACCCTGCGATGTAGGTAGTTTGTGTGGGGTCATAGTAAGCTTCATCACGGATGTTGAAGATCAAGATCCAGGTCTTTTGACCTTCAGCACCGCGCGCCAGCGGTTCACCAAAGACAGAGGTGTCAGTTGGGTAGATATTGTTATCGAACTCGTCGAGCAGATAGGCAAGTTGGGCTGGTGTGAGCAGATCCTCGGTCCTCAGCCAAGTTTCGCTTCCATCACCAACAGGATTGGCAAAATGATAGTACGTTCCATCGAAGCTATCATAGGCATCCTTTGTAATCAGGATAATCCCGTGGGAGCCATCTAGGACGACAACAAAATTCTCATCGTAATCCACACCCAATCCATTGTCTGAGACAGTGACCGTGATCTCGTCACCTATAGAAGCAGGTTGACCCGATGGTGAGGCATTGCTGGCAATCGCCGAACCTACCTGGGCAGCCTGCTTGCGAATGGCAATCTCCTCATCTCCCAGCATTTCGACAGATAGATCCATCGGATCCAGACCAGCTGGGGCCATATTATTGCGTGGAAATTCTGTCGGTGGGCCTATGGGGCTATCTGCAGCAACCGAAGCAGGCAAAGCTGCTACAAGTATAGCTACAATGGCAGCAATTGTGAAAAGTTTTCGTTTCATGTGCAGTTCTCCTCTGAGAAAATATGTTTTATGCGGAATTCAACGTGCTTATCAATTTTGGAATTGTATCTGGTGCATCACCTCCTTCTCACAAACAAAAAACTGCCGAAATAAAAACCTTCGGCAGTCTGGCGGTCTGGCTATAGTGTCATTGTGTTCTGTGATGTGGACAGATCCATGACTTTGCGCCCCCACCTCACGATGGGTTTGCCTTTTCGGGATTTGAAAACTACACCACTAAGGCAACCAACCGTAACAATAAAGTGATGCTTAAATAATACATTGTTTTCAATCACGATTTAAGCATTTTTCAAACCTTTCCCGAAAAGGTATAATCCTCACCCATGTCCAAGCGTTTAATGTTTTCTATTCTTGTGGTGGCTGCTGTCACCGCCGGGTATTACCTATATCGTATATATCGTCCGACCAGTGAGCGATTGTTTCTCTTCCGGGCTTGGATAAAGGACCCTTCTGCGCACCCGGAGTGGAAACTGACAGCCGGGTCACGTTGCGGGGATGCGCCGTTCATCTTCCCGACAGACGGCATGGTGGGCTTCCTATGGGACGATTCCTTCCGCATCGGCCACCATCACCAGGGAATTGACATTTTCAGCGGAGACGATGTGGGCGTAACGCCCGTCATCGCAGCTTACCCCGGATACCTGACCCGTTTGCCGGACTGGAAGTCGGCCGTCATCGTGCGCATCCCGTCCGACCCGCTACAACCTGGACGCCAGATCTGGACCTATTACACTCACATGGCAACCAAAGATGGTGTCTCTTTTATTTCTGACGATTTTCCGCCCGGCACATATGATAAATTCATTGATGCGGGTACATTGCTTGGCTATCAGGGTAACTACTCCGGTGACCCGAACAACCCGACTGGCGTCCATTTGCATTTCTCGGTTGTCAAGGATAACGGTCAGGGTAGCTTTCGCAATGAATTGGAAATCAAAAACACCTACGATCCCTCACCTTACCTTGGTTTGCCCGTGAACGCCAACAAGAATACTGACACGGCACCGGTGTGTGAAAATGACTGATTTCAAAAGCAAGGTAGTCCTGATTACCGGCGCGGGCAAGGGCTCTGGCCGGAAATTGGCTGAAGCGTTTGCCAGCCAGGGCGCAATAGTGGCGGCCAATGATATTTCCCCCATCAACGTGGAAGAAGCCGTCGAAGAAATTCGAGCGCGGGGCGGAGAGGCCCGGGCATACGTCGACGATATCGCCAAGAAAGTCGGGGCACAAGCATTAGTCAAACAGGTGGAAGATGATTTTGGCCGCATCGACATTCTCGTCAACCATGCCTCCGTTGAGCCGCATTTCTCGTTGCTCGAGATGGATGAATGGGACTGGCATCGCGTCCTGGACGTCAATCTCACGGGTGCGTTCCTGGTGACCCAGTCTGTCGGGCGGATGATGCGAGAGCAAGGCGGAGGCGTGATCGTCAACCTGCTTGCCCCCGATCCGGGGATAACGGTGGCAGGCCGTGATGAAAGTTCGCCCGCCCCGGACCGTGCCGAGCCGGGTCAGGCAGAATACGGCGGGCCGGGGAAGCGGGCGGCGTTCTTCGTCAGTATGGCCGGATTGGAAAGTCTCAGTCGACAGGCTGCGCGCGAACTCGCGCCGTACGGCATCCACGTCCATAGCGTCACAAGTGATACCGACGTCGAAACGATCTTAGATTTGTGCAGGAGCTGACCATGAACCAATTGCTGGAATATCGTGTGAAACTCATCGACCATCTGGAAGCCATCACGGAGGAATTTCGTCAAGCCTGTCTGGCAGTTGACGACCCTTTCAAGGCTGTGGATCAGGGCGGCTGGAACATGCACCAACTGGCGGCACACACACGCGATGTAGACAAGGTCGTCTATGGCATGCGCATTCACCAGACGTCAAAGGAGGACAATCCCGTGTTCCAGGATTTTGACGCAGATCAATGGATGGCAGCCCATTACAATGCAGACGAACCACTCGCTTCGATCTTGGACGAGTTGCCTGCTTCCGTTAAGGAGACCGCTACGATGCTGCGGGAGTTACCGCCCGAGGCCTGGAGCCGTGAGTCCAGCCATGAGATCTACGGAGGCGGCTTTACACTGCAAACCTGGGTCGAGCGCGGATTGGCGCATATTCAGGAGCATCTGGAAACGGTAAAGAAAGCAGCTTAAAAGCAATCGGGAGTGACGTTGGTCACTCCCGATTTTTTTGACGAAGCCAAGCTTACCACAACGGAAACCAGAGCCAGGAGCTCACCCAGGCCAGAAGCGGAGCATAGATTTCCAATCCAATGATACCGATCAGGATGCCCACAAACATACCTGCCAAGATGTCGGAGGCATAATGCACGCCCATTGCCACTCGTGCCAGCGAGACCAGTGGCGCCCAAATCCACAGGATGACGCCTGCCCAGGCGGGACCCAACCCGGTTGCCAGGACAGCGATCAAAAAGGCGCGCGCGGCGTGTCCGGATGGAAACGAATGCGGATCGGTGTTGCGATAAATTCCGCCCCATTCCCCTTCTGGCCGGCGACGGCGAATCGTGAATTTGAGCGACATGACCATCACAATCAGCACCGAAATACTTCCCATTATTACAACAGACCAATGTTTCCAAAATGAATCCCTCGTAAAAATCCACAGTAAGACCAGCCCCAATCCCCAAAACCATGAGTCGCCAGAATGGGCAAAGAAGACGGCTATGCTACGCAGCAGACCAGGCCGCTCTGCCACGCGCATCTTGTTGGATAAATGGGCATCGAATTCTAAAATGGAACGTAAACTCATGCAGCTCAAATCCTGTCCGCTATGAAGGTTGAAGCAATTTTTCCATGTCCTCGCGGATAAGCTCGAGCTGATGCGGCTTGTCCACGTCCATGCCGGGTTCAGCGTGTTCCCAAACGATAGGGCGGCCCGTGATATTAAGCCGTTTTGTAACGGTAAGGACCAATTCGTCCAGAGTGATGCTGCGCGTGGCAACCCTGAGCAGGGTACCGAAGCCAATCGTGGCTGCCTGTTTGAGCGGGGACTTGCGGTTGCCGATCAGTTCTTCCCACATATCGAGGTGCTCGGTTGCCATACTGATGTGTGTGATATGCATATCAGCGCCACACAGTTGGATGTTCTTCAGTTTGGTGTAGGTGCGGTTAGAACCAGGGTAGCGTGTTTCCATCACTTCGCGTGGGACGACACCGTAATAGATATCTTCTTTGGTCTGCATGCACGTTTCGATCAACCAATCCACCATCTCAGCTTTGATGCCAGGAATATCGGATGAGGCCACTAGCACGTACTCAGTTTTAGGGTCGAGTTCGAGCGATTTCTCCACTCCCACAACGATATTGGAGAGCATGCGTCCCTGGTTGGAGATGTAGTGCAATGGTTTCTTGCAGGTAACACCGCTCTTGGGCGAAAGCCCGATGAGGATGATGTTATCCACATGTTTGGCATCACCAAGCGCATCCAACACCCACTGGATCATGGGTTTGCCCGCCACATCGACCATGGCTTTGGAATCGCCGTTCGTGTAAGAATATAGAGGGTCTTCAGGGAGCGGAATCCCGCCCGCGGTTACGATTGCATCCATAAATGCTCCTTCGTCAATACCACAAAGACACTACTGCTTCTTGCATATTTTCTTGAACTTGCATCTAACAAATTATCTTCAAAAACCAGTATTCTGGTTCAAATATTTACGCAGCACACTGTAAGTCATGGGGGCACAAAAAATAAATAATTATTCGTGTCTTTGTGATTTTGCGTCTTCGTGGTGAATCAATTGAGTTCCTGTAATTGGGGTTCGAAGCCAAGTTTGTCGAGCAATTCACTGTACTCTTCCCATTCCAACGGACGGTTTTTGCCCGAAATAGCGACCAGCGCCGCTTCCATCATGTTGGTGCCAAACGAACGGCCGTCTAACACGGGGGTAGTGGTAACCAGATATTTGATGCCACTCTTTTTGAACAACTCGACATCCCCAGGCGTAGTCGTATTGGTGACAATAACCTTGCCTGTCAGGTCGTCGGGCATATAGCGTTTAATATAGTGACAATCGCCAGCAATGACAGTTGCCCAATCGTAATATTTTCCCCATTTGGGCGTTCGCTTTTCCTGCTTTTCACCGGTTGGATAGATCCATTCAAACGGCAATCTTCCGGCGATAGGCATCAGGAGAGCTGCCAATGTTTTCAACTGGCTGAGCTTGTGGATTGCAATGGGAATATCCAGTCCAAACATCAAGTCGCCAAAGACCGTTTCGTACCCGGCCTCAGCAAAACACTTGGAGAGGCCCCAACGATCCACCCCAAGTGTGACTAGCACCTTACGTCCTCGCTGATTAACGTATTCAGCAAGGTGTTTTTCAAGGAAGGCTGCAGCTTTGTTTTCTAAGGTGTTCTTCAATCCACCGCCATCCACAATTGGTGTTTTCTCAACGAAGCGCACCATGGGTTTCACTGAATACAGTGGATACCATTTTCCGTCTACCAGCGCGCCCAGGTCAGCGCCGCCTACGCCGAAGGCGTCCACTGTGCCATCGAGTTCTTTATATTTAAGCGCGGCGGCTTCCATATCACCGTCCGTGCCAATACGTTCGATGCTGATTTTTTCACCCAGCAGGGTTACCTCCACCGCCTTATCGCGCTTGGACGAACCAATACTAATACTGACTGCTCGCTTCATGTTGCCTCCTCTAAAAGATGGGTTCCTGCCAGTATACCCCCAAGTCAAATTCCTGAGAACAAATTGCCATTTGCTAAAACAAACCCTACCTTTCGTTTTTTAAATATAGCGTTCTTCCTATAACAACCTGTGCTTATAGTAACCCGTCTGAACACAGCGAGATGTGTTCGACTCTAACCAGATATGAAGTGGAAGAAATGCTTGGATTATGAATGCGGCTCGGAGAAAGATCAGGCCCTCTTGCAGGCAGTTAGCAAGAGGGCCAATTTTGAGAGTCAACAACCACGTTCAACTACAATGGATAAAATGGAGGTTGTTGACCTTTATAAAGCAACTCGGGGTCAGCTTATAAAGCTCAATGGAATTACTCTCCTGCAGCCGCGGCAGCGTCGATCAGACCGTGACCAAAGAACGAAGTGCGGCCGCCATTGCCATAACAGCGATAACGTTCATCGGCAGAGTTCAGTGGCTGCCAGTCAGGCGGGCAATCGATGTGTTGCGCCGAGCGCTGCACGGCTGCCTTGATCGCGCCAGGACTCCAATTTGGATGCATCTGCTTCACTAACGCGGCCACCCCTGCGGCGTGCGGCGCTGCCATGGAGGTGCCATTCAGGTAGATGTAACCACCGCCTCCATCAATGGTAGTAAAACCAGGATAGAAAGCGTTGTATGGGTCATAGGCATTCCAGAGTACTGAATTGAAGGGAACAGCCCCAAGAACTGCATCCTGGACAGTGCCGGTGGCACGGAAGTAGTCACCGCCGGGAGCGGCCACATCCACGCGCGACATGCCTACAGTGGAGTAATCAGCGATCCACAAGTTGTAGTCGGGATAGCCAACCGGACCCGTAGCGGAAACAGTCAACACGCCGGGTAATTCGGCTGGAGCCACGCGACAGTTATTCTTTACATAGCGCGTCTCTTCTGTGTCTGGTGGCCAGTCAGGGCTGAGTGTGTCGAGTACTGGGTGTTGCAGATCAGCCGATTCGTTGCCGGCAGCTGCAACGATCAGCACACCTCGCTGCTGTGCATATTTAGCAGCATCCTCCAACTCCTTGAGAATGGCACGCTGCTCCGCCTCCGATTTGCAGTAGTAGAGATAGGGATCGGCAAAGAGGCTGAGGCTAACGATGTCGAGCCGCTGGTCGCCAGCATAGCGCAATGCGGCAGCAACTGAGTTAGCGAAGCAGTAGCCTTCCTCAGTACAAGCTTTAAGCGCTACGATGGTTGCCTCGGGCGCTACACCTGCAATCCCGACGCCATTAATAGGTGCAGCTACCGTTGAGGCGGTGTGAGTGCCATGCCCGCTCAGGTCTTGCACGGCGGCCTTATTGGAGCAATCGCCATTAGCAATCTCGGCCGGATTGGCGGTAGGCGTATCATCATAAATGAATGAGCACGACCGATCCAAATCGAGGTTGGGAGCAATGTCCGGGTGGTTAATATCGACACCACTGTCGATCATGCCCACTGTGACACCTTTACCCGTAGCCATAGCATAACTACCGCTGTCAGTGGCGTTTATGATGGCCATATCCCACTGGCAGACACCTAGCGGTTCGCCATTAGGTATGCCAAATACATCAGCGTAAAGGCCTGTACAAATATCAACCAGCTGACTTGAAGGTACAGCAGCCAGTGCAGAGGTGGTAAGTGCAATCAACGCTGTAGCGACAATACTCACTACCAGGATCAATTTCCAACGCTTCATATTTTTTTCTCCTTTTCCGTACGAATAATGTTCAACCCGAGTTGCTATCATAACGAATTTGGGGAACTCGCAAGACGCCTCCTTCACGCAGGACCGAGGATCTTTAGCTTAAATGTTTATGCTCTTCCAATTGGCATCTTCGTTGTAGTACTGTATCCGACCTTGTTACAGTTGCTAACTACCAAAAGCTGGCAACCGTGCAAACGCCAAACAGGATATTTAACATATAAATTATCTAATTTGGCAATAACAATATACCTTAAAAGCTTTTTCAAAACAAGTGGTAATCCTAAAAGGGTGTGTAGCAAATTTTCGGGAGGAAGGGTGTAAGATTGGCAAGATTAGTGGTGCGAAAGGAGGCAGAGATGAAACGCGGAGACTTGAAGCAGGGCTGGAGCGGGATGAGTGAAGAGATGCTGGATGAGGTAGCGCAATGGCGGGAGGAACACCCGCGGGCGACAATGCGCGAGATCGAGGATGAGATCGATAAGCGTCTCTCGGCCTTACGGGCAAAGATGGTCTCGGATACAGCAAACGCGAGCGAACGAGCGAAGTGGGAGACAGCGCAGGGCGTGCAGTGTCCGGATTGTGGAGCAAAGCTGATCAAGAAGGGGAAGAAGAAACGGGTCTTGCTGACGCGAGATGGGCGAGAGATCGAGTTAGATCGGGAGTATGCGGTTTGTCCAGCTTGCGGGCAGGGGATTTTTCCCCCTGGATGAAGAGTTGGAGTTGTTGCCAGGCAAACTGACGCCGCGGGAGCATGAGCGGTTGGTGCGCTTATCGGGCTGGCTGGCGTTTGAGCGGGCAGCAGAATTACTGGAAGAATTTCTGGGGATTGCGATTGACAAGAGTATGGCGCAGCGCTACACGGAAACGGCGGGGGCGGTATATGTACGAATGCAGGAAGAGGAAGTGATACAACTGGAGCGGGAGATGCCCGAGGCGCCTGCGGGAGCGGAGAAAATGCAGATCAGTGCGGATGGAGCGATGGTGCCATTACTGCATGGGATTTGGGCGGAAGTGAGAACGCTGGTGATTGGGGAAGTAGAAGCAAGTAGAAGAGAACAGGGCGAAGGGGAGGTCCATGCGCGCAATTTGAGTTATTTTTCTCGCAAAGTGAACGCGCAGGAGTTTCAACGCCTGGCATTGGTGGAAGTCCAGCGGCGGGGTGTCGAAAATGCCAAAGCCGTGGCGGCTGTCATGGATGGGGCGGACTGGGAGCAGAATTTTATTGATTTTCACTGTCCACAAGCGGTGCGCATCCTGGATTTTGCGCATGCCGCGCAGCACATCAATCCGATCGGGGAACACCTGTATGGCGAACATACTCCGGAGAGCCAGGCATGGTTGAAGGAGCGTCTGCACCTGCTCAAACATGAAGGCCCCGATACTCTCCTGAACGAGTTCGAAGCGCTGCAACGGAAACTTCCCGACATCCAGGTGATCTCCAGCAACCTGGCCTACTTGAAAAAACGAAAAGCGCAACTACAATATCCGCTCTTCCAAGCCCAAGGCTGGCCAATCGGCAGCGGGATCGTGGAAAGTGGCAACAAGCTAGTGGTGGAAGCACGCTTGAAAGGCGCAGGCATGCACTGGGCAGAAGCACACGTCAACCCCATGCTCGCCCTCCGCAATATCTTGTGCTCCAATCGTTGGAAAGAAGAATGGCCAAAGATCGAAGCGCGCCTGCGCAAACAGACCCGCCAAAAACGTAAATCCGTCCATAATAAGCATCATCCCCCGCAACCAACCACCCTGGTCGCACGCGCCTTGCTAGGCGATTTTGGAGATCCTTTCCCCGAACAAGTGACAGATGATGCAAAATGCTTTGCGGTCATTCGAGAACTGCGTTGGCCAGAAGGAGTACGCTGTCCAAGGTGTGGCTCTAGCAAGATCAACAAACGTGGTTTTCATACGCATCAAGCGTTTCGCCAACGGTATCGATGTCAAGCCTGTGAACAACAATTTGATGATCTGAGCGGCACGATATTCGAAGGACATCACCAACCGTTGCGCGTCTGGGTGGTGTGTCTGTATTTGATGGGCTTGAACCTTTCGAATGAGCAGATCGCAGCGGAGTTAGATCTGTCTTCTGGTGATGTGCAGGAGATGGCCAGCCAATTGCGAAAAGGCGTTGTGGATAAAAAAAGCCAGTCCAACTGAGCGGCGAAATCGAAGCCGATGAAGTGTATATCGTAGCCGGGCACAAAGGCTTGCCCGCCGAAATCGCCAAAGCAGGTCGCAAAGGACGACGCAGACGCTTGAAGGGCAAGCGTGGACGCGGGACCCTGGCAGGCGAGAAGCCGCCTGTGCTGGGATTGTTGCAGAGAAACGGTGAAGTGGTCATTTGCATGTTACCAAATGTTCAGCAGAAAACGATCCAACCTGTCATTACCAGCACGGTTGCCTCAGGCAGTCAATTCTATACGGATGAATACGACATCTACAGTCGCCTGGGTGAATGGGGCTACTTGCACAAAAGCGTCAATCACTCTGCTGGAGAGTATGCTCGAGATGAGAATGGAGATGGATTCCATGAAGTTCATATCAACACCTTGGAAGGATTTTGGTCTTTGCTACGCTCCTGGTTGCGACCTCACCGGGGCATTTCACAAGAGAAGTTACCCTGGTATCTAGGCTTCTTCGAATTCGTTCACAATGTCCGCCGGCGTGGAAAAGCTTTGCTCCATTCCTTGCTGGCCATCCTCATAGCTCCTTGATTCCCGTTAAGAGCCAATTTATTTAGTAGAATTGTCCTATGAGATCCTGGCGACTTATAATTACGCCTCCCGCGCGCGGCGCATGGAACATGGCCGTGGATGAAGCTATCCTGGAACATACCGGGCGTGGCGAGGTCCTTCCGACTTTGCGCTTATTTGCCTGGGAGCCACCCTGCCTTTCGCTCGGGCGTGCGCAACCCTTTACAGATGTGGATACCGAGCGCTTGCAGGCTCGTGGCTGGGAGGTGGTGCGCCGCATGACCGGCGGGCGCGCCATCCTGCACACTGACGAACTGACTTACTCTGTCACTGGTCCGGCTGATGAGCCGCATCTGGCCGGTTCATTGCTCGAATTGTATAACCGCCTGGCACGAGCGTTGCTGGCTGCGGTACATGACCTGGGCTTGCCCGTTGAGATGAAAGAAGACCGGGCTGAAAGCAATGGAACGCCTAACCCGGTCTGTTTTGAAGTGCCATCAACCTACGAAATTACGGTGGATGGCAAGAAGCTGATCGGCTCAGCGCAGGCGCGTCGCAAGGACGGCGTGCTCCAGCACGGGTCGCTGCCTCTGACCGGAGACCTGACCCGCATCTGCCAGGCGTTGGTTTTCCCGGACGAGTCCGCGCGCGAGGTGGCGATGCAAAGGTTGCTGGCACGCGCAACGACCGTGGAGTCCGTTTTAGGGCAGGAGGTGACCTGGGAAACCGCCGGGCAGGCTTTCGTCCGGGCCTTTGAAGCGCAGTTGGGATTGAAACTCGAAGCGGGGGAATTATCCGAGTCCGAATTGACGCGCGCAGAAGAACTTGTCAACGAGAAGTACGCGCATTCGTCCTGGACGGAGAGGATATAACACAATTTGTCACTCTCCCGAAGGACACCGGGACGGTGTGAGCGCAGCGAAGAGTCTCTCGACTGAAGCGCGGAAATTCTCACCTGCACTCCCTGGCACCGTCCGCCAGGACAGGTGTGAAGCGCAGGTACAAGTGTCACTCCCTATGGTCGTTCACGCGTGCCTGCGCACGGTGCGGGCAGAATGACATAGAAAGCGCCCCGCCAATTGGCGGGGCGTACTGTATCACTTTTCCTCACTCTGCTTTTCAGCCGTGGCAGAAGGTGGTGGGGGTGGTGCCGCACGGTGCATTCGCTCTTCCTCCAATTTACGAATGCCATTACGGACCTGGTTGAGATAACCTTCGAGCTCTTCCTGAAGGCGGCCGAGGGTATCGACCACGTAATCGTCCGCATCCTGACGGGTGGCTTCGGCATCAGCGCGCGCCTGGTTCAAAACCTGGTCTCCACGGCGCTGAGCCTCTTGCGAGATTCCGTCTTTGCTGACCAGACCTTCAGCTTTCTCACGCGCCAGGTCAATGGTGCGGTTGGCTTCTTCCTGTGCTTGCGCCATCACCCGGTCTCGTTGGCTGAGCAGTTGCTGTGCTTTCTTCACTTCCTCCGGGATGGCAATGCGCATCTGGTCGATGATATCCAGCATGCGGTCTTCATCCACAGCCACGTTGTGCGTGAAGGGAATGGGTTTCCCATCGTTGAAAAGTTCTTCCAGGCGGTCGATCAGTTGCAGGATGTCCATAAGCTCCTCCGTTTTTCCATCCACGGATACCCTTATTCTATCCGATTTTTAGTCCCTGAGCGCATTTGGAACGTCATTATCTTCCCTTTTGCTCAGTATTTCTTTTAATGCCTTATCGACATGTGGCGGCACCATACTCGACACGTCACCACCCAGCGAGGCGATCTCGCGGACAGTGCTTGATGAAAGGAAAGTGTGTTCCTCGGCAGTGATAAGCGCCATATATTCGATTTCCGGCCGTAAGCGATGATTGGCCAAAGCCATACGGAACTCGAACTCGAAATCCGAGAAGACACGCAGCCCGCGTACGATGACCTGCGCACCGATTTCGCGTGCGTATTCAACGGTCAGACCGCTATAGCCGGTCACGCGGATCTTGGGGTTGCTGTCGACCGCTTCCCTGACCAATGCAATGCGCTCTTCCGGCGAGAAAAACAACGTTTTGAGGGGTTTGTCATAAACAGCCACCACGATCTCATCGAACAGACGCGAGGCACGCTCGGCGATGTCCATATGACCGTAGTGGATAGGGTCGAATGTGCCAGGGAATAAGGCTCTTACCATAGGTCTCCAGGTCTTAGTGGTCTAAAAAGTCTTACAGGTCAGACCTGTGAGACTTTTTGACTTGTTAGACTAACTGACGTCTCCCTTGCCATCGCCCCAGAAGCGTTCCAGCGCTTCCGCCAGCAGAGCGTTTTCGGGCTTTTCGAGTTTGGCGTCTTGATCGAACAGTTTCTGGGCATGTGTGCGGGCGTTTTCGATCAAAGCCACATCCGTCAGACTGGCCATGCGCAGACCGCTGGCATACCCTGATTGACGCGTGCCCAAAAACTCACCGGGACCGCGCTGTTCCAGGTCGCGCTCAGCCAGCACGAAACCATCGTTGGATTCAGCCATAGCTTGCAAACGCTCGTTCTCGATTGCATCTTCGTGGTCAGGAATGAGCAGGCAATAGGATTGCTCCGAGCCGCGCCCCACCCGTCCGCGCAACTGGTGCAATTGCGCCAGGCCAAAGCGGTTAGCACCCTCGATCAACATCACGGTGGCGTTGGGCACATCCACGCCCACTTCCACCACGGTGGTCGAGACCAGGATGTCAAATTCCCTGTCGCGGAACTTGAGCATGACATCATCCTTTTCATCGGGACGCATGCGTCCGTGCAACAGGCCAATTTTCCGGTCGGGGAAAATCTCTTTCGAAAGCGTCTCATAATCGTCCACGGCTGCGCGCGAATCGATCTTGTCGCTTTCTTCGATCAACGGATAAATAACGAAAGCCTGTCGCCCGCTCTTGATCTGTGAACGGATGAGCGTGTAAGCGCGCTCGCGTTCCTGTGGCCGCAACACATGCGTATCCACCGGCTGGCGTCCGACCGGCATCTCATCCATGATGCTCAAGTCCAGGTCGCCGTACAACGTTAATGCCAGTGATCGTGGGATGGGCGTGGCAGTCATTACCAGCAGATGCGGCGTGCGACCTTTCGAGCGCAGTGCGGCCCGCTGGTCCACGCCGAAGCGGTGTTGTTCATCGATGACAGCCAGTTCCAGGTCGGCAAACTGGACGGGCTCTTCTAGCAGCGCATGTGTACCGATGGCGACTTTAATGCTACCGTCCTGTAAGCCAGCGCGGATCGTTTCTTTCTCAGCCTCAGGCGTGTCTCCGACTAGCAAGCGAACCGCGTCCTGAGAAATGACTCCGTTTTCTCCGGCCAACAAATTAGAGAAATTACGAAAGTGCTGTTCCGCCAAAATGGAAGTGGGCGCCATGACCGCCGCCTGCGCGCCAGCATTGGCGACGATAGCAGCCGCTAAGGCAGCCACGACCGTTTTCCCGGAGCCGACATCCCCTTGCAAGAGACGGTTCATCGGGCGACCAGAACCCAGATCGACCAGAATATCATCCACGGCGTGTTGCTGTGCGCCGGTCAGTGCGAAGGGCAAAGCCTTGATACGCGCCTCCAGCCAGTCTTCCGGCACGTCAAAGATGCGCGCGGTGACGGATTGCCAGTCACGCTTCTGGCGCAGCACACCCATTTGCAAGAAGAAGATTTCATCGAACGCCAGACGTTGGCGCGCAGATTTCAACTTTTCTTGCGAATCGGGGAAATGTGCCTGCAAAAGTGCTTCGCCCAATTCGGGCAGTTTCGCATCGGAGCGTACGCTCTCGGGCAGATGATCGGTGACGCGCGGCGCCCAGTGCGTGACCACCTGGTTCATCA
This sequence comes from uncultured Chloroflexia bacterium, assembly GCA_963785535.1. Taxonomy (GTDB): domain Bacteria; phylum Chloroflexota; class Anaerolineae; order Anaerolineales; family Villigracilaceae; genus JAABUE01. The sequence goes on along the minus strand of CAWAVQ010000019.1, from coordinate 357,498 downwards.
GTCCGCGCAGCCATTTCTGCGTGATTTTCTCGGTCAGCGAATAGATCGGGACGATGCGGTTGGTATGCAGGCTCTCGACCTCGACCGGTTCGAAATCAGGATTGTTCATCACCAGGCGACCCAGGTATTGGTCGATCTTGCCCGAGACTGCGATAGCATCATCCTTTTTCAGGCGATTGGCCATCCAGGGCTGGTTGAACCAAGAGAGCCGTAACGCGCCGGTACTGTCGGAAAGGATGGCTTCGACCAACTGTTGCTTTCCACCGCGAATGGGACGGGTGTGCACCGATTGCACCGCGCCGATGACGGTTACCTGCTGGTCATAGAACAGGTCTTTGATAGGCTTGAGTTGGCTGTAGTCTTCGTAGCGACGCGGGAAGAAATAGAGCATGTCGCCCAGCGTGTGCATGCCGAGTTTGCCCAATGTCTGCGCGTGACGTGGGCCGACGCCCTGTAGCACGGTCAGTTCCGCGTTGAGGGCAGCCGGCGTGGCAGAGGTCACCCCACCAGGAGCAGTTTCAGCACGCCCAGGCGGCACGGGGCGTTCTTTAACGGCTTCATCTGCTGGAGTGGACTTGGCTGGTGTATGGGAAGACCCCCCGTCCGGGCCATGAGCCCGTTGGGGCGAGGCGGCCTTCGGGGATGATACAGGCCTGGGTTGGGAACGAGGCGCGCGTGTCTGTTTTTGAGTTGCTTCGGGATATTGGTCGCCGATGCGCTTCCAGAGTCCTTTGAGCGACTCAGCACGTGACTCGGGTGATAGCTTTTCGTAAGATTGCAAGCGCTGGAGAACGGCCTGGATGATCTCTTCGGAGATGCCATCCGCGCGGGCTTCACCCTCCCAGTAATCCAGCATTTTGGCAAGGCCGCCAATGATGGCCGTGTCATTATATCCGTTTCGATGTTCGAGATTAAAAAATTTGCGTAGTTTATCTAATGATGACTGCATGGAACTATTTTACCATTCGGTCTACCCACTCGTTTACAAGAGAAGGTAACCTTTCAACTACTTCATATCCAACTAAAAGCTCATCTATTAGCCCCATATGGAGTAAATCAATAATTCGACATAGATACGATTTACCCATATTCCACCATGTATCGTAGGCATCGATTATCAAATAATGTAAAACCTTGATGCTTTTATGCTCCAAAAGTTCTTCAAGTTCTAGACCATCTAAAAGCGTTTCGTAAACTCCATCTGCCACGCGACTTCCAAAAGTGGTTGTATAGTAATACTCTTTGATTTCCCAAATGGCTATAGGGTTTAGACTGCCTGGAAAGGCGCCATCAACACGGCGTGCTAAAGTTCTAACAGGTAATCCATCATTTATGATAGTTGTTAATTGATGAGGATCGTAATCACATGAAGTCCCTTGGGCATTCGATTTAACGAGCATATTTACAAGGCAAGTTAGATAAGCATATGTTTTCTTTTCACCCTTTTGCTTGTTTTTAGGAAGTGGGCATTTGGGTCCTAGTTTTCTGAAATGGCTTTCAAAAACTTTTTTTGCTTTTTTCACATCCATTAGATGGGGTTTGACAAAAGATTGTAATATGTCCGCTCTATATTCAAAGTATTGCTGCAACAGAGATTTGTATGTTCGAGAGTCTACCATTTGGTTTTGTAAGCGATCAATATCAATATCGAATTGAGCAAGTTTCTGACCTATCTCAACTACAGATGGAATTTTTATTTGGCTCGTTTTTCTATCTGTGTATCCAACCTCTTGACTAATTAGACGTACACTAGCCCAAAATGTTTTGGGAAGATTTAGAAAACTTTCATTTGGCTTCATTCAGGCTTTCCTCCAACTCTTGAATAAATTCTTTTAAAGATATATTTAGAGCAAAGCAAACTTGCCGTAGTTCCAAAATATCGAGCTTTCTTTCCCCAATTTCATATTTACTAATAAACGATTGTGGAACGTTTAGTTTTTCTGCCAATTCAACTTGACGAATCCTATTTTTTTTGCGAAATTGTCTAAGTAATTCTTGGAGTTTCTGGCGTTGATAATCTTCATTTTCTAACTTCATATTTACTTCCTTGACAAATATCCTGTTTTAGGATATAATTCACTTGGTATAATCTTATTATGAAAAATTTACAGGACACAGCCCAGCTTTATTTGTTTGAAACTGATGCCAAAAAAACTCGCAAAGTTGAGCCTTTTAGACAACCTCTTCTTAAGTGGATTGGCAGCAAGCAACGTGTAGCACATGAAATTATTTCATTCTTCCCGATTGAATTCGGCACATATTTTGAACCCTTCCTAGGTAGTGGTGGGATTTTGGGTACTTTAGTTCCAAAAGTTGCTATTGCTTCAGATTCTTTTGCACCTTTAATTGAAATTTGGCAGACCCTGAAAGATTTTCCCGAAAGACTTAAGAGTTGGTATTCGGAGCGTTGGCAACAAATGGTAAATGGGCAAAAAAAGGAAATTTACGAACTAATAAAAGCATCCTTTAATAAAAATCCAAATGGTGCAGATTTGCTTTTCCTAACACGTTCCTGTTATGGAGGCGTTGTCCGATTCCGAAAAGCAGATGGCTATATGTCTACGCCTTGCGGAATTCATAATCCGATTTCACCAGAAAACTTTTCAAAAAGAGTAGATAATTGGCATAAACGAATATCAGGTACAACATTCTTGCAACTTGAGTTTGAAGAAGCAATGAATATGGCAAAACAGGGTGACTTGATATATTGTGACCCACCTTACAGTTATAGTCAAGCTATTTTATATGGTGCACAATCGTTTAATTTAGAGCTTCTCTTAGATGCAATCGAAAAATGTAAGTCAAGAGGAGTTGACGTAGTTCTAAGCATAGATGGTACAAAGCGTTCGGGCAATCTGATTTGTGATTTACCGATCCCTGATGGGCTTTTCAAGCATGAAATTATGATTGATACCGGGCATTCGATGCTAAAGCGTTTCCAAATGAATGGGAAATCCTTAGACGGGGAAAAGGTTTTTGATCGCCTTTTGCTAACCTATTAAATTTTTCTTGACTAACATCGTGCCTTAACAGCTGCAAACCCCAACCCATTTGGCCCAACATGCGTGCCGATCACGGGGGTGACGTTGACCATCAAAATATCGCGCGGGATGGACTGGCTGACCGTCTGCATGAGTTCATCTAAAAGTTGACGGGCGCGATGTTCGGCGTTGGTATGCAGGATTGCCAACCGTTCCAGCGGACCGAGCGCCTGCAACGCATTATAGATGCGTTGGCCAGCCTGACGAGTTGTGCGTACCGCGCCCAGGGGTTTGACTTCGCCATTCAGCAACTCGACGATCGGTTTGATTCTCAACAGGCCACCCAAGGCCGCTACTGTGCCCGGGACGCGCCCGCTGCGGCGCAGGTATTCCATAGTGTCCAGAGCAGCAATGACCTTTGTCCGTTCTCGCGTGGAACGAATGGCATCCAGAATCCCTTCCAGACTCAATTCCTCGATTTTAGCCTGAATAGCTGCCAATACCTGAAAGCCAAGCCCGAGAGATAATGAACCACTATCCAACACGGTGATGCGCTCGCGGAAATCATGCGCCGCCATGCGCGCTACACTGACGATAGAAGTCAACTCCATTGCGGCATGAATGGAGAGAATGTGATCGCAGCCCGCGTCGAATAATCTCTGGAAGCGTTCCGCGAAATCGCCAGTGGAAGGTGCGGCCGTGGTTGGCGCTCGTTTCATCTCTGGCAGGCGCGTGTAATACTCTTCGCGAGAGATGCCTTTGCCGTCTTCGTAAGCCTTGTCGTCCAGCACCAGCACCGCCGGGACAACTTCAATCTCATGTTCATCGATGATGTGCTGGGGAAGGTCGGAGGTGGAATCAGTGACGATGCCGAGTTTCATATTGTGTTTCCATCCTGACAATTTCAAGTTCGTCCAGCAGTTAGACTATTGGACGTTCATAATAAGTTACTCTACGGAGATAATGAACTGATAATGCGGCTGCCCGCCATCCTGAACTTCGATTTCCTGTCCCGGGTAGGATTCGCGTATCTTGTCGGAAATGCGATTGGCATCGGTTGCAGTCAGGTCTTCACCGTAAAACAACGTGATCAACTCATGCTCTTTAGCGTTCGCTTCTTCCAACAAACACATGCAGCCTTCTTCGACCGATTTTGCAGAACAGACCAGCTTGCCATCCAGCAGGGAAATCACCTGACCCTGCTCTACATTGACGCCGTCGATTTCCACACTGCGAGTCGCGATAGTGATCTCACCGGTCTTTACCAGCGCCAGTGATTTATTCATCTTCCCCGCAACTGCCTTGAGATCGCCATCCGGGTTGAGCGCCAACATGGCAGACAGCCCCTGTGGAATGGTGCGGCTCGGCACAACCTGCACGTGCTTGACGGTCACTTCCTTGGCCTGGTTGGCAGCCATGACAATGTTCTTGTTATTGGGCAGAATAATGATCTCATCAGTCGGCAAGTTTTCGAAGGCTGCCAGGAGTTCCTGCGTACTGGGGTTCATGGTCTGCCCCCCTTCGACGATCGCCGCTACTCCCAGGCTGGCAAAGATGCGACTCAATCCCGGTCCTGGCGAGACAGTCACCACGGCAATCTGTCCCGGCTCGATATTAGCCAGTTCAAGTTTGTCGCCTTTGGATCTCTTATCGATGTCATCCATCTGGGCCAGCAGATTTTCCATCGCCACTTTGGTGATCGTGCCCAAGCCCATGATGTAATCGATTGGCCGGTAGCGATTCTCTAGCGGCACGTGGATGTGCATACGGTACATGCCATCCCCCTCACCGACTTGAATGGATGTACCCATCTCTTCTAGCGTGCCATAGAACGATTGCAGGTTCAATTCATTTTCGGGATAGAAATCCACTACTACTTCGTAATCCTGTCCCTCTTCAACTTCTTGCATGGCGCTTTCAAAGTCCAGGGCTGAAAGCGGCTGTATCGACGCCAACGGCGTATCTAACGGGTCGCCATAAATGTGACGCAACATACCCTCCAGAATAAAATACAGGCCCTTCCCGCCCGAGTCGACCACACCGGCCTGCTTGAGAACCGGGAGCAATTCCGGGGTCCGTTCGACTGATTCATCTGCGGCTTTCACCGCCAGGGCCAGGATCTCAATCGGATCTTGCGTGGACCCTAAGGCTGCTTCCGCGGCCGCCGCAACATCCTTGGCGACGGTCAGGATCGTCCCCTCCACCGGGCGGACAACGCCCTTATAAGCCGTATCGCGCGCTTCCGCAAACGCCCTGACCAATTCCGGTCCGTCCAGCACTTCCTGTCCCTGCAAGCTGCGTGAGAAGCCGCGCCACAACTGAGACAGGATCACGCCCGAGTTGCCGCGTGCACCCATCAATGCGCCCTGCGAGACCGCTGCTGCCATGTCGCCAAAGTTGCGATGCCCCAGCTCGCTGATCTCGTTATAGGCCGATTGCATGGTCAGCACCATGTTCGTGCCGGTGTCGCCATCCGGGACGGGGAAAACGTTCAGCGCATTGACTGTCTGCTGGTTGGTACGTAGCCAGGTCAACCCGGCTTCTACCAGCCGCTTGAGCGACTGCCCGTCCAGGGGAGCTTTGCGAAATTTTTCCAGTCTTTTTTGTGTGTCGGGGGAATCCAATCCCATACTGTTTCCAGCTCCTCTGGCCTTAATCTGTGTTACTGACACGCAAACCGGCTACGTGTACATTGATCTTGCTGACGCGTAACCCCAACGCTTTTTCTACATGATAGCGAACTGTGTTAGCAACACTGTTCGCCACGGATGTAATGCGCGTGCCATATTCCACGACGATGTAGATTTCGATTTCTACGTTTTCCCCATCATACGCAACCGAAACCCCGCGTGTCGGTTCTCGTGTAATCGTATGCGCCAATCCCTCCGCCAGATTCTTGGGAGCCAGCCCCACCACGCCATATGATTCCAATGTGGCATGGTAAGCGATGGTTGCGACAGCATCAGGTGAGATGTGGATGCCGCCTAAAGATGTGGTTTCTTCGCCCATAATTCAATCCTCTGTTGGTTATAACAAAGCACTCAAATGTTGTTAGTAGGAGTGCAAAATCTCCTGATTTTGCCGCCAAAGTTGGGAAACTTTGGACTCCGCTTGCAACAACTTTTTTGTGCACCCTTATTAACAATCCTTCTTGTACAAGGATACGATGTGTGGTAGAATGCTGTGCTTGCGGAAGCAAGCCAGAACTCTGGAATTATAGCAAGAAAGGAATTTGTAAGATGGCTAAGTGTGCCCACTGCGGAAAGACGACAACTTTTGGTCACAGCCGGTCGTTCTCAATGCGTGCCACCAATCGCAAGTTCAAACCGAACCTGCAAAAGGTGACGGTGTATGAGGGCAATCGCAAGGTCAAGAAGGTGCTGTGTGCCAAGTGCATCCGCACCCTGACCAAAACCAAAGCGTAACTCGTTCCTTTCCTGACTGATAAAATCGCGGCTCAAGCCGTGATTTTTTGTTTAATCAAGCCGGAGTGCAAAATCTTCTCATCCCGTAGGGGCCAGATTTTGCAACCAACATCAGCCCGTCCTGGTGTTCGGGCCAGGGGAGATGTTGGACTCCTAACCAGCCTTTCGCAAGGAAGCAATCCCCGCTGCAATGCCATCCGGGTACCTGAAAACCGAGGTGGCAGACACAAAGGCAGTTGCACCAGCGGCTTTCATGGCGGCAAAGTTTCGGGGGAAATGCCACCGTCCACCTCCAACCAGGCGGACGAGCCGATTTCATCCAGCTTGCGACGAATTTCGGCAACTTTGCCGACCATTTCCGGGATGTAGGTACCGCCAGAGAAACCAGGGTCGACGCTCATCACCAGCACCAGATCCACGAATGGCAGTATTGGAAAAATGGAGGCAGCCGGGGTTCCAGGGTTGAGCGTGACACCCGCCTGACATCCTAATGATTTGATGTCTTCGATGGTGCGGTGCAGGTGTGGGCAGGTTTCTACGTGAACGGTCAGATGCGAGGCACCCGCTTCAGCAAAAGCTCCTAACAGCTTCTCCGGTTTCTCGATCATCAAATGCACATCGATAGGTAAATCCGTTCCGCGGCGACAATGCCTGACGATGAAGGGTCCCATGGTCAGATTGGGGACGAATTGGCCGTCCATCACATCGACGTGGATCCAATCCGCGCCCGCGGATTTGCAGGTCTGCAATACATCACCCAGGTGCAAAAAATCGGATGAGAGAATGGATGGAGCAATTACAAAGTTCGACATTTTTATATTCACCACGAAGGCTCCAAGTCACAAAGGCACGAACTTCTTAAAAATTAGTGTCTTCGTGACTTAGTGATTTTGTGGTTAACGAATTGGCGGGTTATAAACAAAATACACCCACATCCAGAACGGGATCAGACCACCGACAGCGATCAGGGCCAACAGGCCGAGCGCAACCGAAATCCAGTCGATATCAATCGAAGGGGCAGCAGGTTCAGGGTCCGTGTAATAGACCGGTTCGGGTTCCGGCTGATAGGTTGGGGAGGCTTCGGGCGTCAGGGAAAGTTCAGGAGCCGGTTCCGGCTGGGTCTGTGTCCCAAAGCGCATCAGGACCCGACCGAGTTGGTCCGCTGTGCGGTAGCGAGCAGCGGGTTCTTTCGAGAGTACTTTATCAATAATCTGTTCGAGGGTTTCAGGGATATCCGGCAAATATTCACGGATGGGATACGGTTTGGAATCGAGGTGCAGACGGCCAAGTTCTTCCGGCGTAGAAGCGTTGAAAGGCAGCGAACCGGTCAGGACCTCATACAACACGATGCCCAATGAATAGACGTCCGAAGCGGGAGAGGGCGGCTCGCCTGCCGCCTGCTCAGGCGAGAAATATTGTGGCGAGCCCCAGACCACATCGCTGCGTTCGCCGGGATGGATGGTAGCCAGCGCCCGCGCGATCCCAAAGTCCGTGACCTTGAGACGTTTGTCGGGCGTGACCAGCATGTTGTGCGGTTTGACATCGCAATGCACCAACCCGGCGCGGTGGGCATAGCCGATGCCCGCACAAGCCTGCACGATCAACGGGATGGCTTCTTCCACACTGAAGCGTCCCCGCTGGCGCAGCAGGGTTTTCAAATCTGATCCGGGAACATTCTCCATAACGATGAACAACTGCCCGTGATCCAACCCAAAATCGTGTACGGTGACGATATTGGGGTGCGATAAATTGGCCGCCGCACGTGCTTCCTGACGGAAACGCTCCTGGAAGGATTTATTCTCCGTATAGTCGGCGCGCAGGATCTTGATGGCAACGTAGCGTTCGAGCATGGAATCGCGCGCACGAAATACTTCGGCCATACCGCCAGAGCCAATCTTTTGGAGCAGTTGATAGCGGTTGTTGAGCAGCATGCCTTCTTGCATAGCGGAATCGATTATATCATCACCCCTTCCCAAGCCCTCCCCCATTTTCCACGAACCCCAGTGGAAAATGGGGGAGGGTCGTGCCCAAAGGGCGAGTGGGGGCGGTATAATCGCCAGATGCGCAAAGCACTGGTCATCTACAACCCCGCGGCGGGGCGCTTCCCGGTCAAGCCGTTTTTGAAAGCGATCGAGGCGGAACTCGTCAAGGCTGATTGGTGTGTTGAGATTGTCGCCACCCAGAGTGGCGAGCACGCTGTCCAACTCGGACAGCAAGCCGCGGCCGAGGCATATGAGGCGGCTTTTGCCGTCGGCGGGGATGGCACGGTCGGCCAGGTCGCCAGTGGTTTGCTCGGCTCAGAGACCGCACTGGGCGTCTTGCCAGCAGGTACATCCAACGTCTGGGCACAGGAGCTTGGTTTGCCAGCTTTCAACTGGGCCTATCCCGGTCGCTTGCAAGACAATGCCCGTGCGCTGGCCAATGCATCCGTCCAACGCGTGGATATGGGCCAATGTAATGAATATTCATTTATGATGTGGGCAGGTATGGGATTGGACGCGATGGCAATCCGTTCCATCGAACCGCGCGACCGCCTCGAAAAATTCTTTGCTGTGCCAGAATATGCTGCCTCCACGATTTGGAATGCCAGCCAATGGCGCGGCATCCGTCTGCGCTTGTGGGTGGACGAGCAGGAAGTGGAAGGCCATTATCTCCTGGCGGTTGCCAACAACATCCGTCGCTACATGGGCGGGTACTCCATTCTCTCACCGAACGCACATCTCGACGATGGCTTGCTGGACCTGTGGCTCTTTCAGGGCGACAGCCTGGCGGACGCCTTCCGGATTGCCTACGAACTATGGCGCGGACAGCATGTCAACTCCAGCGAGGCCCAGCGTATCCCCTTCCAAACCCTGCGGGTGCAGGCTGAGTCGCCTTTCTTCGTGCACATGGATGCCGAGCCCAAGGACGCCACACAGGAAGCCAAAATCAGCGTTCACAAGCAGGCGCTCAAGTTGTTGATGCCACCCAACTCGCTTCATCTTCTGCAAAATGTTAGCTGATCTATGAACCGAAACGATTTCTCTGCTCTGTTCAATATTAAAGTAGTACTTGGGGCGCTGGGCATCGCTGGACTTCTGATCCTGATCACGCTGATCTCGATTGGATGGACAAAACCGGATCCAGCTCGGGACTTGGGGTTTGCTCCCGCTGACCTGACCGTGATCCCACCCCCAACAGCCACTCCCAACGTCACCCCGACCTTCACGCCCGATCCGTTGATCTACGGCACGCCCACCCTGGCCGCGGATGAGATCGGCGTGGGCGGCTACGTCCAGATTACCGGCACAGAGGGCGAAGGCTTACGCCTGCGCGCCGATCCCAGCTTGAACGGCACCCCAGTCTTCCTCGGTTACGACGAAGAGGTTTTTGAAGTGCGTGATGGCCCGCAAGAGGCTGACGGATATACCTGGTGGTATCTGGTAGCTCCCTATGACGAGACACGCGCCGGGTGGGCAGCGGCGGATTTTCTGGGAGCGATTCCTTCACCATAACCATTCCCCATGCATACAACCTTGCGAAGGTTCGAAACCTTCGCAATATCCTTCGGAGAAATATATGAATGAAAAACCGACCGGCATCACTGCCAACAAGAAATCCCGCGAGTTCACTGTCACCTGGAGCGACGGACATACCAGCGTTTACCCGTTTGGGCTATTACGCGCGGCCTGTCCATGCGCCTCCTGCCGCGGCGGACATGAGAATATGGGTAGCGAACCTGATCCCAATGTCTTTGGGATTGAATTGGAGGAAAGTCCAGCCACCCGCATTGCCAATGTGGTAGCAGTTGGTTCGTATGCGCTGACCATCGTGTGGGAGGATGGCCACGATTATGGGATTTTCAACTGGCACTACTTGCGGGCATTGTGTCCATGTGATGAGTGTCGCAGCGGGCAATAAATTTTCTCAGAGTGGATTGTCAATCGTGATTTTGCCAAAAACTTTCGACACTAAAACAGCCCCCGTCGATTAAACGGGGGCTGTCGTTTACATCAACTCGCCTGAGTAGGCGATGGCGTCTGACTTGGCGTGGGCGTCTTTGTCGGCGTAGGAGTCCGGGTAGAGGTTGGTGTTCTGGATCGGTGTAGATGTTCTCGTTGGCGGAAGCGTTCGGTCGGCGTTGGCGTTCTGGTGCTTGTTTTTGTTGGCGAAGGGGTGTAGCTGGGTGTTGCCGTGCGGTCGGCATTGAAGTGTTGCTGCGCTTCAGTACGCATCTGACTGCTGACTGCGCTTCTGGGTAAATCCAACAATTCCTGCCAGGAGTCGGCAGCGTTATCCGGCTCTTCACGCTTTTCAAAATTGAGCCCACGCCAGTAATAGGCCAGGGCTTTTTGTTCATCCGTCTCAGCCAGGGATAAAACTTTTTCACCTTGCAGATAAGCATCACCAAAATGCTCCTGGAGCATGTAGGCGCGCATCAGAGCCAGATTGGTCTCGAAATCATCGCTGGGGGAACGTTCCAGATCGGATACGGCTGCATCAGCATTTCCCTCTTCCACGTAACACAGACCGCGATAAAGATAGGCCTGCCGCTGGCGCGAATCCATTGAGATGGCAGCGCTCAGGGCTTCGATAGCCGACTTACAATCGCCGGCCCGGTAATAGGCCTCACCGATCATGGCGCGCGCGGTTGCGCTACGCGTTTCATACCCAACGTACGTTTGCAAAACGTCGATCGCTTTGGCGTATTGCCCTTGTGCCATGTAAATCTCGCCTAACGTGAAGTAGACTGACAGCATTGTCGGGTCGGCCTGGTTGGCTTTGAGCGCCGCGACTTCGGCCTTGTCCGTGTTATCGAGCACCAACTGCGCACGCGCTTCATAATAGTAGACCAACGGCGAGCCAGGCAAAAGCCGTTCGGCGGTAGCCAAATCAGCCAAAGCCGCTTCTGGGTCCTGGTGATTCAGATAAAAGACGGCGCGGTCGAGATAGACTTCGCCGAAATTGGGATCGCGCTTGATGGCTTCTTCGTACAATGCGACGATGTTTGCGTTAGGATCCTGGAGTTGACGAGCACGGGCCAGGCCCAAATAGGCTGCGCCAAAGTTTGGATCGATCTGCAAGGCATGATTATAGGCTTCCAGCGCATCACGAAAATCGCCCTTGAAGCGGTACGCTTCCCCAATGTAATAGTATGGGTCAGCTGCATTGGGTTCGTCGCGGGCGATCTCTTCCATTCCGGAAATGACAGTATCCCAATCCTGTTTTTCATAAGCAGATTTCACCACGCGATAGGTATCTATGGATTGGGGTTCTCGCGGTGTATTGACATACAAAGGCGTGGGCGTGAGAGGCGCATCCAGTAATTCCGCCAGAGGGACAAGCGTGCCTCTTCCAGCCGGGGTCTGTTCGGTAGCGTTGACAAACGTAGGCGTAAGCGTATAAGTTGGGGATGGACCGGGGGTGAAAAATATGCGAGGCGCCAGGCGTTTACTGGTTGGCAGGATCAGGCCGAACACGACCACGGTAATAACGGCCAGCCCGACGATCCCAAACCCGATCAAACGCCCGGCGGGGCTGGTGATGGCACTCTTGATCGTCAGTTTCTCTTTGGGTTTGTCACTGGCCAGGGCCAGTTTCTCGTCCCACAAGCGCGGACGATTTAACGGAAAGGGCTGGACGCTTTCATCAGGCGGGAGGGCTCCCAGTAAAATCAATCCCCGTTTGGCGGTAGCATTTTCAGGGTCCAGTTGGAGCGCCGTTTGCAGACAGTAGACACGTTCCTTGGTTGATTCGACCGCCGCGCTTAACCAGATCCAGTACGTGGTATTGTTCTGGTCTGTTTTGAGCAGTTTCGTCAGCAGATCTTTGGCTTTGGCCTTGTCGCCTTCGCGCAGGGCATCGACTGCTTCCTGGAACATGGTATCTTCGGCCATGTATAGATTGTATTACAGGCTAAGGGTTGATACAAGTGCCGCACCGACCACTTGATAAATTTGTAGGGTAGGTGCGGTACAAGTGCCGCAACAACAAACTTATGGATTTGTAAGACTTACTAAATTGTATCTATTGAAAGGCAGCAAAGCATCTTACATCTTCAGGTTGTTGCGGTACAAGGAAACAAGCTTGCAATATCGTTATTCGTGAAACTCTTCTACCTGGTAAATCAAAACATCCAGATGCTTTTGTCGCCACAGATTGGAGGCCGCGCCCATTTTGTAACACAGGCTGTCGAGAAAATCGGCTGGATCGGGCAGCTTTCTCCCAAACCTGCGGCAGGAAGGTGGCGCGGCGTGCGCCATCGCGCAGCACCACGCCGTCTATTCCAGGTCGTAGTTTGGACAGCAGGTCTTCAGGGGTAGTGTACTCAAGCAGGGCAGGAGGTGTGAGACGCGAGACTTCGATGTCGATCTGTGGGAGTTCTTCTGGCCGCACATTGGGAAAGCGATAATCCTGCAACGCGGCGGCGATGGCATGTTCGCGCACATCTTCTGCCAAAGGCTGATAGGGTTCCAGCGCGCCGATGCAGCCGCGCAGGTTACCATGAACCGTCAATGTTACAAAGGAGGCGCCCTGTTCTCGTAAGCGCGACGACAAGGATTGCAATTCGAGCTGGGGTAACTTCTGGCCACGCACGCCAGCTTCCAGGGCTTGCCGGGCTAATTCTAGAAGGGTTTGTTTCTCTTCCGTTGTAAGTTTATTTTCGGTCATTACATCCCACCCCCGGGGGAAAATCATTCGACCAATTTTCGATACTTCCTATCGTGATACACCAGCGGTTTTCCTTCACCATTACCACGCGCTGCTACCACTTCGGCCAGGAAAAGTGTATTCGTACCGACTGCAATGGTCTGAGTGACGCGACAATCCAGGTAGGCCAGCCCACCTTTAATGAAGGGCGCACCTGTGACCAGCGTTTCGGTTTCGATGCCCGCCAGACGATCTTCTGTGTCTGGCACGCGCCCGGCGAAACGGTCGGAGACCTCCTGCTGGCCGTCTGCAAGGATGGTCACGGCAAAGGCGTGGGCTTGTGCGACCAGGTCATGCGTACGGCTGGCTGTTTGCAGGGAGATGATAATCAATGGCGGTTCCAATGCAATGGATGTGAACGAACTAACGGTCATACCGTGCTGCTCGCCCGCGTGGGAAGCTGTCACAATGGTCACGCCCGAAGTCCAGGCGCGCATGGACTGGCGAAGTTGTTCGGGATCAAGAATAGCAGATAGTTTCATATAGCCTTCATAATAGCTTTGAGGGGAGCGGGAGTCAAGTCAAAAACACTTCGAATCGATAAAAATCACATCTATTGCCATTGGCAAGGCATCTGACAAATCGTAAATACCCCATGATAGCTCCAAATTGCCTCTTGCTATTTCTTCGCCTGTTGAGGTACTATTATACGAAACAGCATGGAATCTTCACCCGTTTCGCCTTCTCGCAAGCGTCCAAAACCCGTCCGTGTGCTGGGCAGTACCATAGGCCTGGCCATCCTGCTGGCAACCCTGTTCAATTTGTGGACGCCTTCCAAGGGGCTGTTTGCCGGTAGTTTTTCAGACAAACTCGGTCTGTTGCTGACCGCCCAGCCGGAAAACAACTTCGTCGCCACGCCACAGCCGCAATTGCGCATCGGGATCGTCGCCGGGCATGCGGGCAACGACTTCGGGCGCTGTCTGTCGCGACAGCAACGGCAATGTCACCCTGACCGAAGCGGATGTCAATATGAGTATCGCCAGCCGGGTGCAAAAGCTCTTGACGGCTGATGGCTATCAGGTGGATTTGCTCAACGAGTTCGATACCCGTTTGAACGGTTATCGCGCCGTAGCGCTGGTTTCCATCCACAACGACTCGTGCGATTACATCAATGACGAAGCGACCGGCTTCAAAGTGGCGGCGGCAGTCAATACGCATGATTTCAACCGCGCCACACGCCTGACCGAGTGCCTGCGTGACCGTTACCAAAACGTCACCGGTCTTCGATTCCATGCTGGCAGCATCACCAATGACATGCGGGGCTACCATGCTTTTTCGGAAATCGACCCAAATACCATTGCAGCGATCATCGAAACCGGGTTTTTGAACCTCGACCAGGACCTGCTGGTTAAACAGACAGATAAAGTCGCCTATGGCGTTGAACAAGGCATTTTATGTTTTGTCCGCAATGAGAATGTCGAGCCGACGCCGCTACCCACATATGCGCCCTGAAGGCTGAAATGAACGCTGAATCCTTACAAGCCCAAAAAGCCATTCAAAACGCACGCGAAGCTTTACGCAGCGGTAATCGCAGCGCAGCCCGTCGCTGGGCCGAGCAGGCGGCCAAACTAGCTCCGCAGTTGGAAGATCCCTGGTTGATCCTGGCCGCGGTCGCAAATCCGCGGGCCAGCGTCGCTTTCATCGAGCGCGCGTTAAAGATCAACCCGGACAGCCCGCGCGCACGCAAGGGCATGCAATGGGCCTTGAGCCGCCTGCAGGAGGTCCCGCCGGGTAGTGGCGGGGAAACGCCATCAGTGCAGACAGCGCCGGACGAAACAACGAAGCAGGTAAAGGCCGTGAAAAGAAGCGCTGCGCCGAAAAAGGCTCGGCGGATGGTTTATCCAGTCCTGCTGTTGGCCTTGGGCTGCATAGTCTTGCTGGTCGCCGCATGGACAGCCAGTACGTCCCCGGTCCTGGCGTCTATCTTGAATGGCACATCCCAGCCGAACGAGGTAGCACACCCGCAAGTGTGGGCGCGGGTCGAGATTGCCAAACCAGCCCAGAGATCTGAATCAGCGCCGGTCGTTGCAGACATTGCATCTACCCTGGTACCTCCGACGCCAACCACCTTACAACCCACGCTGGAACCGACCGCTGAACCCACCATGGAAGCCGCAACAGCTACTCTCGAACCCGACCCTACGATTACGCCCGAAGCGACTTCCACCCCCTCAGGCTCGCTGGTGATGGACATCGTCGAGAATACGCCTGAGCCTACCGCACAGCCAACAGATGCAAATGTCCCCCAACCACAGGATCCGCCAGTGGGCAACGGCGAACGCTGGATCGAAGTGAATCTCACCCAGCAACGCGTGTACGCCTGGGAGGGGACTACGCTAATGAATTCGTTCCTGGCTTCCACCGGCACCTGGGCGCATCCAACAGTCACCGGAACCTTCAGCATCTGGAACAAAACCCGCATCCAGGATATGTCTGGACCAGGATATTATTTACCGGATGTTCCCTATGTGATGTATTTCTACAAGGACTATGGCATCCACGGCACTTACTGGCACAACAACTTCGGCACCCCGATGAGCCATGGCTGTGTCAACCTGACCATCCCGGATGCTGAATGGCTGTATAACTGGGCTTCGTACGGAACAACGGTCCAAGTTCATTATTGAGCAAGTCATGGGATCACCTATCAATGCGCTCTCGCGCCGTGACTTTCTGAAGCTAGCCAGTTACGGCATTTTGGGCTTGGCGCTGCCCGATTTTTCCCCAAAATCTCTCGTACAACCTTTCGATACGGACTTGCAAGGTCGTGTTACTGAGAAGTCGCTGTGGATGTATGACGAACCCTCGTCGCAGTCCAAGCGGGTCGAGATATACTGGCGCGACCTGGTCATTCCGCTCAGCGGCGCAGCCATCAGCGAAGATGAAGAAGCTTACAATCGTGTCTGGTATGAAGTTGGAGATAAGGGCTACGTTTACTCCGGTAGTGTCCAGCCAGTAATCACTTTGCTCAATGACCCGGTCAGTGAGATACCGCCTGACGGTCTGTTAGGCGAGATTTCGGTCCCATTCACCGACGCGCACGAGGAACCCGATGACAGTACGCCGGTCGCGCACCGTTTGTACTATGAGACCGTGCACTGGATTACGGACTCGGTCACCGGGTCCGACGGGCAGGTCTGGTACCGTTTGCTGGACGACAAGTGGGATCTGTATTATTACATCCCGGCCAGGTACATGCGCATCATCTCGGAAAACGAACTTGCTCCCCTTTCTCCCAATGTTCCCAATTCTGAAAAATTGATCGAAGTCAACCTGACACAGCAGCTTGTGCTGGCTTACGAACGCTCTCGTCTGGTGTTCGCGGCACGGGCCGCCACCGGCTATCGCTATCGTGCCGGTCGTTGGGCGACGCCCATCGGACAATTCATTACTTCTTACAAGCGTCCTACTCGTCATATGGCAGCCGGCGATATCGCCTCCAATGGCTTCGACCTGCCCGGCGTGCCTTGGGTACTGTATATTACTAAAGGTGGGATTTCCCTGCACGGCACCTACTGGCATAATGACTACGGTCACCCGCGCAGTCACGGTTGTATCAACCTGACGCCGCAGGCTTCCAAATGGCTCTACCGTTGGACAGTCCCCTCCGTAGAGTTTGGCAAACAATACGCCTACGAATATTTCGGCACCGCTGTCCATATTTTTGAATAGTTATTTCACTATCAAGAAATTTAACAAATTTTTCTCCATATCTCCTTGGCTTAGAGATCTCTGACTACCGTGTCCAAAATATGCATGCTATGGTCCTACAATACGCGCCAAGATATCAAGAACATCCTTTGGTGGAGTGATTACATTTTCCACGAGCAGAACGTGTTGTGTAAAATCAACTTGCTCCTCGCCATCTTGCAACTGCCAGAAACTTTGATGTTTGACTTGCAAACCCGACTCCAAATTGATCCACACACGTAATCCATGCCCATAAAACGCAGCAGGCGCATCTGGGTTCTGAATTGGCTGAGAAAACCGCTCAAGAACCGTAACCAACAAGCAGGGGGAACCATCGTCGCAATTTGTTTCTTCTCTTAGGACAGACTGGCCACGTTGGAGAGCAGAATCCAGGTCGCGGCTAAGAAAATCAAGGGAAAGACGATAAGGTGAATTTTCAAAACTGTCTCCAGTTGTGAAGTTGACACCTTTCGTCCCAATCGAGGCAGACTGTTGCAAAATGTTTCCACTGGAATCTCGGTGTGTACTTAGATTGCGAAGTACCCAGCCATTTGCATCAATTTCATACCATTCTTCATCCTGATAATAAGGTGGTGGATAAGTTTGCCCCACTGGTAAATTCTTAGCCGTATTCTCATACACAACATGGATCCAGGCTGGGCCTTGGATGATTGATTGATCAAACTTTTGAACAAGGGCCTGAACCTCGAGCATGAGCGGATCCTGTGAAGCCGCCGTAGGGATAACTGGTGGTGTGGGGGAAGAAGCATAGATCATTGTTGGAAAGTCCAGAACGGTTGCAGCGGGTGCCTGCCAGGTCACCTGCCAAGATCCGGTTATCGTGTAGTAAATACCTCTAATTTGAAGCTCGAAGGAACCATCTGGTATTTGAGCAAAGGTCATCCCCGTTGCAAGGTTGCCGTCTTGAGTAGGGACATCGCCCGATGCACCGCTGGCAAATGGGGAGTACATCATCACACCTGTTAAATTTTGACTAGGCTCAAATTCAAAAATCAGTTCTCTGGGCGATTTCAAACGTGCATTTACAAGGTGCATGGTAAATTGTTTCACTTGTAATATTCGATCCAGAGACCAGACTTGTCCCACTTGTGGGTCGTTCCCCAGATCAAATGTGAATGTTGCGGGGTTGGCAGAGGAATCCATCAACATAGTCAATTTTCCATCGGGTGGAAAACTGACCAAGTTCAAAATAAGATTCTCCTTCCCATGTAAAGACATTGTCTGATAGATACGGATCGTACTTCTATCTATGGTCTCCGGTGTAATGTCTGTTAATGGGTATATATGGTCTTCGCTATCTTGCATTGTGATGCCCCAAGACTCGGCCAGGGAAACGTTGGGATCATCAAAGTGCAGCGAGACCTGTAGGATGGTTCGATCAGGAGTCATTGCAATACTATCAAGTTGAAGGGCTAACCCATCTCGCGCTTTCCCATAAACAGGCAGGCCACTGCCAGATAAGATCGGAACGACTTCGTCATCACGCGCGGGACGGAGGGAAAAGTTCATTTGGAATGTTTGGCTGCCAAAATTTTCCAATAGTAATGTAATCGGCTGGTCTGGATCGTTCAGGACTGGAAAAGTATAAGTCATGTGCCATACACCTGGTTCAGAACTGATGGAGCTCCCATATCCAGCTTGAATTTTCTCACCACCCTGAGAGATGATATATACCTGCGGATAATCTCCCAAAGTACCCTTCATGTTCAATTCAACCCAGAAATTGGCATCATCATTTACAGCATTTTTTATCTTAACGACGACGCCATTTTGACTTTGCTCAACAGGTGCATCCATCACATAGACAGCACCTGAAGTAAAACCAAAACCCGGGATGAAGCCGGTCAACCTGCCGAATGCATATACTGCCCCGCCAAAAAGAAGCAGAGCAAGAATCGCAAGCAGAATCGCATAAGATAGGCGAAGGCGTATGAATCTCATAGGATTCTTTCCACTAAGCCGCTTTCCGGGTGACGTTTCAGGCACACGAACATCATCGAAACGCTGTTGCAATTCCATCTCAAGTCTGGATGCAAAATCTTGGTCAGGTTTAGGCCCTGTATAAAATTCAGCCAAGGCATTTTCGAGTTCAGACGGGAGCGTCCAGTTCATCTCATCCATTTTGGACCTCCCAATGTTCTCGAAGCCATTTAATAGCCCGATAAACAATCATCTTGACCGCTGCTTCACTTTGGCTCTCAAGCATGGCGATTTCAGCAAAACTTAACTCACCAGCAAATCGTAGACGCAGGATTTCCTGTTTTTCATCATCCAGTTTGGCAAGCAAGAAAGATAAACGTTCAACATTCTCACTAATCTGAATTTGATCCAGTAAGTCAGGATCTGGAGAAGGGTGTTCCGTCAATGGAAGTGTAGAATTTTGCCGTTGAAAGTCGATCATCCTGCGCCGAACAATGGTGAACAACCAAGCCGGAAAACAGCCATTTTCCTTGTATCTGTTACGCTTCAACCCATCTAGCGTTTCGATAAACACCTGTGAGGTAATATCCTCAGCATCACACTGGTTGCCAAGACGTAGAAAAAGATAGCGATAGACGCGTGGCAAGTAACGCTGATAAAGCGCCGCAAAGGCTTCAGGCTCATGGCGAGCTTGTTCGATGAGTTTTACTTCGGTGAGTTGCTGCATCTATACTAGTATCGGAAAAATATCAAAAAAGTAACAAAACCTTTGCTCCAATAAATTACAGATGTTATTTATAATCACGAGGCAAGTTT
This sequence comes from uncultured Chloroflexia bacterium, assembly GCA_963785535.1. Taxonomy (GTDB): domain Bacteria; phylum Chloroflexota; class Anaerolineae; order Anaerolineales; family Villigracilaceae; genus JAABUE01. The sequence continues at coordinate 337,955 of CAWAVQ010000019.1, read as the reverse complement.
TCTCAAACAACAAAACATAAAGGAAAATGCATATTACAATAGTATACAGCAATGAGATCATTGCCTAAAACATCTTAAAGGTTAGCAAAAAGGCTATTGAAAAGTAAAAAATCATAATGATGAAACCCATCCCATCCTTTACCCGCCGCGATTTCCTGAAATTGAGTGCATCCGGCGCGCTGGGGCTGTTCCTGGCTGAAACCGGTCTCGACCGGGCCCTGGCGGACACGCAGCAGCCGATCAAACAAGGGCGCGTGTTGATGAGTGGCCTGTTCATGTATGAAACGGCCTCCTTCAACAGCGAAGGCTGGAAGGCTTTCGGCAAGGACCAGATTGTCGAGATTTCAGAGATCGTCGAAGGCGATGAAGGCAATCCCTACAACAAAACCTGGTATCACATCGGAGACGAGGGCTTACACATATTCCGGCTGGGTGCAGCCCGTGGAGACGAACTATAACAACCCTGTGTTCTCCATCCGCGCCGAGGGTCAAGTCGGTGAGATCACTGTCCCGTTCAGTTTGGCGCGCCCGCAACCGGATGTCCGTTACAATGGGATGCGCCTGTACTACCAGACCACCTATTGGGTGAAACAAACGGTCGTCAACCGCGAGCAGAAAAGTATCTGGTACGAAATCTATGACTCCCTCAAACATAAATCTTCCTACGTCCCCGCCTATGACATGCGCATCGTTCCGGACGAGGAGCTTGCTCCCCTTTCCCCGGGCATTCCCGAGGCTCTGAAACACATCCACGTGGACCTGGGCACACAGACCGTCACCGCTTTTGAGGACCAGACGCCGGTACTGATCTCACGCTGTTCCAGTGGCGCGGGAAACACCAAAACCCCGCTAGGCGATTTTCGTACATATCATAAAGCCCCCTCGGTGCACATGACCAACGAAGGCGACGACGAGGTGGGCATTTATGACCTGATGGGTGTCCCCTGGTGCTCGTTCTTTACCGGGACAGGCATTGCCTTTCACGGCACCTACTGGCATAATGATTATGGACGTCCGCGCAGCCATGGTTGCGTGAACATGACGTCAGACGACGCAAAATTCATCTACCGCTGGACCAACCCAGTTGTCCCGCTCGGAGTTGATTACCTACATCTTCCGGGACAAGGAACGGCCGTTCAGGTCACCAAGTCCGGTTAATCCCGCGCTGGTTGAATTACCACATCAACTGGAAATAGCTGTCCATTGAGATCGCTCAAGCGCCAGGAGAATGTATGAATCCCATATTTCAGTATGAACGTTATCTGCTCCACCGTCAGGTCTTTGCCCTTACCGGTAAATTCCGCTACTACGATCCATTGGGCAACCTGATCATGTTCAGTGAGCAGAAGATGTTCAAGCTGCGCGAAGACATCCGCGTCTTTGCAGACGAAAGCAAGACCCAGGAAGTGCTACAGATCAAGGCACGCCAGATCATCGATTTTTCAGCAGCCTACGATGTGATCGACAGCGCCTACAATCAGAAGGTCGGTGCCCTGCGCCGCAAAGGGATGCGGTCCATTTTGCGCGATGAATGGGAAGTGCTGGATGCCAACGACCAGGTTATCGGCGTGTTATTCGAGGATAGTCCCAGCCTGGCTTTGTTGCGGCGTTTACTGCTCGGTTCGCTGCTGCCGCAGAACTATGACCTGACCGTCCATGACCAGCGTGTGGCTGACCTGAAGCAACGCTTCAATCTATTCCGCTACGAACTGGATGTGGATTTCTCTTTTGATGCCGCCCACGTGCTGGATCACCGGGTAGGATTGGCAGCCGGCATTTTGCTGGCAGCTATAGAAGGAAAACAGAGTTCATGACCAAACAACCCCTTTTCGCTGGCCTGGTGATAGACGAGACCGGCAAACCCGCAGAAACGGCTTACATCGGTGATGAGCCGTGTTATGTCATCGACGATGCTGGATTCCGCCGACACATCTCCTCCGAGCAGGTCGACCGTCAGGTTTTGAAACATTTACAGGAATTGATGAAAGGCAGCGAGGATTTGATCTCGGAGCAAACGGCCAAGATGCTCGGGCAGGAGGATGTCTTCTCCGTGGCCGCCATCGCGCAGCAACTCAAAAATATGGACAAGCAATTCGATATATTGTTGCAGCAAGGTATCCCCGAAGATGCACGCGCATACCTCGGCATGATGGGGTTTAAGGTTGTGGTGAATTATCAGGGCGAGGTATTGCGGGTGGAACAACCCGGTGCAATCGATGATGAAGGGGAAGAATAATAAAATACAATGCACAGATCGCGCTATTTATGACGCGGTCTCTTCTTTAACTTCTTTATCTTCATTATCTACATTATCTTCATTCTGATTGTTTTTTCGCATGAGTGTCCGAATAGCATCTTCATCTTCCTTACGGGCAACCACAGCCAGTCGGTCTCCAACCTGCAGTTGCGTTTTCCCGTGTGGGATGATCAAGCCCCCACCACGTTGGATACTGGCTACCAGGCTATCCTCCGGCCAGTTCACATCTGAAAGGGCCTGCCCGACAATGGAACTTCCGTCCTCCACCTCGCATTCCACAACATCGATCCCCACTGTGATCCCCAAACGTGCCTCCATCATTTGCTGTTGAACGGTCACACGGCGCGTCAGAGCGCGTTCATAGGCACGGATGATGTCAGCGCGGCTGATCCAGCCCACCAGCTTGGAGGAATTGTTGTGGTCCACTACCGGGAGCCGTCCAATGTCACGATGGCTCATGCGTTCCAACGCCCGCTGTAAAGTTTCATCGGGGTAAGCCACAACCAAGTGTTGCGAGCAAAATTGCAGCACCGGCTGTTCAAGGTTTTCTTTATCACTTTCAGCAGCGCTCTCCACATCCTGGATGGTAATTACTCCTTGCAGCCGGCCTTCCGCATCTACTACAGGCAAGCCGTGCATGCGGGCGGCGTCCAACAGGTGGGGGACCGTACGTAACGGCAAGGTGCAGGGAACAGGCTTGGGCGAGGGACGCATCGCTTCCTTGACCGTAATATTCTCCATCACGTCCACGTCGCGTCCACGATGCAGACGAATCCCGCGCCGGGTCAATTTGAGCGTGTAGATCGAGTCTTTTAGCATGCGCTCCGAGACGATCATGCTGAAGATCACGGCCGCCATCAAAGGCAGGATCAATTGGATATCATCCGTCATTTCGAATACGATCAAGATGGCGGTAAAAGGCGCACGCGCCGCACCTGCAAAGACCGCCGCCATCCCCACAGTAGCGAAAGCGCCCACGCCAGCGGTCATCCCGGGGAAAATACGTTCCACCAGATAGCCGAAAGCGCCGCCCAGTGCCGCGCCAGAGAAGAGAGACGGTGCAAACACACCGCCCGAATTGCCCGAACCCAGCGTCAGGGAAGTGGCCAACGGTTTAAGGAAGATGAGGGCGAACAAAAGCCAGAAAGACAATTGTCCGAGCAGAGCACCCTCGATCACCGGGAAACCCGCGCCAAACACATGTGGAATACTGTTTGTCAATGGCAATCCAAGTAAGGCCTCTTGCCTGGGAACAAAGCCCAGACCTAAGATGGTCGGATATAGGACTGCCAGCCCACCGAGTATAAGACCGCCTATAGCCGGTTTGAGCGCATCCGGGAAATGCCAGTTATCGAATTTATCTTCCATCCAATACAGCATGCGAATAAAGCCGGTTGCAACCAGAGCAGCGATCACGCCCAATATGGCATACAAAATCACTTCCCAGGGTGTACGCATGGAATAATCCGGGATGGAAAAAGCCGGTCTCTGTCCCAGGAAGATGCGGGAAATTGTAGAAGCGGTCACCGCTGAAATAACCACGTTCCCAAGATCGCCCAGATGCAACTCTCCAAGGATGACTTCCATCGCGAAAACCACGCCCGCAATTGGTGCATTGAAAGTGGCCGCAATACCAGCGGCTGCGCCACAGGCTACCAGGTTGCGAATACGGTCAGATGAAAGTTTCAACCACTGACCTAAAGTAGAACCCAGAGCAGCCCCCACCTGTACGATAGGGCCTTCGCGTCCGGCGGAACCACCACTGCCAATACAAAACGCGGAGGCTGCGATCTTGGCTACCACCACACGCGGTCGGATACGCCCGCCTTGTAAGGCAAGCGCCTGCATTACCTCCGGTACACCATGGCCTTTGGCCTCTTTGGAAAAAAATGAAATGATTGGACCCGACAGCAATCCACCTACTATAGGGATAAGAATAAAAATACCCCGGCCAAGAAATCCAAAATAGCGTTCTCCTCCTCCAAAAAACCAACCTTGCACGAGCGCAATCAACTTAATGAAACCAACCGCACCCAATCCCGTACCACCCCCAACCAAGACTGCCGTAACCAACAAAGTAGTTGTACCCGAAAGGCGTAATCGGTCGAGCAAGGGGATGTTCAAGTGGATAGGCATTCGTGCAAAAATCTTCATCGCCAAACTCCTCTTCTAAAGCTTTAAGTGATAACCTCTATTGACAAGTGAGCAAGCTCTCCAAGATATCCTGATCCTTACTCTGGGCCACAACCGCTATAGTATCCCCCGCTCTCAATCTGGTGTCGCCATGTGGAATGATCAATCTTCGCCCGCGCTGGATACTGGCAACCAGGGTGTCCTCCGGCAAGTGGATTTCCTTGAGTAATTTACCATCCACCTCACACCCAGCGGCAATTTCATACTCGAACACCTCCACCTCTGATACCGCCCCTAGGCGCACCTGTGCCAGTACGTGCCGGGAAGCTGTCCGTTTGGAAAGTGCCAAGTCATAGGCACGGATCAGGTCCACGCGGTTGAGCCAACCGACCAATTTATGCGGGTTGCTCTCTTCCACCACGGGCAAGCGACCGATATCATTCTGGTTCATATCCTCCAGAGCATGGTTGACCGTATCATCGGGATGTACCACCACCAGCTTTTGCGTACAGAAACGCTCTGCCGGCATTTTGGCATTTTCCGGGGCTTGTTCGAGAGCGCGGTTGATATCTTCCACAGTCAACACACCGACCAAATCACCTTGATCATTTGTGACTGGCAACCCATGGGCCCGCTCTTTTAGCATAGTGTCAGAAGCAGTTTTCAAGCTAGTATCAACCGAAAGGAAATCTGGAACCGGCTTCATGACTTCACTGACCGTCAATGTTTCGAGCACATCCACATCACGGCCTCGTTGTAAACGGATGCCTTTGCGGGTCAGGCTAAGTTCGTAGACCGAATCTTTGTGCAGCCACTGCGAAACGAACAGGCTGACCGTCACAGCAAACATCAAGGGCAGGATGATGCGATAGTCATTGGTCATCTCAAACAGCAGCATGATCGCTGTGACCGGCGCACGTACCGTCCCGGCCAGCACCGCCGCCATCCCTACCAAGGCAAATGCCGAAGGAATGATCGCCAAGTTGGGAAACATCACTTTCAGCGTTTCACCAAAAGCGCCACCCAGCGCCGCGCCCAGGAAAAGCGAGGGGGCAAACACACCGCCCATAAAGCCGGCTCCCAGGCTGAGCGAAGTAGCCAGGATTTTGAACACCAGCAAAGCCAGCAGCAGCCAGATAACCAGAGTGCGACCAAACAAGATATTGTCGATGGCCTCGTAACTATCGCCAAAAATCTGTGGGAACCAGATACCCATTACCCCGATCAACACACCAATCAGGATAGGCCGGACCCATAGCGACAGGCGACTGTTGTGAAACCAATCCTGTGCCCAGTAAATGCCCTTGATATAAGCCACTGAGACAAAAGCCGCCAACAAACCCAGCAGCAGATAAAAACCCAACTCCACCGGACTACCCAGTGTATATGCAGGCACCTCGAAAGCCGGAGTCGGGCCGACGAAAGCCCGCACCAGCACTGAGGACATCACAGACCCAAAGACAATCATTCCGAATGAATTTGTGCTGAACTCACGCAGTATCAATTCCACAGCGAAGAAAACGCCCGCGATGGGCGCATTGAAAGCTGCCGCGATCCCCGAAGCCGCGCCCATGGCTACGAAAGTACGCGTGCGCTCTTCGGACATGTGCAGTTTGCGCGCCACAAAAGACCCCAGGCTGGCACCGATTTGCACGCTGGGGTCTTCTGGACCGACCGATGCGCCGGCGCCAATGGACAGGGCGGAGGTCAGGGCCTTTAGGGGCGTACGGTAATAGCGCAGACGCCCACCTGCCAGGGCAACCGCCTCCATAATCCCAGCCACACCGTGATGACGCTCGCTCTTGACAAAGAACTGACGCAACAGGCCGACCAGCACACCGCCCACCACCGGGACAGCGATGACCGTCCAGAGTCCCCACTGGCTCAACCAGCCACCCATATCGCCAAAAAGCACTGCATGGAACCAACGAATGAGCGCTTTGAACACCAACACCAGCCCGCCGCCCCCGAGCCCAACAACCAATACGGCTACCACTTCATAATAACGTTCGTTCGGAAATGGTAACCGATTCAGGAAAGCATCTAAGTGATTACGCATGGATACCTCATAACCCCATTATTCTACTCCATTGTATAATCACAATTACCTGCCAAAAACATATTTGCTTATGATTAATGGATTTTTTATAAGCTGCTTTCTGACAGACACCAGTCGTCTCATGGCCGGACCCGCTACCTGGTATCGGTTACTCAGGTTTCCAACGCTAAAACATGGTTTTGCCAGTCTCTGGCCATCAATATCTGCCCGTCTTCCCGATGATGCGCACCACTTTTCCATGGAGTATTCATTGAAGAAACAATCTGTTTTCGCCCGCCTGCATCCCAACATCTGGGTGGTGACGGCCACATCTTTCCTGACCGACATCTCTTCGGAGATGATTGTTTATCTGATTCCGCTCTTCCTTTCCAATATTCTTGGCGTGCGCACAGCTATCATCGGCCTGATCGACGGCGTGGCTGAAACCACCGCCAGCTTGCTAAAGATATACTCCGGCGCGCTTTCGGACAGATTGGGCAACCGTAAATGGCTGGCAGTGGCAGGTTATGGCCTTTCCACCATTGCCAAACCCTTCCTGTACTTTGCCAATTCCTGGGGCTGGGTGCTGGGCGTGCGCTTTTCAGACCGGGCCGGAAAGGGCATCCGTACCGCGCCGCGGGATGCGCTGGTTGCAGCCTCGGTGGACGAAAAGTCACGCGGACTGGCTTTCGGCTTGCACCGGGCAGGGGATACGGCCGGGGCCTTTCTGGGAATTAGCATTGCGGCGCTCATTATCTGGCTGACCCAGACCAATGATGCTCTGCTGTCAGTCAAAACTTTCCGGACTGCGGTATTGGTCAGCATCGTCCCGGCGGTTTTGGCGGTAATCGTCTTAGCACTGGGAGTCAAAGAGGTAGCGGGAACAGGCAAAAAGTCAGGAGCGCTGCGGTTGAGTCTCAAGGGGATGGATGCGCGTTTTAAATTCTTCCTGCTGGTAGTTGTCATTTTCACGCTGGGAAACTCGTCTGAACTCGTTCATCGTGCTGCGCGCACAGGAACGCGGCTTGTCCGTCTTGCAAACCATGTTTATGCTGATGACGTTCACGGCTATTTATGCAACGCTATCTGGCCCGTTGGGCGCGCTCTCAGATAAGATCGGTCGGCGCAGGTTGATTATCGGCGGCTGGCTGGCTTATGGACTGGTGTATCTGGGTTTCGCCTTTTCAGCCACGGGCTGGCATATCTGGGCACTGTTTGGGTTATATGGGGTTTACTATGCCGCCACGGAGGGAACCGCCAAAGCGCTGGTAGCAGACCTGGTGCCCGATACAGAACGCGGTACAGCTTATGGCCTGTTCAACGCCGCGATCGGGCTGACGGCCTTGCCTGCTTCCGTTATCGCAGGGTTGCTCTGGCAGGGAGTTGGTAGCTGGGAGGGTTTTGGGGCTTCGTCGCCATTCTTCTTCGGCGCGCTAATGGCCTTGCTAGCCTGTGTCATGTTTTGGAGATGGGTAGGCTGAAGCTATACAATACCAGCCCAACGCTATAGCTTTTATTTTGGAGCAATGAATGAAACTCTTACCAACCGTCTCGAATTGGATCCGTCGTTTTATATTAAAGCAGGGTGTTCTCAAATCGGCTCTATATATCACTATCATTTCTATGATTTTCTCGGTGGTTGTTGCGAAACTGGTGTCTAGTTTTATGCCAGGGGGTTCCAGTAATTTCAATCTCGTTATGGCTATTATCGTTCCCGCTTTGGTAGCGCCTCCTTTTGGGTACATTTTTATGAAACTGTATGTTGAACTCGAAGAAATACGCGAAGAAATTCATGAGTTGGCGATCACTGATGATCTTACGCGTACTTTCAATCGAAGACATTTCATGAAGTTAGCTGCACAAGAGCTCGAACGCGCTAAAAGATACCAACATGCCCTTTCTATCATTATTTTCGATATCGATGATTTTAAGAAGGTCAACGACAATTATGGGCACTTATGCGGAGACGCCGTGTTGCGAGAGTTATCCTCAACCTGTCTACCGATCTTACGACAATGTGATGTCTTTGCCCGTTTTGGCGGGGAAGAGTTCATCTTGCTGCTGCCCGAGACGAATGAGGCCAGTGCTTTAAAAGTGGCGAACCGGCTCTGCCAGCTTGTCGCCATTCATGTGGTTGAGTACAAAGGCGCACAGATTCGGGTTACCATCAGTGCCGGAGTCACAACCTTCAAGCTAACTACGGATACACTCGATAACCTCTTGAACCAGGCAGACCAGGCCCTCTATCTGGCAAAGCGACTGGGAAAAAACCGTCTCGAAGTTGCATAGCTGCGGGCTTTGATCCCACAAGACCTGAGATGACAGGTCATTGACAGACATGCTATACTTTTATTGTCGGATTGGTTCATGTTAGTGAGAGGAGTGTGAAATGGCAGAGAGCGTCTACAAAGTCGTCGAACTGGTTGGGACCAGCACCGAATCATGGGAGAAGGCGGCCTCCGCAGCCGTCGCAACCGCCGCCAAAAGCCTGAAAGACCTGCGCATCGCTGAGGTCATTGAACAGGATTTGCAAATCGAAGACGGCAAAGTCAGCGCCTATCGGGTAAAGCTGAAACTGTCGTTCAAATATCAGACAGACTGACCGTCCGGAAAGAAGCGCTGGGAAAAGCCTCCCGGCGCTTTGCGATTGTGGTCTTGCCGATTTTGCTTGTCAGATTATGCGATAAAGGACACCTATGCACCCGAATGAAGAACTGGTCAAAACTTTCTACAATTCATTTCAGAACCGCGATTCGGACGGGATGATAGCCTGCTACCGTTCCGATATCGTTTTCTCCGACCCGGCCTTCGGGACGCTGCGCGGATCAGAAGTGACTTCCATGTGGCGCATGTTGTGCGAACGAGGCAAAGACCTGGAGATCGAATTCGGGGACATCCACGCTGATGATGATACAGGCAGCGCGCACTGGGAAGCCTGGTATACCTTTTCGAAAAGCAAACGGCGTGTCCATAACATCATCGAAGCCTCCTTTGTCTTTCAGGACGGCAAGATCATCCGACACACGGACAGGTTCAACCTGTGGAGATGGTCCACGATGGCGCTGGGGCCTGTGGGTATGTTCCTGGGTTGGACACCCTTTGTACAGGCTGGCATCCGCCAAGAGGCGCGCCGCGGGCTGGATGCGTTTATGTCGAAGTAAAATAACTTTTCATCCTGAGCGGAGCACAGCGCAGTCGAAGGATTTATCATACATTTCGATGACGGTACTAAGGGATCAAACCTTCATTCACTTGCGCTGATTGCGAAAAATCATAAGGAGTCATCATGGTCCATTTGCCAAACTTACCTGTATTCCTGCTGGCCGCCCTGATCCTGCTCCTGACACCGGGACCCGCCGTACTCTACATCATCGCCCGCAGCATGGACCAGGGTCGACTGGCAGGCTTTGTGTCGGTGCTTAGCATCGAGACCGGGAACTCCGTCCATGTGCTGGCTGCCACGTTGGGATTATCGGCGCTACTCCTGTCGTCGGCGCTGGCATTTTCGATTGTCAAATATCTGGGGGCGGCTTACCTTATCTATCTTGGCATTCGCCGGTTATTACAGCGCGATCAAGATCCCGAAATTGCCAGGTTTCAAAAGCAAAGTTTGCGGCGCATTTTCTCCCAGGGTGTGTTGGTAGCAGCGCTTAACCCGAGGACGGCCTTGTTCTTTCTCGCTTTCCTGCCCCAGTTTGTCGATCCGTCTGCTGGTTCAGTGACCTTGCAACTCCTGACGCTGGGTGGCATCTTCCTGATGATGGCTCTCGTGTCAGATGGAATCTACGCGTTGTTAGCAAGCACGGCAGGCGGCTGGCTAAAAAGAAACCAATCGTTCTTACGCGCGGAACGCTATGTCGTTGGAAGCACGTATATCGGTCTGGGCGTGGCAGCCGCACTGGGGCATAATGGGAGTTGACCCATTCGACGGTTTAGCTGCATTCTCACTATCAAGCCGAGTGAGATGTATCATTTTATTGGTGAAAGGACACAAAGAAGATGAATAGCGTTACCAGCATTGTCTATAAACCAGAAAGTGCAGTTTCTGATCCCGAGGATCGCTATATCCGTATTTCGCTCAACTCCGTCAACCTGGTTGCTGGCTACGGCATCGAAGGCGACCGCAAAGGCGGCAACCCCAAGCGTAACTTGAACATCATCTCGGCTGAAACCCTGGAAACGCTGCGTGACGATGGCTTCAGCACGCTGCCCGGCCAGATGGGAGAGCAAATCGTCATCCAGGGCATCGACGTTGGGGAACTGGCCGAAGGCGCACAGTTGCAAATCGGTGATCAGGCCTGCGTGGAGGTGGTCAGTCATCGCACGGGTTGCCAGCGCTTCGAAAAAATCCAGGGCCAATCCCCACAACTCGCCGCCGGTCGCATGGGCGTCATGGCAAAGGTCGTCACGGGCGGGAAGATCGCTGTGGGCGACGCCGTGAAATTGCTCTCAGCAAACCAGCAACTTGCTCCGTGAGGGAATTTTCCGTCAAGTTGTAGCAAAGTTACGTAAACTGTTGAACCCTGAAAACACAACCTCATTGTCAAAAGTGAGTTTGACCGATGACAGAAATATATGTCAGTACTGATGTCGAATCCGATGGGCCCATACCCGGCCTTCATTCGATGCTGAGTTTCGCTTCAGCCGCCTATTTGGCCGACAAGAACTCTAATCTCAACCTTTTCTGCCAATCTAGAGTTATTGCCAGGCGCAGCTCCTCACCCAGCAACTATGGAGTGGTGGCAAACGCAACCTGAAGCTTGGGAAAAGTGTCGCAAGAATTTACAAAAGCCCGAAAAAGCAATCGCTGAATATGTTTCATGGCTTAAAGCTTTACCCGGCAAACCTGTTTTTGTAGCCTATCCTGTTGGCTATGATTTCACTTTTATCTACTGGTATCTGGTTCGGTTTGCGGGGGAAAGTCCTTTTGGACATAACGGCCTTGACATCCGTTCTTATGCAATGGCGGTTCTCAAAAAAGGTTATAAAGAGTTGGGGAAACGTAATATGCCAAAGCGCTGGTTTGATGACAAACCGCATACCCATACCGCGCTTGATGATGCCATAGAACAAGGCGCATTATTTTGTAGCATGTTGACCGAAAACACAAAACAATCCCGTAGGTAAGGTAAAATTTTCAACCGTGCTGGCACAATCTGTGCTGGATAGGTGTGGATGTTATCCAGTGCGGCATATTTGTAGAAACATATCTTCTCGCAGCGAAGAAGGAAATATCTTATGGATTACATCGATCCACAATTCAAAGTCACATTTCACGCAGTCGCGGACCTTCAAGCGATTGTAAGCGGACCCAATATCAGGTTCACGGTGCTGACTCCCAAGCTAATTCGCTTGGAATATAGCTCTACGAATCAATTCGAAGACCGGCCAACGCTGACATTCTGGCACCGCAACTTACCGGTCCCGGCTTTTGACGTGCAGAAAACCGAAGAGACTATCGAAATCCGCACTGAGGCCCTGACGATGCACTATCGTATCAATACCACCGGTTTTACACGCACTTCATTGTCGATCGAGGTCAAGTCCACGCAGAAGACCTGGCGGCCCTCGATATTGCCAAAGGGCAACTTAGGGGGCACAAATCGGACGTTGGATATGGCGGACGGTTGGCAGCGGTTGGATCTCGGGTTGATGTCGCGGGATGGCTGGAGCGTCATTGATGATTCCAAGAATCCCGTGTTCCGGGAAGATGGCTGGTTTGCCACCAGAGATCTTGCCGGTCAGGATTATCAAGACCTCTACTTTTTTGGCTACGGACATGAGTATCGCGCTTGTTTACAGGATTATTGCAAGCTGACCGGGAACGTCCCGCTGATCCCGCGCTGGATTCTGGGTAATTGGTGGAGCCGTTATTACCAGTATAGCGATACGGCTCTAAAAACGCTGATGAGTCAATTCGAGCGGCAGCAGGTTCCGCTGTCGGTCTGCATCGTGGATATGGATTGGCATGTTGTCGAAAATCCCTACACCACCGGCTGGACGGGTTATACCTGGGACAAAAACTATTTTCCGCAACCGGCAGAGTTTATCCAGTGGCTACACCAGAAGGGTTTGCGCACGGCCTTAAATCTACACCCTGCGGACGGTGTGCATCCTCACGAAGACCAATATGTCGAGATGGCAAAGTTCATGGGAATCGACCCGACCAGCGAAGAAGGGGTGGCGTTTGATATTGCAGATCCGAAGTTTGCGTACGCGTATTTCCATCTGCTTCACCATCCTTACGAAAAGATGGGAGTCGATTTCTGGTGGATGGACTGGCAGCAAGGTACGGGCACCAAGACGCCAGGGCTCGATCCGTTATTCGCTTTGAACCACCTGCACTTTTATGACCTAGGCAAAGAGCAGAACAAACGCCCATTTGTTTTTTCACGTTGGGGTGGCTATGGCAGTCATCGCTATCCGATTGGGTTTTCGGGGGACACCATTGTGAGTTGGGAATCCTTATCGTTCCAGCCGTATTTTACGGCGACCGCCGCCAACGTTGCGTATGGCTGGTGGAGCCATGATATTGGGGGGCATCTACTTGGGACGGAAGATCCCGAACTCTATACACGTTGGGTGCAATATGGAGTGTTCAGCCCAATTTTACGTTTACATAGCACAAATAACCCGGCGCATGAACGCAAGCCCTGGGGGCACAACCAGGAAGTGTTCGAAATCACCCGCGATGCCATGCAACTCCGGCATGCTTTGATCCCGTATCTTTACACCATGGCCTGGCGGAACAGTCAGACCAACATACCGTTCATCCTGCCCATGTATTATGACTACCCGGAACGCGAGGAAGCTTATAACTGCCTCCACCAATACATGTTTGGCTCCGAGCTACTGGCCGCCCCGTTTATTTTCCCGAAAGACCCGATTCTGCAACGGACGCGACAGGTGGTCTGGTTGCCGGAAGGGGAATGGTTCAACTTTTTCAGCGGCGAATATTATCAGGGCGATAAGTGGGTAGCCGAGTATGGAAAACTGAGCGACATGCTGCTCTTTGCGAAAGTGGGCGCGATCCTGCCCTTAGGTCCGAAGGTCGGTTGGGGCGGCCTCGCCAACCCGGATCAACTTGACGTCTTCGTGTTCCCGGGAGCTAATAATACCTTTGACCTGTATGAAGATGACGGCGAAACCCAACAATACCTGAATGGTGCATCGGCGCTGACTCCTTTCATCCAAACGTGGGAAGGCAAGCGGCTGGTCTTCACCATCAAGCCGGTAACCGGCGATCGTAGCGTAGTTCCCGCGCAGCGCATCTATACATTCCACTTTCGAGGGATTGCCGCGCCTGAAACGGTGCGTGTGTCCCTCAATCAAAAAGAACAAAACCTGGCGCAATCTTACGACTCTGAAAAGGAGACCTTCGTTCTGGGCCCCGTGACGCTGACGCCACAAGACGAAGTGGTGATCGAGTTGGCAACCGATCGACCTTCGTTGCTGGGCAAACAAGACCGGAGGGTACAGAAATGCCGGGACATCATCAAAGCGGCGAAAATAGAGTCGCTTTCCAAAGCACAGCTATTCGGTCCAAGCCCTCAAGGCGGCGGTCTCACCGACCCCAACCTGCTCGATAACCTGGAGGCCATCATCGACAATATCGGGGTGCTTGACAAGATGATCATGGGGTGGAAACTGAGTCCCAACCGGCTGCTTGAAATGGATGCCGGCCTCGCCCGGGCCCTGATTGAAATCATCACGAAGCGCGAGTTGTTCTCGAACTTCGACAAGCCCCATGAGGAGGCGCAATCTTGAAATTTCTTGATCGTTTTCCTTCCTGTTTTTGCGGGCAAAATTCGTCCATATTCTCGATGCTCCTTTAACGATATAAAGAGGTTTTCATGAAACTCGATAACCCCATGCGGGATTTCGATCCGCACAAAGTGGCATATTATGAGAAAGAAAACTACGTCTCTTATTATCAAAAAGACTGGCTGAAACTTTTGCAAGTTTCAATAGGATTGGTGAAAGAAGCCTTTGCCTTATCCTTATGGCAAGCAATCTATGGCGCATATCTCGTAGCGCGGGCCGAGATCGCTTTTGCACCATTTCCAGAGAATGACATTCCACTAGCAGAAGCTTACATGATGCGTTTTTATCAATTCATCCAGAACATTCATCATGAAGATTTCGATGTCTCGCGCGCTGCAAAGTTGGAAGTCAATTGGTGGATCGTCCATCGTAAATTATTTGGCAATGCCGAGAACCAGGAGCTGGTTGAAGCGATCGAGAATTTTTACGCTGAGTCTTATGGTCTCGAACCTGCCAAAGTCCACGAAGCCGCGCGACTGCGAGCGACGGGAATGCTATACTCTGATTTGTGGGTCAATGCAGGCAAACCAGAAAACAGTCCATTGCTCGTGCAAGAGGAAGAAGCGCTGTTTCAATCGTATACGGCGTTGAAAGGTGTTGTAAGTTAATGGCAAGGGATCTCCACTACCCAACTATCCTCTTCGATTGGGGCGACACCGTGATGAAAGACGACCCCGCCTCCAATGTGCCCATGCTGGAGTGGCAGACCGTCGAGACCATTCCAGGGGTCGAGTCCGTGCTTGCCTATCTCCAAACCAGCGGGCGGCGTATCGTGCTGGCAACCAGCGCCTCTATCTCGAACGAATCCACAGATCTGGGCTGCGTTGGGACGGGAAAGCCTCGACAAATATTTCTCCCGCATCTTCTGCTTTGAGAACACCGGTCTGCCCAAAGGGGTCGAATTTTACCGATATATTCTCGACCATCTTGGTATCCATCCTTCGGAGGCGCTCATGGTGGGTGACAGTTTCGAGAAGGATGTGCTGGATGCCAATTCCCTTGGCATATTTGCCATATGGTTCAACCAAAGGTCGGAGGATGTGAAGCAGGGCGAATTGTCCCTGACAGTCCATTCGATGGCAGAACTGAGGTCATATTTCACCTCCCTTGACCAAAAGTAGAGAAGGGAATTTCTCACAGATCCAGATTTCACCTGGGTTATCGGATATACTGGGTATAAATATGTTGTTTAGGAGGAACGCATATGGTAGATTTAGAGTTACCTGCAACGATGTCCGCAATACGGCCCGCCCTGACAGATATTGTCAGCCAGGGTCAGGAACATGCACCCTATTTTTCGGCATTACTGTCTTCCAAACAAGGCCTTCAAATCATCATAGAAAATCGCGAAGAACGCGTGATCGAACTGCGACCGACGGCAGGGACTGTACTGTCAGCTTACGATGGCGCGACCATGTACGAACGCGCGGTAAGCGGCTTCGCTCTGGAGGAAATCAATGGGGCGGCGCGCAGCCTGGTGCAGGGTGTCAGCTTTGAAAAGTACAACCCACCTGACGAACCGGAGCGAAGCGCTGATTTTGTCACACCTATGCAAATCGACCCGATGGAATTATCTGTCCAGGAAAAATTGGATAGGTGCCGCGAGTTGCATAAGCGTACAAAAGACCGCGACCAGCGGATTGTCAACGTTCAAGTGATCTATTTCGAAGAAAATGAATTTTCCCT
Organism: uncultured Chloroflexia bacterium; assembly: GCA_963785535.1. Taxonomy (GTDB): domain Bacteria; phylum Chloroflexota; class Anaerolineae; order Anaerolineales; family Villigracilaceae; genus JAABUE01. Next base: position 322,017 of record CAWAVQ010000019.1, on the reverse strand, counting down.
GTTCGCGAATCGCAGTGCAGACCTGGCTCAACGTGTCCAAAGAGTTTCTCTTTACATCGTCGTAATCGTTTCCGGGCCTGATGAACAGATCCGCTATGATGTACGCTCCAAATCCGGTTGTGCTGGCTGGGAAATCTTGAACTTTACGGATGAGGAACTCCAAAATCTTGTAAACAGTGCCATCGCCCTGCTCAACGCAGAACGGATCGAGCCCGGTGAATACCAGATCGTTACTTCTCCCGGGGTCAGCGGCGTCATCTGCCATGAGTTGTTTGGACATGGCGTCGAAACCGATATGTTCCTCAAAAAACGGGCCAAGGCCGCTTACTTCATTGACAAGGTTGTAGGCTCTCCACTGGTCAACATTTTCGATGACCCGGGAAAGACGGATTGCCATGGCGCCTACTTCTTTGATGATGAGGGCTGCATGGCCAGCTCGACCCAGATCGTTGAAAATGGGATTTTCCGCCGCGGCATCACGGATCTTTATTCGGCCAATGCGCTTGGCATTCCTCGTTCAGCCAATGGGCGCCGGCAGGATTACAGTCGTAAGGCCTATGCACGCATGAGCAACACTTTTTTTGCCCCGGGGGATTCGACTGTGGAGGAAATGATCGCCCAGGTTGACCACGGTATCTATCTGGATAGATGGACCTCGGGCATGGAGGATCCGCAGGGTTGGGGCATCCAGGTCACCTGTCATTACGGGCACGAGATCAAAGGCGGAAAGATCACCGAAAAGGTATTTGCGCCGATTGGAATTTCCGGATATGTGCCTGATGTGTTACAAAGCATCACCGCCGTCAGCAAGGAATTGAAGCTCGGCGGCGGCTTCTGTGGAAAAGGTCATAAGGAAACCGTATCAGTAGCGTCAGGCGGACCGCATCTGTTGTTGCGAGCGAGGTTGGGATAATGTTGAACAAAATCGTTGATGCTCTAAAAGCACGCAAAGAGATTACAGCCTGGACCGTCCGTCACCTCACTTCGCGTGGGGCCCAGGTGTACGCGGTCCCTGGACAGATCGAGTCGCAACGGACGGTTGACAGCGAGAGCTATAAGGTGGATGTGCTCTGCAATACAACCAGCCCTGATGGGTCACCCGCGGTGGGAAGCGGGGATGTTACTCTCCTGCCTGATGACGACATAAACGCCGGAATCGACAAGGCCGCACTTGTTGCCAGTTTGGTTGCCAACCCGGTTCACTCGATACCGGGGCCTGCTCCCCTTCCTGAGGTTGATCTCGTCGATGAAGGATTGAAGGCAGATCATCTATCTGTTATGCAGGAATTGATGGAGAAAATTCGCACGACCGCATCCAAAAACCAGGGCGTGTACCTGACTGCCGCAGAGTGCTTCGGGGACATTAACACTGTACATTTAGTGAACAGTCATGGGATTGACGCAGAACAAGAATCGACCAGCGTTGCGATGGAATTCGTGCTGCAGGCTAAAAGAGGCGAACGCGAGACGGAGTCCTTCATCGAGGTGAGCAGGCGGCGCGTTGCTGATCTGGATCCTGGACCCGAGATCGAACGCCGCGCAACCTATACCTTGGACTTGCTCGATGCCAAAACGCCTCCCACCCGGCAAGGAGCTATAGTGCTTCGGAAGGACGCTCTCGCAACGTTTATGGCAGGTGCTTTCTTAGCGGCAGGGGTACTGCAGACGCGCGGTTCGGCGGAATCCAAATATGCCAAGGTCTCCACCTGCGAAATCGGTAAGTCTGTGTTCAACGGCGAGGTCAAAGGAGACCCGCTAACAGTCTGGGCAAACCGTTGTATTCCTTATGGCACCAAGTCCAATCGCTTTGATGATGAAGGTGTGCCTGCCAAACGTGTCGAATTAATCAAAGAAAATAAGCTGGTTGCGTTTTCTGCAAACCAGCGTTATGCCGAATATCTCGATATCCCTGTGACAGGCTCATTCGGCGGGGTCGAATTGCCCCCTGGGAGAACGAAGGCTTCGGAACTGCTCACTGAGCCGTATATTGAAATCATTCAATTCTCATGGTTCAACCCCAACGCGATCACCGGAGAATTTGCTACGGAAATCCGTCTCGGATACTTAGTGGAGAACGGTACGCGCACAGCCTTCAAAGGCGGGCAGTTGATTGGCAATTACATGGAAGCGCTTGCCGACGTCCGCTGGAGCGCCGAAACAGGTTTCTTTGGGGACTATCTTGGACCTCAAACAGCGCGATTTAATGATCTAAAAGTTTCAGGAGAAGTTACCTCAAGTTAGGCATGGCGTTTATGAGGCCGAAAGGAGTAGCAATAGCAGAGAACAAAACGAAGGTTACGGAAGCGAGCGTGGAGAGCTACCTCTCCGCCATCGAGGACGAGGCCAGGCACAAAGACTGTGAAACTTTGGCTAAGCTGATGACCAAAGCGACGAAATATCCGCCGAAGATGTGGGGATCGAGCATCGTTGGGTTCGGCAGCTATCATTACAAGTACGAGAGCGGTCGCGAAGGCGACTCATGTCTAACAGGTTTTTCCTCACGAAAGGACAAGATCAGTGTTTATCTGGTAGCGAACTTCCCTGGGCGGGAGGAACTTTTCTCAAAGCTCGGAAAGCACAAGCTGGGCAAGGGATGTCTATATGTTCAAAAGCTCAGCGACGTCGATCTCAAAGTCCTTGAGCAACTTATCGTCGGCGCTGTTGCAGAGAGGAAACGTCATTACGGCTAAGGCCAAAACGGTGGCTAACGCAGTGTTCTAAGGACGTGCTTATACGGTTTTGGGTTTTATCCGTTTCGTGGGCGAGCCCACGTCCGTTCATTTGCCGGTACCGCCAGCCGTAAGCTCTCTTCTGACCGAAAGTCCAAACCAGAGACTTTCGGTCGTTTTTCTTTCCGCCTTTGCGGGTAAAATAATGTCTATACCAATTCAGGAGCGCATCAAATGGGCGTCATACTGCAAGCCTTTTACTGGGACTGTCCCCGCGAGGAGAAGAAAGAATTCAAATGGTGGAAATACATTGAAAAGCAAGTCCCGGCGTTGGCAGAGGTCGGGTTCACTTCGCTGTGGCTGCCACCGATCCATAAGGCCGCTAACCTGAGCGGGCCCTCGATGGGCTATGATCCCTACGATTATTATGACCTGGGCGAGTTCGATCAAAAGGGTTCCGTCCCGACCTGGTACGGAACCAAAAAGGAGCTGCTGAGTCTCATCCAAACGGCACACAGCCACGAGCTGAGTTCTGATCGCGGACGTGGTCATCAATCACAACTCCGGCGCGGACGAGAGCGAGGTCAATCCGCTCACCGGGCAGGAGCGCTGGACCCTGTTCAAACCGAAGAGTGGAAAATTCCCGCGCAACTGGGAGTGCTTCCATCCCTCCATGTATGAAAGCTGGGATGAGGGCACATTTGGCGACATGCCCGACCTATCGCATCGCAATCCCTACGTATATGCCGAAATCCTGAAACTGACGCGTTGGCTGGTCGAGGAACTTGGCTTCGATGGCTTCCGCTACGATTTTGTCAAAGGCTACGGCGCGAACACCATCACCGCCATCCAAGAGTACCGCTACATGCGCGACGGGCAGCCCTTCAGTCCTTACGGGGTGGCCGAGTTCTGGGATAACGCCCACGCCATTGAGAATTGGGTCGATCTGGCCAACTTCTCCAACTCCAACCCGGTGGATGCTTTTGACTTCCCACTGCGTGAGATGCTCAAGGCACTCTGCGACCAGTACGGCTTCAGCCTGAACAACCTGGCGACCTGGGAGACCGTTTTACAAAAACAACCGCAGTCCGTTGTGACCTTTGTCGAGAACCATGACCTGCGCGACGAGGGCCGCCCGATTGTCAACGACAAGTTGTTGGCTTACTCTTACATCCTGACGCACGAGGGCTACCCTTGCGTCTTCTGGCACGATTACTTCAACTACGATTTGGCGCTGGTCGATTCTCCCAACGGCATCGCGGCACTGGTGCGAGCGCACGAGAGATATGCAGGCGGCAACGCGCAAACCTTGTGGCTGGACGATAACGTGTATATCATGCAGCGCGGCGGCTATGAGGATAAACCGGGACTGATCTACGTGCTGAATAATTACGGGGCGGGTTGGCGCGGTGGGTTGGTCAGTACCCAATGGCCCAACGCTGCATTCGAGCCCGTTGCCTGGTGGAGCAAAACCGACATGGCTCGCCCGATAGATCAGAACACCGACCGCGATGGACGGGCGTATTTCTACGCTGCACCGCGCGGGTACGCGGTGTATGCGATGAAATGATCAGATATGGGTCGGACTGCCAATCCACCTGTTCCGTATCCACGAGTGTGTTTCTATCCCCCGAACGTAACGAATGCCAGATAAAACCGGATATGCTATTATTTCATAGGAACGATAAAGTTTCTTATTGGTAATAGCTTCTGGAGGAAGTCATGAGGAAAAATAAACTTGTTACCCGCTGGCAGTTGTGTTTGGGGTCGCTGGGGGTTTTAGGAATAATGCTGGCCTGTGCAGCAATCGGCGTGGGGACAATTCCAGCAACGAGCACACCCAATTCTGATAATACTTCAATACAATTGGATAGTGGCACCGTTAACGTGAAGGCTGAAAGCGGAGACTGGACGCCTGTGGCGGGAGATTCATCCTTCAATGTGACTGCCGGACTTGAGAGCATTGATCCTTGGAAAGCGGCAGGCGTAAACTTCGGGACGAACGAATTAACCCAGATCGAAGAGGGCTTACAGGTTGGAGATCTGGTACGTGTGCAGGGATTCATTCTTGAAGATGGAACATGGCTGGCAAATTCTATTGAACGCGCCGAGAAACAGGCCTCATCGGTTATTATCCTGATCGGCAAAGTAGACTCCGTAGATCCCTGGGTTGTCAACGGGATTCAACTCAATGTTACAGAAGATACGGACGTTCAAGACACAATTACGCCTGGAACCTTCGTTCGCGTGGAAATCTTACTTTCTCCGGACGGCACCTGGGAGGTGCTGAGCATCACTTCCCTTGGCAATCCTGAGGAAAATCCAGATTGCACAACGGTTGTAGCAACGGTCCTTAACGTGGAAGGGGACGAAATTCAGCTATCCAACTGGCCTATCATTACGCTCGATAAAACTGTCAAAATCGAAAACGAGTCAGGCGACGAAGGGAATTTGATTTCGAACCAGGTTGTTCTTCTGGTAGTGTGCCCCTCAGGGGAAAATCAGATCGTGATAGTACAGATTATTATCCTGAATAGCGACAATGATGAGGCCACGAATAATGAGGGGGCAGAGAAAGTATTGATATGCCACAAGCCCGATAAGAAAGGTGGGCATACCCTGAGCATTTCTTCTGCTGCCGTGCCTGCACATCTCGCTCATGGGGACACATTGGGACCGTGCCCTTGAAATAGAAAACCGTTTCTCGTCTGGATGAATTCATGTGGAGGCTTTAGTTTATCGCACATTTGTGCTAAGATTAGCTCGTCTTTGACAGAGGCCATCAGTCACAATGCAAGCCAACACGATTTACATCTAACAGAAAACACAAACATGCAACTCACTCTCTCCGCTCGTCCGCCTTTTCGATTTCTCTCGGTCGTCAAGTCACACGGCTGGGTGCAGTTAGCGCCCTTCTCCTTCGATGAGGAGACATCCACACTGGCGTATACCGACCGGCTTTCAAACGGAAGAGTGCTGACTTATCAAATCGTAGAGACACAGGGCGGCATCTCTGTCAAAACAGAGAAACTGACCAAGGCAGAACAGACAGAAGTGAGCGAGCACGTGAGCTGGATGCTGGGCCTCAACATGGATTTTTCCGCCTTCTACGCCGCTTCACGACGGGAACCGAAACTGCTCCAGGCCGAGAAACTGGCGCGTGGCCGCGTCCTGCGTTCCCCTACTATGTTCGAGGACGTGGTCAAGACCATCCTGACAACCAACACCCTTTGGTCTGCCACCAAGCGCATGAACTTGAATCTGATCGACCAGTACGGTCCCGCGCTGGATGGGAAAAACCCGCCGCCAAGTGGGGAAACGGAGAAACGCGCCTTCCCGAGTCCGGCTGAGATAGCGGCCAGCAGCCCCGAGGTCTTGAGAGAAGCGGTCAGGGTCGGTTATCGGGCTCCGTCCATCCATGAACTGGCGGTCCGTGTGGCCTCCGGCGAACTAGAACTCGAATCCCTAAAGACCAGCGATCTGCCAACCCTGGAGTTACGCAAAGAACTGCTGAAGATCAAAGGCATCGGCCCGTATGCAGCGGCTAACCTGCTGATGATCCTGGGACGAGGCGACTTTATCCCCGTCGATTCCTGGGCTATAAAACTGGTCTCGCACGAGTGGCACGATGGAGAGCCTGTCACGCCCAAGCAGGTGGAAGAGCATTTCGAGCAATGGGGTGAGTTCAAGGGGCTGGCTTACTGGTTCTGGGATTGGAAATATGAAGGATGAACGAAACGCTAATTACTGATCTGGCCTGGGGGCAGATGGAAGTGACGATCAATGGGGAAGCCCAGCACTTCAAAGATTGCAAGCTCTGGCCAGGTGGTGCGCGCGAGTGGCGCTGGGAAGAGACGGGTACGCATCACAACCCTGGCATCCAGTCCGCAGATATCGAGGAAGTTCTGACGCACGAGGTAGAAGCAATCGTAATGGGACTCGGTCAGCTTGGCAGATTGAATGTTGGTGCTGAAACCAAAGCGTTGTTACGAGAGCGTGGCATCTCTTATCATATCGAAAAGACGCAGAAAGCCGTGGCTTTATTCAACGAGCTTTCGCAAGCTGGCAAACGCGTCGGCGGCGTTTTCCACTCCACCTGTTAACGATGAACACAAAAGCGGTTCCCAACGGTTTGCGGACCTGGTTTATCATCCACTTTGTGGCGGACATGCTTTTCGGCGTCCCTTTGCTGTTCTTCCCACACCTGCTGCTGCCATCGCTGGGTTGGACCACCTACGATCCACTGACCAGCCGTCTGGTTGGCGCGGCACTGATGGGGATTGGGCTGGAGTCCCTGCTGGGCAGAAACGCTTCGACTGAAACGTTCCGCGCCATGTTGAATCTGAAAATTATCTGGGCCTCCAGCGCCATCTTTGCGATCCTGGCAGCTTTGTTCGAAGGCTCGCCGCCGGTAAGTTGGGCTTTCCTGGGAATCTTTATCGTGTTCTGGGGCGTATGGGTTTATTATCGAGTGAGACTGCATCCGAAACCGTAAGACATTATGAACCAACCTGAAGAACCGCTTGCAACTACACCCGAAGAAGATTTTTCCGTTCCATGGACGGTAGCTGATACCTGGCTGGGATTGTTCATATTCGTGTTGGTGGTCATTGGGCAGTTGGTGGTTGCCGTAGTCTGGCACGGTGCGCACTCCCTGCAAAGCATTGGACTGGTGGCTGCGGAACTGCTCTACCTGGTACCTGTGGCCTACATCCTGGTCAAGCGAAAGGTGCCCTGGAAAAGGCTCGGTTTCCGGGCATTCGACCAAAACAAGCTTGCTCTGGGTTGCGGGTTACTCGTGGCAGCCTATCTATTCATCTTGGTTCATAACATCATCCTTGCGCTGTTGGGCGTAACAACACAGGGTGAGACGATTTACCAGGTGTTCAGCAGCCTCGATAGCCCCATCTGGCTGGTTTTGGTCGGTGTCGTTCTGGCCCCCTTCGTCGAGGAAATGTTCTTTCGCGGGTTTCTGTTTGCGGGCTTTCGCCAACGCTTTGGTTGGAACAAAGCTGCGTTACTCAGTTCGATCTTTTTCGCTCTTGCGCATCTACAACTGGCGGCCCTGATTCCCACCTTCATTTTGGGATATTTGCTGGCGTATATCTTCCACAAGTCGAACTCACTCTGGCCAGGGATCGTCTTGCACTTCCTGGTCAATTCAATAGGTCTCGGCCTGATCTTTGCTCTTTCGCAATTTAACATGTAAAAAAATATGGCCGATCTTCAATCAATCCACTTTTATGACGAGCCGATCGAAGTCACATTCGATACGCCCCCGGCACGCGAGAAGACTCCTGACTGCCCCAACGGCTTCCTCTGGGAGGAGCAGACCTATCGCGTGGTCGAGACCCTGTCCGAATGGAGCGACTTCACACGTCGCGGAAAGTACGCGCGCAATATGCGGCCTGCACATGCGGCAGTGGCATCTACGCGCGGTTCGTTGAACGTGGGGCGGTTCTACTTCCGGGTAAAAGTCGATACCGGTCAAATCTTCGATCTATACTACGACCGTGCCATGAAAAGCGTGGATGATCGCAAAGGACAGTGGTTCTTGTATCGCGAGCTAGCCAGCGAGTAAAAATTTTCCCGGTTATTTCAAATCTCAAAAACACCTCTTGTGATTTCACAAGAGGTGTCATCTGTAAAGTCAAATGTACTTCTTCAGAAGTTACTTCAAGCCCATCTCTGTCAAGGCCGTATCGATGCGAGTCTGGAATTCGCTGAACGGATAAGCTCCGGCGATCAAGCTTTGTGTTTGCTGACCATTGACCGTATAAGTAAGCAAAAAAGCCGGGGTGCCGGTCACACCAGCAGCGGTGCCATCTACTTTATCTTGAGCGACCCGATCAGTGTATTTTCCACTGCTAAAACAAGTATTGAAAGCATCCATGTCCAGCGACAGCGATTCTGCAAAGGCCTGCAAGCGGCGATCCGCAAAAGCGCCTACGTTTTCACCGGTCTGATTGGCAAATAGAATATCATGATATTCCCAGAATTTTCCCTGGTCACCGGCACAATATGCAGCCTCAGCCGCGGCTTTTGACTCCGGACCAATGAAATCGCCAAATGAGCGATAGACAAAATATACGGTTCCATCAGCTACGTAGGAATTGGTAAGTTGCGCTTCGGTCTCTTCATGGAATCTGGCGCAATATGGGCATTGAAAATCCGAGAATTCCTCGATCTTGATCGGCGCGTTCGGGTCACCCATGGCGTTGTCATTGGCCATTGGACGCTCGCCCGGGGTCACGGCTATAGTTGCTATTTCGCCAACCGGCTTCAAATTTGGATATATCAAGGCACCTGCGACAAACAAGGCCCCCACAACGATAATTCCGATGATACCTATTCGTTGCATGCGCGCCTGCCGTTGACGTTTTTCCCGCATCGCCTGGCGCTTACTTACCTTTTTTTCAGGACTCATCTCTTTTTCTCCTCGATGATTTGATTGAAGCAGAATTTTGCCATGTACGGGGGGAATTGTCCAGTAAAACTACCTGAATCTTATCTCTTTTTAAGCTGGCTATTCATCCAAGCGATTATGAACGCAAAGACGTCATTCTGCTCAGGCTCATTATGAAGCTCGTGATAAAGTCCATCCCACAATTTAATCGTACAATTTTGTTTTACATGACTGGCGAATTCTTCGCTCCCCTTTGCATAACCTAATTTGTCTTCCGTCCCGTGCATGATTAACAAGGGTAATGAAAATTCATGTGCATGTTCAAATGTCCAGGGCAATTCTAACAGCATAATCTTCCCAAACCCAAGCGACATTTTATCGTGCACCAGCGGGTCATTTACATATTTGTCTACCACTTCCTGATTGCGACTGATTGTGGCAGGATCCAGACCGCTAGAGATGGCAACGCTGGGCATCAAGACGCCTAAGACGCGCGCCATCATAATTTTGGCCTTCTGCTCTTCCAGAGATGTGCGCAATCCGGCAGCCGTGGAGATTACACCTACAAAATCAGGTTTACGCCGCAAAACATAATTCAACACCAGGATTCCCCCTAAACTATGCCCATACAAAAAACGTGGCAGGTCAGAAAAGCGCTCATCGAGTTGTTTTTGAAAATCTTCGATATCATCCATAAAAGCGTCAAAAGACGGGATATGCCCACGCGGCCCGCCGGATTTGCCATGCCCTCGCAGATCAAATGCAGCCAGCGCAAAGCCTGCTTCCGTAAAGGCTTTGCCAACGTGAGCATAGCGACCGGAATGCTCCCCGAGGCCGTGTACGAGGCAAACCACAGCTTTGGGAGCCCCTTCTGGTTCCCAACTCTGGGCGTACATCTCCAAGCCATCATTACTCTTCCAATTCCATTCAGCAGCCTTCATAGCAACTACCCTCCGATGGTGATCTTGAATTCACAGGCTTCGCCACCGTTTGCACGGCAGGAAATCTCTTCGATGTCGTGTTCCTGCCCAGTGGCCCAGTACAGGCATTCCCGTAACAACCCAAGGGTCACGTAGCAGATGTGCTCTGATTCGTTTTGTCCCAGGGTACCGGGGCTGGCCTTATCGGCCAGGAGCAGGTCCAAATCCAGCGTATAAACCGTCACATCCCCTCGTTGGTCAGAGAGCAGTTTGGCAAGCAGTTCTAAAGCGGATTTCCTGCGCGCATTAACAGGCAGTCCAAACAAAATTTTTGATTGTGCTTTCAAAGCCACAGGAGCATCATCCAACAAGCGTTTCCACAGATTGCCCCCTACACGGATCAAGATGCCGCGCGCGCCGCGACCGTAATAGGTGCGCATGCCCTTTTGCAGCCCGGCATAAGCTTCGGCCGCAGCTGTACCGTCCAAATTGCCCCAACGCGCAGGTTCGGACCAGTCGGAAGAAAGCCCGGCTTTCTCCAATACAGCGGAAAGGTTTTCCTGTCCTAACTCGCTGGCAATTGTTTCGATAAAGTGACGCAGAAACCGGCCGGAAAGCGTCCGGTCCCTCATGCCCCCAGCTCCCTGACCTCGAAGCGGCAGTGCGGATCGCCTTTGGCCGTACAAAGCGTTTCGACAATCTTGAATTCCTGGCCGGTAGCCCATTGCACGGCTTCACCAATCGAGCCGATATAAAGGTAGCAAATCGCATTCGTGCTGTGGCGACCGTGACAAATTGCACAGGAAGCATCACAGTACGCAAAAGTATCCCCGTCTTCATCTACCCAGGCCTGCACCTGGGGATTGGATTTTTTCAGCGCGTTGACCATTGCATTTAAAATGAATTTAATGCGTTGCCTGGTCGGCAATAATTTCAAAGCTACGCCAGCAAGGCCAAGCAAAGCTGCCTGTTCGCGCACCGCATATTGAAAGGAAGCCTTACCGATGCGTCGCAACATGCCACGTCCCCCACGTCCATAAAACTCCTCGATGGCCTCATTCAAGCGAGCATAATCCGAGGTGTTGATGGCAGGATTCAAATCATCTGGCGGGAAATTCCCGATAAAGCGCTCCAGTCCACTGGTCCGCAAGACCGTGTTCAGACCGTTTTCCCCCATCACTTCCCGTGCAGAGACCAGCGCTTGCCGCACCAGCGTATTCACAATAACTGCATCTTCACTTGTCATGCCAGCCTCCTACTGGGAAGGTGGAACCGAAAAACAATACACCGGGAACTTTTCGCCGGTTAAAATAAACCCCATTTTCATGTACAACGCCAGGGAAGCGTGATTATCGCTCTGTGTATTGACGGTCAGACGGGCGATGCCCTTGTTCTTCAAGCGACGGATCAAATCGGTGACGATGAGCGAACCGAGGCCCCGTCGTTGCGCATCAGGCCGGACCGCAAGTCTGGCGAGGTGGGCCCCAAACGGATTGGCAGTGCTGATCTGATACCCGACCAGGCCCCCATCAACATCTTCTGCTACGACTGCTGAGGTGGCTTGCGGGAGCGCCTTCTCCAATGCGTCCAGCGGATTCTGCCAGAGCGGTTTGAAAGCGGCAGCATCCAGGTCGGCAACCGCGGACAAATCGCCGATCCGCATGGTGCGAATCGTTACGCCCTCAACTGACGATCCCTCAGGGATCTGAGCCCCTTTCCACTCGAGCATGATAATGTCTTGTGTATGTGTGAAATTGTTTCTAACCAGCAAATCACTCAACCACTGATGCATGGCTATCATTGCAACAGTTGCACCACCATGTTGTGAGACGCTTTTTTGAGCAGTGTTCCACAACACAGTCCAGGCATCATTCAGCGATAATTGTCTGGCATGGGCAAACAACCGTACCCAGGCCACGCCCTTTGGATCTTGGGGACAGGCCAGAACCGCCAACACATTTCCATTATCCTCTACTACCCAGTAACACGGATAACCCAACCATTCCAACGGCGCACGCCAGTCCAGGTGACGATGCACATGGGATTCAAAAAACATCAAGTTGGCAATTTGATGCTGATCCCGGGGGACTGCTGGACGGACCTGGAGGCTAACCTCGATCAGTAGTTTAATGCGTAATACAAGTTTCAAAAACCTTTGCAATAAATTGGGTTTTTTAGCCGACTCAACCGAGCCGATCATCGAAAGCGCCGAATCCGCCACCTTGCCGCGTCGCAATTCGATCGTAGCGGCTGACTGCAACACCATAGAGCGCATCTCGGATTCTCCGGCGTCAGCAAACAAAGCTGCGGACTTTTCATAGGCTTCGAGGGCTTGATCGAATTTTTTCAACGCTTCCAAGGCAGCCGCCTGGTTACCATAAGCCATGGCCTGGCGCTTCAAATCACCGGCTTGAGCGAATACTTCATCTGTACCTGCGGCAGCCTCATAAGCCGCCTGCGCATTCCCCGCTTGCAACAAAGTCACGCTCAGGTTGTTTTTCGCCTCGGCAGCGTTCAGGGGATCATTCAGCGCTTCGTAAGCGGAAGCCGCTTCGGTAAAGAACGAAGCGGCCTGGTCAAATTGCTTGGCGGCAAAGGCCTGTTTCCCCTGTTCAGCGAGTTGTTGTGGTTCAGAAGTCATAATTTGTATCTTTTAGAGGGTGATATCGAGTAAATCTTCGGCAACGGAACGCAGCTTACCAGTGGACATGTCACTGAGCTTGCGCGCCAAGTCGAGATATGGCCTGTTGATCGGCTGGCAGACAAAATTCTGGAGTTCGACCGGCATATCCAAAAATTGCTGGATCGCTTTTTGTTGCGTCATCCACAGACCTATGGGCCCGCCCTGATCAAAGAACGTCTCGACCCGCCCGCCCAATACTTTGAGGATGACTTCCAGTTCGGGTAAGGGGATTGGGCGTTCCCCCAACTCGTATCGTTTGAGACGGCTGGTTGAAATACCGGTTTGCTCGGCGACGGATTTCATAGACAGGCTGGCGCTCATACGTTCCTGACGCAAGAGCGCGCCAATCATGCGATGTCGGAGCCCGGTCAAACGGGGCAGATTTAACTCATTGATGCGCTCAGGAGCATCAGAAAGCGATTTGTTGCTCCAAAAATGGTCAATGGGCAGTTCTAGATAGTAAACCAGCGATTTCCAGTTCAGGCAAAGATGGCGCTTTGCGCCCCTCTTCGTAAGCCTTAAAAACACCGTTAGTCACGTTGATCGCGGCGGCGCACTCTTTGGCGCTACGCCGCGAAGCCATGCGTGCATCCCGGATCAGGATGCCTAGTTTCTTCGCGCGAATCGTAATCTGGGCCTGCATATCCATAGTTCCTCAATGTTTTCTTTCCGGACGTTCTAAAAGTCAGGTTAACCGATTATAGCAGAGAACTTTTTCTTTCGTTTTACCTTCGCTGGCCTTTTCCCAGTATTTCAGAAATGTTAGCCCCAAACACTTCTGCGCCAAGTTTGACCCCGGCTGCTTCCAGACGAGGCGTGAAGAGCGGACGAATACCGGTCGGCTTAAGAGAACCTACAACTTTCCCATCGGCTGTTACGTTGGTTTGTTCGAACTTGAAGACATCTGTAAGCACCACAATATCACCTTCCATTCCCGCTACTTCGGTAACCGCTGTCACTTTGCGGGAGCCATCTGTAAGGCGCGATTGTTGTACAATCAAATCCACTGCCGAGGCAATTTGCTGGCGCACCACTTTGAGAGGCAAGTCCATACCCGCCATAAGCACCAGAGTTTCCAGACGCGCGATGGCATCTCGTGGCGAGTTGGAATGCACAGTTGTCAGTGAGCCATCATGGCCGGTGTTCATGGCCTGTAACATGTCAAGCGCTTCGCCACCGCGACACTCGCCGACCACGATCCGATCAGGGCGCATACGCAGGGAATTGCGTACCAGTTCGCGGATCGTCACCGCGCCATGACCTTCTACATTGGCCGGCTTGGTTTCCATACGTAGAACATGATCTTGTTGCAATTGCAATTCGGCCGCATCTTCAATCGTAATAATACGCTCGTTTTCCGGGATAAAACTGGACAAAACATTTAGCAGGGTAGTTTTACCCGAACCGGTTCCACCCGAGATGATGATGTTCAGATGTGCTAACACACAGGCACGCAAGAATTCAGCCATCTTATCGGTGATAGAACCGAAATCAATAAGCGCATCTATACCTAACCTTTCCTTGCTAAATTTCCGTATTGTGATACATGGTCCATCGATAGCAACAGGTGACACAACGGCGTTGACACGCGAGCCATCTGGGAGACGAGCGTCGACGGTAGGGCTGTCTGCATCCACGCGACGACCGAGCGGCAAAATAATTCGGTCAATGATCTGCAGCACATGATTGTCATCATCGAACACGACGCTCGATTTCGTTAATTTACCTTTCTTTTCAACATAAACACTCTTGGGGCCATTCACCATGACTTCAGTGATATCCGGATCATTCAACAGTGGTTGGATGGGTCCATATCCAAGCAATTCATTCAAAACTTCCTTGAAGATCAGATCGCGGACATCTTGTGGTAATTTTAGATTTGCCTGGTTATATATTCCTTCTATGCGTTGTTTTATAAATTCATCACGTTGTTCAGCTGTCACCCCATCTTCCTCAATCGCACGTGAAACATTTTCCATCAAAAACTTTTTAAGCCTGACAATATCCTGGCCTGTCAGACGAGAAACGCCGCCAGCAGAGGAAAGCCTTGTCATACTTCACCAAAGTCTTCTACTTCGTGGGCAGGCATTACCCAGATGATTTGCGCGCGGCGCACAGCCAGGAAACGGGTCTGATAGAGCGCCTGTCCATTGGCACCAATAACACTTGCGTCCGTCATCGCTAAAAAGAGTTCGTCACGGTCTAATTCGTCCTTCAATCTCTCATCGCGGCGAACATGAACATTACCACGGATCAGGTGCTCAGTCGTCTGCACCACCGCTGGGATTGCTACCTTAGAGACGATATCAGTGAAGATTTTGCCTTTATCGTCAAATTCAATTGTCATCATTTCTCACTTTCTTTATTTCAGCAATCCGCAAAATTGTAGACGCTGGCTCCTATTTGTTACGCAAATTGGTTGCAGTATTGATCATATTATTGGCCGTTTCTTTGAAAACAATGGCCGCTGTATCTCCCGGATATTTTACGATGATGGGTTGGTTCAAATTATTTGCCAAAGCAAAATTACTGCCCATATACGGCAAAGCAGTCTTGATTGGAAGATCGATGATTTTTTCAGCTTCAGCTTTGGTCAATCCCTCAAGGCCAATTGCACGGTTCAAGATCGCAAATATATTCTGCGATTCGATGCCCTGTGCATGCAGATAATCCAAGATCTTTTTGGTCAGCGTAATGGTACTCTTATCAGTGCTCATGATAAGCACTAGCAAATCCGCTTTTTGAATAATAGGCAGGCTGATGCGTGACAATGAACGTCCCAAATCAACGATCACATAATCATAGGCATTTTGAAGCGTCTGGATGATTTCCGGGATGCGCGCAACCTGCAGTTCATTCGCACGCTCTGGATCAGGCGCGCTAGCCAACAACTGGAATTCCCACAGTTCCATTTTGGGCAGATTCGTTTGGAAATATCTTCCAGTGGTCTCAGCGGATGGTAATTCTGTTACAGAAACCAGGTCCACTTCACCTTCATAACCCACAATCGGTGCAATCGAACCAATCGGCAATACCATATCCACAACAACAACGCTTGCTTCCGGCTTGTTATTGTGGATGGCCATAGCATAATTTGCGCAGAGGGAAGATGTGCCTGTTCCACCTTTGGCGCTCAAGAAGACAATCAGGTGGCCGCCCTCTTTTATCAACTCTTGCTTTACGCCCAGCAAACGAGCGACAATCTCAGGCAGGGTTGCAACCACTTCACCGGATTTCACCATGTATTCATTGCAACCTGCTTGTAAACAGGCATCCTTCATGCTCGAATCAGGATCACTACTCAAAGCCAAAATCGGTATATTGGCGCTCCGCAAATCACGGCGTAGTTTTAGTAAAAATTCTTCTGGAGAAATATCTTGTAAAGTCGGGTCAAAAATTATCAGTTCAGGCCGGTCTCGCCAGATGCTAATCAGCCCCTCTTTGCCTGAACCAGCGCCCATAGCAGCATAGCGCTGTTCTTTCACCATGTGTATAAGATAATTCCGGCTAGCGTTATCTGCATCAACGATAAGAATAGATTTTTCTGACACGGCAGACTCCGCTGGGTCAAGATTCCATTGGTGGCATGAGATATCCTAACCCGGAACGTGTTACGATATGTTTGGGAGAATGTGGGTCTTCTTCCAACTTCTGACGCAAACGAGCGATGCTCACCCACAAAATTTCCTTTTCCGTTTTGTATTCCGGCCCCCATACACCGGTTAATAAGTCTTCAGATGTCAGTATACTACCAACGTTATGTGCGAATTGTAATAACAAACGATATTCAGTTGCCGAAAGCGAAATGGGTTGTTCACCTCGCCAGACTTCTGCACGTGCAAAATCGATCTTAAGATCATCATGCGAGAAAAAGCGAGTTTGCCCGGTCTCTATCGGGACCTGGCTGCGCCGTAATACGGCGCGGACGCGCGCGAGTAACTCTGTCGCCGAGAAAGGCTTGACAAGATAGTCATCAGCCCCCAGGTCCAGGCCACGAACGCGGTCTTGCTCTTCGCCTTTGGCTGTCAACATGATGATGGGCACATTAGAATATTCGCGGATACGTTGGCATGTCGAAAAGCCATCCATGCGGGGCATCATGATATCCAGCAAAATCAAGTCAATGGGTTGGGATGAGAAGATATCCACGGCTTGTACGCCATCTTGAGCGGTTGCTACTTCGTATCCCTCTGTGCGCAGATTGGCTTCCAGCAACCGCAGGTAACGCGGCTCATCATCCACTATGAGAACTCGTTTTGACATATGCACAACTCCTTTGTGAATAAAAAGGAAAAATTAGATTGCTGATCTGATTGGCAACTGGATGTAAAAGGTGGTTCCTCTCTTCAATTCAGACTCTACCCAAATCTTACCATGATGAGCCATAATGATTTGATTGCAAATATATAATCCTAACCCGCTGCCTTTGCTGGCACGTTCACCTGGCACGCGATAGAAACGCTCAAAAATATAAGGCAAATAAGCCTTTGGAATTCCCGGCCCCCGGTCGGAAAAAATGACCAAGATCGAGCCGTCATCTTCTTTGACTGACACAGTAATTTTTGATCCACTAGCATATTTAACGGCATTACTAAACAAGTTGTCAAGTACCTGTGTAATACGAACATTATCACCCTGAATGGGAGGAATCGACTCAAGACGAAGCTCCACTTCCAGATCTTTATGGCGTGTACGAACGCGAACAACTACATCACGGATCAATGCGTCCATACGGATAGGCTGCAGATTAAGCTGCACAGAACGACTTTGTAGCTTTGCTGATTCAAGGATGTTATCAATCAATTGGGCCAATTTGTCGGCTTCTTCGTCGATAATGGTCAAAAATTCTTGTTTTGTTTCTTCATCCCAAGTTGTATCTGCACGTAATAAGGTTGTGGAATAACCCTTGATAAAACCCAGCGGAGTGCGCAATTCATGCGAGATCGTAGCCACAAAATCATCTTGCAACTGCACTTTTTGTTGTAAAGCATTTAGCTGTTGACCCGTTTCCTCATGTACCTTCCGATATAAGAGTGCGGAAACCCAACCTCCTACAACTATCGCCAGGGTGATATGCGCATCCTCATAAACAGGTCCGCCAAAGCGAACAAAAACCATTACTCCAAATACTTTAGAACCATTGTACAAGGGCAATCCCAACAAATAGGCCTGGGATAATCTGTCATTTGCACCTTCGACCGGATCCTGCACGAGCACACTTTCTTTTGCCAGCACCTGGTTGGCCAGGTTTTCTCCCCAAGCTGCATCCGCTTCGGCGGCCTTGCCACGTCCGACTGCACGGGCATGTGCAATTTCCAGGTTGAGTGTGGTTGGATCAACCATGTAAACAGCAACATTATCAAAAACAAATTCTGCCCGCAGTGCAACCAACAATTTATCCAGCGCAGCTTTCCAATCGTTGTTCATGCTGGCAGCCTGTACAAGGGTTTGGATGTACGCCAGAGTTCTGTGATCGAGTTGCTTTTCGGACATAGGTACCCTACGATTCAACCGCTAACAAGGGGAAGCGGAAGGTAGTTCCGTGCCCCTCTGTAGACTGTACATCGATCATCGAGCCGTGTGCTTCCACAATCTGTCGCACCAACGATAGCCCTAACCCCGCGCCGCCAAAATGGCGGGTGGACGATTCGTCCAGTTGATGGAAAGGCTCGAAGATCTCATTGATGCGGGAGGGATGAATACCGATACCGGTATCCACAATTGAGATCATGACCAGATTGCCTGACTCTGGTTTTATGTTCAAGACAACGCGTCCACCCGCAGGCGTGAACTTGATCCCGTTATCCAGAAGTTGGGAGAAGACCCAGGCGATCTTCTGCGAGTCTGCCTGGACATTAGGAATGTCTTCATCTACCACCGCATGGACGGTAACATCCCGGTTTGAAGCCTTTTCCGCAGCAGACTTGACTGCCAGATTCGCTAGACGACGGATATCCACTGAGTCCTGCTTGATGCTGAGTTCACCTTTGGATGTCAATGAGAACATGATCAGATCGTCAATCATGGCTTCCAAGCGTGCTGTCGCTCTCTGACTAACTTCAAGCGCGTGATATTGCTCTTCTGCCACGGGCCCCAGCGAACCAGTGATCAGCAATTCGATATAGCCCTTCACGTGCGTCAGAGGTGTGCGCAATTCATGTGAGACGTTACTGATAAAGTTGGCCTTCATCTGAGTTAATTCTGAAAGCCGTTCCAGCGCTTTTTGTAGTTCAGCCGTTCGTTCCTGCACGCGGCGTTCCAAGTTACGGTTGGCAGCTTGCAGGGCCGAACGCAGTTGGATGATTTGTTCTGTCACAGCCTGATCGAGAATGGCACGATTGATCAAGCCCAAGTCGATTAACGCTTGCCCCAACAAATAGGTTTGGTTGTTGGTTATTTTCTCTTGTTGGTATGCAAGCGCTTTTTGCAGATCTGTTTCCGTGATGTAATTGCGCTGGACCAGATATTCGCCCAGGCGGGGAACGAGCATTTCAGGGGTGAGTTGGGTTTGTTTTGCCATATCGTCCCTCTACAGATGTAAGCATTCATCCAACATATCAGCTTCAAAGTCAATTTTTCTAAAGAGAAAGCACGTAAGATCACAAGTAAAGATATTCATCCGTCAGGCCTGATAAGACGATTTTCCGTTTATAACAATCTTCCCAATAATTTATCCAATTCTTCGTCCGAATAATAGCGAATGGTAATCGTACCACCTTGTTTGCCATGGCGCAGCTTGACTTCCGTTTCCAAACTTGTCTCCAGGCGTTTTTCCAGATCGATAATTTCGGGGGGCTTGGCTGGTTTCAAAACGGAGGGTAGTTTTTGTCCGCTTCTAATTTTTACAAGTTCTTCGGTTTGACGAACATTGAGTTTACGCTCCTGTATGGTCCTCAATACAGAATCCTGCAATTTGTGTGTAGACAAACGCAACAAGGCGCGCGCATGACCCTCACTCAAACGAAACCTGGTTCCGTTTTGTTGCTCCAGGTCCTGGTCATCCTCATCTGCGTGGGAATAGCTCTCGACAAGCGCTTTTTTAACGATATCGGAAAGTTCCAGCAGGCGTAGGGTATTGCTAACAGCCGGGCGGCTTTTCCCCACACGCTGGGCAACTTCCTCGTGAGAAAGACCGAAATCTTTGGTCAGTTGGCGATAGGCATCTGCTTCTTCCAACGGATTCAGATCCGCGCGCTGGATGTTCTCAATCAAAGCCAGTTCTAGCAATTCACGGTCGTTGGCCTGACGCAGAATGGCCGGGACAGTACGAAGTCCTACCTGTCTGGCAGCCCGTAAGCGACGTTCTCCGGCAATCAGGATGTAAGTCCCGCCCTCGCCAGGTGAAACAATCAACGGTTGAATAATGCCATGTTCCTGGATGGAATTAGCTAATTCCTCCAAATCTTTTTGGTCGAACTCGCTTTTACGCGGTTGACGGGGGTTGCGGACAATTGCGTCCGCAGACAATTGTAAAACACCTCCATCATCGGCGGCAGGATGCTGCACACCGGGCGGGGAGGGAATAAGTGCATCCAATCCTTTGCCAAGACCAGGGCGTTGAGGCATATATTGCTCCTTCTTTATCCACCAAAAATACGAATAATATCAATTTTCTACGGGAACTTGAACTCCATCCCCGGTCAACACTTCGAGGGCAAGACTTTCATAAGCCTGAGCGCCACTCGAGCCAGGGGCATAGGCTGAAACCGGAAGGCCGTACGAAGGCGCTTCTGCCAGACGAACACTACGCGGCACCACTGATTTGAAGACTTGTTCCGGGAAATGGCGGTTGACATCATCTACCACATCGCTAGAGAGTCGGGTGCGGCCATCGAACATGGTCAGGACAACGCCGCGCACTTTAAGTTCAGGGAACAGAGCAGAGCGCACCAGTTGTAAAGTCTGGGTTAGCTGGCCTAATCCTTCCAAAGCCAGGTATTCACACTGCACTGGGATGATAACGCCATCACGAGCCGCTACCAGCCCATTGACCGTCAACAAACCAAGCGAAGGAGGACAATCGATTAAGACATAATCATAATGGTCAGCTAGAGGAGCAATAGCCTGCTTCAAACGCGTTTCGCGCCCGAGTTGAGCCACAAGCTCTACTTCCGCGCCGGCTAACGATGGGGAAGATGGCAGCAAAGCCAGTTTCAGGCGTTCACTACGCAATATCAACGAATTGACGGGAGTTGAGTTTAGAAGCGCGTCGTACGTGCTGCCTTTTACCGTCTGCTTGTCCACACCCAGGCAGGAGGTGGCATTTGCCTGTGGATCCAAGTCTACGATCAAAACACGCTGTCCAAAACTGGCCAGAAAGGCTCCCAGGTTGATAGCCGTGGTTGTTTTCCCGACTCCGCCCTTTTGATTGGCAAGCGTATAAATCCATCCCATAAATTAAAAGACCTCCACCATACAGGCTTGTATTTCTTCAGCAGTTGGAATCCCTTGCAACCCTTTGCGCGTGACAGAACAGGCTGATAATTGCGTTGCAAAACGGGTCGCTTCCCACGGATCCTGTGTAGTCAACAGCCGGATAAAAAAAGCGGCCGCAAAAATATCACCTGCACCAGTTGCATCTACTTCATACATCTCAGGAGCGCGGAAGCGACGTTGGTCGCTATGCCAGTACAGACGGGCGCCAGCCGCTGCCTCGGTCACAGCCAGGACACGGGTATGCGCTGCCATGAACTCGATCCGTTCTTCATCGCCGCCCACATCTTCAATACTGACCACCACCGCTCCAGCCTGACCGAGGGCCTGCTCGGCGGATTCCCAACCCACTCGCTGCACCTGACCGGGTTCCTCCCAGGCACGCATCCAGCCCTGTGGTGTCAGCCCTAACAATGAGGGTGAAAATGAGCCGGGCAAAATCGCATCTACTTCTTGAGCCACCGGTCCCAAATGAATAATTGGCGTTCGCCGCCAGGCTTCAGGCACACTATCAAGCGATAAGGGCACGGCGCGATGATGCAATATCTGCCTACGCCCGTCTCCAGAGTAGATATTTTCAAAAGTCGTGCTTTGTGGTGAGGAAGCGGATACGACCAGAACGTCACTCAGGGCATCCAGGCTGGTTTCGGGGCCGCTGGCAGTCACAACCCCCACACGCAAACCCAACGCTCGCGCGGTGAGCGCGGCATATGCAGCCGTGCCACCCAAGACGTGGACCGGACGGGGTCAAGTCGTGAGCGACATGTCCGATAACCAGATAATCTACCGGCTCCATTGGGACCAGGTTGTACATGCAAGCATTATACCGTCTTAAAAACCTTGCGAAGGCTTTTATCCTTCGGATAAACCTCAGGACTTGCCTTCGCAAGACAGTTTGTGGATCCAGATCAAGAATCTTTGGGGACGATAGTGACTTTCCGGTATGGGTCTTCCCCTACGCTCTCGGTGGTGACAGCGGGATGATCACGCAATTCCAGGTGAATGATGCGACGCTCATTAGGTGACATAGGCTCCAATACCTGGCGGCGTCCAGTCTTGACGGCCTGCTCGGCCATACGGCGCGCCATCCGGCGTAATTGACTCTCACGCCGACTGCGATACCCTTCCACATCCACCACAAGCTGTACCCATTGCTGCACTTCCTTACCGACCATCAGGCTGGCAACGTACTGGAAGGCATTTAATGTCTCTGAGCGGCGCCCGATCAGGATGCTCAAGTCATCACCGCGCACATCCACATGGATGGTGCGGCGATCTTCGCGGTCGGTTTCTTCATAGTGGGCAGAAACCTGCGCCTGCAGTTTCATGTGATACAGCAGCTTGGATACAGTCTCTTCAGCCATATCGAGTAACTCGTCTGGTTCGTCATTATCCTTAGGAGCAGGGCTTGGGGCAGTTGCTTTGGGCTGGGGTTGAGATTTCTTTTTCGGAACCTCGCCCAATGGCGGCGGGGAAACGGGAGCAGGCTTATGGTCCGGTTTCGAGGCGGGAGGGGTTGGCTCGGACGAAACCGTTCCCTCTTCCGATTTGACTGTCAGACGGACACGCACCTGGCGTCCGCCTAAGCCGAATAACCCTTTCGAGCCTGCGTCCAGCACTTCCATGCTGACGGCCTCGGCTGGCAGACCAAGTTGCGCCAGACCCTGTGCGAGGGCCTCTTCCACGGTAGGGGCGATGATCTCAAGTGTTGGTTTTTCGTTCATAATTTCCTCCCCAAAGGCCTAATTGGTTTTGGCTTGCTTATTACCGCCGGGCAACAAGTTGCGCCAGTTGGCACGGCCTGTGACAGCATACTGGAAGATACCAAGCAGGTTGCTGATGACGAAGTAGACTGAAAGGCCGGAGGCAAAGGTAAGCGCAAAGTAACCCAGGAGAAGCGGCATATAAATACTCATCGTATTGCCCATGGCTGCAGACTGGTCGCCTGAGCCCGAAGTGGCGGGCATGGTCAGTTTAGACTGTATATAGGTTGTAATCGCCACAATGATTGCCAGTGTAGGGAATCCGTAAGGAAGGAAGGAGACTACAAAAGGCAATGGGATTCCCTCAGGGCGACTAAGATCCATCCACAGGAAATGACTGTTAAGCGGGATGAGCGCGGCCACGCTGAGAGATGGGTAGACACTGCGTGCCAATTGCAGCAATCCCAACGGCGCCGTTGCAAGTGCTCGAATGATAGCCTGATACAAACCGATAATGATTGGGAACTGGATTAAAGTAGGCAGACAGGAGCTAAAGGGGTTAATTCCTTTCTCCTTGTAAACACGCATCTGTTCCTGCGCCAGTTTTTCCTTGTCTTTGGCGTATTTTTTCTGAATAGCCTGCCAGTCTTTGTCATTCTGCAGTTCTTGCATGGCCTGCGCACCTTTTAACTGCTGCGCATTGAGCGGCCAGGTGACAGCGCGAATGACAATGGTGAACAGAATGATGGCCCAGCCAAATGCACCAGGGATAGTCGCCATAAGAGAGTAAATCCACAGCAGCAGATTGGTGAACGGATATATGATAAAGGTATTCCACATAATCTAATCCTCAATTCGCAGGTTTAAAAGACCAAACCTGATTCCCTTTGGTATCGAGCAAGGCTAATGAAAAATCGGCTTTCATAGGAGCAACGATTATTTGGTCAGTGCCAGCGACCGGCGTTGTGTATATCTGCCCACCGAGTTCGCGCTGCCAGACGATCTTTCCATCACTATCCACAGCATATACAGAGCCAGACTCGGTAGCAAAAACGATATTCCCTGCCACCACCAACGGGCTGCCGACAACCGGGCCATCGGGTTTGATAGACCAGGACTGACTTCCACTGGCAGCATCCACGGCAAACAGATTGCCTTCCAAATCCCCGAAATAAATCGTCTGACCATCTGACACGGGTCCACCCCAAACCCAACCTGGCGTGCTGATCAAAGGCGTCGCCTTCCCTGTGGCAGGATCAACCTTCAAGACTTCCGACGCAAAAGAACCAATATATATATTGCCATCTGGTCCGGCCAGCGGCGTGCCGGGAACGGCCCCGCCCAGATCGATAGCAGGCCAAGCAAATTCGTACGTTTCGGGATTGATGGCATACAAATGATGGTCCACCGAGGTAACATATACCAACGTGCCATCTGTGCCTGGTTGTGCCCAAAGTGAACCGCCGAGTTCGATCTCCTTCAAAGCTGATTTCGTAGACAAACCATCCTGAAGGTCAAGAACGTAGAGTTTGCCGTCGGAGTTGGGGGCAAAGACTTTATCGTTCAGAATAAGCACACCAGCAACCCAACTGCTTTTCGCCTCAGAGAAAATCCACTTTTCTATTGGGGAATTGGTAGAAGCATCAATATTAGAAGGATCGATTGCCACCAAACGATGATCCGAACCGGCTGAACCGATTATCACCGTTCCATCGGGTGCTACTACTGGTTGCGCAATGAACTGGACGCTATTGCTACCTTTGGCTGGATAGCGCCATATTTCCTTTCCATCGCTCAACCGGACGGCATACACATATTGCCCGGATGCAAGATAAGCCGTCTCGCCATCGCTAGCCAATCCCGGCCAACTGTTGCTTAGGCTGGCCCCACCCGCACAGCCACTCAGCAAAATAGCAGCGAGGGCCGCTACAAGCGCAAAAAGCATAAACTTCGGTTTCATTGAGTTAAATTTTCTCCTAGGGGACAGGATCATAACCGCCATCATTGAAAGGGTTGCAACGCAACACCCTCCAGACAGCCATTACTGAGCCTTTTAACGCACCATACTTATAGATGGCCTGATACCCATAGTGAGAACACGACGGATAGAACCGGCAGGTCCCCTCTGGCAGGCCAGGCGAGATGGTTTTTTGATATAGCCGAATCAATGCCAATACCACCAGTCGAGCCCAATTCCGCGGCGTCCGCGGCAGGTCACGCAGGCGTGGCTCATTGGGATAATCTTTGGGTAAGTAAAATTCAGCTTTCATTTGAAAGGGATATGATTTGCGCGCGGCGAAGCAAACTCGTAAGTACCCGGCGGATTTCCTGCAAGGATTTGGAGGGGAGCGCTGGTCGAGCGATCAGGATCAGGTCCCAGCCGGGGAACAAATCGGGGAGCAACGGACGCATTGCCTCACGCAAGAGCCGTTTGGCTCTGTTCCGCTGCACGGCCCCACCAACAGACCGACCGGCTGTCACCCCCACACGTACCCTTTGTGCTTCACTGGTTTGTACTACCAACACAACAAACGGGTGGGCATAAGACTTACCTGTGCGCCGCACCCGCTTGAAATCAGTCGACCGGGTCAGGCGGAATTTGCGCTGCACCCGTACCTCGAAATGCCAACTGTTTTTGTTGTTTCAAAGCATTAAACAGGGGGTAAAGACTCCGCCTCGCAGGTCAAACCGGCTAGGAATCCTACCACCGCACCTTCTTGACATGCTCGTTGGCTTTCGTGGCCAAGCGATAGCGACCGCGCAAACGACGGCGCTTGAGCACTTTGCGCCCGTCTGCGGTTGCCATACGCTTGCGGAAACCATGCACGCGCACGCGGCGGCGGATTTTGGGTTGATACGTTCGTTTCGTCATATACTTTCCTCATACAAAAGATAATTGCTCTTCCCAGTCCAGGGAATCTAGCTGTTGAAGTGGCACGGTATTATACCGTAACGCCTATTTTCGGTCAAACTCGAATCAAAGATCTAATTATGTCTTAATGTCTGACAGGGGCCAGTAACGCAGCCAACTGACGAGCGCCATCAGGGTCCGTAACTGCTAGAACCTCGTCGTCTTTTTGGAAGGTGGTATCACCGCGCGGTAACGTAATCTTGCCATTTCGGATAATGGCGGCTATAACACATTCAGCTGGCAGGCCAAGATCTTTTAACGCAACATCAATGGCTTTTGCGCCATCAGGGACTTTTTCTTCCACCAGCGAATATCGTCCGCGGCGCAGCTTAAGCAGGGTCATCATATCGCCCATGGACATCTCTTCCTGGATCAGGCTTGCAAACACATTGGCCTGATTGAGCGCCACATCTACATGAAATTTTCCGTTGAACAACCAGGCATTACGTGGATTATTTACACGCGCGATCGTACGCGGCACGCCAAACGTTTTGCGTGCCAGGAAACACAATGCCAGGTTGGCCGTATCATCCGATGTGCAGGCTGCAATCACATTGGCTTTTCGAATGTCGGCCTGTTCTAAAACAGATGGGTCCGTTGGATTGCCTTCGTAAATTGCCTCGGTAGGTAATTCTTGATGCAAGCGAGTCAATAGTTCGCGCCGGTGTTCTACAACAACCACCTTATGCCCTCCAGAGAGCAGCAATATAGCTAATTGAGAACCTGTCCGTCCACCACCAGCAATAATTACAAACATCCTATACCTCCGTTCCTGCATCCATAAGCGAACGCAAGGCCTTGACGCCAGCAAACGTTGCACTGACATTGAGCATATCGCCCGCCTGCAAAGTTGTTTCGGCATTCGGCAAAAGGGCACGACCGGCCCGGGTCAACGCAACAGCCAGACAGTCCGGGTTGTTGCGTAGCAGGTCTCCCAAAGGTTTTCCATCCCAGGCGGGAGAGACCAGCATCTCATAGATCTCCACTTCCCCATTCCCGGCCGAGAAGATGGTGCGGAAAGATGGGTCAAGCATTAACTCCTGAATACGCTGCGCACCCCAACTGGTGGAACTGACAACCTGAAGGCCAAAGGCTTCCATCACGGGCAGCATAGCAGGGTCATAATTGCGCGCAACCACGATTGGAACTTCATATAAAGTACGCGCCATGTGAGCAACAACTGCATTGAGTGTGTCAGAATTCGTCACTGTCGCTACGCCGTCAGCTTCAGCAATTCCAGCGCGCTCAAGCATCTGTTCAGCCAATACGTCGCCCTCGATAGTTCTGCCACGGAATTCAGGAGGCAGTCCGTTGAGGGCATCTCGGCTCTTATCAAGAACAACAACTTTATGTCCGTTTTTATACAGACGAAAGGCCAGTTCAGAACCGACACGTCCACAACCAATTACAAAGAAGTTCATAAGCATTCTCCTTCGAAAATTGTCAACAATCAAAATACCTGATAAGGCACATTGGTAACCACTACGCCCGGTTTGGACAGTAACTCGCTACGAAGCAATTTAGCCGTTTGCATATGCAAAAAATTATGCCAGCGTTCGGACGGGACAAATTCAGGAACAACGATCGTGATAGTCTCGTTCGGCTGTCGCTGGGCAATGATCTCTTCCAAGTAAGCGAGCAATGGCTCCACAAAAAGGCGATAGGGTGACTCCACAATTACCAGACGCGTCCCTTCTCCCCATGTCTCCCATTTTTTCTTGACCTTCTCGGTCTCTTCGGGATCCATCGAGATATGGACCGCAGTCACATCAATAGATAACAGACGTGCATAACGCAGCGCTTCCAGCGACCCCTGGTGCACGCTGCTGACCGGCAGGATCACCCTATGACGAGTGGCCTGCGGAGGTGGTCCCCCAAACTTTTCCAGCGAAAGGCGGCCTGCCAATTCGCGATAGTGGCGGTTAATCACCTGGAACACGACCACCAAGACCGGGATCAAGATGAGTACCATCCAGGCCCCGTCTCTAAATTTGGTGATCGCAAAAATCACCATGACAACACCTGTACATACAGCACCAAAGCCATTGGCAAACATCTTTGTCATCCAGTTCTTTTCATATCGTACTGTCGAACCAGATTCAACGATTTCTTCACCAGGATTCAGCCTGCCACTTTTCCACCAACGGCGAGACATCCCAAACTGTGCCAGTGTAAAAGAGAGAAACACCCCAATCGCATATAGTGGGATCAAACGTGTTACGCTGGCCTGAAAGATCACCACCAGCACAGCGGCTATCAATGCCAGGCTGACAATACCATAGGAATATACCAGTCGACTGCCACGATAGGTTAACTGGCGGGGGAGAAAACCATCCTGCGCCATCAGTGCGCTCAAACGCGGGAAACCGGCAAAGGCAGTATTGGCCGCCAGAATCAAAATGACAGTAGTAGCAAAAATGATCGCCAGATACAAAATGCCCTGTCCGTTGAATACTGTGCGAGCCAATTGCGAAATAACAGTTTCTTGCTCAGAGGGTACGGCATGTACCCTCCCGGTCAGGAAAGAGATGCCAACGAACAGGGAACTCAAAATTCCAGCCATATACATCAAAGTAATGCCAGCATTCTTGCTGCGCGGTTCTTTAAAAGCTGTGATGCCATTGGATATAGCTTCGATTCCGGTTAGCGCAGCCGTGCCGCTGGAAAAGGCATGTAAGATCAAGAAAGGTGTAATCACCGTTAACGGTCCCAGTGTTTCAAGCTGCGGCGGGTCAATTACCGCGCCCAAAGAGCCGAATAAATAGCGTATCAGGCCGGTTCCGACCAACGCATACAGCATGATGATAAAGAAATAACTTGGCACAGCAATGGCCGCTCCGGATTCACGAACACCGCGTAAGTTAATCAGCATGATTAAAAATACCGCTGCAACTGCAATAGGCACACGGTATCGATCTAATGCCGGATAAGCCGAAATAATCTGCGCTACGCCCGATGAAATCGAAACCGAAACTGTCAGGATGTAGTCCGTCAGTAATGCAGAACCGGCCATCAACGCATAGAACTTGCCCAGGTTGTCATGGGCAACGATATAGGCCCCGCCGCCATCAGGATAGGCATGAATGACCTGCTCGTAGGAAAGCACAACCACCACCAGCAAAGCCACAATCGCGATTGAAATTGGGAACACATACCCAAAAGCGACCGTCCCGGCTGCAGCCAGGATGACCAGGATTTCCTGGGTCGCATATGCCGTGGACGAAAGCGCGTCCGATGCGAAGACTGCCAATCCAATAGCCTTGCCAATTGTTTCATGCGGCGCATCTGCCGTGGAAAGCGGGCGCCCAATCAGCCAATGTGTAAGTGAACGAGGCGGCGTATAACCGGCCTCGCGATGCATAATAGACTGCTGAGTGGGCTCTTCCTGGTTTTGCATACAGCCTTCATTCTAACCTATATACACAAAAAGACGCTCCCGCACAGCGAGAGCGAAGGCAAATTATATACCAAAAAATATTGACTATGAAGTTTTGTTCTCTTTTGACTGTTTGATTGGAATTTGCAAATAGAAGATGCTTCCCTTCCCCTCTTCGCTCTCAACCCAGATACGCCCACCATGGCGCTCGGCAATCGACCGAACGATGGCCAGTCCCAACCCTGTGCCGACACGTGTGCGGGCTTCACGCGCTTTGCCACGATAGAACTTCTCGAACAAACGCGGCATATCCTCAGCAGCTATTCCAATACCGGTATCCTGGATTTCGAACACCAATTCATCTGGAGATGTACGCACGCGGACGGAAACCCGTCCGCCTTCGGATGTGTATTTAAGGGCGTTCTCTACCAGATTGTAAACAGCTTGATGGAATAGAGCAGGATCGGCGTCGATATGATCGGGCAAGTCCTTTGGCAATTCCAGACTGAGGTCGATCTCTTTCTGATTGGCCTGCATCTGCAACGTACTTGTCACCTTTTCCAGCACATCCAACACGGAAACAGATTCGATCTGTAGATCCACACCCAGTTCTATCCTTCCAAGGTCCAGCAAATCATTGACCAAACGTGCCATGTTCTCCACGCCAGCAATGATTTTGCCAACGTAGCTCTGTTGCTGTTCGTTGAGTTCCCCAACCATATCCATCATAGTGGCATAGCCGCGCATGAGCGTGAGCGGCGAGCGCAGATCATGACTGACGGTGGCCACAAATTCGGATTTGAGTGCATCCAGTTCTTTGAAGCGCGTGACATCTCGCATAATGCATACACGACCCACGCGTTTATCATCCGCCATGACCGATGAAGCCGTGGCAAGATAGGTACGTCCATCAGGTAGGAGCACTTCAACAGATTGTTTTTCACCCATGGCATTTAGCAGGTTAAGCAAGGGCTTTTGTTGGATCAGGCGCTGCGTAGGCTGGCCCTCAACCTTTCCTAACCTGGTGCCAAGCGCTTGCTCAGCGGCAGCGTTCGCCAAAAGCATTCGGTTATTTGGGTCGGTCACCAAAACGGGATCAGGCGTGGAGTTCAGGATAGCCTCTAATTGACGACGGCTGACTTCCACGTTCAGGAACAGGTGCGTATTTGCGGCGGCCAGCGCAGCCTGCCCTGCCAGGGTCGAAACAAAACGAACATCACCTTCCGAGAAGGTATGCGGCAAATCATATGCAATCCATAACACACCGTAATAGCGTTTCTTGTGATGCAAAGCAACTGCCATCAACGATGCCGGACGAGAAACACCTTCTTCCAAAGCCAGGCTGTGCGTGCGGGCAACATTTGATAACACAACATGGTCTTGTTTTTCGGCTAGATCCAGGATTTTCTCATCCAAATGCGCATACGTATCGCGCGACTCACCCGCCGAGAACCACGAAGGCGACTCAATCGGAGTTTCAGGCAATAATTGCGGGGACAGGACTACGCGCGCCGCGCTGGCGCCTCCGGCCAGAGCCGCATCCAGGACTGGCTGGAAGGCCTCTCGCATATCAAGCGTAGAGGCAACGCCTCGACTCACAACCAGCAGCCTGTTCAATTCTTCCAGGCGATCCTGCAAGCTGACACGCATCTGTTCAAAGGCGCGCCCCAATTGCCCGACCTCATCTTCGCCTTCTACCTGTAACGGACGATCCAATTGGCCCTGCGCGATCCGATTGGCTTCGTTAGCTAATTTCTGCAGCGAGCGCGTGACCACCCGCAAACCAAAACGCAAACTGATCAGGGCAAACAAAGCCAGGATGACCAGCATGACCGAAAGCGGCAATGCAATTTCAAGTGCCAGTTGCTGCGATTCCTGTGCAGGGACGGTCAGCACAATCGCCCAGGCGCGCCCGGCTACAGGCTGGTAATACACCATTTGCCGCGTACCGTTAGAAGCCGTATCATCGTAGAAAAGCGGCTGGTCGCTACGTTGACCTGTATAGGTGGATTGAATCTGAGTGGCATCTGGGTGATACACGATCATCCCATTATCATCCAGCAAAATACCGGTACCACCGATTGCAGCCATATCGCTGAGGCTCTGAATGAGTGGTTGGGTCAACGGATTGACGCCCAGGTCCGTGCGAGCGAGGAAAACCCGTTGTGTTTGACCAGCGCTGTCCGTGATAGCAACGATGAACGAAACTCGCGCTGCTCTACCAGCTTCACTAGGGGGAATGGAATATATCTGGCTTGGCACATCGCTAAGAGCAAACGATACTCCGGAATCTTCTTCCGGGAATAATGAAAACGATTGACAGGCAGAAGTGGGATAACACCCTAACACGGCACGACTGGTAGCATCCAGCACAAATGCCTGATCAAAATAGGGCACTACCTGGAATTGCTCACCCAGCAGAGCAGATAAGTCCGGATCGACCGCGTCCAGCAAGCGCGGGCTCGAGGCGATTTGCTCTGCCAGGTTTTGCCCGGTTTCCAAAAAGAATGGAACACTTTGCGAGGCCATCTGCGCCGTGCTGCTCAAGCGGTCTCTTAACATGCGACGGGCGGCGTTGCCGGCCACAATCCAATCGCCAATTAACAAAGTGATCAAGAACAGGAGAATGAAAATCCCCGTGCCAAACAGGAAACGCGCCTCCAGACTGCGTTCTGCCGGCGAAGGTTGGATCTCGCGCTGTCCACCCCACGATGACGAGTAAGCAGAAGCTACGATCTGAGCTACCAACCCAGCGATCAGCATCTCCCCAGCAAAGGCCACTGTCACGGCGCCAACGTTGCTCAATGCATAATCCAACCTGACGGTCGCCTCGCCGGAGATGTTGAAATAAGCTCCCAGCACATACAGAGCCGCCCGCAGTGGGATCAATAAGATCACTGCCACCAGGGGTTGGCGCAACACGCGGAACAATACGGTCCGGTAACGCTGACGGATAGCAGCCGAAAATACTGCGCCCAACAACGCCATCTCCAGCATGGTGAACAGGCTGTGCGTATCCCACAGTCCACGCAACAGACCTGTCAGGCTACCGACCAGGGCAGCGCCAATCGGTCCCAACAAACCGGCAGCCAATGCCCAGGGAATACCCGCAAAAGGCAGAAGAGTTGCACCAAACTGTCCGGTGGGAAGGCCCGGTGTAGGCAAAGCCGAACTCGATGTGATTTGAAAACCAACTAACAAGACCGCAATCGGAGAGAAGAACAGCAAGCCGAGGAGTATCCCCCATTGACGCCCTTTCCATGAAAGGTGATAGCGCCGCCAAGTGTACAGGCTATATCCCGTCAAGCCCAACAACAATATCCACACCACCCAACCAAATAGGGTCGGCGGGGTCAGGTAAGGCAATGTTTGAAGAATTGGGCTTAAAAAGGACATGATGCCAAACAAATTATAGTCGCAAAGCAAATCGTTAAGATTGCTAATGACTGACAGTTCTGTAAACGCCGCGGTAGGACTCTGGCAGAAGGTTTGCCAGCGATGCCATAATTTGACGGGTACCTTCCCGCATCATCTCTCGACGATCTGTCTGCTGGCTGAGTCGAAAGGCTTTCCCTATCCTGAGCGTGACCGGCGCACGCCGCAAACACTTCAGATTTCCATAAACACGCGCGTTCTCCGTGCCAATCATCGCCACCGGGATAATGGGTACATCTGCCTTGAACGCCAAATAAGCTGCTCCTTCCTGGCCTTGCTCCAGGCCGCCGATCAGACTATAACGTCCCTCCGGTGCGATAACGATGAAGCGCCCCTCTGCAAAGCCATCCAACGCGGCTCGGATAGCGCGCCGATCCGCTCTACCACGATGCAACCAAATTGTGCCGTACCATTCCATCAGCTTGCCTAAAATCTGGGAAATCGTATAGTTCAACCTTGCCGAGTGCATCCGGCGAGACGGGCAGGGAACCCACCAGCAGCGCCGCATCCGCATCGCCCAGATGGTTGACAACTACCAGCGCCGGGCCTTTTTGGGGAAAGTTCTCCAGACCTTCTATCGTTCTTTTTGTACAAACAGTGATGAGCAGGTTAAACAACCCACGCCAGAAGGCGCGGTAGCAGCGTCGCGCCCAATGTAAGCGCGGCAAACGGGTTAATTCCGGACGCCAGACCTCACTAACCGGCTTCGGCAGGGATGATGGCTGAGTCGGCATAGACGCCCCTGTACTCCTCCGGCAACAGGCCAGCCACATGCCGCATGACCAGGTCCGCGTTGCGTTGACGGGCCTCCCTGCGCGCTGCGCCCTTCTCGGTAATGAGCGGCAAGTTAAAAGGCGCCCCAATACGCACCTCCAACTGCGGTCTCTCACCGCGCTTGGCACGCTGCCAGAAATCATCGGTCGTGCCCACCAGACCTGCCGGCACTACCGGCGCTTCCGTTTTTTCGATGATATAGGCAATGCCCGGCAAAGCGCGCCGCATGGCTGTGACATGCGAACGCCCGCCCTCAGGTGCGATCAACAAAGGATACCCGGCATTGATGGCTGTAATTACACGCTGCATCAAAGCCCGATCGTACTCACCACGATGCACCGGGATGACGCCATATAATTTTAGTAGTTGTCCTTGGCCAGGCTTCTCGAATACATCTGAGGCACCGACGATTTCCAAAACTTCCGGCCAGAAGGCAGCAATCAGCGGCGGATCAAAGATCGAGATGTGGTTCATCGCCACCACATAGGGTCTCCCATACGGGATGTTTCCTTTCCCCAACACTTTGATTCTTCCCAGGATACGGAAGATCAACCGGAAGGCGGTTTTTAATGCGGGACGGGATAAGCGAAAACGGATGGGAACGCGATATGTTTCAAGCATTAAGATTTATGTCGCTAATCAAAAGTTTCACGAAGTGACGGTCGGTTTACACAGGGCAAATATATGTTGGAATACTTCCTCGGCGTTCAGGTTGTTGGAATCCACTAAAACGGCATCATCAGCTGCTTTAAGGGGAGCAACATCCCGGGTCGAATCGATGCGGTCGCGTTCGATAACCTTGGACAGGATTTCGTCATAGTCCGCACTTTCGCCGCGCGCGATAATTTCTTCGTATCGTCTGCGGGCGCGTTCCTCGGCAGATGCGACCAGGTAGATTTTCAAGTCAGCCCCAGGTAACACAACTGTGCCAATATCCCGTCCCACCATGACCACCTGCCCGCGCTGTCCAATACGGCGCTGCTGAGCCGAGAGCGCGCGGCGCACGCCGGCATAAGCCGAGATGACTGACACATTAGCATCCACTTCGGGACTGCGCGTTTCCCAGGTGATGTTCACCCCTTCTACAAGCACATCACAGGCGCGACCATCATCCTGCGAAGGCGGCCGCACATCGATTGGGATGGACTCGGCTAACAAGGTTATGGTGGCTTCATCGCTTATATCTATACCACGCTGGAGCGTCAGCCAGGTGATAGCACGGTACATAACACCCGTATCGAAGAACAGATAACCCAACGCGTCGGCTAAACGTTTGCCGATAGTAGATTTACCCGAAGCAGCCGGGCCGTCAATTGCGATGATTGAAGGGGGAATGTGAAAAGGCATGAACTGATTTATCCGCTAACACCCTGTCGGGTATGATGTCTCCACGAATTCTTGCGAATGAATTTCCTTTCAATAACTTTTGGTAAACATTTGCCAGGGACACACGAAGATAAACAAACGTTCATCCCTGTTTATCTCTGGTATTTAATATCGAGAGCCTCTTGCTTGCGTTAGGGTTGGCTCTGGCTGGCGTCAAGGAATAGATCATTCCGTACCCATACGATGACCGTTTCATCATCATAGGGCAGATCGCGAAACACAGACCATTTGATCCATTCGTATATCCCGGCTATGTTCCAGAAAGGTGCCCGTCGCCAGGTAAAATCCTGTCCGCGATAAGCAATGGGCAAATTAAGGGCATCGGTTTGGGAGGAAATGACGATCGGCGGAGGTGCCTGCATATCCAGCGCAGAGGCCATATGCACAGTCCGGCCACGCAAGAGCCATTCCAGGGCTGGGGAATCGATATTCAGCAAAGTAACTTCCTGGCCCATATTTTCCCCTGTGCTCCATTGCGATTGTTCGTTCACAGTTGTCAGCAGCAGATCGGCCTGGGCAGGCCTCTTATCCGGCCACCACAATTCCCAACCGTCGGGCGTGCGCAGACCGGTCGCACCCCAGGCGGCGCCCAGCGAGTACACTCCCAGCGCAATCGTCAGGCCCCACACCGACCCCAGGCGAGCCGTCCGCGTTGACCAGCCCAGCGCAACCATCAGCACACTGACAGCCAGCAACAACAAGACGCTGATCAATAGCACATATCGTGTGGGCGGTAAGTGTTCGAAAAGAATGCTTCCGCCTACTTGGATCGCGTTGGAGGTGATATTGACCGGGTTGAGCGGGTCGAGCGCGATCCCGGCATAATCCAACCAGGAGAAGGATAACAGAATCAAAACCAGGATGGTCATCCCGGCTACTTCGCGGCGCTCCTCGAAGAAGATGCGTGTATGGTTCGAAAGTTCCAAAGCGGCCAGCAACCATAACGGTATCAACATCCAGGCCAGGTCACCCACCTGACGAGCTGGATAAAACAGAGCCACCAGCAAGGCTGTCAGTACCCACAAGCTCAAGCGAATGTAACGCTTTCGGCGCTGCCACCAACCGCGTATCACAGCTGCCAATCCGAACAACACAGCCAGCGGCTGGTAAGCTATCAGTGTAAATAACAGGCGACCCGCCGGCACGCCTGAAGGCCGCCCCCAACCGCTCAAATAGGACGGCAAGGAATTCAACCAGGCGCTTAATCCATTGGGGGATAACAGGAACATGGTCCCACCAAGCAGGATGGTCGCGCCCCCGAATATCGACGCGACTTTCAGGTCTCTGCGGCGGACGCTATCCACGCTCTCGCCCGCTTCCGCCTCCGAGGACGATTTCACCTCCTCCTGCTTGGCACTGGGAGAACGCACCTGCACGGCACGATACAAGAGCCAGGCCAAACCCAATCCCAGCAAACCCGCCCAGACGGACGGCCCAGAAAGCAGCGTCAACCCGGCGAAGAGGCCCGCCACTCGCGGACGTTTGCCCCACCAGAAGGCCCAGGTCAGCAGAACGAAGGTCAACGCAGGCATCAGGCTGCCCGCCTGCCGCGAGAGCGAGACCAGGCCCGGATCAAGCGCCAAGAAGAAGGCCAGGAACAGACCAGGGACCGGTTTGAGGCGTTGGCGGAACAGGTATGGGACCAGAATCAGCGCGCTACCGGTCAGTGCCGGAATGAAGCGTGCCAGCAAGTTGGAGGTTCCAAAGAGGAAAAATAATAAACTGGTCGGTAGAAGGTAGATGGGTTGTGGACCGAGTAAGGGCCGCGTCCCCTGGGCAACCTTAAAGGCTTGTAGCGCCCATTGGGCTTCGGTGTCGCCCAACGGCAAAGCACCAAGCTGGATAAACCGCAGGGCTACAGCCAAAATAAAAGCGATCACATACAGAACGCTTTCATACTTTACGGATCGGAATCGCATAGGCCAATTTTAGCACGAGTACCCCATATGGGCACGAGTACCCGATACGGGCACGAGTACCCCGTACGGGGCACGAGAAGAGGAAGCCCAAATGAGCAGGTTGGAAACTTTGTGCTTCAGTATTTTATGTCGTTACGTTAAATACTCAAGGTGCTTCGTAAATGACTACATTTCCCTGCTGAAACGCCACCCGCATGTTACGCTGGAATTTCTCCTCCTGCAACGGTTTGCCCCGTTCCAAAGTCCCGACAAAAACATAGCGAATGTTATAACGCGAGAGGATGTCTTTCGCCGTATTCCAGTCTGGCGTGGCATACAATGTTTCTATATCACCCTGACGCGATCCTTGTAGCTCATAGCCGCCACGCCACTGCGACTCATGTCCCGGCCAGCCCAGCACGGTCGGTAAGCCTGTCAGCGTTGAGACGCGCCCATAAGCGCTATAACTACCGCCAATCGCTTCGGCCACGACGCCATCTGGCGCGGACTGTAGCCAGCGTATGGCCGCAGCTTCGTCCGGGTTTTGGCGTTGGAACATATTGAAATAATCCAAAGTCCACAGAGAACCCAACTCCTGGCGAGCTGCCGCTTTTGCGTTTTCATCTGGATCGGTCCGAATCGTATCCAGAAGAAGAGCGGCTCTGTCAAGCTGGAAATTTCCAGTACGGTTGAGTATGCCCAGGATTGGGTAGGTCAGCCCCACTAGCAGTAACAGAACCAACCCCACACGAAAGGCGATGTCCCAACCGCCGCGTAATTTTTGTAAGAGAACGGCAATTCCATAGGAGACCGCCAGGCTCCATAAAATCCAGGCCTGGTAGTAGAACTTGAACACCGTGTTGATACGCGTACCAAACTGATCGCGCAGATAAAAGAACTCCGGCCCAATCAGAAGCAATGTACCCAGCACGATGAGCAGGAGCACAAAGGTCGTGGATTCTCTGAGCGTGGGTTGTTCGAACGATGGGTCTTCCTCAATCTCCAATCCCCGGTCTCTGCTCAAGAGAATCGCCAATGCCGGAATCAAGACAGCCAGTAAGGTCACCAGTCCCCCGATGTATGAGAGCCGCTTCAGGCCAGCTTGGGCGAAAAGGGTATTTACATCTGAAACGCCCTGCATTTGCAAGAACAAAGCACCTAGATTCGGATCGGTCAACTCGATCGTCAACCCAAACAACCACGATACGCCCCACAAGAACAGCACCAGGCCTAGCGAAAGGCCCAGCGCCAATAGCCATTTTCCTCTCAATTTTTCCGCCCGCCAGAGATAGATCAAATAGGCATACAGCGGCAGCAGCAACGTAGCTAGCATGACCCATAACTGTGCGCCACGCGTTGGATAGACGAGATTAGGCAAGATGCCGCCCAATTGCGAAGAAAAGCCGATGTAGAACGGCAGATAAAGCAAGATCGACAAAATCCCCAGCGGAATACCCAGAACGAAAACATCCTCGCCTCTTTCCCAGTTCCAACCCGCCTCTCTGACCTGTGACAAGACATACGCCCCGACGATCAACAGCGCCGCGACCAGAATGTCCCAGGTATTGAGAAAAGCCAGTCCGCCTAACAAGAGACCGAGGAAAGCGAACCCAATTAGATTGATACGCAAACTGAAGCCAAACAACTTCAATTCGCCACGCCAGCCGCCCAGGAACAGGTTGAGCGCCGCCGCGATTGCCAGCAGGCCAAAGGGGATCGCCAGCACGTGCGGATGCAAGTCCGCGTGCAGGAACGAGAAGAACGGGAACTCGTCGATGATTTCCTTGAAACCACCGCTCAAATCATAGTCGGAGATAACGCGCGAGGCACGCCACCACCACAGGTAACGTTCCGGAATCCATCCCAGCGGTTGGGCGGGAGGCTGGTTCAACTCCAGGATGTTCAGCCATGTCCAAAAGTTTGAGGTGTTTCCCGACCAAAACAAGCCTCGCCGGTGCAGGACTTCGAGGAAGCCTTCGGCATTGGAGACGATAAGCAGAAACAGGGGAGCAAGAAACGACAAGCGGGAAACATGATTTGGGATTCGTGATTCGGCATTCGCTATTTGCTCATCACCCGATTCCCGATTCCTGATTTCTGATTTCCAACGCAATGCGAGCAAATTGTACAGAATGCCATACGAGCCGATGGCCCCCAATGCAAAGATCAAGGAAGTCATCAGGTTGTGGGCGGCGCTGCCGGGCACGCCAGTCAACTTGGCCAGCATGGCAGTTAACACATAGCCGAAGTAATAGTACGAGATAGCATAACCAGAAAGCCAGGCATCACGCGGCGGGAAGGTCGGCGAGCGCAGGATGGAGTTGATGAACATCAATTCCATCGGCTTTTCGGCGCTGGTCAGTTCCGGGTTACTGGCACGCGCAAAAGCCAGGAAAGCAAAGGCCAACAGGAATAGGATTTCAACGCTGAAGATCAAACGGCGATTGTGCTTTACCCAAGCAACGATCGTCGACAAACCATTGACAAGCTCTCTATCATCTGTCTTCTGTCGTCTGCGGTCTATGGAGCGCAATGCCCAAACGCTCAATCCCGCCAGAATCAGCAAACCGAGCAACAGACCGCCGGCATCGTTCTGCGAGAGTCCCAGCGAGGTCAGCAGCCAGAAGACATAGCCCCAAACCAGCAGACCGGCGGCCCGCGAAAGACTGTAACCGCGATCAGCCAACGCTGGAAAGAGTTGGAAGACCAATGGGAAGGTCAACCAACCCAGTAAAGTAATAGTCAGGTACCAGGAGAAGAACCAGAGCATAGGGTTCAGGCTAACACATCAGGCAGGCTGAAAGCCCCATCCGCGTTTGGCGCGAATGCGATCACCTTGACCACCGCGTCCAGATTGAGCGGGCCGTACAGGTGTGGGAACAGGTCACCCGCCTGTGCGTGCGAGGGCTCAGGTTCGGCAGGCGGTTCCCATTTCAACTCAGATTCCAGCTTCGACAGATCGATCACCAACAACACCAATCCCTGCTGGCCGCGATAGAAGCTGTTGGCTACACCGACGATCTGGGACAGTTTCGAACAGTGGATGAAACCTGCCGTGGACAAACTGTCGGCGCGATAGACACCTGCTTTAACGGCAGCAAGCCAGGCGTCGTTCGAAGCGAGGTGGAGAATATAAGTTCCAGATTTCATGTGTTTGGTGCTAAGCAAGTGCATCGCACCTCTCTAAACAGGATTAATCCAAGCGAAGGTTCGTTCCGTTTTCAAGGCTTTATCTGAAAGGCTGGTGCGACGCACCCTCTTAGGGCAGCACCTCGTAAATGGTCGTGTCCATGTTGTGATAGACCGTCTTCCAGTATATCCCATCGTATTGCGAAAACTTTTGCAGTCCACTTTCTTCGTAATAGATGTGCTCGAGCTGTCCGACGATGATATAACGCACATTGTATTTGGCGATGAAATCGCGTGTATAACCCAGATCGACAGTGTTGTAAAACTGTCCAATGGCATCCACACGGTCTGTGACCCAGTTCGGCGGACCAAGCGCGCGTTGCTGGCGTTGATGCCAGTTCCAGCCAACCACACCGGGCAGGCCCGTGTAAATGGTAAAGCGCGTGCACCAACGATATTCAACGCAGTTCGTCTCAACGATGACAGGCGAACCTTTGACGTTATCCTGCATCCAACGGATGGCGCGATAATCCTGGCTGAGATCCATCGTCTGGGAATCCCAGTATTCGGCGTAATCCATGTAGGTCATCGAATCGAGCGTGTGCGGGGCCTGGGGAGCCATGCGGTCGTTGATCTTATCGGTGGTAGCAGTGATGGTATACAGCGCCGCACCGGCAAAGAGCATCGTCAGGACGACCTGCCAGGCATTACGCCAGCGTGGCAACCAGGTATGGACGTCGACCAACAGCCAGACGAAGGCTGCCCCACCGCTGACCGCCAGCAATGTCCAGGCCTGCAAGTAGAACTTGAAGATGGTATTCATGCGGCCGATGTCGCCGCGCACGGTGTAGAGCTCGACCACAATCGTGATCAGCATGGCAGTGCCGACCCAGAATAGGGCCAGTCGTTTCGTATCCGGCTGGTCCGGCCTGAGCATCAACACACCGGCCCAGGCTGCCAGCGGCAGGGCGATCCAGCCAATCCAGGCCTTACGATACGCCAGGTAGAGCATGAGAACGATGAAAACAGCCAGGGCCAGTTCGATCAAAATCTGGAATGGTCTCAGTTTCTCCAGTGAAGAAACCGGCGTAGCTGCCATCCATTGACGGGTCTCCCAGACCAGCCAGGAGAAAATCAGGAACAGGAACAATCCCCAATGTGTCAGGTAGGACATCATGGGTGTTTTGCTGGCGGTCCACGGGTCGAGTTTGCTATAGGCCTGGCTGTAAGCGGCCCGGTATGGCTCGTAGAACCAAATCGAGAGCAGGGTTAGCGCAACAGCCCCTAAAACTGACAGAATGATCCGTCTGGTAGTGGGAGATAGAGCGGGCAACCATCCCATTTTGGGGACATCGTCGGCACGCCAGATGGCGTACACCAGAGCGGTCACGCCCACCGGCAGGTAGGTATAGATGTCTGAGAGATTGGTCGGATACAATCCTCCGATCACCAGTGCACCCACAACGACGGACAAGAGCGATGCGCGACGCGCTTTGACAGTTGCCAGCGCCCATGCGATGACGAAGGTGGTCATCGTCAGCACGATCATATGCGCGTGCAGATCGCTGTACAGGAAAGTGAAGAACGGGAATTCGGTGATCTCGTTGCCCGGTCCCGGCGGAATGACGCGACTGGGGTTCCAGTACCATTCACCGCGCCCGATAGGCAGCACTACACCCTGGGCAATCGTTTTGAAGAGTCCCTGTAGCGCATATACCAGACGTTGGAGAAAGTCCAGATTGGTGATATCCCCGCTCGGCGCAGCCAGACGCGCCAGCGCCTGGAACACCATCTGGATCGTGCCGAGGTTACCGAGTACAACCATCAGCAGGGCAGCAGCCAGCCCAGCAACAAAAGCAGGGGAGACGAAAGAAGAAAGAAAGCCCTTTCTCATCTTTCATCTTTCCTCGATCCACCAAATTCCAGCCAATCGAAAACGCGCTGGTGCCTACGATTGCAAACAACGTTGGCAGGATAAAGTTATAAGCAATCGACGGCACAATACCGAGCAATTTCACAGGCGTGCCCACCAACACAAAACCATAATAGTAATAATTGATATAACCGCCCGCAAACCAGGGGTCATACGGCGGGAAAGTAGTGCTCTTGATGACCGCGTTGAGGTACGAAAAGTCCATCGGACGCTCGCCGCCCTTGAACGGATGCCACAGGTCGGGATTGCCGATGCGGATGAACAAATCGAACAGGAAGAAGGACAGGAAGACGCCCTCGATCATCAGGAAGGTGCGACGATTGGACTTCCACTCTTCGAGCAATTCATCTCTGCGCATCCACCCCAGAACGAGGCCTGCCACCGCTATAGCGGCAAATACCAGCCCGATCAGGAGGCGGGTGTGTGGCACTCCCCATGAACTCAGCAGCCAGGGCACATAGGCCAGGATGACCAGCCCCAGCGTGCGCGACAACGCATAACCCTTATCGCCCAAGCCCGGCAAGACCAGCCGGATGATGGGATAGGTCAACACGCCCAGCACAAAGACGAAGGCATACCAGATCACCAATCCGAGGTAGGGATATTTGTTTTGCAACCAGTTGTAGCTGAACAGCTTTGACCAGGTCCCGCCAGCTTGTTGTTGAGCCAGGCGGTCTTCTGGCAGCATCATGCTCTTGTACGAAGAAGCTTCCCTGGGCGTCAGGTGGACCACGTTGGTCAAATCCACCGCACCGAGAATGGAAGCTACCTTCTGGGGATTGTAGTCCGCGCGCTTCTTGAAGACGAACACTTTAGGATGATCGTAGAAAGTGAAGGCCTCTTCAGCCGCCTGGTCATTGATGACAATCGGCCCAAGTGTCGGATAAGACTGGAAAACCGCCACCAGGTCAAAGCCCAAATCGCCTTTGAACATACCGGGCTCGGCCACGCGATAGCATTCGATGATGTTGCGCTCCGGCGGGCAACCAAGCAACTCGCGGTAGTAAACTGTTGTCAGCGGATAGCGTTCTGGCAGGCGTGTGATCTGTCCATACTGGTGATTGGTCGGGATGAAGATGTAATCGGTCTGGTCGAGCGTCTCTTCGAAGCGGGCCAATTTATCGGCGTCGTCATCCCAGTAAACTTGGAAGTTCAGGTCACCGCGATAGATGCCGCCGAAGCCGTCGAAGCCTTCAACACGGAAGGGCAAACCATAGTCGTAGTCGGTTTCGTTCGCCACGGCTGAGCCAGAAAACGTGAGCAGGCCGGCGTCCGTTTCGAAGTGCAGGTAGTAGATTTGACCAGTTGAAACCGCTAGTGGGTGGTCAAGCGTTAGCGTAGCCGGTTCCCCGCGCGGATCTTTTCTGGGCGCGAAACTCCGCGTCAGGCTGGCGCGCGCCAACGCTTGTTCCGGTCCCGAATACGGCTCGCTGGAGACGATCAGGGTAAGCGTCTGTGCGGGCGAGCCCGATCCGGGCGGTGCGGCCGGGTCCACGACATAACCTAGAGCAACCTCTGTCAAAAGGCCATCACGCGAGGCACTGAACGTTGTTTCAAAGGGGACCCCGGCGTGTACCGTCGAACCCTCTGAAAATGGCAACGGTTGGTTGAAGATCCCACCGTCTACAGTTTGAATATGCACATTGATTGGCCCAGGCACATTCTGGTAGATCCAGCGCGAAGCCGCGATGCGTGGTTCGTCGCGCACGTAGATGGTGTGAAAGGCATAAGCCCAGGCAGCGGTAGCGACTAAAACGAGCAAGCCAATGGGGATCGCCAATTTACGCAATACGGAGTACGTTTTGCGTAAGACGTGACTCGTAATATTTAATTCTGACGAACTAGCCAACTTCAAACACACCCCAGGCTGCCGTCATCGCCAGCAAAGGATAGATCGGCAACTGGTAGCGCATGGTCGGGTTGAATTGCAGCGATTGCCAGATGAAATAGAAAGCTGTCCAGCTCCACAGCAAGGCATGTTTCCACTCACCCTTGAGGATGCGC
The DNA here is from genome assembly GCA_963785535.1 of uncultured Chloroflexia bacterium. Taxonomy (GTDB): domain Bacteria; phylum Chloroflexota; class Anaerolineae; order Anaerolineales; family Villigracilaceae; genus JAABUE01. Next base: position 278,357 of record CAWAVQ010000019.1, on the reverse strand, counting down.
CAACCCATATACAGGAAACCCGCCCAGGCCAGGATACCCAGCGGCAGGCCCAGACCCCAGATCGTCAAGTTCTTGAAGGAATACAGGTGTGTACGGCGCGCCCACTGCAAATTCCAGGGCAGGTCGGCGTCACCATGCGCTTGCACACGCTGCTCGGCGATATTCTCCAGCCATTGTTTATCAGGTGTGATGATGCCGCTGAAAGCGTAAGGCTGGAAAATACGGAACGTGAGAAAAGCAGCGATACCGCCAACGACCAGATAAACTACAATTTGTTGCCAGTAATTCAGTGGTAAGGAAGCGCTCACGTTCTTCTTTATTTTGGAGCAGGCGAATGACAAACGCTCCCGGTAAAAGCAGCGCCAACGGGAAAATGTTAACCTTGGAAGCCATGGCCAGGCCAAAACCAACACCAAAAGCGATACTGAGCCAGAAAAAGCCATCCCGCACAAACTGAGAAAGGGTATTCGTGATACGTGAAATTTGGCTCGTGATTTGGGACTCGTCTTTTTCCGTTACATCCGATTCCCGACTCTCGATTTCCAGTTCCGGATTCCCGGCCTCCTGTCTCCCGATTCTCGATTCCCAATTCCTGATCTTCGCTTTTCGCCTCCCGGGTCATGATTAACACCGCAAAATAAATCGCCAGGAACGCGAACAAGTTAACAAACAGATCGGTCGTGAAAAAGTGCGACTGCTGGATTTGCATCACGGCGAAAGCCGAGAAAGCCGCTGCCAGCAAAGCCGTGCGCCGGTTGTACAGTTGTGCCACAATCAGATACAGCAGAAAAATCGTACCCAAGTCGGCCAGCGCCGAGAACTGGCGACCTAACAATTTCAATGCGCCAGAATCGGTCTGTCCCAGAATCTCCCCTGTGTAACGTATGATGAACATCGGCAGGGTTCCGTACACGAAGAAACTGAAGCCGCGGTTGTGTGGATTGAGGCTGGAGGTGGCTGTATCGAAATAATCACGGATGCCTATCCAGCGCTGTTGCTCCGGTGGACAATCATCGATTTCGATGGCAGGGTCAACGCACTTATGCGCGCGCAGGTTGGAGACTACACTGGTCAGAAACCCTTCATCCGGATGCTGGTGCTGGAGTTCGCCCCAATTCGCACCAGACAGACGCAAAAACGCCGCTGCAGCCAGCACAGCGATCAAGAGCACATCGTAAATCCAGGGATATTTCTCTTTCATTCGAAGACCATCTATTGCGCCGGCACAGAGAACATCCAGAAATCATGGCCGTTCACGGCTGAGTTATACAATTCAAGCTTCCCTTGCGGATATAACTGCCAGAGCACATCCAGCGTTTCCTGATCGTTGGCATCAGGCGATTGCAGATTGGCTTTCACAAGAAACAATTTGGGCCCCGGTATTTGCACTGTCCCTGGCAGGTTATCACGCCACACCGCAAAGTCACGGTTCGGAATACCCGCCCACACCCCGGGCAGGCGCGTGTCTACCCAATATGGGAAGGGCACGATCCAGACGGTATCTGTGGTACCGTACGTTTTTTCGAACTGCTTAATGACGGCGCCCATCTCCGACGAGTTCCAGGAACCAGCCCGGAAAGTTTCATAATACTGACGGAAGACCAGATCATAATTCTGGACTCCTGACCAGAGCATCATAACCACCACTGACCCCCAGATGAATCCCGTTCGCAACTTTCCGCGTCCTGTGCCTGCATCCACTACATTCAACGCACTGGAAACGATGGCATCCAGCGCCAACCCGACAATGACAAAGACCGTTACGTAAGCGCCTCCCGCGCGGTTCAAGGCCGGATTCTCTGCCGGATAAGCCAGGGATAAGATCGAGGGCATCGCCAAAAGCGGAATGGACAGCAGCAGGAACAGGTCCAGCCAGTGGCGGCTGCGGAGGTAGCGCACGAGCAGCAGAACCACCCCGATCAAAAAGAGTGCGCCTGAGACCACGCCCAAAGCCGGTCGATGAGTTACGGAATGTACCCAGATATCGCCATCGTCCCAGTTGAACATCCGCATACCGTTCCACAAATTCGAGAAGAATATTTGCAGGGCAGGTCCGGGCAATGGCTGGTCCACCGTTCCCAGGCGTGAGAGCGCACGATAGGAAAAAATGTCAGGATTGTCAACCCAGTAACGCAGTAAGGGTAGGAAAACAACCAGCGACGCCAGTCCCAGAATGACCAGCCACAAGATGGTATCGCGCTGCAGGCCCTTGGACCTGGCGTGCAGGAAGTACAGCACCATAGCGATCACTACCACGATGGGTAGCATCCGAATAGGGCTGTAACCGTGCAGGCCAAGTCCCAGAAACAGGCCGGAGAGGATGAAATCGTTGCGATTGCGTGTGCGCAGGCCACGGATCATGTAATAGAGTGTCGGCGCGACAAACAGCGGGTAGAGCGGGAAGCGCAATCCAACGCGACTGATCACATTTGGCCAGTAACCGATGCCGGTAAAGAACAATGTAAACACCCCGACGCGTACGCCGCCGATCTCCTTGCCGAGCAGATACATATAGGGCAGGGTCAACAGGCCAAAGATCACCGTACCGATCTTGAGGCTCAGGAACGAAAGCCCGGTACCGAAAATCCAGCTCATCAGCAAGGTCCAATACATCTGGATGGCCTCGCGCCCGGTGTTACGCGGGAAGAAAATATGTGTCTGCCCTTGCGAGACATCGTACACGTCCAGGATTTTTTCAGCATGATCGCTGAACGGTTCCGGCGGGACCGTATTGACCTGATAAACCCGGAAGAAAATCACCAGTGCTGCTATGTAAAACAATAGCAAGCCCAATATGACAACCTGGCGACGATCTTCCGCATTACGCTCATTACGAATACGACGATACGGCAACCACAATGCATAAACGAAAAAGGCAATGGCGAGCAGCCAGACGCTTACATTGGCAATCGTGAACAGGTTGCCGCCAAAGCTGGCAAAGGCCGCAAAGGCCAATATTGTGGCGCTAATCAAGGGGATCAAGTGGAGCGTTTCCGGGTCGAGGCGGTCGTGATCGGGCAGCAAGGCATGCAAATGGATTTCACGCCGGACGATACTCCAGATCATCAACCCCAATGCCAGCACATAGAAGACTAAAGCAATAGGCGCATTGCGCCCGCTTTTTTCCAGATGGAAAGAGCCCAATTGGAATAATTCCCCGGCTGGCTCAAGCATATATTGCGCCAGCAAAGCCAGCCCCAAGCCGAGCAAGACACGCCAAGGAAGCTTGTCCCCGGTCTGAACAGGAACATCCACAGGTTCGGAAACAGGTTCAACGATCACTTCCCGGCTTTCGGCCAGGGATTGGTTGATTTGCTCTCGCCTTGCCGTGTCAAAAGCAGAGGCCAGGAAATTGAAAAAGGACTTCCAGTCCTTGAAGATGGACTTATAAAGATCGAGTACAGTTGGCTCGTCTGATTGGGGGTCGGAGGTTGGAAGTTGGGAGTCGTTGCTCATGACTGCGTACTAACCACTGATAAATGTTACTGTTTTTGGGCTATCACCATGATGCTCTCCCCCCAACGCATGGGCAGGAACACCATTCCGGTTATAGCCTGGAAGCCACCTAGTGAACCAAACAGCAGCTTCTGGAGTTGCTTTGGCACGACCGGAATATAGGGCACATCCCAGAAACCGTCCGCAAAGACGCGTCTCAAGGAGAAGCCAGAACTTTTGATCCAGTCCAGCCAGACAGATGGGGGTTTGAGTGAAATGTGTGTCGGGTCCTGGTAGCCAATCCAGTTTTCACCCTTCCAAGGCTTGAGCAGAGAGGCAAGGTTTGGCGTTGCCAGGATAAGCGTCCCACCGGGAGCGGTCACCCGGCCAATCTCAGCCACCGCTTTTTCGGGGTTGGGGAGATGTTCAACAATATGCTTGATGATGACTACATCGAACGCGCCATCTGCGAACGGGATTTCCTCCGCGCTGGCGTTTTGCAGAGCTGTCTTCTCGACGGCCGCCTTCGACTCTTTCACGGCCCAACGATTGATATCCATACCATAGGTCTTGAACGTATCTTCGAGTTGGCCAACCAAATGCCCCAGCCCGGAGCCGATCTCCAGCAGACGCGCACCGGGCTTTCCATAACGGCGGGCAAGCATGGCATAGAAACGGTTTGACCACCAGTACATGCTGTACTTGGTGAAGGAAACATTTTCATAGGTATGCGTGGAAAAATAATTTTCGTCGAAGGACATAAAACAAGACCGTAATAACAACTTCTCCTGCCCTGCCGTCTCGCACCCCGTGTTTATGGGGCGCTCGTCCCGGATTCCGCGTACCACGTTCTCCGGGATCGCGGGACGGCACGAACGGTGGCGGGCGGTGCCAGGGAAGTCGTTACTATCTTTTCCTGGCTATGTAAAACGTAAAGGTGCCGTCTTCGACCGGTTCAGGAGAAGCGTACTTCCGTACGAACTGCTCGGTCAGCCACAAATTCCAGCGAGCACGGCTGATGATCCATTTGCCGGTCAGCACGCGCGCGACTACCGATGGCACACCAAAATAATGTCCCCATTCTAACACGCGCATCGCTGATGGGGAAAAGTAATGCCACCAGCGTTCCAGCACAAAACCAGCGCGCTCAAGCCTGGCTTTCCACACGTCTGGTTCGTCGGCGTGATGTACGCGCGAGATACGCCGGAACCACTCTATGTACCAGCCTCCCAGCGCGCGCGAAATCGAGAGCTCAGACAAGTAGCGCGGATTGGGCACACAGAAGTAAAATGGGGCTCCCGGCTTGAGCACGCGCGCGGTATCAGCCAGCACGGCATCAATGTGGGGGATATGCTCCAATACCGAGTTGCTGAACCCACTGGCAAAGTAATTGCTCGGAAAAGGTGATTTTGCGCCATCCGCTTCGACCAACCCGCGATAGGCGCCATATTTCTTTGCCAGATGGATCGGCCCGTGCCAGGGGTCCAGACCTACATCGATTTTCCGGTCAAAGGTCAGGGAGGCGAAATGGCCATCGCCGCAACCCACGTCATAGACCGGCGCAGGCAGATCGAGCTCCTGGTAATAGGTCGCTTCCACGCCCCGGATGAGCGCGCGGAAATAAGGCAGGTCCTGCAAGTGCAAGAAGAGAAAATCTTTTTCAGACATGATATAATGATAGCACTTTTACAGAAAGTGATAGCAGAATTGAGGCCATCATGATCCGCACAATGGTTCAACTGACCGAAGACCAACTGAATGCGTTAAAGGAATTAGCCAAAGCGCGTAATGTTTCCATTGCCAGCCTGGTGCGCGAAAGTGTAGAGCAATACGTAACCACAGCCACCCAAGAAACTGAGCGCGACGAAAAACGCCAGCGGGCGCTGGCCTTCATCAAATACATCGAGGAACATCCGGATGAGTTTCGTGACATCGAAGGCAAAACCGACGTGTCTGTCAATCATGATGAATATTTTGTGCAGGCTAGCGAAGAATGATCTTCGTAGATACATCTGCATTTTTGGCGACTGTACAGGTTGACGATATCAATCATTCGCTTGCAAAACAACAGTGGATAAACCTGCTGGGTGAAAACGAGACACTCTACACTAACAATTATGTTGTTGTTGAGAGCATTGCGATCATCCAAAAAAGATCTGGTCTCAACGTTGTACAGAAACTACAAAACAATATCCTGGGTCTTGTTATCATCGATTGGGTTAGTGAAGAACATCATTCCCGGGCACTCGAAATTGTCTTCAAAGCCAACCGTCGAAAACTAAGTCTGGTGGATTGCTCTGCCTTCGAAAGCATGCATCGCTTAGGGATCGAAACTGCTTTTACCTTCGACCAACATTTCCGTGAGAAGGGTTTTAAAGTCATTCCCTAACCTTTCTTCTCCATCAAATTCTCAAATAATTTCTCATATTCTGCCGCGATGGTATCTGGATCGTATTGACGCGCAATCTCAGTTGGATTGCCCTTGAACTTTTCCGCTTCGTCCAGGACCTCGAGAATTGCTTCCGCTAAACTGGCCGCATCGCCAATTTCGGAGACGCACCCCATGCCATGCATTAACACTGGCTGACGTACGCCCGGCAGCGCGGACGGCACGCTCGGCACACCGTTCATCATGGCTTCGATCTGCACCAGTCCAAAAGCTTCGGTGGAGTTAAGCGACGGCACGGTAATCACATCCAGATTCGGGTAGAAAGCAGCCATCTGCTGCGGATTGAGAATGCCCAGGAATTTCCAGTGCCCGCCTGCTTCATATTCGCGGATGCGCGGCATCAGGCGCGCGGCGTAGGCGTGCTCGCCCATTACAGCCTCGTATTCTCCGGCGAACAATACTTGCGCATTCGGGTATTTCGCGAGAATGGCGGGCATGGCATCCAGCAGCACTTCCACGCCCTTTTCGGATGCAAAGCGAGCCGCCATGCCGATGGCCGGACGGCGCTCTTTAACGAGATTCTCGTCCGCAAAGGCCTGGACAGCGCCCGGGGCAGGCTCAGGCAATTCGACCGGTGGCAGGATGGGGGTCAGTTTCGAAGCGTAGTGGGAAAGATAAGGGGAGTGATCGGCATAATCCTGCGTATACGTCACGATATGGTCAGACAGAATGCCAGCCATATTGTTCTGGAAATCCACCACCAGATTGACGAAACGATTGAACAATCCGGACGGAAGGTGCAGGTCGCAATGATAGGTGAGGACGGCAGGCTTGTTGAAAAGCCGACCACGCAAGGCCACGCCGGGCGCATCGAACTGCGGCAGGTGCATCTGGACGACATCGTGCTGCCAGACAAGTTTTGTGGCGACCAGGCCGAAGGTCGGCGCAATGACGCCCTTGCTAAGCCGAAAAGCTACCGGCACACGGATGACGCGAACGCCATCCATCACTTCCTCGCGCGGCAAGGATTTTTCGTATTGGGTGGTCATCACAGTCACTTGGTGGCCGCGTTTGACAAATGCTCGGGCCAGCCGTTCGGCGTAGATAGTCAGGCCGGAGGTGTGCGGGCGATAGTAAGTGAGAACAGTAAGAATTTTCATAGAGCGGGGAGATTATACCCTTCATCGGCCGCAGATTGTGCTTTTTTTCTTGAGCAGGAAAGCGTAATCTGTGGCCGCGGGCATTGTATGTCGCACTGTAGCCATGCTCGAATCTAATGCCCGCCGGGAATCCGACGGGCTGGGAAACGTATGGTGCTTCCTTGGTTCTTGGATATTATGACAGGTATGGCTGGTTGACTTCCACAAGCTTTTGTTTGAGTTCATTGAGCAATTCTGCGGTCGTCTCAGGTTTGGAAGAAGAGAGATCGTTGAGTTCTTCAGAATCATTTTTGATATCGTAAAGTTCTATGCGCTCGCTCCCTGGCCCGCCCAGTTCGTGATAGCCAAAGAAATATATGAGCTTGTATTGTCCTTTGACCAACGTTGTTGTCGCTTCGGTAATAGGAGCATATTGCTTATTACTTTTTGCCTGGATCACGTACAAATTGCGCTCCGGGTCCTGCTCTGGACCAAAGGGCGGTAGGACACTCCCCTCACTCCAATCTATTGGCTTTTGCCCAGTGACATGTAGGAGAGTGGGTAACACATCCACAGCGCTGGTATTGGAATATATATCTGTTCGCGTCCGGCCTCCCGGCTCAAAAATCATCAAAGGGATACGAATCACCGGTTGATAAAGGAGGGGGGTGAAATGACCTTGAACGCCCCGTTCGAACATCTCGCCGTGATCCGCTGTCAAGATAAGCCAGGTGTTTTCAAGCAGGCCAGATTTCTCTAATTTATCAAAAAATCTGCCAAATTCTCTATCAGCATAGAGAATATATTCATCATAACTTCTGCGTGCCTCCCAGATATCTGCATATTGAGGGTCGTCTTTTCGAGCAAAAATATCGAGAGGCTTGGGTACGGGCTTTAAACCGTCGTTTTTGAAGCGATTATAAAAATCGATGTGTGTTTTATAAGGCGCATGGGGAGGCATCAGGTGGAAATAGCCCAAGAACGGTTGAGGCACATTTTCAATGGTGCCGCCCAGCCAGTCGATAGCTTGTTCAAGTAAGAAATAATTGTCGCTTTTTACGCTAGGAACACCGCGAGGGTAAAAGGGCTTTAAACGTTTGATTTTGTATTCTTGATACGGCTCGTAGAAGCGAGACAAAAATAACGAATATGCATATCCCTCATCCTTGCTTTTGATAGCGCGCACCCAACTCACTGAGGCAATATCATCATCGTTCTTGAACAAGTCGCTAATGATCCCATCTGTTGTTAAGAACAATAACTTGGATGGAACATAATCATCTAAGCCGCCACCCCAATCCACCTTGCCCAACAGGTTGTTCGCTAATGGATTATGAGAATACGCGATACGGTAATAATTCTCAAAAGCACGAAAGATATTATCCTTTATAAAAATCTCACTCCCCTCCCCATAATGAACAAATTGCCGGTGCTTCCAGGGAAGCATACCTGACAATAAGGAGGCCGTTCCAGGGGTAGTGAAATTACCGCCAGAATAGTGATTGTGGTATACAACCGCCCGCTCGGCTAACCTGGCAAGATTGGGTGTTGTCTCGCGTTGATATCCATAAAGGGAAATATCGAACGCAGAGAACGCATCGCAAACAAATACAATAACATTTGGTGGCTTATTCTGAGTTTGGCGAAAAGCATCCAGAGAATCAAAAAAACGAGGTGCGGCCAAGTATATTGGCAGCGCACCGGTTAGTTTGAGAAAATCGCGCCTTGTGATATCTTTCTTCATGCCCGTCCTATTTACACATTGCGAATAATAACAATGATTAGACCAACGAAATCAAAGAACAAATAAAACAGAGTCAGTGTGGAGATACGCTCAAAGAATCCTCGTACAGCCTGCATAAACTTTTCCGATTGCAAAACGAAATAAGCTGGTAATACTACTGTTGGACCAATGATAGCCAAACTGATCACGTATAAAAAGCGGAGCGGATGTCCCATTTTGGCGATAGAGAGAATCGTATTCCCAGGGATCGACACTTGTAGCATAAAGAAAAGATAACTGGCTATGGCCCATAAGCTTGTGATAAACGCCAAAGTACCCACCAGTGTAATACGGCGATCCTCACTCCATTTCTTGGAAACGAGGAAGCCTAGCAATATGGCAACCAACAAAACTGCCACGCTTTCGACAAAAGCAAAAATCAATCCATAAGAGACCACGCCAACAGCATCCCAGGAATTCGTGCGATCTGTAACCCAGGAAAAATCCCGGAAAGCAAGAATGATGGTCCAGACATGGAGTGGAAAAGCGCAAATCAAGAAGAGGTTCCAGAGCCCTCGTTTTGAATATCGTTTCATTTTCTATATCCGAGCCTCAAAAAAAATAGTCCGGGGTATTTTGCTGATTACGAGTCAGCGCAAAACCCCGGGGTTCGATCGACCATCTGTCGAAAAGCGACAAACTATCTATTCAGATTTTGATTCGGTCGGTTCGGCTTCTTCGGTTTCTTTGCGCATGGATCGGCGCAGCTTGGCAATTCCCATCTTGATCTTGCTAGAGAAAATCAACACGACGCCAGAAAATACCCCGAAGAGTACTGCCAGAACCTGGAACAGCATACCACCGGTGTTGGGATCAATATACATATCTATCTCCTTACATTACGTTCGAATTGTTCACACCGTTTATACCGCGATAAAATCATATTGCAGGTCGGAATTACTTTTAAACCCGCTATTTATCAGGATACCCATACAGTTAAGGATGTTGCGGCACCAATCAGTGTGCGTGACCATTATATCAAATTCATTGACATTGCTGGTTAGCACAAGATAAGAATATCGCGTTCCCCCGCCTAGTTTTGTCCATGGCGATGGGTATATTCTCCCAAAACACAATATAGTGCACTGGGCATACAATCATTACATTCCAACTGCAATGTTGCGTGATTGATATTGTAATTGTGATACAAAACCTCATTGACACCGGTCTGGATAGAGGCCCCTGCACTAATGGGTAAGTCATCCGTCACCAGGTGCGCCGAAAGTGTGCGCATCCCCCGGGTGATAGACCAGACATGCAGGTCATGGACGCCGCGCACGCCCTCCACAGCAGAGATATCCTGGATCATAGCATCCATGTCAATATCGGTGGGTGTGCCTTCCATCAAAATGTCAACTGACTCATGGACGATACTCCAGGCGCTCCACAAGATCAGGAGCCCGATCAATACACTGACCAGCGGATCGAGCCAATTCCAACCGGTGAAACGGATAATGACCCCCGCAATGACCGCGCCCACCGTGGACATTACATCACCCATGAGATGTAGAAATGCCGCGCGGATATTCAGGTCATGTTCCGCCCCGCGCCGGACGAGCAAGGCTGTCACCACGTTAATGACGACAGCGACTACCCCGACGCCGATCAACACATCTGCCTGCACCTCAGGCGGATTGATAAAACGCTGATAAGCCTCATAGAAGATTCCCAGCGCAATGACCACTAGCGTAGTTGAGTTGGCCAGCGCAGCCAGGATTCCTGCGCGGTGATAACCGTATGTTTTTTCCTGGTTGGCAGGTTGGGACGTGAGTCGTAGCGCCCACCAGGAAAGCGCCAACGCCAGCACATCAGTAAAGTTGTGTGCCGCGTCTGTCAGCAAAGCCAGGGAATTGGCAAAGACCCCGGCGCCGATTTCAACAAAGACAAAGATCAGGGTGATGATCAGCGAAAGCGCCAATCGGCGAACGGTTTGTTTCGTGATTTCATTGAAGTGAGTGTGTGCGTGATTGTGCAAGATTATTGATGCTCCATATGTTTTAAGCCCAGACGAAACAATTCCGCCACGTGCTCGTCATCGAGACAATAGAAGACCTGCCGTCCCTGTTTGCGAGCGCGGACAATACGCTGTAAGCGCAATCCGCGCAGTTGGTGGGAGACAGCCGATTCGCTCATGCCGAGTTGCGCGGCGATAGATCCAACGCTTTGTTCGCAGTCGAGCAGCAACTCGATAATGCGCACGCGCGCCGGATCGCTCAGGGCGCTGAACAAATTAGCCAAGTGGAAGGAAGTATGTTCGTCTAGGGACATAGTATATATGAATATATGAACAAGTATTCATATATTACCACATAAATATTAGCTGTCAAGATAACAGCCATTCAGAGCTCTCATATCTCACCTACACAATTGGTACTTTCACCGATCAAACTAAAGGTAAGGCTTGTTCACTTCATCCAATTTAGATTTCAATTCATCAAGCATTTCATCCGCAATGCTTCTATGCGAATCATATAGGTCAACCAGTTCTTCAGGGTCAGCCTCAATATCATAGAGTTTTACCAACTTATCTATACCGCGTTCTTCATATCCAAAATAATAGAGAAGCTTATAACGTCCCTTGATAATCACTGTAGATGCACGCTGGTTCAGTGGCTCATATTGACCATTTTTATTTGCGCGTACCACATACACGCTCCGCTCCGGATCTACTTCAGTAGATCTATAGGGTGGCAGAATCTCACCCTCGATCCATTCAGGAATGGTGTGGCCCGTAACATGTAACAGAGTTGGCAAAACATCGATCGCACTGGTAGGCGTGTATATTTCCATACCCGTTTCTCGGCCCGGTTCAAACACCAATAAAGGGGTACGAATTACGGGCTCGTATAATGCATCTTCGCTGTGGCCGTCTATGCCTCGCTCGAACATCTCGCCATGATCAGAAGTGAATATGACCCAGGTATTTTCCAAAAGACCAGACCCTTCGAGATAATCAAAGAACCTGCCAAACTCTTTATCGACATACAGGATAAATTCATCGTACTCTACCCGTTTTCTGAGCAAAATTTCTTCGGATACTTTCTGTGTAAAAACATCTTCGGGTTTTTTTACAGGCATAAAACCGTCTTTCCCGAACTTATTGTAAAACTCTAAGGATGTTCGATAGGGTCCATGAGGAGGCAAAAAGTGAAAATAGCCAACAAATGGCCGTGGAATTTGGGAGAGACGTGAGCTTATCCAGTCAGTAGCATTTTCAAGCACGAAATTGATATCTATCCTGCCGGTAGATGGAATGCCGCGAGGAAACATCTTTTTCAGGTTCGCAACTTTGCGATCTTGAAGCATTTGATAAACGTGCGAAAGGAATAAAGAATATGCAAATCCATCTTCCGCAAATTGTATGTTACGCCCCCAACCCACCGATGCAATATCAAGGTCTTTTTTGAACAAATTTTGGATAAATCCGTCATAAGATCGCAAAAACAATTGACCCCAGGGAATTAACTCCTCTATATCGCCCTGAAATTGCTCCAACAATTTGTTAGCCCAAATATTATGGGTATAAGCAATTCGATAATAATCTTGAAACGCACTAAAGATATTGCGGGACACAAAGGGTTCGATTACTGTCCCGTTGGGGTTAAGTGCGCGATTTGTCCATGGAAGTGTGCCAGTTAATATTGATGCGGTTCCAGGAGTAGTGAAATTTCCGCCAGCGTGGTGTTGATGATATATAACTGCGCGTTTTGCAAACTTGGCGAGATGTGGTGTAGTTTCCCGTCCGTACCCTAAAAACGAAAGATGATAAGCAGAAAAGGCATCATAAACGACCACAATCACATTCTGTTGCGTGGACTGTAACGGCTGCACTCTACTTGCCATCTGTAACAACCCCGGAGCGGCAACACTTAGAGGCAAAACGCCTGCTAACTTGAGAAAATCTCGTCGACTCAAACGCTTCTTCATCATCCTTACCTTAAAAATCCGAGACAATAATAAGAAAAGAGCCCAGTCGATAATGTGGTGGCTTATGGAATCTTGTACGACTGCCAGCGTTTCCTGGCTAAGAGAGTTCGGTCTTCAGTTCTATTATATCGCTCACCGATACAAAAGCTCATACGCACCCGGCAATATTAGAACAAATCACTGTTCTCTTTCACCCACTGCACTAATCTCTCCACCCCCTGCTCTACCCCAATCTTTGGCTTCCAGCCCAACTCGCGCCCGGCCTTGCGCACATCGGCATAGAACACCTTTTGGTCACCCGGGCGCCAATCGCCGCGCGCCACCGGGATTTGCTTGCCCAACAGCTTCTCCAAAATCGGTCCAAACTCCACCCAGATCGACATCACGTTCCCCGAGCCCCCGCCTACGTTGTAGACCTGGCTGGCAGCCACGTCTATATTTTCAATGGCCGCATCATAAGCATCCAACAGATCATCAACAAACAACACATCGCGCACTTGTTTGCCATCGCCATAGATCGTAATTTGCTTGCCCGTCACAGCGGCAATGGTCATCCACGCGATCCAGCCCTGATCCTCGATGCCAAACTGACGGGTTCCATAAATACAACTCTGGCGCATCACCACCGACCGCAGGCCATAAATGCGGGCATAGTCGCGCACATACTGGTCGCCCGTCCCTTTCGAGCAGCCATACGGCGAGTGAAAGTCGAGCGGCTGGGTTTCCGGGCAGCCATGCTCCAGGTCCGCGTAACGCCAGCGAGTTGGCTCCTCGGCCAGGGCCACGTCCTCCATTCCGCCGTAGACCTTGTTTGTCGAAGCGTAGAGGAACACCGGGTTCCGACCCGAAGCGCGCGCCGCTTCCAGCGCGTTGAATGTGCCCAACGCATTGGCTTCAAAGTCTTCTCTGGGATTTATGACAGATGTCGTGACTGCGACCTGTCCCGCCAAATGAACGATCACGTCCGCATCTTTGGCCGCTTCCGTCAAATGGGCGGCGTCCGCCACATCCCCCACGATCAATCTGCTACCATTTTCCCCGAACGTTTCCTGCAACCAGGCCATGTTCTTGGAGGCACCTGCCCGGCTGAGATTGTCATAGATGATTACCTGTTCGCCTCGTGCCAGCAGACGATAGACATAATTCGATCCGATAAATCCGGCTCCACCGGTGATGAGATATTTCTTTGACATGGCTATTCCTAGATTTCCTATCTTGAACAGAAATTAATATCGAACTCTTCTTCGCTTTGCAAATAGAAACACGCTCAACATTCCGAACACGAACCCGCCGACATGCGCCCACCAGGCGACTCCGCTTCCACTCGCACCTCCCAAGGAAAGGAATCCTGAAAACAATTGTGAAGCGAACCAGAACAATAGAAAGATAATGGCAGGAACCTCTATGATCGTAAAAATGAACAAAATCGGTACCAGGCTGAGAATCCGTGCACGCGGGAACAGGATCAGATAGGCTCCCAGCACGCCGGCAATCGCGCCGCTGGCTCCGATCATCGGCGTAGAACTTTGGGGCAGCAAAAAAGACTGCATCAATCCGGCTGCTACGCCACTCAACAAGTAAAAGACCAGATAGCGCCCACCGCCCATACGGTCTTCCACATTATCGCCAAAGACGAACAAGCACCCACATATTGCTTACGATGTGGAACCAGCCACCATGCAAGAACATAGCGCTGAAAATCGTTACCCAGCTCGCTCTGTGGGTCAGCCCAAAAGCGTGCCGGCACCAGCCCCCAGGTGGTGATAAATCCATTTTGCCCGGAGGGACCAATGCGCAGCTCATAATAGAAAGCGGCTGCATTGGCCAGGATAATGAACCAATTTACAATCGGAAATCGACGCGGTCTCAGCGTGTCGCGAAGAGGGATCATGCTTTATTCTGAAATATGCTCTGTGGGCTCGGGAAAGGAATACTATTCGACACTTGCTTTACCTTTGGCTCTGAACTCTTTCAACTGCTGGTAAATCCCTGAAAGCGTCTGGCCTTCGCTGGCCAGTCCGATCATCCCGATGACGATCGCGCTGATGTACATATACAATCGTCCGGCCAGGGCCGCCGCCAGCGCAGTGGACTGGTCGCCGGTCAACAGGGTCAGCGCGCCGCCGAAGGCGCCTTCAAAGGTGCCAATTGCCCCTGGCAAGGACGGGATGGCATTGCCAAATGCTGCAATCCCCAGCCCGAAAAACGCCCAGATGAACTGTGCATTTGGGAAGAACGCGCGAATGATCATAAAATAGGAAACAATCGAAATACCCCAGTTGACCGTCATCCAAAACAGGAAACGGGCGAACAGCCAGCCATCTGTCAGCACAGCCAGGCCTTCCAGGAAGGCTTCGATAAATTCGCCGCCAATCCGTTGCAGCACGGGCCAACGCTGGCTGAGTTTGTGGAACAGGTCAAGCGCCCATCCACGGTTGCGCGCCAGCAGATACAGCACCGCCAAACCGATGATCACCACCACACCGATGATCACACCGATCTGCCCCGCGCCTTCTGCGCCGACCACGAACGGCAACGAGATCAGCAAAATCGCCGCCGAATATGCCAGGTCTACGGCACGTTCGATCACGATGGTGGGGATGATTTCCATGAATTGAAGGTCGGATTTGCGGCTCAGCAAAAAGGCGCGCCCGATTTCCCCCAGGCGAAAGGGCAGGAAATTGTTCATCAGGTAGCCCTCGCCCAGCGTCAGGAATACATCGCGATAGGGAGCGCGGTTACGCAGCAGGGTTCTCCAAACGATGCCCCGCACCGCCATCCAGACGAACGACAACGGCAACGCCAATAATAGAATTAGATAATTCGCTGAGCGGATGGCCTGCGCCATCGCGCGAAAATCTACGAAATATAAAATGGCGGCAATCAGCAGCAGGCTGACCAACGCGCCAGGTAACCAACGTTTTACATCTTTCATAAATTCACCACGGAGTGTACAGAGGGCACGGAGATTTTTTAATTTTCTGTGGTCCACCCTTTCGGGCACATGTCCGTGCTCTCTGTGGTGAGCTTACTCATCCTCCAACTTCAAGACCGCCATAAAAGCATCTTGCGGGATTTCCACGTTCCCGATCATCTTCAGACGTTTCTTGCCCTTCTTCTGCTTTTCGAGCAATTTCTTCTTGCGGGTGATGTCGCCGCCGTAACACTTGGCCAACACATCTTTGCGCGTGGCCTTGACATTGGCGCGCGAGATCACACGTCCACCGGAGGAGGCTTGTATGGCGACCTCGAACAACTGGCGCGGGATGATATGCCTTAGCTTGGTAATGAAACGCTGGCCTTTGTGATAGGCGTCCTTTTCATGCACGATCGAAGCCAGCGCGTCCACCGGCTCGCCATTGACCAGGATTTCCAGCTTTTGCAATTTATCAGGACGGTATTCGGCAAAACGATAGTCTAGCGAGGCGTAGCCTTTGGTACGCGATTTCAACTCATCGAAGAAGTCCACGATCAATTCGGAAAGCGGAATGACGTAATTCAGTTGCACGCGATGCGGCGCGGGGTAATCCTGCCCTTTGAACTCGCCGCGTCGTTTTGTGACCAGGTCCATGATAGGGCCATAGTAATCGGTCGGCGTGATGACCTCAATGTCCATCCACGGTTCACGGATTTCGACAATCTTGCTCTCGTCGGGTAACTCCGCGGGCGAATCGATCAGTACCGTTGAGTCATCGATCAATAAGACTTCATATTCCACCGAGGGCGCGGTGAAAAGCACGTTCAGCCCGTATTCGCGCTCGATGCGTTCCTGGATGATTTCCATGTGGAACAACCCCAGAAACCCGGCGCGGAAGCCAAAGCCCAGCGCCTGGGAGGTCTCCGGTTGGAAAATCAGGGAGGCATCGTTGAGTTGCAGTTTATCGAGCGCGTCGCGCAGGTCAGTGTAATCGTCAGCGTCCACGGGATAGATCCCGGCAAAGACCATCGGCTTGGGGTGACGGTAGCCAGGCAGCGGGTCCGAGGCCGGTGCGGACGGATGGGTAATGGTGTCGCCCACGCGGCAGTCATGGACCGTCTTGAGTCCGGTAGCGATGTAACCCACTTCCCCGGACGAAAGGCTATTAACCGGTTTCATGCCAGGCGAGAAAATCCCGATTTCGACCGGTTTCATGTCCACTTTGGTGGCCATCATGCGCAGCGTTTCGACCGTCTTGATCTCGCCTTCCATCACGCGCACGTAGGCGATGACGCCTTTGTAGGAATCGTAGTGTGAGTCAAAGATCAAGGCACGCAGCGGGGCCTCGCTTTTGTCCGGCGGCGGCGGGACCTTTGCGACAACCGCTTCCAGCACGGATTCGATGTTCAGCCCGACCTTGGCCGAAATCTGGATGACCGTCTCAGGCTCGACCCCCAGCAGGCTCCCGACATCTTCGGCCACTTCGTCGGGACGGGCAGACTGCAGATCGATCTTGTTGATGACCGGGATGATTTCGAGGTTGGCTTCGATAGCCGAGTACAGATTGGCTAAGGTTTGCGCCTCGATACCTTGCGTAGCATCCACCACCAGGACAGCGCCTTCGCAGGCATTGAGCGCGCGGCTGACCTCGTAGCCGAAATCCACATGGCCGGGGGTGTCGATCAGGTTCAACTCGTAATCATTCCCATCTTTAGCCCTATAAGCCATGCGCACCGCGGAGGCCTTGATGGTCACGCCTTTTTCACGCTCCAGGTCCATAGCATCCAGCACCTGCTCGGTCATATCACGGTCGGAAATCGTGCCCGTGAGTTGCAGCAGGCGGTCTGCCAGCGTAGACTTGCCATGGTCTATGTGGGCGATGATGCAGAAATTACGGATATGAGTAGTCATAGTTGCGTGCGGAAGTATAACCGATGATGCGAGAGAGTAGATGACTGGAGAGTAGATGAATAGTTACTTGCTGCTTTACACCTACTATTCTCTACTCTCTATTCTCTCAATTACTTCTCTTGCATCCACCTTCCCCCAGTGATAGCCCATCTCGTTGCTCATTTGCAACGCGCGCTCGGCGGATTGCTTTTGCTTTTTCTCTTTTCAGCCATTTGCCAGATACGCCCATGCCAACGCCACGCGCACATCTGCCTCGTAAATGCGATAGCCGCTCTCGAGGCAATACCCGAGGGCTTCGTTCAGGTCGCTGAAAGCCTGTTCAGACCTGACAGGTTTTGTCCCTGCCACTTTGTTACGGGATCTTCGCTAAAACCTTCAGGTCTTTACGACCTTTGCCAAAAACCTCCCGCGCGCCAGCAGGGCTTCGATGAGTACATAACGATACTGAAATACTCCGCGCAATCTTGAGCGCGGACTCGTAATGCTCGCGGGCAGATTCATGATTTCCAGCATCAGAATCCAAATCGCCGAGGACGCGGTGGCATTGACTGACAATAAAAAACCAATGATTTCGTTCGCAATATTCGCATATTCTGCTTCGTTACGCGCGCGTGAATCATGTCACCTGTTTGGTTCTTCGTAAATGGTCAGCATGTTGATACTCCTGCAACTCTAGTAATATATTGTTTGAGTAGTGACATTTCTGGTTCCAATTTTTCTGCTTCTGAAAAATTCTTCTTGCTTCTTCCATGTCACCATTCAGGTGTTTAGCCCATGCCAGATAAGCTAACGAAAGCAATTGCCCATCTTTTGTCCTCCGCTTTACGGGCAAGTTCAAGCGCCTGACGGGCGGCTTCGGCACTTGCTTCCAGCGCGCCGAGTTGGGCGTGCAAGTCCGCCAGGTTTCGGTAGCTAACACTTGCATTACTCCAATCTTCATCAGCTTCAAAATTACTTTTGCTACGCGCTCGTAGAACGGCACCGCCTCGCGCAGGCGTCCCAGGCTCATGAGACAGAAGCCAATGCGTTGACAATATCCATCGTTTGTCAGCAGATTTGCTTACCTGTGGTTCTTTAGAAGAATCTCCGTTAGGGAAAAATTCTAATATGAATTGCTAATTCAGTTTCATATGCCCCAAGTTGATGCACAATAATAAACTTTGTCCCTTGGTCAATTCGATCTCGCCATAGATTTCATAGCCTCATCATATGCCCCTGCCTGACAGGCATGATGCACCACTTCGATGAGCGGCTTGAGGTCGTCGAGGGTAGGGTATTGGGGCGTGTCGCCCGCGATGGAGAGGTAATAATCTTTGATTTGTTCGTGCGCGGCTTTTTCTTGTGAAGGATCACCTTTGGTGAAGAGGGCAAAGTAGTGGTTGCGAATGAGGGGATGTGCCGTGTAGGAGTTCTCGTGTTCATCGTGACGAATGAGGCGGTAGGTGACGAGGCGGTTTACGATTTCGGTAATTCGGGAATCGGTCAATTGGGAATTGGGATTCGTGTGTTTTCAGCAAGGGCTCAAAGACTTTTTCAAAGGCAGATTCCTGCACGGGCAGACGGAAGACGGAGAACAATTTCAAGAATTCTCGTTCTTCGTCTGTGAGATGTTCATCATAACGGCGCAAGACGCGATGCACACGTTCATAACGAGGTTCATCTGCGGTTGGGACGGGAATATCGGCAAGATGTTTTATATCGCCGTTGTATCGTTCAGCAAGATAAGCGGCGAGGATGCTCAGTGTGAGCGCGTGACCATCCCAATCTGCAACAACTTGATCGAGTTCAGCGTCACTGCCTTTTACGCCTAATCTTCGCAACAAAGCGCGACCATCTTCTACCGAGAGTCGTTCCACGTCGCGGTGAGTGTAGGTGGTGTAATCCATCAGGTCGAGCAAAGGTGCGCGGCTGGTGATGAGACAAAAGGATTGATTATCGGGGCGGGCGAAGAAGGTCAGCAGGTCGCGCAGGTCGTTGCTTTGCAGAAGCCCATACTGGTCACCTTCCTGGTGTTGCATCACTTCGAGTCCATCCAGCACGAAGAGATAGCGTCCCGTGCCAAGCATGGCACCGATGATCTGCGCGCGCAAGTTGGAGGAGGGCACGGCCCGCGGGTCAATGCGCCCGCCGCTCATGTATTTCAACGCGGCTTCGAGGAATTCGTCCACGGAACGGTTTTCGTAGAAGCCCCACCAAAACACGCCATCCAATGTCATTGCGAGGGCGGACTTCGCGAAGCAATCTCCATCATTGTCAGGAGATTGCTTCGTCGCTTCGCTCCTCGCAATGACATCATTCACCCATTTCCTTGCTAAAGATGATTTCCCTTCGCCGCCGAAGCCGATCAAGCCGGTTACGTGTTTCTTGGGGTCGTTCCAATCGGCGGTGATTTGTTCGAGCAGGTGGTCGCGACCGATCCATTCTTTCAAGACAGCAGGTGCATAGTGCCAGGAATATTTTTCTTTGATGAGAACTGCGGCTCCCGCGCAATTGACTTTTTTATCGCCTCTTCGCGCATCGGGATCTGCAACTTAACGGAAGGTGCAAGGCGAAGTTCCAATACTTGAACCGCGTAATTCGAAACTAAATGGTGCAAAACTCAGTACTTTGTGAATCAACTGCCCATGCAATATCACTGTCCTGTCCTGATTTATCGGGAAACCATGTTTCAGAGATCAATTCCCACCACAAGATTTCGGTCGTATCCAGAACAGCAGAACCGCTCATCCCACTGATCGATCTGTCGCGACTGCAACTGGATCGGGTCAACTTGCAATTTGCGGTTCGGCTGGGGGTTCAACACTTCCCAATATTGTTCCATCTGCGCGTGATGCCGGATAATTTCCAGACGGCTATATCCATAAGAGAGAAAGCGGATTTGTTTCTGAGCCATCAGATGTTCCCAAAATTGCTACTTGTTCAGGCGCAAGGTGGAGAACCATCGTCAATTGCAGTAAAACGATGTCATCATCGTAAAGATCGGGAAAAAAGGCTGCGATCTTTGCACATGCGTCTTTTTCTGCTCGCCACCTAACGCCTGTGGAAAATATACACCAATTCCTCACCATTTCAACCCGCGGGTTCAATTCGCCAGCGGACTTCTACCACGTGTGCACAGGTAACAACTTTTCCATCCGGTGAAATTGCAACGCCCTGTGCCAACAATGATCTTTCGCATTCGCCGGCGGATTTGAACAGTGAAATCTCGTAGATTTTGAGTGACGAAGTATTTCAGCCATAATCTCATCCATAGGTGACAGTCACTTTATGACTATCACCTGAGCTCGCTTTTTTCATGTTCCCATGTCATGGTGACAGTGATAGCCGCTTCCGCGCCCACTTTCGCGACCACAGCTCCAGCCTCTCCATTCATCTTGATCCCAAACTGGAATTCTACTTTGGAGGGTCTTTCTGAAATGGGTATTCCTTGAATGGTCTTGATCGCCTTTTTCGCCATGCCCTGGATGGTCTCCATCGAGCGCTCAATGGCCATCTTAGATTTTTCCAGCAGTTCTTCGGGATCATTGCTTACAGAACGCAAGCCCGACTCATTCTCGAATTCCACCAGGATGACATCATCATCGTCTTCGACTTCAAGTGTAGGCATATCTCCTCCTTATATGACTGCGCAAACAAAGATTATTTTAGCATCGATTACGGGAAGTGTAAGCGCTATCGTAGCCCTTTGAAAAAGGTGTGCATTTGTTTCAAAACCCCTTGCCACTCGGACTTGGCATCCACTTTGCGCTGGATTTCCGCGGCACGGGCCGCCATAATGCCCATTACGCGCACATCTTCCCCGGCATCCAACCAGAAGCCATGCCCGTTTTGGCAGGTGTCCAGTTTCAGGTCATATAAGCGGTATTGGAACTCTTGCAGTTTGGATTCACAGTGAGGGCAGAAATAGTCGGTTTCCGTTTCGCGATGGATCAACGAGCCTTTGTGTAGGTCATCGTCGAAGACCACATCTTCCAGGCGGTCGAGCTCATCGAAGTCCAGCCACATCCCACGGCAATTCGGGCAGCAATCCACTTCCATCATGCCTTTATAGGATTTCTTGACCAGGGTAAATTTACATTTCGGACATTTCATAATACTTCTTACTCTACTTTTTCTACTTGTTCCCTGCAACCTGCGCACTAACAGACGGTTTTTCATCCACGCGGACAAACACATACAGTAGCAGAACCCCGCCAGCTAAAATCGTCAGCGCAGCACCAACACCGAAGCGATCAGCTAGCGCACCCAGAAGCGGCGCAAGGACCGCAGCCAGCAAGGTTGTGAATTGCGACTCAACCGACAATCCCGAGGCCATCACCTGGGTCGAAATCTGGTCACTGATAAAGGAGACGTTCATAGGACGACGCAAATTGTGCAAGATATAAAACAGCAAAAACACCAGGATGGCAAGCCAGGTCACATTTCCCCAGGTCGCCAGACCAGCCACAAACAGGAACCCTGCGCCGGCTAGAAACGTCAGGTTGATGGCGCGCCCCAGGCTGCTGAAGCGATGGCTAAATCCTGCCGAACTGCGTGAAGCGTAACTTGTAAAGAGATAGATCACAAAGTAGACCAAGCCAACCACCAGTGCGCTACGTCGTTTATCACTCAATACCAGAAACACAGGCAATGCCAGGGCAAAACTTTCCAGGATAGGTTGTAAATAATCTTTGGTGGCTTTGAAGAGGCCGCTGAACCCGGAGCTATTGAGAATGGCTCGTAGCGCACGCCAATCTGTGAACATGCTCCCAAAAGCCTGTAAAGTGCCGCGCACTTGCGTACCAATCGTCTCGCGAGAGAACTCTGCTAGATCGCCATCCAGTTCACGTGGATAGCTTGCCAGGTTGATGAAATCCAGCACATAGGG
This sequence comes from uncultured Chloroflexia bacterium, assembly GCA_963785535.1. Taxonomy (GTDB): domain Bacteria; phylum Chloroflexota; class Anaerolineae; order Anaerolineales; family Villigracilaceae; genus JAABUE01. The sequence continues at coordinate 255,989 of CAWAVQ010000019.1, read as the reverse complement.
AACCGTTGCGGCCAGGAACATGGTGCGATAATCTCCGCTGTAGAAGACCAGCGCAGCCGCGATCAAGGCATTGATGGACGAGCCGAATTGTGAGAACGCGCGCGTGCGCCCATAGTACTCCACTTTCAGATGTCTCATGTCATTGAGCATCAGGTGTTCAAGGATCAAGGCCTTGTGCGTTCCCGAACGGAAGGCCTCGCCAAACGCAAACAACACCATTGCCAGCGCATAGATCGAAAAGCCAGTAAAAGCATAAAAAATCAAAAATGAAATAATATAGGCCCCGAACGCCATCAACATGGACTTACGCCGCCCGAAGGCATCCGCGAAAACACCGGTTGGGATTTCAAGGATGTTGGTCGCCACGTCCCGGATGGAATACAGCAATCCAATTTGCAGGAATGACAACCCGGCTTCGCGGAAGATCAGGATGATGAACGGATCAAAAAACCGCAGGTTTTTCAAAAACCCATACAGCGCAAAGCGCGGGAACATCCGATCTTTGTAGAACATTGTTAGCTATCTTCTTGCGGTGAAACATCTAATGGAGCGACCGCATCGATCCACGCTGACACCTGTATCATCCCCGAAGGCCGTCTCGCCCCGGCGGGCTCGCGGCCCGAACGGGGGGGCTCCCCATTCGTAGGCGGGATGCCAATCCCCAACCAGGCCAGGAATTCAACATTGCCTTTCGGTCCCGTAATCGGCGAACGGATGAGACCTTTCAGGCCAAAACCCTCTTCCTGTGCGAATGTCAATACTTCCATCAACACCTGACGGTGGATTTCGGGTTTACGGATAACGCCATCGCCACGCGAAACATCTTTGCGCCCGGCTTCGAATTGGGGTTTGATGAGGGTGACTAAGCCCCGGCCCCCCTCCGGCTCCCCCCATTTGCTTCGCAAATGGGGGGAGTGCCCCGAAGGGGCGAGGGGGGCCGGGGTGAACCACTTTTTCACCACTGGCAACAAAATCTTCAACGAAATAAACGATGCATCGATCGTGACGAAATCCACCGGTTCCGGTAAATTTTCCACATAGCGGGCGTTGGTCTGTTCCATGACGACCACCTTGGGATGATTGCGCATTTTCCAGTGCAGGATGCCTTTGCCGACGTCGATCGCGTAGACTTTGTCTGCGCCACGTTGGAACATACAATCGGTAAAGCCGCCCGTAGAGGCGCCCACGTCAGCGCAGGTCAGCCCTGCAACATCGATGCCGAAAGCCTCTAGCGCGGCATCCAGTTTTTCGCCGCCGCGCGAGACGAAGCGCGGACCGGAATCGACTGTCAGCACGGAGTTGGGTCGAAACCCCGGTAGCAGGCTTGAGCGTGACCTGATCGTCCACCCGCACCTGCCCGGCCATGATCATGGCCTGGGCTTTGGCACGGCTTTCAACCAACCCACGTTCGGTCAATAATACATCCAAGCGCACTTTTGGCATACAGGTATTATATCGCTCTGACCGGGGTCCGCCTGCACTGAGCCGCAGGTGCATGTGAGATCCCGTCAGAGCTAAATCAAAGGTAAAATAGCCGCATGCTGAAAGCCCTGCTCAAAACCATGCGTCCCAAGCAATGGGCCAAAAACGTCTTTTTGTTGGCTGCTATCGTTTTCGACCGCAAGCTGACCAACACGGATGCCATGCTGCACACCCTCATTGGTGTGATCGTCTTCAGTTTGGTGGCCAGCGTGGTCTACATTATCAATGACATCGCGGATGTGGAAGCGGATCGCCAGCACCCCATCAAACGGGAGCGGCCCATCGCGGCTGGCAAATTGCCCATCTCAATAGCCTGGGTTTCTGCGATCCTTTTGGCATTGATTGCTTTTCCCATTGCAATCTGGCTTTCCCCAAACTTTGCACTGATTACCTTGCTGTATCTGGCTTTGAATCTGATCTACTCCAAATGGCTCAAGCATGAAGTGTTATTCGATATCATCTTGCTGGCATCCTTATACGTTATCCGCGTAGCGGCAGGTGTGGCGCTGATCAATGTTGTCCGGTTTTCACCCTGGATTTATATCTTTACCACCTTCCTGGCTTTGCTGATGGGCACCGGAAAACGACGTGCCGAACTCTCCGAAATTGCAGATGGCCCCAATGCCCAACGGCGTGTTCTGGACGGCTACACCCTGGGGTTTCTCGACCAACTGATCACATTGGCATCGGGCATGACCATCATCACCTACAGCATGTACACATTTTCAGCGCCCAACGTGCCTGAAAATCACGCCATGATGCTAACTATTCCTTTCATTATCTATAGCATTTTCCGCTACCAATATCTCCTGCAAGTTAAGGGAATCGGTAGCGCGCCAGAAGAACTGGTTCTGTCCGATAGGCCATTGCAACTCGCGATTGCGCTCTGGGGATTAGCCGTGCTGGTGGTATTCTACCTCTCATGAGCAGAGCTTCCGCGCCCGGCAAGATCATCCTGTTTGGAGAACATGCCGTCGTGTACGGCCAACCGGCGCTGGCTGTGCCCGTCACCCAAGTGCAGGCAGAAGTACGCATCGACAAGATTTTCAGCCCCGGAATCCGCATCAACGCCCCCAACATTCAACTGAACGAAAAGCTGGAGGCACTCGCTCCTTCTCACCCGCTGGCTGCTACCGTTCGAAATACCCTCACCGCCCTGGAAGTGGACTCGCTTTCCAGTGTAGCTATCCTGATCCGCTCCACCATTCCTGTCGCATCGGGACTGGGTTCCGGCGCAGCCGTGTCGGTGGCTATTATCCGTGCTCTGGCAAATCAAGTGAAAAAGGAGTTGAACAACGAACAGGTCAGCGCATTGGCTTTTGAAACCGAGAAGCTCTATCATGGCACGCCTTCCGGGATCGACAACACGGTCATCACGTACGGGAATCCGGTATATTTCGTCAAAGGACAGCCGATCGAGCTTTTGCATGTCAAGAAACCGTTCACAATTGTGATTGGCGATACGGGCATTCCTGCCTCTACCAAGGAATCTGTCCGCGATGTACGTATGCATCAACACAAAAACCCGGATCGCTACGAAACGTTGTTTGCAGCGATTGGCAGCATCGCCAGGACAGCCTGTCAATTGATCGAAAGCGGCATGCCCGAAAGCTTCGGCCCGTTGATGGATGAAAACCATGCCCTGTTGCGCAACATGAAGGTTTCCTCTCCGGAACTCGACCACTTAGTGGAGACGGCTCGCAAAGCGGGCGCATTGGGTGCCAAAATGTCCGGTGGGGGGCGCGGCGGCAACATGATCGCACTGGTCCCGGCCGGGAAATCTGGAGCGGTTGCCAGGGCCCTGAGAGAGGCTGGCGCAACCAACACGATCACTACCACAGTGAAATAGAGAACTCAAAATTTATAAGCGACACCGGGACCCCAGCGAAAAGTGTCTGTCCCAAATTTCAGAAAAATCAAAGGGCGGGATGATGAGAAGCAGTCGTTTGGCAGAGTTACCTCATTCCAATGACACGTTGAATCGCGCAACTCAACGCGCATCTCCACGTAAAGAATAATATAATCAATTCATCACAAGCTCGGCTCAAATACAGGAGTCTTCATGACCAATGCACCCGCCATCGAAGTCCTGGGCCTGCACAAGTCCTTTGGCGAGACCAAAGCCGTGCAGGGTGTGGATTTTACTGTTCAGCAGGGGGAGATTTTCAGCCTGCTCGGCCCAAACGGGGCCGGGAAGACGACTACCATTTCCATGTTGTCCTGCCTGCTACGCCCGGACCAGGGCGACGCGCGCATCATGGGGCATTCCATTCGCGGCGAGCAGATGGGCGTCAAGTCGGTGCTGGGAGTCGTCCCGCAGGAGATCGCCCTGTACGAAGACCTGACCGCGCGCGAGAACCTGACCTTCTGGGGCAAGATGTACAACTTGCGCGGGTCAGCGCTCAAGGCGCGCGTGGAGGAAGTGCTGGATGTGATCGGGTTACAGGACCGGGCCAAAGAAAGGGTAGGCAAGTATTCGGGCGGAATGAAGCGACGCGTCAACATCGGGGTGGCGTTGCTGCACAAGCCCAAAGTCATCTATATGGACGAACCAACCGTCGGCATCGATCCGCAGTCCCGCCGCAACATCCTCGATAGCGTGGTCGCGCTCAAAGATCAGGGCATGACCGTGCTGTATACCACGCACTACATGGAGGAGGCCCAGGAGCTTTCAGACCAGATCGGTATCATGGACCACGGAAAGATGATCGCCAATGGCACCCACGATGAGTTGGTGAAACTGGTAGGCGGGCAGACGCGTATCGACCTGACTCTGAACACGGAGGCCCGCGCAGTGATGGATGAATGGCGGGCTGTAGAAGGCGTATCACAGGTTTCGGCGGAGAACGGGCTGGTGACCGTGCTGGTGGACGACAGCAACGCCGTCCTGCCACGCCTGTTCGATGTGACCAACCGCCTCTCGGCGCGCATTACATCCGTGGATATTCTGGAACCAAACTTGGAAGCGGTCTTCCTGCACCTGACCGGCCGCGCGCTGCGTGATTAGGCAACTTGAAAATGGATAATCAAAAAACGAAGTCTTTCCTGGCTGAGCGGAGGACCGAATGCTGATGAGGCCTGTAGTCGAAGCGCAAATTTGTTTGAAAACCGCCCTTCGACTTCACTATCGTTCCGCTCAGGGAGAAGTATTCTTTGTTAGGCGGAGTTTATGAAAGCTCTCGACATCGCCCTCAAAGACATGCTGCGCTCCTTCCGTAGCTTTTTCGCCATTGTCTTCATGTTCGTCGTCCCACTGCTGGTGACGGGCATGTTCTACTTCATGTTCGGCAACCTGGCCGACAACGGCGGTTTTAGCCTGCCGCGCACGAAAGTGATTATCGCGAACATGGATGAGGGCGGACCGAAATTCCAGGTCAACCCCAAGAACATTCCCGGCGGGAAGAAAGCCGACACGATGGGCGACCTGGTCGTCAACATCCTGCAAAGCGAAGATCTGGCCGATCTAGTCGAGGTTTCGTTCGCACCGAACCCGGGTGCTGCTCGCGCTGCCGTAGACAACCAGCAAGCCCAGGTGGCGATCGTCATCCCTGAGAACTTCTCCAAAGAGTTCGCGGACGTCTATGGCAAAGCAACCATCGAGTTCTACCAGGATCCCACCCTGACCATCGGCCCTGACATCATCCGCGCCATCATGAACCGCTTCATGGACGGCATGTCGGGCGTCAAGATCGCCGTCAAAGTTTTTTTGAATGATGCCGCACCCGAGGAGCAGATGCTGACCGGACAACTCGTCCAGGATTATCTGGATGTCTCCCTGGCCGAGGCCGACGATGTGGAAGCCGAACTGCTAGACGTGCGTGCCCCATCCACAGCGGAACCCAGCGAAGCAGAACAAAGCGGTAATATTCTGCTCAGCATCGTCGGCCCCATTATGGGCGGCATGATGATCTTCTACGCCTTTTTCACTGGCGCATCCACGGCACAGAGCATTTTGAAAGAAGATGAAGAGCGCACCCTGCCGCGTCTGTTTACCACCCCCACTTCGCAAGCGACCATTCTGAGCGGCAAGCTGCTGTCCGTTTTCCTGACCGTCTCGGTGCAGGTAACCGTGTTGCTCCTGGCCGCACGCCTGATCTTCAATATCCACTGGGGGGATACACTCTCTGTGGCGTTAATGGCGATTGGCATTATCTTCAGCGCCTCATCATTTGGCGTCTTCGTCAACTCCTTCCTCAAGAACACCAAGCAAAGTGGTGTGCTGTTCGGTGGTGTACTGACCGTGACCGGCATGTTGGGCATGATCAGCATCTTCGCCATGGGCTCGCCTGCCGCGGCAACGTTGGGTGATACTGTTTCGCTGCTGGTGCCACAGGGCTGGGCCGTACGTGGCCTGATGCAGTCCATGAATGGCGAACCAACCACGACCTTGCTGATGACCACCCTGGCCTTACTGGTCTGGAGCACGGCCTTCTTCGCTATTGGCGTGTGGCGCTTTAATAAACGCTATGCGTGAGAAAATAATGGGTTCTTTACCACGAAGCCACTAAGACACAGAGACACAAAGAAATTTCCCGTTTTGTGCCTTCGAGACTTTGTGCCTTTGCGGTGAGATTTGAAAGTTTTCAAAAAAATGAAACGCATCCTCGACATTGCTCTGAAAGACCTGACCCAATTTCTGCGGGATTTCAAGACCTTCATGTTCCTGCTGCTCATGCCGATCCTGTTCACCTTCCTGTTCGGCTTTGCCTTTGGCGGGTTCAGTGGCGGTGGCGCATCCGACTCGCGTCTGCCGGTCGGATTCCTGAACGAGGACGACCGCTGGATCAGCGACACGCTGCACGATCTGATGGCAAACTCTGACCTGATCCGCCTGCGCGAAGACGCCTCCTTGAACGCTTCAGACCTGGACCGGATGGTTGCTGAGGGCGACCTGGCAGCGGCTGTCATCATCCCCAACGGATATAGCAAAGCCATCCTGGCCGACAAGACCGCCCGGCTGATCGTCATTGCCGATACCGGCACCTCCGCCTGGACAACGATCGAAGCCGAGTTGTTGAAACTCGCCAGTCGTCTGGATGGTGCGGTCCGCACGGCTACCATCATGGAACAGTTAGACGGCGAGCGGTTGCCCTTCAAATATGGCTTCGAGCAAACCCTGGACGCCTGGTCGGACCCGCCCATCGCCATCGTCGAGACCACCAGCAGCGCAGTGACCGAAACTGACGATAGTCTGGCAGCCCTGGCACATACCGCGCCGGGCATGATGCTGCAATTCGCCATCGCTGGTCTGCTGACCTGCGCGCAAGTGATCGTCACTGAACGCAAGTCCCGCACTTTGCAACGCATCCTGACCACCAACACGCGCCGCATCCAAATCCTGTTTGGTCACTACCTAGCTATTTTTCTACTCATCTTTACGCAATTCTTCATCCTGATTGCGTTCGGACAATTCGTTTTGAAGATCGACTACCTGCGCGTACCCGAAGCAACGCTGCTAGTAGCCATCAGCGCGGCCCTGTGCATCGCCGCGTTAGGATTGTTGATCGGCGTGCTGGCCCGCACGGAAGAGCAGGCCGTGACCTTCTCGCTTATCCCGATGTTCATATTCTCCGGTCTGGGCGGGGCCTGGGTACCGTTGGAAGTGACAGGAGAAACTTTCGCCAAGATCGGTCACGCCTCACCGGTGGCCTGGGCGATGGACGGCTTCAAGAATGTTATCATCCGCGGCTTTGGATTGGAGTCGGTATTAATCCCGTGCGCCGCGCTAGCGGGATATGCGCTGGTGTTCTTTGTCCTATCTGTGTGGCGGTTGAGCGCAGCGGAGGAGAAATAAACATCAGGTTGAAATATTAACAAAGGCTTACGTTTTCATTTGAATGTAAGAAGCAGCTTGGCGATTTCTTCTGTTAAGTACCAATCGGTAGACAGGAGTTTTTCATGAAGACCTATACCAAACCTTCAGACAAAGAATTACGCGAACGTCTCTCGTCCCAGCAATACGAGGTTACTCAGCATGAAGCCACCGAACGGCCATTCCAGAACGAATTCTGGGATCACAAAGAGCCGGGGTTGTATGTCGATATTGTCTCAGGCGAGCCCCTGTTTAGTTCGCTGGATAAGTTTGATGCACATTGCGGCTGGCCGAGCTTCACTCAGCCACTGGAAGGGGACAACATCAAAACGCGCACCGATTTCAAGCTGATCATGCCTCGCACCGAAGTCCGTTCCAAGAACGCGAACTCACACCTGGGACATGTCTTCAATGACGGGCCGGCCCCGACCGGTTTGCGCTACTGCATCAACTCGGCCGCGCTGCGCTTTATCCCGGTCGAAAAGCTGGAAGAGGAAGGTTATGGGGAATATCTGAAATTGTTCGAGAAAGAAAAAGAATAATACGGACCTGATCACGAAAATATTGGTATCGATTTTGCCCCGGACTTGCTGGCAATTTTGTTATGCACGACCCACAAAGATTATGAGTAGATCACGAAATTGCTGGAGAAGCCCGAAAACAGGGGTGCAGGCATATGCCTGCACTCTTTTCGGATACCCTCTTAACTTTCGTGAAAGACTGTTATGATTGTTGTAAAATTGCATTGTCCCTTCAAGAGACAGAAATTGGAGGCGGTTATGGTTCAGGAATCAAGACAAGATCGTGAAGCCTTTGTTCAAATGGTGAAAAACAGTCTCCGAAAGGCTCAGGAACATACTGCCAGCCTGCGGAGAACGAATACAAGGCTGATCATCACTGGCATGCTCTGTTCAGCCGGAACTACGCTGGTGGCTGGAGGCACTGCTGTGACAGGTCCGGTTGTGGGCGTGGAGGATGCAGGTTGGCGACTCGCCTGTATCGTGGCAGCGGTTTTCGCTTTCGCCTCAACCGTCTGTACGGCGCTGACCACCCAACTGAAGTTTGATGAACGACTCTCGCAAGGAAATCAATGTGTTGGCCGACTAAGGGCTCTCGATGTGGCGATTATTACTAGCAGCCAAAATTGGGAAGAGGCTGCCAAGGAATACGGTGAGATTGTAAAGGCTTACACTGAAATCATTGGATAACAACGTCCAGGGCGATTTCTCATACCCTTTCAATAATCGTCGCCGTTGCCTGACCGTGACCGGCGCACATGGTTTGCAAACCATAACGCGCTTTGCGCCGCTGTAACTCGTGGACCAGTTTGGTCATCAGGATGGCGCCCGTCGCACCGACCGGGTGCCCGTGGGCGATGGCGCCGCCGTTGGGGTTGACCCTTTCCATGTCGGGCTGGATTTCCTTTGCCCAGCCCAATACCACACTGGCGAAGGCCTCGTTCATTTCGATCACGTCCATATCATCTAACGAGAGCCCAGCTTTCTGCAAAACCATGCGCGTGGCCGGGATGGGACCGTCCAGCATCAATACCGGGTCAGTGCCGACTACTACGCGAGCTATGATGCGGGCTATTGGGTTGAGGTTGTAGCGCCCGACCGCCGCGGGGGAGGCCAGCACCAGGGCGGCGCTCCCATCGCTAATCTGGCTGGCGTTGGCGGCCGTGACCACGCCGTCAGCTTTGAAGACGGTTTTTAACGAGCGCATCTTCTCACGGTCCGGCGGGATGCGCACGCCCTGATCCACTTTGAACTCGCTGCCATCTGACAAAGTAACGGGCATGATCTGCTCGTCGAAATATCCATTTTGGATAGCGTTTCCGGCGCGTACGTGGCTTTCGTACGAGAAATCATCCAGTTCCTCGCGCGTCAGGTTCCATTTTTCGGCCATCATCTCAGCGCTTATCCCCTGATGTACCAGTTCGTAGGGAAAATCTTTTGGCCACTCGGCGGGATAGTCTGCGCCGATGGGTTGGTGGGACATGATTTCGGTGCCGCCCGCCACGACCAGGTCCATGTCGCCAGCCAGGATGGCCTGCGCCCCAAAATGCACCGCGCTTTGGCTGGAGCTGCACATGCGGTTCATGGTCACCGCCGGAACCGCTACCGGGAACCCGGCCTTGAGCGCTGCCAGCCGGGCCATGTTCGCACCCTGGTCGCCGACCGGTGTGACGCAGCCCCACAGCACATCCTCGATACGCTCCATCCCGACGCCAGCACGGCTGACGGCCTCTTTCATCACCATAGCGGTCAGATCAACTGGCAGGAATTCGTACAAGGCCCCGCCCGGTTTGCCCACACCCAGTGCTGTGCGCACGGCGGATACGATGAAAACGTCTCTCTCTTCCATTGCGCCCTCTTAGTGAATAAGGAGTCTAAAGTCTCCGACTTTGGTACCAACGTCAGGAGACGTTGGACTCCAGGTTATGGGATTCTATGTTCTTCCAAATGCTCGATCACATCCGCTTCCAGCCACTCGCGAATATCCTTGTTAGTGAGCGCGTCTTCCGGCAGATCGGCCACCAGGTTCAACAAGGCTTCGCGCACATTCTCGTAGTGCAATAGTAAATCTTCATCATGCCACGAACGGAACCTCTCGACCAATTCCAGGTTAAATGTATCCACTTCTCGTTCTTGCCAGGTAAAGCTGGGGTCATCCAGAATGCCGGTAATAATCCACAGGCCCTCCTCCCACCAACCGATTACGTGGGCCAACAGGTCATGGAAGGAGGCAAAGCCTTCTTTTTGCAGGAAAGATGCCCGTGCCTCAGGAGAAAGCGCGTTGAACTGCTTGACGTATTCCCCCCAGCCTTCCTCCAACACTCGCATGACATCCCTTAAGGTAAAGTCTGCCATGTCAGCCTCCTTTGGCTGCATTCACGAAATCCGCAAAAAGACCATACGCTGTTGGGATAGGCCCTGCGACCATCCCTTCGCGCTCCGACTCGATGATCGAATAATCGCCCAGCACGTCCGTGCGGAAAGCCACGCCGGTGGTCGAATCCAACATACCATACAAAGGGGATGAGGCTGGAACCAGCTCTGGCTTGACGCTGGCCACCACCGCATCCTCAGTCTTTTCCGCTCTACAGACCAGTTTCCAACGCTCCCCACTCTCTTTAGCCTGTTCGATCATCTCAGGCGTGATCTCCCGAATACCTTTCCGGTCCACCTGCTGCGGGGTGAAGGGAGTGTCCATCAGAACGGTTACCAGCGCAGCGACCTTGATGGCCGCATCCCAGCCGTCCACATCGTTGGATGGGTCGGTCTCGGCCACACCGATGCTTTGGCAATATTTGACGGCTTCGTCAAAGGTTTCGCCTCGCTCCATGCGCGACAGGATGATGTTGGTAGTCGAATTCAGGATGCCCTGGAAGGAGGTCAATTCCGCGGCGGGCATGGTTTCGCGGAAGACGGAGAAAAGCGGCGAGCCGCCCAACACGGTTGATTCGAACAGGAATTTTTTGTTCTTTCCTCTGGCTAACTCGGTCAACTTACGATAGCCGTGTACTACTGTGCCTTTGTTAGCAGTGATGGCGTGCATGCCAAGATCCAAAGCCATTCGGCAGTGATCGATGGCAGGCTGACCGGTGGTGTGATCCACCGGCGTGTTTTCGAACATCACGTCAGCTTCGCTGCGCTCCAGAAACTCAGGAGCATCTGTCGGAATAGGACCGCTGGTGAGCAAGTCCAGTGAACGATTAGACTGGAGCACTTCGAAAGCCGCATTGACAGAAATCCCGTTCGGATTGACCGCGATGCCATGAGAACCGGTGGAAATCCCGGTCACGCTAAAGGTGATGTCGTACCGTTCCTGTAGTTCCCAGCGTTTGCGTAGGAGCAATTGTGCCAGCGCGCGAGCGACGTTCCCAAAACCGATGAATGCGAGTTTGTAGTGCATAGTCTTCTCCGTCTAGCCTTACAGAGGTTTCATCCTTCAGGTTGAGCCTTCAGGACAGGCTTTCGCAAGGCTTTAAATGGGTGGGTATGGAAAAGCGCGTCTGTGCTCAGGCGGCAGGGGAAATACGCCTGAGGCAACCAGAGATTTTGCCCGGGCAAGCAAGGGCAGAGATTTCCCTGGGGTTGAGATAGGGCTGAAGGTCAGCCAGCAGGCTCCGGTCGGAGGGAAGAAGCGTGAGGGCCCTGAGTAACTCGTCAGGGATTGGTTCCCCGGCGAAATCCCAGATGACTGTCCGCAACTTTTCCTGTTCGTGGAAGCAAAGTCCGTGGTCGATCAGCCACAGTTTGCGCGTTTCTTCTTCAATGAGGACGTGGCTGCCCTTGCGGTCGGCGTTGTTGCACAACAAGTCGAAGAGCATAACAGGCCCCAGGCGCGCTTTATCGTCATCGGTGAAGTTGAAGTAATGATAGTTGGGGTCGTATTCGATGTAGCGTTGCAAGGAGCCGGGGCCGTATGGGCCATCTGCACGCAAAATGGTGAAAGGGACAAAACACCAGCCTAGCGCCTGGCTGACGAGGTAGGCAGCCACTTCGCGGTGCGCCAGGGTGTGATCGGGGAAATCCCATAACGGCTGTTCGCCTCTGGAAGGCTTGTAGACAGCTTGATATTCTTGGCCTTCGTGCTGGACTTTTACCAGGAAAGTGTAGTTGGAGCCCAACATGAACTGGCCTTGAAGTTCGAATTCCCCCACTCTTAGAGCTGCTATATAAGACCAGTGTTCCTGACCTTTTTCCATGCGAAGTTCCCTTTGGCTAAAGTGAAAACCTTCATCCTGGTCTAGTGCTTGTGACCGTTCTTCTTCGGGCAAAAGTGGCCTTCAGGCTCCATCGGCGCGCCGCACTGCGGACATGTCGGCCGTCCGCGCGTGACGATTTCCGCGCCCCAGCGCGCCAGCTTGCGGATCTGTTCACGCGTGCACCAAAAACGCACAATGGCGGCGGATTCGGGTTCTTCCTCTTCGGTCAACAGTTCACGGGTTTGGAGCACGACGCGGTCGCGGTCTTTGTCAAAGCCAAGACCGACCTCACCAACGCGGAAGAGCGGGTCCACGGGCGGGTTGATGCGCATCTGGTCTTCGATGAAGTCGCCGGACACATCGTCGAGTTCGGGGGCCTGGCGGATGACTTCGGCCAGGAATTGTTCGACACCAACGGAAAGCGATTGCAACTGGAACTTTTCGATCAACACGGTCACCGTGCGCTGGTCTTGCCAGGCCTGGATATAAAAGACGCGCTGGCCAGGTTTGCCAATGGCATCAGCGGTAATATGGTCTACAGGATCTACATCAATTTCAAAACGGGGCATGAGATTGGAATACCTATGTGGATTGGGTTAAAGTGAGTATACCAAATTCAGGGGACGGATGATAGAGCGTGCTCTGCTATATAATGCCCACCGGGTATAATTCGATTATCTTCGCCAAGGAGAGAACCATGTATGACAAAAAGAAACTCGAAGAATTAAAAGATTCGCTGGAAAAGTGGGAAGAGACCAGCTTACAGAAAACACTCGCATCTTTACCGGAACGACGCGACAAATTTATTACAACCTCCTCTGAACCGATTGAGAGACTGTACACCCCGCTGGATGTGGCGGATATGGATTACGCATCCGACCTGGGACTCCCAGGCGAGTACCCCTACACGCGCGGCGTCCACCCGACGCTGCACCGCGGCAAGCTGTGGACCATGCGCATGTTCGCCGGCTTTGGAACGGCAGAGGAGACGAACGCACGCTTCAAATACCTGCTTGATCAGGGGCAAACCGGCTTATCGATTGCCTTCGACCTGGCAACCCTGATGGGCTACGATACCGATCAGCCCGAAGCGCTAGGTGAGTTCGGAAAATGCGGCGTGGCGGTTTCCTCGCTCAAAGATATGGAAATTTTGCTGGATAGTATTCCGCTGGACAAGGTCTCAACCAGCATGACCATCAACTCACCGGCCGCCATCATCTGGGCTATGTACATCGCTGCCGCCGAGAACAAAGGCGTGCGCCCCGACCAACTGCGCGGCACTATCCAGAATGATATCCTGAAAGAGTTCATCGCACAGAAGGAGTTCATCTTCCCGCCCGAGCCGTCCATGCGACTGGTGGTGGATACGATGGAATACGGCACCAGCACGGTACCGCAGTGGAATACCATCTCGATCAGCGGGTACCACATCCGCGAGGCGGGTTCGACCGCTGCACAGGAACTGGCCTTCACGCTCTCGGACGGCATGGAATATGTGCGCTGGGGCATCGAGCGTGGCATGGATGTGGACTCGTTCGCTCCGCGTCTGTCGTTCTTCTTCAACGCGCACAACGACTTCTTCGAGGAAATTGCCAAATACCGCGCTGCCCGGCGCATTTGGGCGCGCGAGATGAAAGAGACCTTCGGCGCGAAGAATCCGCGCTCGTGGATATGCCGCTTCCACACGCAGACGGCAGGTGTTTCGTTGACCGCCCAACAGCCGGAGAACAACGTGGTCCGCGTGGCGCTCCAGGCTCTGGCAGCGGTTCTAGGCGGGACCCAGAGCCTGCATACCAACTCCCTGGACGAAGCCCTGGCCCTGCCCTCGGAACACGCGGTCACGATTGCGCTACGCACGCAGCAGATCATCGCGGAAGAATCCGGGGTAGCGAATACCATCGATCCGCTCGGTGGCAGTTTCTTCGTCGAGGCCCAGACCGACCGCATCGAAGCCCAGGCCTATGATTATTTCCGTCGCATCGAAGAGTTGGGCGGCGTCCTGCCTGCTATCGATAAAGGCTTCTTCCAATCGGAGATTTCAGATGCAGCCTATCGTTACCAGCGCGAAATTGACTTAGGCGAGCGCAAAATTGTGGGCATCAACGCTTATGCTGAGAAAGCACCGCTGACCATCCCGTTGCTCGAGATGGATCCGCAGGGTTACGAGCGGCAAGTCTCACGCTTGGAGGAAATCCGCAAAGCACGAGACAATGGGCGCGTCGGGCAAACCTTGGACAAGCTGCGCATTGCCTGCCAGGGCACCGAAAATACCATGCCTTACATCATGGAAGCTGTGCACGCATACGCCACACTGGGCGAGATTATCAATGTGATGAAGGAAGTTTTTGGTACATACGAAGAGCCAACCTGGATATAGCCCGTAGTTTTTAGCGTTCAGCCATACGCAAGAAACCGGCGGTCAGGAATTTCCTACCGCTGGGTCATTAATATAAGTGTAAAATAGCCCTTAACCTAAACAACTAAGCCGGAACGGAGGTGCAATAATGGCAGACAAAAAACCCGGTGTAATTGGTATTCTAACAGGAGGTGGCGATGTTCCCGGACTAAACCCAGCGATTCGAGCTGTGACCATTCGCGCTTTGCGAGAAGGATATAAAGTCATTGGCATTCGCCGTGGTTGGGCCGGATTGGTCGATACCATTCGGGATAAAAAAGCGGATAACAGCAGAAACTTCCGAGAACTAACCGAAGATATTGTGAACAGGGCTGGTCGTACTGGAGGAACATTTCTGCACACTTCCCGCACGAATCCAGCCAGGATCAAGAACGATCGTCTCCCCGAGCATCTACGGGAAAAATACCCTGATGAAGTCGATGATATTACACCGGAAATTCTGAAGAATCTTGACTTTCTGGGAATTGATTATCTCATCCCTATTGGCGGTGACGACACGCTCAGTTATGCAGTTCGTATGTACCAGGAAGGAGTCAAAGTCGTTGCTATTCCCAAAACGATGGACAACGATGTGCCTGGGACTGACTACTGCATCGGCTTCAGCACCTGCGTTACGCGCACGATTGAGATCGCCAACAGTTTGCGGACAGTGGCCGGTTCTCATGAACGATTGATGGTCTTGGAGGTCTTTGGCCGTTATGCCGGCTTTACAGCCATGCTACCAACCATGGCAGGCGCTGCCCACCGCTGTGTCATTCCGGAGTTCAAATTCAACATCGAACGGCTGGCGGAACTGTTGATGCTCGACCGCAAATATAACCCGAGCAATTATTCTGTTGTATTAGTTTCAGAAGGCGCCATGTTCGAGGGTGGCGAAATGGTCTTTAAAGATCGCACCACCGATGCCTTTGGACATGCAAAACTGGGTGGAATTGGCGATTTGGTTTCGGAACAACTGAGAGGCTTTACTCTCAAATTCAACAACGGCCGCTCGGTAGATACGGTCACCCAAAAACTCGGCTATCTGGTCCGCTGTGGAGATCCGGATGCGATTGACTCGATTGTTCCCATGGCTTACGGGAATTTGGCACTTGACCTGATCTTGAAGAAAACACACGGCCGTCTGGTTGTGCTCAAGAACGGTCGTTATGACAACATTCCGATCGACATCGTGACCAGCACCAAGAAGACGGTCAATGTTGATCGCTTCTATAACACCGACCGCCTGCGTCCACACTACAAGAGCTTTGAGATGACCCCGCTGTTCATCATGACCAGCGATTGATCGTCCCACTAAACCGGATATTCAAAAAGGACGCCACTTGGCGTCCTTTTCGTTTAGCTGCGTTTGATCTGAAAACTGTCAAAATCCCGTGCCACGACCGCCCCCGGGAAGACGGCCTGAGCTTCTGCCAGCACGTCTCGTTCGCGGTACCGACGTGAGAGATGGGTCAGGATCAGCTTTTTGACACCCGCTTCTCTGGCCAGTTCAGCCGCCTTTTTGGCCGTCAAATGTGAAAATTGTCCCGCCATCTCAGCTTCTTCTTCAAGGTAGGTGGATTCGATCACCAGCGCGTCCGCGTTACGGCAATGCTCGAGCAGATTGTCGGTGCGACCGGTATCCCCCACCACGACCAGTTTTGTGCCGCTTTGCCACGCACCAAGTACATCGTCCGGTTTGACCGTTCGGCCGTTTTTCAAAGTAATGGTCTTCCCATCCACCAGATCGCGGCGTTCTGGCCCGAACGGGACACCAAGTTCGTCCGCTTTTTCCGCGAGGAACGGGCGACGGGCTTTGGTCTCGAAGATATACCCCAGGCAATCCGGACCGCGGTGAGTCACGGAGATGGCTGTCACCGTAAAATCATCGCCTTCGAAAAATACGCCGGGTTTAATTTCGCGCAGGGTGAGCGGCATGGGCGGCTGCTTGCCGCGTAAAACAACGCCATACAGCAAGTCGTGGACGCGATCTAATGCCGAGCGTCCCCCCAAAATCTCAAGTTCATCGATTGCTTCCCAGCGCAAAAAAGTGGACATCAGGCCACCTAATCCCAGAATATGATCCAGATGCCCGTGCGTGAGCAGGATGCGCGTCAGGCGTTTGAAGCCGGCGCCAGATTGTAAAATCTGACGTTGTGTGCCTTCGCCGCAGTCTACGAGGAAGCGATATTCATCATGGCTGACGATGGCGGCAGAAAGTCCACGCTTGGCAGACGGCGCGGAAGCGGAGGTTCCAAGAAAAAGAATTTCGAACACTGATTATCCTTCGTGAGAATAGTGCAATTGTACCTTAAAGAAAACAGACCATTTGTGCTATAATCTTTTGGCGTTCATCCATTATCCAAACCAAACTTCCCATGCCTGTCAGAAAACCCAAATCCTCTCCCAAAAGCGGCTCTAAGAACAGGAAGGTCACTCCCAAAAAGGGATCTTCCAAACCTGCTGCGCGGAGCTCCAAAAAGAAACAGCCCGCACCGCCACAACGCACGCCAACATTTTGGGAAACGCTCTCCATCGATCGCAGACTGGACGTGATCGGCGTTGTGCTGGCGTTGGTGGGACTGTTGACACTCTTGAGCCTGATCTCGGCTGAACGCAGCGCACTGACCGGGAGCCTGATCCGGTTCCTGGGGCAGATCTTCGGCTGGGGCGTTTACATCCTACCTGCAGGGCTGATCGTGATCGGGGTATGGTTGGTGTTGCGCAATATCGAGCGGGTTCCAACCTTTTCGATAGAACGCGTGACCGGCGTCATTCTGTTGTATTTCTGGCTGCTGACGGTCATGCACGCGATTATCGCTGCACCCGAAGTGGCAGAGCAGGCTGCACTGGATGGAGCTGGGGGCGGTTACTTCGGCAGTTTGTTCGAACGCATGTTGTGGCTGGGGCTGGGGTCTTGGGGTGCGATTGTGGCAATGATGGCCTGGGGGTTGATCGGCCTGGCATTGACCCTGGATGTTCCCATCCGGGAACTTTTCAAGTGGGTGGGGCCGTTGGCAGACCGTATCCGCCAGGAAGTAGCGCGTTTGACAAAACGCTCGAGGTCCGCCCAGAATAGCGTCGATGTGCAGGCCAACGGCTATACACCTTTGCAACGTTCATCCGTCCCGGTAAATGTGCCACAAGCGGAGACATCCCAGATAGGTGTGCCGAGAACCACCTCCAGTGGACAACCTGTCATCGAATGGGCTTTGCCATCTGTCGCAGATATTTTAGACGAAGGCAGTGCCCCAGCCGTCAATGATGAATTTATCCAGCAACGGGCCCGTCTTATCGAAGATACGCTGGCCTCCTTTGGCGCGCCAGCGCAGGTAGTGGAGATCAGCCGGGGGCCGACTATCACGCAATTCGGTGTGGAGCCGCTTTTCGTCGAGACCCGCAACGGGCGCACGCGTGTGCGCGTCAATAAGATTTCCTCGCTGGCCGATGATTTGGCGTTAGCCCTGTCCGCGCCGCGCATCCGTATCCAGGCGCCGGTGCCCGGGCGCGGCTTTGTCGGCATCGAAGTGCCCAACGAAGAGATGACCCTGGTGGCGCTGCGCGATATCTTGGAGAGCGAGTTTTTTCAACGCAAGCGTTCCTCGCTCAGCTTTGCGCTGGGCCGCGATGTAGCTGGCCTGCCGCAGATTGCCACCCTGGATTCCATGCCGCATCTACTGATTGCGGGCACGACCGGTTCCGGTAAATCCGTGTGCGTCAATTCGATCCTGACCAGTTTTCTGTTGCACAATACTCCCGATGATTTGCGCCTGGTGTTGGTGGACCCCAAGCGTGTAGAATTGTCCAGCTACAATGGTATCCCGCATCTGCTGGCACCGGTCATCGTCGAGGTGGACCGCGTGATCGGCGCGCTGCAATGGATGACGCGCGAGATGGACAAGCGTTACCACACTTTTGCAAAAATCGGCGCTCGTAACATCAGTGACTACAACGCACGTATGCAATCGCGAGGGGGCAAGACGTTGCCGTTTCTGGTGATCGTGATCGATGAACTGGCGGACTTGATGATGATCGCGCCGGACGAAACCGAGCGGACGATCACGCGTCTGGCCCAACTCGCGCGTGCTACCGGTATTCATATGATCCTTGCCACCCAGCGTCCCTCCGTTGATGTGGTCACCGGCCTGATCAAGGCCAACTTCCCGGCCCGTGTCGCCTTTGCGGTGGCATCCAACACCGACAGCCGGGTCATCCTCGACCAGCCTGGCGCAGAACGCTTGCTGGGCCGGGGTGACATGCTCTACCAGGCGCCGGATGCACCCGCACCCGTACGCTTGCAGGGTGTCTTTGTCTCCGACCCGGAGATCCAGCGTCTGGTGGATTTCTGGCGTGCACAGATGGGTGGCGCCAGTCCGTATGCTACGGCAGGCGCACCGGTAGATGCGCCCTTGCCAGCCGGTGTCCCGCTCAAACAGCAGGCACTGTGGGAAGAGATGCAGAAGGAAGATGAGAGCGATCCACTTCTCAGTGAGGCAGTTGACCTGGTACGCCGCCAGGGGCGCTGCTCCGTATCCATGCTACAGCGCCGCCTGCGGATCGGGTATACACGCGCGGCGCGGCTTGTGGATGTGATGGAAGAAAAGGGCATTGTCAGTGAACCACAGGGGGGGACTGGTGTTCGTGATGTGCTGGATTACGGTCCTGCTGCGCCGCCAAAAGAAGATTGATTCATTGTATAATGCCCCCGGTCACAGATTGCGCTTCCTATACCGGCATAAAGGCGCATTTGTGACCGTGAAGGGTATATAATCGCCCTGCTTGCCCCGGTAGTTCAATGGATAGAACAAGGGACTCCTAAGCCTTAGATGTGGGTTCGATTCCCGCCCGGGGCACTACTTTATAAATTTTTAAGATATTCTTAACAAAAAAATATTGCATTTCTCCGTGGAATAGTGTAATATATAAGCAGCGAACGCTAGGGTGCCCCCCTCACCCTGGCGTTTGCTATTTAATACGGATAGAAGTTGCACGGTTGAACGGGAGAAACCCGAAAATAAGCCGCTCCAAGACTTGGAGCGGCTTATCATTTTAGGTATTGGCAATTTTCTTGAGCGCTGCGCCAAAGCGCGCAACTTCATCCAATGTGTTGTAATGCACTGCCCCGACGCGCACCATGCCACCGCTGGCCTCTACGCCCAGCCTTTCGGTGACGGCCAGGGCATAATAATTCCCATCCCAGACGTAAAAACCCTCTTTTCCCAATGCTTCCGCGATTTCAAGCGGATGCTTTCCTTCCAGCGTGAATGAGACGGTTGGCACGCGCTCGTCCAGCCGTTTCATGTCAGTGATGCCGTGGATGTGTGTGCCCGGAACGGCCCCGATGGCTCCGATCAAAGCACGGCTAAGTTCGAATTCATAGGCACGGATGGCTACCATAGCCGCTTTTAAATTCAACCGCCGACCGCTGAATCCTTCTTCTTTCAAACTCAGTTTTTGCGTATCGGCAAATTGCCCTGCCAGCCACTCGAAATACTCCAGTGCGCCCAACACTCCTGCAATGCCTTCGTGGTTCTGCGTGCCGGTCATCCATTTGCCGGGCGGATTGTTGGGCGCAGGGCGGACCTTGTAGGCCTTCAAATCCTCCAGCAATTCCAATTTTCCATACAATGCGCCCACGTGGGGGCCAAAGAATTTGTAAGCGCTACAGACCAGGAAATCACAACCCACAGATTGCACGTCGATAGGTCCATGAGGCGCGTATTGCACTGCGTCAACGTAGACCAGTGCGCCCGCTTCTTTTGCCATTTTGGTGAGTTTACGCACCGGGTTGATCGTCCCGGTAGCGTTCGAGGCGTAGCCAAAGGCCACGATCTTAGGTTTGCGCTCCAATGCCTTTTCAAATTCGTCCAACTTCAAAGTGTAATCTTCTACATCGAAGTCCACCCAGGTGATATGGCAACCGCGGTCTTCGGCAATCAGTAACCAGGGTGAGATATTGGCATCGTGGTCCATGCGGGTGACTACGATCTCATCACCGGGATTCAGCCAACGCGCCAGGGAGCGGGAGATATGCAGGGTGAGGGTAGTCATATTCGCGCCGAACACGATCTCGTCCGGGGAAGAGGCGTTCAAAAAGTCTGCCATAGCGGTGTGCGCCTCGTGCAGGATCGCGTCCGATTGTTGGCTGGTGGCAAAAGCGCCTTCATGATTGGCGTTGCATTCCAGCAAATATCGATTGATACGCTCCAAGCTTTGTTTGGCAATCTGGGTACCGCCGGGATTATCAAGAAAGGTGGCCGAGCGGTCTAGTGAAGGGAATTGTCCGCGGATGACGGAAGGGTCGAGTGGCATGGTTACTCCTGAGAAATATAAATTACAAGATAGTCGTCTGTGTTGCCAAAATTGTAACCTAGGCTGGAGAACTCAATGTGGGGGCACATATTTTGAAAACATCCTTCTATTGAGAAAGAACATTGTTCTTAACCTTTACATAAAGAACGCTTAAGGATTCTAAATTGATGTTTGCAGATAATGGTCTTGTATGAAATCCACAAGGTAAGGAGGTCCAAAGAAAATTTAACGCAAGTTAGCAAGTCAAAATCTATAACTATATTCTTGTGTCAGCCCAGGTTCTGATTAGGCTGAAGAATAATTTACAGGAGAAAAGAAACATGTTAAAGTCCAAGCTTTTTATTGCAAGCATCGTTCTGGCATTGGTGCTGACGGCTTGTGGTGCTCCCACCCCGGCCCCGACCAGTGTGCCAGCGACTCAAGCTCCGACAACCGCTGCCGCAACAGAAGCGCCGACTGCGATGGCAGAAACTCCCACCACAGCAGCAGCCTCAAGCGGCGGTACAATTGCCCTTTTGCTACCTGAGACCAAAACAACCCGCTACGAAACGGCTGATAAGCCTGATTTCGAAGCTAAGATGAAAGAGTTGTGTCCTGATTGCCAGATCATTTACAGCAACGCCAATCAGGATGCTACCCAGCAGCTCTCACAGGCTGAGGCTGCTCTGACAAACGGTGCTCAGGTGCTGGTGCTCGACCCGGTCGACTCCGCAGCCGCGGCCACAATCGCCGATAAGGCCAAAGCACAGGGCGTTCCGGTCATCGCTTATGACCGCCTGATCCTGAATTCGGATGGTGTCAATTACTACATCTCATTCGATAATGAGGAAGTTGGCAAGCTTCAGGCGCAGAGTCTGGTCGATGAACTGAATTCAATGAACGTACAGAATCCGTCGATCGTTATGATCAACGGTTCCCCAACCGATAACAACGCCGGGTTATTCAAGCAAGGTGCACATAGCGTGTTTGACCCGTTGGTTTCTGCGGGCAAACTCACCATTGCGAAGGAATATGACACACCGGATTGGAGCCCAGACCAGGCCCAGAACGAAATGCAGCAGGCTCTGACTGCTTTGAGCAATAAGGTAGACGGTGTCTACGCTGCTAACGATGGGACTGCTGGCGGCGCCATTGCAGCCATGAAAGCTGCTGGTCTCCAGCCACTACCGCCTGTTACCGGTCAAGATGCTGAACTGGCAGGTATCCAGCGTATTCTGGCCGGTGAGCAGTATATGACCGTTTACAAGGCCATCAAGCCAGAGGCTGAAGCGGCCGCACAATTGGCTTACGATTTACTGACCCAAACCACGGTCCCGGCTGATATGACCAACGGCAAGACCGTCAACAATGGCACAATCGATGTGCCGTCTGTGTTGCTGACCCCAATCGCCGTAACCAAGGACAACATCAAAGATACGGTTGTTGCAGACGGATTCTGGTCAGTTTCAGATATCTGTACCGCAGATTACGCTGCGGCCTGCACTGCAGCTGGTCTGCAATAGGTCAATCGTATGTAGCAATTTCAATATCGAGCAACCGGGTGCAACCTGCCCGGTTGCTCTCCTAAAACGGGAGGACCGTGTATGGACAGCCAAGAACAATCCCCAATCCTGGAATTGAAAGGCATCAGCAAGCGTTTTGGAGCAGTGCAGGCTTTATCGGAAGTTGACTTTGAGGTTTATCAAAATGAAGTCGTTGGATTGGTAGGTGATAACGGAGCGGGAAAGTCTACGCTGGTAAAGGTTATCGCCGGTACATACCACCCGGACTCTGGGAAATATCTTTTTGAAGGGCAAGAAGTTTCTGTCAACAACCCCCGTGAAGCCACTGACCTAGGCATTCAAACTGTCTATCAGGACCTGGCATTATGCGACAACCTGGATGTGGTTGCTAATCTCTATCTGGGGCGTGAAGAAATGCAACCTGTTGTCCCCGGCGTTTTAGAGACGATCGACGAAATCGAAATGGAGCAAAAATCCCACAAGTTTATCGATGAATTGCACGTCAATATCCCGTCTGTTCGCTCACAGATTGCTACCCTGTCTGGTGGACAACGCCAATCGGTGGCGGTCGCCAGAGCCGTGATGTGGAATTCGAAGGTAGTTCTCCTGGATGAACCGACTGCCGCCCTGGGCGTGGAGCAGACCCAGCAGGTCAAGGATTTGATCGTGCGTCTGCGAGAACAGGGATTGGGCGTGGTCGTGATCAGTCACAATCTGGTCGATATTTTCGATGTGTCCGACCGCATCATTGTGCTGCGCCTCGGGAAGCGCGTGGCCACATTCAAGACACATGTATCAAATCCCGAACAGGTTGTGGCGGCTATCACCGGCGCAGTTTTTGGGGCCGTTGGAAACGAGATCGAAAAACGACGAAGAAAGGGGAAATGTAAAAATGAATAAAGACATCCAAAAGGAAGGAACGTGTAGAAAGGCTAGAATTTATTTGGTAGCTTGGCTGAACGCCTGCTTGCACGGGGACATCGGCTCCCTGCCGGTCTTACTGGGCCTGATCCTGATCGCCGTTGTCTTTCAAATTGCCAATCCCAATTTTCTGACTCCGCTAAACTTGACCAACTTGTTGGTGCAGATCGCTGCCGTAGGAACGATCGCTGTCGGTGTGGTGCTTGTTCTATTGATCGGCGAGATCGATCTTTCGATTGGCTCGGTCAGCGGTTTGACCGCCTCCATCATGGCCGTCATTTCGGTAAAGATGGGTATGTCAGGTTGGATGGCCATCATCGCCGGTATCATATCCGGTGCATTGATCGGACTCTTGCAGGGCTGGTGGGTCGCTAAACTGCATGTTCCCTCTTTTGTGGTTACGCTAGCCGGTTTTTTAGGTTGGCAGGGTGCACAGTTATACGTGCTGGGTAACACCGGTACGATCAACCTGGCCGACCCACTGATTCTCGGGATTTCGAACAGCCGCTTGCCGGTCATTGTGGGATGGATCATTGGTGCTTTATTTATTGGGGGTTTCGCATTCAGCCTGCTACGCGAACGGGAACAGCGCGCTCGCAAAGGATTGCCCAATCAGGTATCCGCGTTGGCTATCGGGCAGATTGTGCTGATCGCCGTTGTCATTCTGGCCGCTGTTGGCTTGATGAGCGTTGACCGCAACCCGAGTCGCACGGTGCCGATCATGGGTGTGCCGTCAGCGGTCATTTTCTTGATCGGTTTTATTGTGATTTTCAGCTACATCACGCGCAGAACCAAGTTCGGACGTTTTATCTTTGCCGTAGGCGGGAATGCCGAAGCCGCCAGGCGCGCAGGCATTAACGTGGACCGCATCAAAATCGTCGTTTTTATCTTGAGCTCGACATTGGCGGCCTGTGGAGGCATCCTGGCAGGTTCCCGTCTGTATGCGGTCAACCAATCATCCGGCGGTGGAGACATACTGCTCAATGCCATTGCGGCGGCAGTCATCGGCGGAACCAGCCTGTTCGGCGGGCGCGGTAGCATCTGGTCGGCTTTGCTGGGTGCATTGGTGATCGGCTCGATTGCGAACGGCATGGATTTGCTGGCCCTGGCTTCTTCTATCCGCTTTATGGTTACAGGCGCCGTGTTATTGATCGCTGTCACTTTGGATGCCTACACACGAGCACGCCGGGAATTGACCGGCAGTTCCTGATTTTCCGCATTCCGTTACCTAAACTTTCTATAAACTCAGGACTTTCCTAAAGTCCTGTCAGACACTTTAGGACTTGCCGATTTAGTCATTTTCACCGCGAAGAGCGCTAAGAACGCCAAAAAACTAAGAAGCTTTGCGCACTTTGCGGGCTAAGTGCCCGGAACGGGTATCGCGGTTCACTCCTTCAGAACTTCGGTCAAAATTGCTGACTTTAAAGGCCATGGCTGTAGACTGGGGAATTTTGCAAAAGCACACTGGTTTTTGTATACTTAATATGGAACTAGTGATGAGGAGGTGGCAAATGTTCAATCACATTTTGCTTGGCGTGGATGGCTCAGAGCACGCTCTGCGCGCGGCCCAAACAGCCGCTGATCTGGCTCGTAATATGAAGTCCGAGACCCTCCGTATTGTGGTCGCTTATGATTCTGTGCCGCCCTATCTGGGAGAACCCAACATGCAAACCGCGATCTCCGCTCGCATGAAAGAAGCAGAGAAAGTTTTACAAAAGGCGATGGAGGTTGTGGGTGAGATACCAGGGGAAATACACACTGAAACACTGGAAGGTCCGCCAGCCGAGGCAATATTGGATGTGGCAAATACGCGTAAATGCGATCTGATCGTGATGGGTTCGCGCGGCCTGGGACGGCTAACAGGTCTGCTGATTGGCAGTCAAAGCCAAAAGGTGGTGCAACACGCACCCTGTCCGGTTTTGATCGTACGCTAGTTAGCTTTGTAGTTTGGCCCTTTGCTCGGCTTCGACAAATTCTTCAGGCGTGTTCAGATTCCAGAAGGCCAATCCAGATGGGTCGTAGGTTTTAACTTCATGGGGTTGCAGGATGCGCACTTTTACATCCGGAAACCAGGAGATGAGCTTCCACTTGTCAGCTTCGATGGCCGCTTCGATGGCTGGGATACAGGTTTCACGGCGATAGACGGCGTGCATCGGTTCTAATAACCCGTCACCGGAATCCGGGATGACCACATCCGCCTCTTCCTGGACGAGCAGCTGGCTGGCCGCTTCGATCAACGAGGCACTGGCGAAGGGCATATCGCAAGCCACCACTGCCACGCTCTCACAGGTGGCCGAGGACAATGCAGTATAGAGCCCGCCCAATGCACCGCGACCAGGCTTGAGGTCCGGAAAGAGCGCAAGCCCCAAAAAACGGTAGTCGTCCGGGCGATTGGTGGTCACGATGAGTTCGTCTGCGATTGGCGCGAGACGGTCTGCAACACGTTGGATGAGGGGCCGACCGAGAAAGGGCATCAGCGCCTTGTCCTGTCCCATGCGGCTGGATTTTCCGCCTGCTTGCATACAAATTGTTAACATAGGTGTATTATAAGAGTAATATGACAACAGTTGCCAATATTTTAGATGAACTGACTCACGAAGGAGAACTGTACGAAACCTTGGAAGATGGTTCCGTACGTTGTTTTGCCTGCGGACACCGCTGCTTGATCCGTGAGGGCAAGCGCGGGATTTGCCAGGTACGCTTCAACGAGGGTGGAAAATTGCGCGTGCCCTGGGGCTACGTAGCTGCATTGCAAAGCGACCCCGTGGAAAAGAAACCCTTTTTCCATGTGCTACCGGGCTCCAACGCGCTGACCTTTGGGATGCTGGGTTGCGACTTTCCACTGTGGATATTGCCAGAACTGGCTGACGTCGCAGGCGATGCGCGACCCAAATTCGGACGTTTCGGTCAACTATATCCGGCGTATACAACCGGAACAAATGGTGCAAATTGCGCACGAGACAGATTCTTCTCTCGTGGTTTCTTCTTACAACGAGCCGCTGATCACCAGCGAGTGGGCCGTGGCGATTTTCAAGAAGGCCAAAGCTGCCGGGTTGATGTGCGCTTATGTTTCGAACGGCAACAATACGCCCGAAGTGATGGAATATCTTCGCCCGTACATCAGCGCCTACAAGGTCGATTTGAAGTGTATGCAGGATAAGAACTACCGCAAATTGGGCGGCGTGTTGCAAAATACACTGGACGGCATCCAACGAGCGCGTGATCTTGGATCTGTGGGTGGAGGTCGTCACACTGGTTATACCGGGATTCAACGATTCCAACGAAGAGCTATGGGATGCGGCCAGCTTCCTGGCCGGAGTTTCGCAAGATATCCCCTGGCACGTGACCGCTTTCCATAAAGATTATAAGATGACCGATCCGGATAACACCCCGGTACAGACTCTGCTGCGCGCTTCGGAAATCGGACGAGAAGCCGGCCTCCGTTATGTCTATGCTGGCAACCTACCCGGCCGCGTGGACGAATACGAAAGCACCTTTTGCCCCAACTGCAACCAGATCGTTGTACGACGGACGGGGTATGTGATTACCGAATATCACCTGACCGGTGAGGGGAAATGTCCGAACTGCGGTACGAAAGTGCCGGGAGTTTGGCCGGAAGACCCCAGTCAGGTCAAGCTCAATGGCTGGGGAATGCCTCGAGCCATATACTACTAAAACTGGCTAAAAATAGCGCGCAAAATCCCTTCGATTGTGTTTCATCCAGTTCGTGTCTCAGTTGCCTTGATCGGCTTTCTTTGCTTGAGATAAAGGCACCTCGATTTGTCTGAGCAATTCCTGCAGCACGCCCGCTGTAGTTTCCCCGCTGAGGGCGCTCTCCGGCTCGATGACCATACGATGCGCCAGACAGGCCACGGCCACGCGTTTGACGTCATCGGGAATGACGAAATCCCGTCCGCTCAGGGCGGCCTGCGCCTGGGCCGTGTGAAATAACGCCAGGCTGCCACGCGGACTGGCGCCAAGCGCCAACGCGGGGTGGTCGCGGGTAGCATGCACCAGATTCAAGATATAACTGCGCACGCTTTCTTCAACGTGCACCTGACGGACTTGTTGTTGCAGCCGGGGTAATATCATTTCCTTCCACAGCTTGTTGAAGCGTTTCTATTGGATGAGCCAACTGCTGCATTTGCAACATGGCATCCTCATCGGGGTAGTCCGGGTAGCCGAGACTCAGGCGCATGAGGAAGCGGTCCATCTGGGCTTCAGGGAGCGGAAAGGTGCCCTCGAATTCAATCGGGTTTTGAGTCGCCAGCACCAGGAAGGGCTTTGGCAAAGAATACGTCACCCCGTCCACCGTAACCTGTCCTTCGCCCATTGCCTCCAGTAGCGCGCTCTGTGTGCGTGGGGTGGCGCGGTTGATCTCATCGACCAGCAAAACATTGCTGAAAGCTGGCCCGGGCCTGAACTCGAACTGGCGCGTCTTCTGATCGAAGACCGAAACGCCGGTCATATCGCTGGGCAGTAAGTCAGGTGTGCATTGCATCCGTTTGAATTCCAGCCCGGTGGTGATGGCAATCGCCCGCGCCAGCATCGTCTTACCGGTTCCGGGAGCATCTTCGATCAACACGTGACCCTCGCATAGCAATGCGGTCAATACCATCTCGATCACCGGGCGCTTGCCAACGATCACTTTCTCAACGTTCTCGAGCGCAGCCTGGGCAAAATCGCGCACTTCCCCTACAGCTTTCTCTTGTGATGTCATTCGGACTATGACTCCTCTCCGGTTCGGGCGTTATTTCGTACAGCGATGCCGGACAACTTTTTCAAAAAACGTTGTCGCAAGTTCATCCAGCCTCTCAATATCCACATCACTCGCAACAGCCAGCGCAAGGTATGCCAACGTGATAGCACGGTCGAAGGCTCGGCCAGCCTTGTCCTGTGCGGAACCATAACTGACGCGCACGATCTCATTCGCGATAGAACCTACTTCATGAGCCACGCGGATTCCAAAATCTGTTTCGGCGGTCTGATCTGCCAACTCACGCACGTATGTACTTAGCAAAGCAGCAAACTCATAGACCGTCGCTCCCCGCTCGGGGATGATCTTCAAGAAGTGCCGCGTGCCGTTTCAGACGCCGGTAAATCTCAACCGCGGCCGCTGGCTCTGAAAGTTGCCGCAATCTCATTGCGTCGAACGAAGCCCAGGCCACGCCCAGTAACCCTATCAGAGCTAATCCGCTAAAGAACATCAACCAAACCCGAGACGTGGGAGTTGCCTGGCTCACTGGGGGGGTCTGGGTCGGTGGGGCGAACTCCGGAGTGTTGCGTAGAAGGAGCTTGCCCTGTCCGCTCCAAAGGCGGACGCCCGGCTGTGGGTTCGAAAGGCACCCAACCGATGTCTGGAAAATAGACTTCGACCCAGGAATGCGCATCCGCTTCGGTGACGACAAAGCGCTTCGAGTTCAAATTATACGCGCCGCTGGCGTAGCCGGTCACCAGGCGGGCCGGAACCCCGGCTGCCCGCGCCAGGACCACCATGGCCGTGGCGTAATAATCGCAGTAGCCCTTCTTCAAATCGAACAGGAAATAATCTGTTACATCCTGATTCGAGGGCGGGCGAGGCACATCCAGGGTGTAAGGAAAGGTGCGCAGATATTGCTCAATGGCGTGTGCCCGGTCGTAGGGAGTCGCGGCGCTGGCGGTCAGCGTGATAGCCAGGGACTTGACCCGCTCCGGAACTTCCGACGGCAGAGCCAGGTAACGCTGCCGGACCCAATCAGGATATCTCTGCCCGGCGGCGCGCAAGGTCCGCACATCGGCCACCGGGACCAGGGAATCAACATCATAAGAGACGATACCCCCAGTCTCGAGTTGGACGCCGAACAAATCATCGGACGAACGCCAGGCAGCCTCGCTCTGGAGACTTACCCTCACCAAATCCCCATCTGAATAGACAACGCTGCCTGTGTTCTCGACCGGATGCACTTCTTGCCGGATCAAAACGTGACCCCGGGCTTGCTCCGGCTGTAGAGGCTTTCCCGGTAGGTAAACGCTTTGCCGGGTCTGGCCCGTGTCCCACCCGTGTCCGGTGTAGCTGTCATACGTGAAACTGTGCCAATAGAGTGGCAGTCTTTCTCCAGAGAAAGCCGGCAAGTTCGGAATGGAAACTGTCATGACAATGCGCTTTGAAAGTTCGGGACCAGAACCGATCAAATGGGACTGAGGCAGGCCCGGGCGTCGTACCGTTTCGAACACGTCTGGCGTGCGGGTCTCACCGGGGATGATGCCAAGTGATTCCGCCAAATGGTTGTCCTGTTGCGCAGTCGGCTGGCGGTGTTCAGATATCCAATTTTTGATGCGCTGGATCGAAACGGAGGGCAAGAGAGCGGCAAGTACAACCAATGCTATGGTAACTAGAAAGGCAGCCATGCCAATTTGACGACCTTTTTCTTTCGGATACGCCACACCTGCTTTAACCCATCCACGTTCGCGCTGATCATGTTGAACTGTGGCCAGCAACAGCAGTAGCGCGCCAAGCATCAGATAAAGCGTAAATGACATGCGCCCGCCATACGAGAGCGTTCCGACGCTCAACAGGAGCGCAGGCAAGACAGCCAACAAAGCATTCCGACGGGCCTCGACCACCCAACCCGCCCAGGCTGCCACGATCCAAGCCAACAGACTCCAGGTCAGTGCAGCCGCAACGGGATCGAAGGTCGGCTGTCCGGTTGCCAAATCTACCACCCAGGCCCGAACTCGTTCAAGGACCACCTCGCTCGAAGTAGAAAACTCCATTAGAGGGCGAACTAAAGGAGACCAGTCAACACTTGTACTCTGCCAGGAGATGACCAATTGCCACCCCTGGCGGATGACCTCGATAACCGAGGTGATTAGTTTCACACCCAAGCCGCCAGGGAAAAGCAGGATGTAAAGCGCTCCAAGCATCAAAACGATCAGCGTAGCCCAACCTGATGATTTCCGCCAGAGAGCCAATGTCCATCCCAGCAGCAAACCAAATAGTAGACTCTTCCAGAGCGAGGCCCAATCGGGGCCTTTTAGAACGCCAGTAACGCCCAGGATGGCGGCCGATAGCAGCACAAATAGCAACACAAGGGTTACTAGTTTTTCAGCGCGCAAGGCCTGCTTGAAAGCGCTGGAGGAGGGCAGACTTAACTCATGTTCTGCCAAGATGTTCTGCCTCGTTTCAGGTAGCGCTTGCCGGGTTCGATCTTGCCAGGACGTCTCACCCCCTCCTTTCTAAGATGTGGATAGGCTTCTTCAAGCAATGTCCGGGGGATGCGAGTGTAAGGGACGCCAGTATGGGCCAGAGCAGAGATGACCCGACCCTGACTACTGGAGCTGCCAAACTCCGTTGGATCAACCAGAATGGCCGTCGCATCGTTCCCGTGACGGCGTCCAAGGGAAGCAACCCAGCCCGGGTCAGAAGTGGGGGTAATGATGATGTGGGTCGCCGTCCGCGAAAGACGCCTGACCTGCAACAGGTCGGCCAGAGGACGATTCCCTGATCCAGCCACGGACAAGGCGCGCAGAATCCGCCAGCGCTGAGCCGGGTCGGAACTTGGTTCCAGCCGGACGAGTTCTGGCCCAGCCAGCACCAGTCCCACGCGACGACGCTCTTTAAAGCCACGCTCGGCCAGCGAAGCAGCCAGGATGATAGATAACTCCAGGGTCGAATCCTGCCCGCTGCCAGCCTGCGCAGATGCATCCAGGTCAACGAAGAGCCACCAGTCGCCGGATGCGGCGGCTTCAAGCTGTCGTACCATCAGGTTGTCATGATGGGCAGAGGCATGCCAATGGATGCGCCTGAGACTGTCGCCCGGCAAATAATCCCGGATTCCAGCATCACTGATATTCCGCTCGATCCCCTGCGGGCGTCGTTGTCGATCCCCAGTCCAACCGCCGGGCAGGATGCGGAGTTGTGGCAGCGGCAAAATAGGAGGCGTGACCAAAACAGTACTCGAGTGCTGGTCTTGGATAGTCAAGGTGTATATCCCAAACGGATCACCGGTGCGCAAACGCGTCGGTCCGAGCGCGTAGAGGCCGCGTTGCCTGGCCAGGTGACTTGGATGTCGTGTACGGGTGGCATGATAGTCGACATCCGAGACCAAACGGACCGGTGCCACCAAAGTCGCCGAGACATCCACGATCTCCACCCAGACGGCCGGCAACCAGCCTTTGTTGATCACTTTGAGTTGTTCGTGTAATGTGTCTCCCACTGTGGCCCAGGCAAGATGGAGTTTCCGTTCGATGCTCAGGCCTTGTTCCAAGGTATGAACCCAGAATGCAGCCAGCAACCAAGCGCCCCCGATACCGATCAGGAATACCAACCAGCCGCGATATCCCGTCCAGACATACAGCATGGCAAGGACTACAACGAAGAGGGGCAGAAGCCAGGTGTTGAGTTGGCGTTCGGTCTGACGCTCGTTGTCATTGGACTGTTTTTTACTCACTTCCTACCTCGCTCGAAAAGAAACATTTGCTCGGTTTGTCTACCTATATTGTGCCACGATCTTTATGAAAAAAAAGCATAGGTGGCGCCTCAAGATACCACCTATGCTTTTTGCTGCTCTAACGATTCTATTTCAGTAACTCTTCGGCATAATGACAGGCCATGAAGTGCCCTGGACGTAATTCTTGCAGAGGCGGCTCGTCCACCGCGCAATTCTCACGGGCGATAGGACAGCGTGGATGGAAACGACAACCTGAAGGCGGGTTGATCGCGCTGGGGATTTCGCCAGCAGGCATTGGTTCAGTTCTACGGTGGCGTGGGTCTGGAACCGGAACGGCTTCCAACAGGGCACGCGTATAAGGATGCCCGGAATTTGCGTAAACATCCGCTAAAGGGCCTACCTCACACAGTTTGCCCAGGTACATGATAGCGATGCGATCACAAACGTATTTAGCCGTCGCCAGGTCGTGCGTGATAAAGAGGTAGGTCAGATTTAGTTCATTTTTCAAACGCATCATCAGGTCAAGCAATAAGGCCCGCACGCTGACATCGGCCATAGCGATTGGTTCGTCTGCTACCACCAGTTCCGGTGCGGTCACCAGGGCGCGAGCGATGACCACGCGTTGGCGTTGGCCGCCGCTGATTTGATGGGGAAACTTATCATAGTATTGCTGGGCAGGTGCCAATCCGACTTTTTCCAGGATTTCGAAAACAACGCGCCGGATTTCAGCCGGACGATCCGTAATGTGGATCCGAACCGGGTGGCCGATGGCTTCGCCAATGCTCATGCGCGGATTGAGCGAAGCTAAGGGATCCTGGAATATTACCTGCATACGGGATCGCAAACGGCGCATCTCTTCCGCGCTCAAGCTGCTTAAATCGGTGCCGTCAAAGATCACGCGCCCTTCGGTTGGCTCCAGCAGGCCTAATACCAGACGGCCCACAGTGGACTTACCAGAGCCGCTCTCGCCAGCCAGCCCAAAGACTTCGCCTCTGCGGATGGAGAAGCTAACCCCGTCCACCGCCTTCACAGCTGGAACATGGCCCCGATTGAGAAGTTCGGCAAGGAACCCGCTCTGGATCGGAAAATGCTTACGTAAATTCTCGATCTGTACCAGGGTATCAGCCTCGTCGAGGGCTTTCACTTGAGCTGGGGTATTTTTCAAGTGCGTTTCAGACATGACTCTGCTCCTGTCCGGCGGGAACCTCTTGATATAGCCAACAAGAAGCTAGATGATCTCTCTCAACAGGTTCAAACGCCGGATCCGCAGCCCTGCAAATATCCATGACGTTAGGGCAGCGCGGATTGAAGCGACAACCCACAGGCGGATGAAGCAGATTTGGCGGTGCGCCTCCCATCTTATATAACTCGCCTTCGCCCAGTCGAATATTGGGGACGGACCTCAGCAGGCCCTGGGTATATGGGTGTTTCGGGTCGGCAAATACTTCATTGACATCGCCGACTTCGGCCATCTTGGCAGCGTACATCACAGCTACCCGGTCGGCGACTTCGGCCACCACACCAATATTGTGGGTAATGAGCAAAATCGTCAGACCAAATTCCTGCTGAAGTTCCTTGAGCAGGTCAAGAAACTTTGCTTCGACGATCACATCCAGGGAAGTGGTCGGTTCATCAGCGATCACTAACTTGGCTCGCAAGGCCAGAGCCAGAGAGATCATTACCCGTTGGCGCATCCCGCCGGACATTTGATGCGGGTACTCGTTCAGACGTTCCCGCCGAATTCCCAGCCGTTCTGCCAGTTCTTCGGCACGTTTTTTTGCTTCCGCATCTGGGACTTCGGGTTCGTGCGTGTGAATGGTTTCAGTCAGATGGTCGAGAATACGTTGAACCGGGTTGAGCGAGGTCATGGGATCTTGAAAAACCATCCCGATCTCCGCACCGCGCACGTCCGGCATCTCTCGCTCGGAAAGGTCCATCAGGTTGCGTCCATCGAACCATAGTTCGCCGGCAGCAATGCGTGCCGGGCCGGTGTGCAGACGCATCAGTGCTTTCCCTAGAGTTGATTTGCCGCACCCCGATTCACCCACCAGTCCCAGGATTTCACCCCGGCGGATGTCGAGCGAGACATTGTCCACTGCCCGCACCACTCCGGCTCGAGTTGTATATTCAACAGTCAGGTTTCGAACGGAATAGAGAATATCCTCAGGCATTAGCGCTCCCTCAGTTTGGGGTTGAATATCTCCGTTAAGCCCTCTCCCATCATGGAGAAAGCCAGCACTACCAGCAAAATTGCCAGACCTGGGAATGTAATCATCCACCACGCGGTCTGGATAAAGCGCTGGCCGCGGGCCAGGTCGATTCCCCAATCAGCGATCGTGGGAGGCAGGCCAAGCCCCAAGAAGGAGAGCCCGGCACCGGTCAAGATGGCATCGGCCACGTTTACAGAGAAGATGATCGCAACCGAGGGGATCACATTGGGGAAGATATAGAGGCGCAGGATTTCGAGACTGCGTGCCCCAATACTTTTGGCAGCTTCGATGTAAACGTCCTCTTTCACAGCGAGCGTTTGGCCGCGCACGATGCGGTAATAGGTAGGAATATACAGGACTGCAATAGCGACGATGATATTAAGAATACTAGGGCCTAGCACGGCGGTAATGGCAATCGCCAGGATCAGGCCCGGAAAAGCGTAGAGACTGTCCATCACCAGGCTCAACAAGCGGTCGAACGGACCGCCGACAAAACCGGCAAAGAGGCCCAGCGGAACGCCCAGCACCAGAGCCACAATAGAAGCGCTGAACCCAATGATCAGGGCAACGCGCGTTCCCCACAACAAGCGGCTGAAGACATCCTGGCCAATATCATTGGTTCCCAAGATAAAACCGCCTGTAGTTGCGGTCCCGCCGGTGATGCTTTGCGCTTCACGCAACGTTGGGAATTGGGCAGCCAGCCCCTGGCTTTCCCATTCCGTCGATTGAACCACAGCCGCCTGGTCGGTCCCATCTGCAACGGCCTGTAAAGCCTCCTCAATTGTAGAATAACGATTGATGCGCGGGCGCAGACGCAAACCCTCAGGTTCATTCTTGATTTGATTATCTATGGCCTGGGCCTGCTCGTTCAACGCGCTACCCGTCGGGACGCCCTGGACAACCGCTACAGCTGGCCGTGGCTCCCCCGCAGGCACTGCCAGGTCTTTGAGTACGTTGACCGGCGAAGTAGCTGGTACGATCAACACCGGAACGGCCGGGTGCTCTCCCGGTGCCAGGAACCTGGGTCCGACGAGCGCGTAAGGGCTGTAGGGAGCAAACAAGCCTGGAACCAGGGCGACAACAATGAAGCCAATCACCATGAGGGACGAAATGGCAACAAACCACCAATCCGTGCCATACCAGCGCCTGGCTA
Source organism: uncultured Chloroflexia bacterium (assembly GCA_963785535.1). Taxonomy (GTDB): domain Bacteria; phylum Chloroflexota; class Anaerolineae; order Anaerolineales; family Villigracilaceae; genus JAABUE01. The sequence continues at coordinate 221,059 of CAWAVQ010000019.1, read as the reverse complement.
GGAACATACGGCGGACAAGACCAACGCGTTCGAGTTCGCTCTCCCAGCTCTCGGCTTCAGGAGCGGTTTCAGGAAGTTGTTCTTTCGTTGCAGTCACAGTTTAGTACCTCACTCGCGGATCAACCAGTGAATAAATCACATCGACCGCCAAACTGATCAAAGCCACTAACATTGCAAATACGGTAATCACGCTTTGCACGGCCGTGTAATCCCGAGAAGAGATTCGTTCCACCAGGTAGCGACCCATGCCGGGCCAGGAGAACACGGTTTCTGTTAGCACAGCGCCGGCCAGTAATATAGCCACCTGTAAGCCGATCAACGTGATCACAGGGATCATGGCGTTCTTGAGCGCGTGTCCATAGACCAGCACACGTTCACGGATACCCCGCGCCCGCCCGGCGGCAATGTAGTCGGCCTGGAGGGTTTCGATCACGTTGATGCGGGTCATGCGCACGAATACGCCAGAAAGGATCAGACCCAGCGTGACTGTGGGAAGTATAAGATGCTCCAACACAGAAATGAGCGCTGGCCAATTGCCGGTAATCAAAGCATCCACCGTATACAGATTGGTGATGTGCTTGATGGTCGTCCCGATCACCGGATCGATCCGGCCGGAAATAGGCAGCCAATTGAGCCGAACCCCGAACAGAAGTTGCAGCATAAGGCCAAACCAAAAAATAGGCAATGAATAGATGAACACCGAATAAATGCGCCACGAGTAGTCGATGGCGCTTTTGCGACGCGAAGCCGCAAATGTTCCCCCTAAAATCCCGATCAGCAACGCCAATATAGAAGCCGGGATCACTAATTCCAGTGTGGCGGGAAAACGTTCACTCATTTCATCGACGATCGGGCGATGTCCGCCAACCAGTGAATTTCCAAAGTGGAGTGTAACCATATCCACCAGGAATCGGCCATACTGCACAGGCATGGGATCGTTCAGGCCTAGCTGTGTGCGAATGCGCGCCAGCATCTCGGGCGTACCTTTTGGACCCAAGGCTGAACTGACCGGATCGCCGGGTATCACGCGCATCACGAAGAAGACCAGCGTTGCCAAGATAAAAACCATCGGCAGTGTTAAACCGATGCGTGTCAAGATATAGCGGCGCAACCCCGTCGAGCCTCGTACGAAAATATATGCAAGTAGAAGAAGAGCCGGGACGCCGATGATCAGGGCAATCAGACTAATAGGAGACACGTTTCTCCCTTCACAAAATTAGTTGGGGCGAGCTTGTACAAGCTCGCCCCTGATTAATTAGAAATGTTACGGGGTTTTGGAGAGCGTGGAGTAGTTGAATTCGATTGTGCCGCCGATATTCAACGTGTCTGGGCTCGCGTATTGGTCTGATGCGTGAATGTTATCGCGGAAGACCACGTTCTCTGGATTGAGGAACAGCGGTACCGTCACTGCCAGGTCAGCATAGACATCCTGCGCCTGCTTATAAAGATCGGCACGCTTGGTCAGATCGGTCTCGACATCTGCTTGCGTCATCAAGTCGACGAGTTGCTGAGCCTTGTCATTGATCGGTTTGCCATAATCTGTCCCTTCTGCCGAGGGTGACACATTCGTGCCTTCACCGCCATTGTACACGAAAGGATCCATATAGTTGGAAGGATCCGGGTAATCGTAGAACCAGCCCAGCACGCCCACAGCATAAGCATCACCACCGGTTAATGAGGTCACGTAAGTGCTCCACTCCTGGCTTTGCAAAGTGACTTTGATCTCACCGGTTGCTTCTAGTTGCTTTTGGATAACCTGCATCCAGGCTGCGGTCGAAGCGCCGTAGTGCTCGGGTGGGTACCACATTTCGAGTTGCAATGGGTTGCTCTCGCTGTAGCCAGAGGCCTCCAGGTAACTCTTAGCTGCATCCAGGTCTGGCGAAGCGTACATCGTATCAAAGGCTTCGGACGCACCCAGGAATCCGGGCGGAACCATGGAATAGATCGGGTTGACCTCTCCACCGAAGACCGTGTCAGAGATCTCATTGCGGTCAACGGCTGAGGCGATGGCCTTGACCACGTTCGGATCGTCCGTGGGGGCCATAGTGTGGTTGAGGATCAGATAGCGGATCGAGCCGCCATTGATCGTACCGACGTGTAGACCGGAGACATCTTTCAACTGGCCAATCAGCTCTGGGCCGAGGTAACGCCAGGCGACATCGATCTCGCCATTTTGGATAGCGAGGGCCTCGGTTTGCGGGTCAGAGAAGAAGCGCACGATAATCTGCTTGACCTGCGGCTTGAGGTCACCGTTGTAATAGGGATTCGGCTCAAAAACGATCTGCTCTTGGGGGGTGAACTGCGAGACAAACCAGGGGCCGGTACCATAAATGGGCGCATCGGGGAACAGTTCGCATTGGTCAGCGGGGAATTTGTTGGGATCGGCTGGCGTGTAGGTGGCGCTTGCCAGGATCTGCAGGAAATAAGCCACCGGAACTTTCAGATGGAATACGAGTGTCTTGTCATCTGTCGCCTCGGCGCTTTCCAAGTACGGGGTAGCCAGCGCATCGGCCACACCGTTCGGGCAGTCTGGACCAATGGTGAGCAGGCGGTTGATGCTGTCCGCATACATTTGGGCGGTCAGGTCGGTACCGTCGCCGAACTTGATGCCATCCTTCAATGTGAAGGTATAGGTCAGGCCGTCGGCGGAGATATCGGGCATGCCCGTGGCAAGGGCAGGGATAAGCTCATCACCTGTACCCGGTTTCCACTTGAGCAGACCTTCGTTGATATTCTTGATCACTTCCCAGTCGCGGGTGGAGTAAGCATCTGCCGGGTCAAAGCTGGCAATTGTGTCGGTCGTGCCGATGATGATTGTATCTGCCGGTGTACCTGCGGGGGCTTCGGTCATAGCGGGCGCCTCGGTTGCTGCAGGGGCTTCCGTTGCCGCAGGAGCTTCGGTTGCTGCGGGCGCCTGGGTCGGTGCGGGAGCTGCCGTTGGCGTTGCTGCCGGTCCGCAAGCACCCAAAACCATGCCTACCGAAATCAACAGGCTGGCTAAAACAAACCACTTTCTGGATTTCATATCTCTCTCCTTTTATACTTTGTTGAAAATCAAACACGTTCAAATTGGTCAAAAAATATAGAGTCTGCTCCTCCTTTCATTAATTTACATCAAAAGATAGATAATTATTATACGCTCTGAACCAAGGCTGTCAAGCTACTCCAGTATTAACCTCTGGAATCTCTTAAAGCCATAAAAATCAGAGAAAAGGGCAAAGTGGTATTAACCGACATCGTAGAAGTGCTAATCGAAGACGAGCTCAGATGCTCGTTTTTGTTTTTAAGAGCAGAGTATAATGAATCTAATACGCCGCTCACTGAACTGAGGGCCCATGGACCGATACATTTCCAAAAAACGTTTCAACATTCTCGCCTGTCTTATTCTGGCCGGGATGCTGATGTTTTCTTGTGCGTTGCCGAGTTTGCCAACACAACAGCCAGAAGCAGCAACCCCGACCACCGTTCGACCGGAACCTTTACCCCCGGTTCTTGCGGAGGTTTCACCTTTGGACGGAAGCCAACTGGGGCTGAACGAGCCGATCACCTTCTATTTCAGCCAACCTATGAACCGGGACTCTGTCGAAGCGTCTCTTTTCGGACTTCCATCCGGCTCCCGTACCTGGAGCGACGACTCGACCCTGACATTCACCCCTGACCCGTCCTACAAAACGAATGCTGAAATAACGGTGGCAATTTTATCGTCCGCGAAAGCTGCGAATGGGCTATCCCTAAATGCCCCTGTCTCGTTGACGTACTATACCTCCTCATTGCTACGTGCCATCAATTTTCTGCCCGAAGCTGCCAGCCAGGATATCGATCCGAAGGCCGCCGTGGCTGTGACGTTCAATCAACCGGTCGTGTCATTAGGCGCAGATACGGACCCTTCGGCAAGCTCAGGACAAAGTCTGCCAGAAGCCTTTTCATTGGAACCGGCGGCGAACGGGCACGGCGAATGGCTTTCGACCAGCACTTATGTCTTTTATCCGGAACCGGCTCTGGCAGGTGGTGAAACCTACACGGTCAACCTGAACACGGATTTGGTATCCGCGGGAGGAACACCGCTGGATTTTACCGGGAGTTCGATGGCCTGGTCATTCGAAACAGCTTTGCCGCGGTTGGTCTCGGTGGAGCCTTCTAACGAACAGAAACTTGCGCTCGATGCCAGCATCAAGTTGATGTTCAACCAGGCGATGGACCCGCTCAGCCTGGAGAATGGGTTTGTGTTCCTGGGGGGAGGCATTCCTGTGGACGGAGAGATGACCTGGAACGCTGACAAAACAGAAGTAACCTTCAAGCCTAACGAACAACTGCAAAGGAATTCGACCTATACGTTGAACGTTACCAAAGATGTTACGGCAGCCAGTGGCACGCCACTAGCCTTGGAACAACAATTTGAGTTCGTGACATATGATGATTTTGGCGTGCAGGGCAGTTACCCAATAGACGGGGAAACGAAGGCCGAAACCGGCAGCGTGCAAGTCTTTTTCACCACGCCCCCCAAGGATGTTGAAAATCTCGAAGATTTCATTAGCCTGAGTCCAGAAGTCCCTGATTTGAGCGTTTCAGTCAACGACACGACTATGAACATCAACGGTTTTTTCCTGCCCGAGAGCGAGTACACGTTGACCGTTTCTCCCGATTTGGTGGATATATGGGACCAGCCTTTAGGGAATGAATTTGAATTTACTTTTCTTACGCCTGCTGCTACGCCAGACTTAAATGTATCCTATTGGGGCAATGTTTATTTTGTACGCCCAGATGAGCCGGTGCTGCATGCCACCGCAACCAACATCTTGCGCGCGGATGTGTCTGTTGCGCCCATCGCATTGGAAGATTTTCAGCAATTGACTGGACCGACGGGGTATGACGCGTTGCAATCCTTTGTGCCCCAAAACTCGGTGCCTCATTCGCAGATCTATGAGTTGACCCCCAGCCGTAGCGAGCCAATTTCGTTACCGCTGGCAGAGGAGGGCGATGATCTCGCAACCGGTTTTTATTTCGTAAAGCTAAACTCGCCGCAATTGGACCAGGCCGTCAGTGCGCAGGATACTACCGTTAGTTATGCGGGTCCGACTGAGCGTAAATATCTGGTCGTAGCTAGCAATCTCAACCTGACGTTTAAGATTGGCGCAACGGATGCCCTGCTTTGGGCGACGGATCTGCGCGCGAATGAACCGGTCTCTGCGCCGTTCACAATTTATGATAGCAGCGGGGCCGCAATCATTAGCGCGCAGACGGACGAACAGGGCTTGTGGCAAGGCGACCTCGCAGCACAGGATCAAGCCGGCCAAACCTACACCGTTGTATTGAGCAAGCCTGGGCAGGATGATTTTGGGGTGGCGCAAACCTCCTGGAACAGCGGTGTTGCGCCCTGGGATTTTGGCCTTTCTCTGCAAACCAGTCCGCCCAAACCGGATACCTATCTGTACACGGACCGTCCTATTTACCGCCCTGGCCAGACGGTCTACTTCCGTGGCGCGGTGCGACAGGCTTTCAATGGGCGCTATACGTTGCCGGATTTCTCGTCCGTTTCACTGGATTTGCGCGATAACAATGGACGCACGATCCGCACCTTCGACCTGCTGCTTTCACCATATGGTACCTTCAATGGAGAATATCAGCTTTCACCTGAAGCGGAACCTGGTTCTTATTCGCTCAATAGCGATGACATAAACGCCTATCTTTCCTTCAATGTGGCCGAGTACCGCAAGCCGGAGATCGAGCTGAACGTCGCTTTCGGAAAGGATCAAGTCAAAGCTGGCGAGCAGGTGCGGGCTGAGGCAGAAGCGCAGTATTATTTCGGCTCGCCCGCCGGGGATGTAGATGTCCAATGGAATTTGTACGAACAGTCGACTTATTTCGACCTGCCCGGATACCAGACCGGCACAGTTGAGAACAATTGGCTGACCCCGAGCTGGAGCAAAGTCGGCAACTTTGGTCGGGCGCTGGAAAGCGGTACAACGCGCACCAACCCGGACGGAACGTTGAACCTTCAGTTTCCCGATATCCCCGCTTCGGACACGCCTCAAACCCTGACCCTGGAATTGACAGCGCAAGATGAGAGCGGATTCCCCGTCAGCGCACGCGCTACAACCATCGTGAACCCCGCGAATTTTTACATTGGGCTGCGGCCTGACCAGTGGGTTGGACAAAGCGGCAAGGCAATTGGCTTCGACGTGTTCACCGCCGGTTGGGATACGAAGCCTAGCCCGTCGCAAGCCTTGCAAGCCGAATTCAAGCAAGTGCGTTGGGAGCGCAAAGATCCGCCGCCTGAAGAAACCAACACCGTACCAACCTTCGAACCGGTTTATACACTGGAAAGTAGCAGCAATTTGTCCACAGCCGCGGATGGCAAGGCGCGTCTCTCTTTCACGCCCGACGAACCGGGCACTTATATGCTGGAAGTCTACGGTGGCGGGGCGCGTACGCAAATCCTGTTGTGGGTTACGGGTCCAGGGAGCGCCGCCTGGCCTAACTTGCTCAACGATCAAGTCAAATTGACAGCCGACCAGGAAAGCTACCAACCCGGTCAAACTGCGAATATCTTTATCCCCAATCCCTTTGGGGAACGCGTGCCAGCACTGGTAACCGTGGAACGCGGGAAGATATTGAGTGCCGAGGTGCTTGAACTGGGCGCGAGTGGTTCAACCTATTCGCTCGATTTGACGAACGAACATGCACCCAATGTGTATGTTTCTGCCACGTTGTTAGGCCCTGATAACCAGTTCCGCGAGGGGTACCTGGACGTTGATGTGGAGCCGACCGCGCAGGAACTGCACGTCGAGCTAACCGCCGAGCCGAAAGTCAATGAACCAGGCGGTGAAATGACGTTGCAAGTGCGCGTCACCGATAGCTCGGGGAAACCAGTCAACGGTGAGTTCTCGCTCTCGGTTGTCGATAAAGCCGTGCTGGCTTTGGCCGATCCAAACTCTCCTGACATCCTGTCCGCTTTTTACGGCAAACAATCCCTTGGCATAAATACAGGCCTGTCGCTGGCCGCTTATAGTGGACGCTACGTACTGCAACCACTGGGGCTGGGCGGTGGCGGCGGTGAAGGTCTAGTTACGGTTCGCGAAGAGTTTCCGGACACCGCTTACTGGAATCCCTCCTTTATCACCGACTCGAACGGCATGGGGCAGGTGACCCTGACCTTGCCTGATAGCCTGACCACCTGGGTCATCGAAACGCGCGGACTGACCATCGAGACGCGTGTCGGCCAAACCGAGACCGAAGTGGTGACCACCAAACCGCTGCTTATCCGCCCGGTCACGCCACGCTTCCTGGTAAGCGGCGACCATGTGCAGTTGGCTGCCATCGTCCACAACAATACGGAGGCGCAACTGAAAGCGACCGTCAACCTGGACGGCACTGGCTTCACCCTGGATAACCCGGAAGAGGCCGCACAAACAGTAGAAGTGCCTGCTAATGGCCGTACGCAGGTGACCTGGTGGGGCACGGCCGAGAATGCAGACGAAGCCGATCTGGTCTTTGCTGTCAGCGGCGAGGGCGGCGGCCAAGCCCTCAGCGATGCTGCCAAACCGGCTCTTGGTCCGTTGCCGATCCGTCAATACGTCGCACCGCAGACGTTTGTCACGGCTGGTATGATGACGGACGGGGGCAGCCGTCAGGAAATCGTCAACCTGCCACGCAGTTTCTCTCCCACGGGCGGCAGGCTGGACGTAGAGATGTCGCCCTCGCTGGCCGCTTCCCTGCTCAACAGTCTGGAAGCGCTACCCACGCCGCCTTGTACCTGCAATAACGAGGTGGTCCTGTCCTACTTCCTGCCCAACCTGGAAACTTATCGCGCTTTGCAGGCCTCTGGCAAGGACGATCCCACTTTGAAAGCGCGTCTCGATCAAAGCCTGGGAGATAGCATCACTGTGTTGGTACGCAACCAGAATCCCGATGGCGGCTGGGGCTGGATTCGTGGGAGCGACTCGGATCCGTACATTTCAACCTACATACTTTTTGGGCTGGGTCGTGCTCGTACGGCAGGTGTCAGCATCCCGGATGATACTTTTGATCGTGTACATGAATATTTGCGAGGCTTTGCATTGGCCGACCCCACACTGGGGACCTATCAGCCCTGGGAGCTCGACCGTCTGACCTTCACACTCTTTGCGTTAGGGCAGACCAGCGGCCTGCAAGAAGCCGATTGGCCAATCCTCAACACCATGTATGATAAACGCGATCAATTAAGCCCCTGGGCGCAGGCGCTGCTGGCGCTCAGTCTCGAAGCTATTACATCTAACGATGCGCGCGCCCGTGACCTGATCTCTAACCTCGAAGCCACTGCCATTCGAACGGGCAGCAGTTCCAACTGGGAGAGCGACTCCGGCTCACTACGCAATCCCGGCACGCCGCTCTATACCACGGCGGTGGTCGTCTATGCTTTGGCGCAGCGCGACCCTGCCGCACCGGTACTGATCGAAGCCGTTCGCTATCTTTCGTCCAATCACAAGGCACAGGGCCTGTGGGGGTCTTCCTACGAAAACGCCTGGACCATCCTTGCGCTGACCGAAGCCATGAAAGGGTTTGGCGAACTGCAGGCTGATTTCGATTTTTCGGCCACCCTCAACGGAGCGCAACTGGCCAGCGGCAACGTCAGCGGCACTGACATTTTCACCCCGGTCAGCGCTAGCGTCCCGCTTGAATATCTTTCGCCTGTTTCTTCCAATGCGCTGGTCATCGAGCGCAAATCCGGCCTGGGACGCCTGTATTACCGCGCTTCGCTGTTGCTCAACCGACCGGCTGAGACGGCCAAGCCATTGAGCGATGGCATGCAAGTCAATCGCGCTTATTTTGATGGGAATTGTGAAAACGCCTTGGGAGGAACGACGGCACAATCAAAAGCCTGTCCGCCTCTTTCCACGCTCGAACTTGCTACAGATTCCCGTCTCACCGCCCGCCTGACATTGACTCTGCCAAACGACTCCTACTACGTTATGCTCGAAGACTACATCCCGGCCGGCACCGAGATTCTCGACCAGACTCTCAAGACCAGCCAGCAAGGCACCGAGGGCACAAGCGTACAAGTGGCTTACGATGCGGAGAATCCCTTTGCCCGCGGATGGGGCTGGTGGTATTTCAACAATCCACAAACCCACGACGATCACATCACCTGGACAGCCGACTACTTACCCGCTGGAACCTATGAGTTGACCTACACCCTCATCCCCACGCAGGCTGGCGAATTCCATGTGCTGCCCGCGCATGCCTGGCAGACCTTTTTCCCGGATGTGCAGGGCACCAGTGCCGGAAGGGTTTTCGAAATAACGCCCTAAAAGTTCGTCCGGCAGTTAAACTGCCGGACGAACGGTTGAGCAAAATAATCTCTTGTTTACGAGGCAGTTCAACTGCCACGAAGCGTTTATCCCCCAAACAGCACTTCCAGAAAACCACCGCCGAGCGCATCGAATTGGGCAGGTGCGATAAATTCGAACAGCCCCAAACCCAACGCACCGAGCCCGATCACGATCAGGATGGTGCCCGGCAACAATCTGCCCACAAAGAAATCCAGCATGACAACCCAACGGGCTCCCTGCCTCTGTTCGACCGATCCTCCAATCGCGATGACAGCCTGCATCAAGCAATATGTCCCAATTATTACCAATACCGGCCAGGGGCGTCTGACAAAATGCATGAAGATAGCATCTCCGTTATCGAAATAGGCCGCTATCGAAGCGCCGATAAAAAAGAGCCCGATCAGGCTGAATTGCACTCCCTGTGCGTACGCAGCCAGCCCGAGATAGGTTTCGCTATAACTGCGTTGTCGGGAGAGCACGATCCGCCGGGTGATCATGGCTTCCATCCCTACCACGATGGAAGTGATACCGAAGGTCGAAATTCCAGCATAAAGCAGGATTGGGATGGAGAGTTTGTCCCCCACGAAGGCCAGCAGAAAAGCAATAACTGCCAGCCCGATCTGCGCAATAGACCACAGGCTCATAAGAATCTCCCTGGCTCTTTGCAAGCCAGACTACCATTTAGGAGTTACATAGTTCGTGAAAAAATACCGGAAATAAGGGGGGCGAGCTACGCTCATCCCCTTATTTCCGGACCCCTTTCATCGTATGCAATTCCTGACATTAATTTTTATCTGTGTCTATCTTTTCGTAATTCCCTTGCCTGAAACACCACACCGATCACGGTCAAAATGACAAATACGACGACAGCTATCCCGTTCTGTAGATTGAGCGCCTCGGCAACCAGGGCTGCGCCCGCCAGCGAAGACAGGGAAATCAGGGCCCAATCCAAGAACATACCGACCAGGATCACCCCGATAATGCCACCAACAACAAAAGCCAACCAGGGCAGCCAACCATGTTCCAGGTGGAAGAAGGGTACCAGGAATTCCAGGGTCAGGTAACCGCCCGCCAGAAAGCCGGCCAGGGTGACCGCAAAGCGCTCCAGGGCAACTGCCAACAGCGCCGCCAAAAGACCGATGACCAGACCGATGGCTATACCTACCCATTCAGGACCCTGAAACAAGCGGTTGGTTAGCGCCAGGCCAACCACAAAGCCTGCCCCGGCCACGAACAGCCAGAAGGCCTTGCGTCCGAAGAACAACAACCCGGCGCCAATCAAGATATTAAGGATTGCCATATTTACCTCTACTTATAAATCTTTCCATCTTTACAGGGGTCATTGTACAAATGGGAACCACATCCCAATCGCGGCCAGAGTGCAGAAGATGATCGCCACAACCGCAGATGCCACTACGATATCACGCGGCTCGCGCTGGTCCACAACGTGTAGACTGGGAGCGATTCCGTGCACTTCCCAGAGCGGCCCGGCAAACCAGGCGAAGATCAGGCCACCCATCAAACCGCCGACATGTGCCCAATTGTCGATGCCAGGGGAAAGTCCCAGAAGCAGGTTGAGAACCACGATGAAGATCACATTGTTGATGGCCCTCTTTACCTGGCTGCCGAGCAACTTACGGTTATGGTACAGGAAGATCCCTTCCGCGCCAATCAAGCCAAAGATAGCTCCTGACGCGCCGATGGAGTCAGCGCTGGAGAGCAGGAACGAGAAGACGCTGCCGGCAAACCCGCTCAAAAGGTAAAGCAACAAGAAACGTCCGTGCCCGAAACGGCGTTCCAGACCAATGCCGATGATGTACAACGCGTACATGTTGAAACCAATGTGAAAGATCGAACCATGCAATAGCATGGGCGTGAAAAAGCGCCATAATTGTCCGGCGCGGATAGCCGCATTAGATTTCGCGCCCAGTCCAATAGCCAGATCATAACCGAGGGCGTACTGAGATAACATTTGTATCAGGTACACGAACACTGTAATACCCAAAATAGTATAGGTCACGCGCGGGATGGCAGTCGGCAGCGCAACGGGAACCATCTGCGGCTGAGCAGGCTGCGAGGGGGGAGCGTAGTTCTCTTCAGGGGGTTGGGTCATGTTCACAGGCTCACCTCGCGATGCTTGACACGATGGTGTTCTGCTTCGATGATGGCATGGACGGTATCCACCGTTGCTTCCAATTTGTAATCGTGGTTGATAATGACGTAATCGAAAGCCTCCACGCGCTTGAGTTCCTTGCGGGCCATAGCGATGCGCAGGGCCAGTTCGTCGGGCGTCTCGGTCTTGCGCGCCTTCAAGCGGCCGACCAGTTCTTCTTCGCTCCCCGTCGTGATGAAAATCAACAGTGCCTCGGGCGCCAGCTTGCGGACGGTTTCCGCGCCCTGTACATCCAGACGCATGACCACGTCCTTACCGCTGGCGAGCGCCTCGCGCACCTGTTGTTTGGGAATGCCCTTGTAATCGCTGTACACGATGGCATACTCGATCAGTTCGTTCTGCTCGATCATGCGGGCAAATTCTTCCTTGGAGACAAAGAAGTAATCCTTCGCATGTACTTCATTCTCGCGCTTGGGACGCGTAGTGGCAGTCACGACAAAGTGGAAAGGCATGCCGCGTTCCTGCATGCGTTGCATGACGGTGTCTTTGCCCACACCGGAGGGACCGGAGATGACGATCAGCAGCGGCTGGGGATTTAGGATAGTGAATTCGGGATCATGGCTCATGCGTGTATTGTATCTTAAACAGACCCTAAAGGTCTTGGAGACATTTTGGGGATTTGATAAAATACGGATATGCCCACCTACGACTTCATCTGTCTCGATTGTAAAAAACGCTTCGACATTTTCATGACCTACAGCGAATACGGGACCAAGCCCGTGGCCTGCTCCCATTGTGGCAGCGAAAACACACGCCGACGCATGACCCGCGTGCGCATTGCTAAATCGGAAGAAAGCCGCCTGGATAGTCTGGGAGATTTCTCTGATCCTTCCGCATTGGAAGGGTTGGAAGATAACCCGCAGGAACTGGGACGCATGATGCGCAAAATGGGCAAGGAGTTAGGCGAAGAAATGCCCCCTGAATTTGACGAAGTGGTGGATCGCTTGGAGAAAGGCCAATCGCCGGAAGAAATCGAATCCGCACTGCCGGATCTGGGCGGAGACGATGGCGTGGCGGATTTGATGGAGATTTGTAAAATACCAGGAGCGGACGTTTCGTCCGCTCCTTTTTTATACGTAACCGTAAGCCGAAGGGGGCGGGATCTCCAGGACACCGTCCTCCTCACTACGCATATCTAATGACCATTTCCGTTCTTACTCAACATTTCCTTCAATGTCATCCCTAGACGGGTAATGCCCTCGCGGATGACATCCGGCTGGCAGTAGGAGAAGTTTAGACGCATGGTATTCTCGCCGCCACCGTTGGGGTGGAAAGCAAAACCAGGTACGAAAGCGACTTTCTTCTCGATGGCGACCTTGAGCACTTCGGTCGCGTCCATGCCTTCTGGCATGATGCCCCACAGGAACATACCACCTTCAGGATGCGTCCAGCGTGCTTCAGAGGGGAAGACTTCTTCCATCGTTTCCAGCATCATATCACGACGTTCCTTGTAGGTGGCACGGATAACCTTGACATGCTCGTCCAGAAAACCACCCTTCGCGACTTCATAAGCCACCATCTGGTTGAAAGTGGCAGTGTGTAAATCGGCAGCCTGTTTGGCCATGACCAGTTTGCGAGTCACCTGTGGCGGCGCGATGACCCAGGCCAGGCGGATACCCGGTGCGAGCAGTTTCGAGAAGGTGCTCAAATAGATGACGTTGCCAGTATAAGTCCCGCCATTGGGGCCGCGCATCTGGCCGTCAAGTTGTACCACGGAGGGAATGTTTTCGCCTTCGTAGCGCAGTTGGCCGTAGGGATCATCTTCCACGATGGGAACGCCGTATTTGTCGGCCAGTTCCACTAGTTTCTTGCGGCGTTCCAGAGTGAGAGTCGAGCCAGACGGGTTCTGGAAATTGGGCAAAACATAGATAAACTTAGGGCCAACGCGTAAGGCCTTCTCCAGTTCATCCACGATCATACCGTGCTCATCTGAAGGGACAGAAACATACTGCGCACCGTAAGCGTTCCAGGCTTGCAGCGCGCCCAGATAGGTGGGGGATTCGACCACGATATAGTCGCCACGGTTTAGGAATAAGCGCCCGATGAAATCCAGCGCTTGTTGAGAGCCGGAGGTAATCATGATGTTGTCTGGCGTAACCTCGACCGAAAAACGGGCGTTGTGACGGGCGATCATTTCCCTCAATGGAAGATATCCCTCGGTGGTGCTGTATTGCAGGGCCTGCGCGCCCTGTTCGTTCAGAACGATATTACAGGCCTCCTGAAATTCTTTGACGGGAAAAACTTCTGGCGCCGGCAGCCCCCCGCCAAAGGAAATGATGTCGGGCTGTTCGGTCAATTTGAGCAGTTCACGGATAACAGAACTGCCCATGCGGGACGTACGGTGGGCGTAACGGTATTCCCAGGGTGTAGTATGGTGCATTCTTGCTCCTTAGATGGAATCGCATGTCGTTGCGAGCGAGCGCAGCGAGCGCACCCTTTCGGGCACTTTGGCAATCGCAGGGCTTATGCAATCTTTTGTTTCTAGATTACTTGAGACTGCCACGTCGGCCTACGGCCTCCTCGCAGCGACACTGCTTATGGGAACTAAAAAGGCCTGGCAGGTATGTGTGTACCCGTCAGGCCTACTGGTTCAAGGCATGAGAAGGATGATAAGGAATAAACCTAATATCACACTCATGGCAACTTTATATTACCTGTTTTTGAGTTTCTATGCAACTGACAGAATCGTCAAGATTTTGGTGACAGTTGTCAGTTTTTGGGAAGAAGGTGCGTCGCACCCGACTTGACGAGTTTACATCGTCAGCAAGAACGACAGATTAAACGGATTTCCCTGTTCCAAAGGTGCGACGTACTCCCCCGCTCACTCCCCATACACAAACAAATCGCCAATCGACTCGCGCGAGAAGTTGTGCAGGATCGCATCCGCAAAGGCATCAGCAACGGAGAGCACCTTCAGTTTGGGATGTCGTTTTTCAGGCGGTGTGTAGACCGTGTCGGTCGTGACGATTTCGCTGATTTGCGGCACAACAGACAAGCGGTCCAGCCCGCCGCGCGTGAAGACCCCGTGGGTGCAAATCAACAGGATATCTTCTACACCTTCATTCACCAGCAGGCGGCTGAGTTCCAGGATGGAGCCGCCAGTGGCAATCTCGTCGTCGTAGATCAGTGCGCGCTTGTGTCCGCGCACAGTGCTGCCGACCAGTCCGCTGATGCGCACCTCGCTATCGGAAACACGCTCCTTGTTCCCGGCCGCGACGGGCAGTCCCAGGCTGTGGGCGAAGCGCGCCGCGGGCTTGGCCTGGCCCATGTCAGGCGAGACAACGATGGTATCGCTCATATCCCTGTCAGCCAGGTATTCCCGGAAAACGCGCAGGCTGCTGAGATGGTCAGTAGGCAGACCGAAGAAACCGTGCACTTGCGGGGAGTGCAGCATGATAGTCATGACGTGGGTGGCCCCGGCTGTTTCAAGCAATTCGGCCACCAACCGGGCAGTGATGGAGATGCGTGGGGCATCCTTTTTGTCGGAGCGGGCGAAGGAGAAATAAGGGATGATGGCATGCGCTTCGGCTGCGGAGGCGCTGCGAGCGATGTCGAGCATCATCAGTAGCTCGACCAGGTTGTCGTTGACCGGCTGCGAAAGCGACTGCACAATGAAGACTTTGCGATAGCGCACGGATGCACCCAACTGCACGTACAGGTTGTCATTGCTGAAACGCGAGACGTGTGTCTCCTCGAGCGGGACGCCCAGGCGCGCTGCGATGGCACCTGCCAATTGCGGGTTGGAGCTACCGCTAAAAAAACGGACTTCGGAAGGGTCGATAGAAGGGTTACTCATTGGTCACTCCGGCTTATATTCAAACCGATATCCCTGAATCTCAACGTACGGTTGCCAGTGCTTGTAACTGATGGCGCGGATGCGGCGGGCGATCTCATCCTGGCTCATCTCGGTTCGAATGACGAACAGCTCATTGAACTGGGCGCGCGTGAAGGGCGGACGGGGCCAGGTCTCGTTGGAGACAGGTAATTCTTTGCCTTTGGCCAGCAAACCCACGATCTCAAAGAACAGGGCGATCTGATGCTCATAGGTCCGTTCGAGCAGTTCAGCTACCCCGTCTTCGGGATAGACCGGGAAGCGCTTGACCGCGATGATTGCGCCCGTGTCCACCTTGGGCGCCATGTGGTGACAGGTCACGCCATATTCTTTGGCATCCTCGTACAGCGCGAAGTTGTTACAGCCAATACCAGGATAGTTGGGCGAAGCCGGATGAAAGTTAAAGGAGGCCTTACGGGCACGCTTCAACAGAAAGTCGGGCACCACCCAGCGCGAGAGATACGAGATGACATAGTCGCCTTCCCAATTACGGGCGGCCTCGGGCAGCGGGTCACCCCACACACCCAAACAGTGGGTCACGTTCGTGAAGTGCTCCTGGCAGAAGGTCAATGCGTGCGCACAATCGGGATCATCGGCTTTGCCAAGGAAGAGGATAGAGGTGTCAGATTTGGGCATAGAATCCATTATAAACCGGGAGCAGATCATTGTCGGGAAAGAAGCGTGCGATTCTCCCCTTCGTGGATAAAAGAAAAACCTGCGCGGGGCGCAGGTCATCATCTGTCTAAGTCGAAATATATTCGCGCAGGTTGTGTTCCACCGCATAGGCGGCAGCCTCCGCACGGTTGTTGACCCCCAGCTTCGAAAGAATACTGCTGACGTAGTTTCGCACTGTGCCCTCGCCTAGAAACAGGTTCTTGGCGATCTCACGGTTGGTCTTGCCTTCCGAGACCAGCAACAGCACGTGCTTTTCCTGCTGACTAAGATGTTGAAAGGCCGAGGCTTCTTCCTCTTTCACTGCCCGGCGCACTTCCTGGAAGACACGCTGCGTCACGGCCGGGTCGAGCAGTGCTTCGCCACGTCCAACCGCCTCGATGGCCTTGACCAATTCCTCGCTGGCAATTTGTTTGAGCACATAGCCCGAGGCCCCGGCCCGAATGGCTGAGAAGAGCATCTCATCCTCAGCGTACGAGGTCAGCATGATGACTTTGGTATTGGGATATTGATCGACAATTTGCTCGCAGGCTTCGATCCCCGAGGTGCCCGGCAAGCGGATATCCATCACAACCACATCCGGCTCTGTAGCGGCTACCTGTTCCAACGCCTCGCGCGCCGAACTCGCCTCTCCAATGACTTCAAATTGCGGATGCCGCTCTAACAGTGACTTCAACCCCAGGCGGACAACCTCGTGGTCGTCCACCAGTACGATCCTTTGCTTTGCCATTAAAGATATGCCTCCAAGATGGTCGGACAAAAAGTATAGCCTAGACGAAGATGTCTGACAAGGGCAAATATATGCCCACGAGGTATAAAACAGGGCGCGTGACGTGACTCTGCCAGACGCTCCCTATTCGCTTCTTTCGGAAACCGAACCTGCTACCGTGTCGCCAGGTTAGCGGCTACTCTTTTTCTTTGTTCTCTCTGTGAAAATCCACAAAGCGATAGCCCACGCCACGTTCGGTCAGAATATACTTGGGGTTGGACGGATCAGCCTCCAACTTCTGGCGCAGGTAATTAATGTACAAACGCACATAATGCGGCTCGTCCCGATATTCATAGCCCCAGACCTTGGTCAACAACTGGTCATGGGTCACAACCCAGCCCGCGTTCTGCACCAAGTGGTAGAGCATCCGGTATTCGGTCGGACGCAACTTAACCAGCTTGCCCTCCAACCAGATTTCGCGGCGGTCGAAGTCGATTTTCAGACGGTCATCTACCTCGATCAAACCATGCATCGAGCCACTGGCGCTTTCCGTGCGGCGTAGCACGGCTTTCACGCGGCTGACCAATTCGCGCGGGCTGAACGGCTTGGTGACGTAGTCATCCGCGCCCAACTCCAGGCCACGCACGCGGTCATCTTCCTCGCCTTTGGCCGTCAGCATGATGACCGGCACATTGCTTACTTCCCGGACAGTCTCCAAGACTTCGAAGCCATCCAGGTCTGGCATCATCACATCCAGCAGGATCAAGTCGGGGGTCACGTCGCGGATCTTTTGGATCGCTTCTTTCCCGTTGAACGCTTCACTGACCTGGAAACCGTCATGTTCCAGGTTCAAGCGGATGAAGCGCACCATGCGCTCTTCATCATCCACCACTAAGATACGACGGCGGTCAAATTCATCAGGCATGAACTCACTCCCTCACGAAGCCAATGATTCGTTCATCTTCCTCGCCCTCGAGCACTTCGATGAGACTGACCCGATTCAAGGGCCAGATCACCTGTACAACGTTAGGCTCCAGGTAGTGCAGGTCTTTTCCGTCTTTCTGGCGAGGGCTATTAACGGTGATAATCATGTCTGTTGGCTTGGGCAACTCTTCCACTTCACCAATAACCGCGGGTTCGCCCGGCAGGTGTAAGATAACTGTGTAAGGCATGGAAACACCTTTTCTTTCTTATGGTTTTTTTAGCAAGATCTGGATCTTAAGTTTACCCAGGGCAAGCAGATCACCGTGATTGAGTGTTTGATCAATGTTCGGCTGCAGGCGTTTTCCGTTTAAGTAGGTTCCGTTCGATGATCCCAGGTCCATAACGAACACACGTTGACCTTCCCGTTTTAAAACAGCATGCAAACGCGAAACACCACTGGCATATGCCTGATAGGGAGTTAGATCGATATCTGGCATGATCGGTTGCGCATCGCTTACGCGTCCCAGTGTGAATTCTGTACGGTCACCAAGAGGCAGTATTTGTCCACTGTCCAGCAGGTGCAAGGACGCCCAGGCATCCAGGTCCTTTGTTGCATATGATGCAGTTTTTTTCCGATCTGCTGGAGGCAATGGTTCATGGTCAGCCGGGATGTTTTTTGTAACTATCGGAGGTAATCCTGAGAGCTGCGTTCCACATTCAGAGCAGAAAACAGTTCCATCCAGGTTCTCGTGCTGGCAATTAGGGCATTCGATCATACGGGTTGTTCCTTTTCTTGTGACATTATGAGGGCCCGCGTTCCATATTTTATCTCTTTACTTCCCTCATCAGAAAATGACTGCATTTTCGTAATGTGTTCGGCTTCTATTAGAGCAGTACGCGCAAGGCTGCGTTCACCTTGAGCCAGCAAACTTGTGGCGAGCTGTTTCATGTGCTGGGCTGCAAGTTCAAACTGTCCCTGGTTCACTTCTGTGTGGGCTTTCTCTTGCATGCGATACAGGGTCAATTTGCCGAGAGACTGAATGATCATAGTCGGAGGTGGTTCGTCTCCAGGTTCTTCTTTCACTTCGCGTGAAATCTCAATTGGGACGGGCTGGATGGGTGTTGGTAGTCCGATGATAGATGGCTTTATATACCCACGCAGCAGGAAAACTTGATTTTGTTTGGTCAGCGATGGTTCAATACGATATTCGAATAATACATTTAAAGTAGAGTCTAGCAAGATCGGACCGAGGTGAATTGAGTCCTCTATTGGCAACGGACCAGTTTCAGGCTGGGTCCGAAACGCGTAAGCCATCTCGGCTCCGGGTGTTTTTTTGATTTCTAGAACAACGTCGTCGGCCAAGGTACGCGCCAAGGCCTCGAATTTTTCTACTAGAAAGGTTTGAATGTCTGCGGTACGGGATATGTAGCGGCTACTCCCACCAGTGCGATTGGCCAGGGTATCCAGAAATACATCATTCCATTCTTTTCCAATCCCCATTGCACTGATGCCAATCCCTTGTTTTGCAGCCAGTTCCGCCAGTTCGAGGCATTGTTTCTCATCTCCATAAGTATGTCCATCAGTCATCAGAATGATGTGATCGACACGATCATGGCCAACATTGCGTTGGATTTCATCATAAGCAGCTTGCAGCCCCTGATAGATTTCAGTCGCGCCTGATGGTTGCAACATTTGAATGCGGGACTCAAGTTTTCTTTTATCAAATGTATAAGAAGCGGGGATTAGTACTTCTGCCCGGTCACTGAAGGTCACCACGCTAAAAATATCCTGCGTACGCAAATTCCGCATAACTTTAATAGCTGCGCTTTTGAGCACATCCATCTTCTCGTCCTTCATCGATGTGGATCGATCAAGCACCAGAGATACGTTCAAGGGCGGTGCAGGGATTTCCTCCGTTTTTTCCTGTGGTGCAATCTCTAAAAGCACATACAGCATTTGTGCTTCTTTCATGCGCACCAGGTTAGGGCGACTGTAATAGACTTTAAAACTGAAGGGTAGAGCAGATTTTTCTTCCGGCGGCAAGGTTGCATCGTATTTTCTTCGTCGAGCCGTATTAGAAAGTGTTTCATATGCTTGCTGTACTTCCAGAAAGATCTCAGTCTCGCCGATTGCCGTGTTTTTATCCGGGTGTAAACGCTGCGCGGCTTCAAAGTAAGCCCGCTTGATTTCTTCTCGTGATGCGTCACGTGCCACACCAAGAATAGCGTAATAATCCGGTTTCTTTGTCATTTTATCCAATCATTTGTGCAATGATAACGCTGATATTATCTGGCCCGCCGGCTACATTGGCAGCTTCGACCAGGTTTTGACAAGCGCGTTGCAAAGTAGGTGCTTCTCTAACTATTTTGTTTATGTCCTGGTCCGGGACAACACCCCATAGACCGTCACTGCATAACATCAGATAGCCCGTTTGCGGAAAAGACACTGTAAACACATCTGCTTCGAGAATCTCTCCTTGTCCGAGTGCGCGATAAAGGACATTGCGATGGGGATAGTTCTCAGCCTCATCTGGGCTGATGTGACCAAGTTCTTCCAGCCGTTTGACCAGGGAATGATCGCGTGTGACTACTTCAGCGCGTCCATCAGGGTAGATGTTGTAGGCCCGACTATCACCGACATGAGCTATCGTCACTTGCTGGCCAAGCACCAATGCAGCTGTCAACGTTGTGCCACTGCTGGGGGCCTCGCTTTGGATTGTTTTCTGCGCTTCTCTCACAGCGGTTTGCATAATCTCTTGCAGGGATTCATCGGGTGGTGTGGGCTTGAGATTGAACAAATAAGGCTGGAACTTTCGCATGATGAAACCGGCTACAACACGGACTGCCGCATTACTGGCCACTTCTCCATATTGATGACCTCCCATTCCATCTGCAACAATATACAGACCAAAAGGCAGGCTGCCCGTATTGCCAGCCAGTGTTGTTGTCAAACATAGCAGGCTGTCTTCATTAAGTTCGCGCTGTTTGCCAACCGATTGTCCTGAGGCGGCTATCAACTGTTGTAGATCAAACTGAACTTTTGACCCTTGCAAGATCGATTGGATCTGCTGGTCAGTGAGAGGGGCCGTCGTTGCTGTATCTATTTCTTGAAGTTTGGGTACCCCGCCACCAAACAGTTTGCGGAAAAATTCCATCACAGTCATATCTCCTTCTCAGGCGAGCAACGCGTAAACCTGGTGGTCGGTTGAACCGACGTAAACGATATCATCATACACTAGTGGAGAACCGATAATTTGACCTTGCGTCCCAAATTTCCAGCGCAAGCGACCCGTACGATATTCGAGACAATACAGATAACCATCTACTGAGCCACAATATAGAGAATCTTTGTAAATCACTGGCGAACTGCTTACCTGATGTTCTGTGCGGAAACGCCAGAGTTCCTTGGCTGTTCTTGTTTCAACTGCATAGATAAATCCATCTGCGGCGCCAACAAAGACAATATCGTCAACTACGCAGGGCGAGGATATGGAGCCTTTGCCCAAGCGGAATCGCCACACAACAAATCCGTTACGATGATCGAGAGCATAAAGGGTGCCGTCCAGGGAACTGAACAAAACAATTTGCTTGTCGATTGTCGGAGAGGAGGTGATGCCGCGTTTTGCATGGAACCGCCATTTCAATTCACCTCTAAAATCAATGGTCAGAAAATCGCCTATTTCGTTGCCTACATAGACCAACTCATTGGCAATATATGGGGTGGAGCGGATCGGATCTGACGTTTCAAATTTCCATGCTGCGCGGCCTGAATTCAAATTGACAGCGTGCAGGTATTGGTCGTCGGAGCCAAAAAATGCGTGTCCTTCGGCAATACGCGCGGACGAGCGTACAGGCCCATCTGTATAGTAGGTCCACACCACTTTGCCGGAACGAGCGCCAACAACATGCAAACGATGGTCTTCTGAACCAAAATAGATATTATCTTCGTATGCTACAGGTCTGGAGACAATACCGCCTTCAGTTGGATATTTCCACTGAAACTCGCCATTCCCTGCGTTGATCGCATACAAATTATTATCATAGCATCCGATAAAAATGTTATTTTGATAATACAGAGGTGTACTGCGGATTTCATCTTCGCACTTAAATACCCATAAAGGTTTGATGCCGTTTGACGGGCCAATGGCCGTAGTTACTTTCGACAGAATACCGGTCTTATTCGCAGCCGCTAACAGGGCATCTTTCATGTCGGCCGCGTTCGGGAAACGGTCTTCAGGGTTGTACTGTAACGCCGTATTGATGACGTCATCGACTTCAGCAGAGACACCGGGATTGATCTTTCGCAGAGGGCGTTCTTCAAAGGAGAAGGGCGGCTCCATGCGCGGATCACGACGGGAAAGAGCGTGATGCAAGGTTGCGCCTAATGCGTACAGGTCAGCTAGAGGGGTGGCCTCGCCGCGATATTGTTCTGGCGGAGAATAACCCTCGGTGCCGATCATTGTCCCTTTTTGCCCAAACTGGAAAGTCTTGGCAATCCCAAAGTCCACCAATTTCACGTCACCGTTGTGATCGATCATCACATTCGACGGCTTCATGTCACGGAAAATGATTGGGTCAGGTTTGTGGGTGTGCAAAAAAGATAACACGTCACATAACTCAATCCCCCAGGTCAGCACTTGCTCTTCGGTCAGGAAACCATCGTTTTCACTGATAATGGCTTCAAGGTCTTTGCCATGAATATATTCAATTACAAGATAAGAGCGATTCTCTTCTGAAAAATAATCGTAGATACGCGGGATAGATGGATGACTGAGCGTTGCCAGGAGATTGGCTTCGCGCTCAAAGTTTTGCACGATGGTCTGCCGAATGAGTGGGTCGGGCGCGGTGTTAATCATCTCCTTGACCGCAACCAGTTTTACAACATTGGGGAAATGCAAATCGCGGGCACGATACACGGATCCCATCCCGCCAACCCCAATCACATCCTGGATCAGGTAGCGCTTTAAAAGCGTAGCACCTGATTCGAGTTGCCTTCTGGGTGTAGCATCTCCGTCATTATCTTCCGGCAATGCAATATGTTGTGTTTCCAGAGAAAAACTCCTTCAAAGATCCCGTGCGTTGTAACTTTTGATAAAACAGATTGTGATATTAGATTATTATAGTAGCCACTGAGTGGTTTTGCAACCGTCCTTTAGGTTTGCTTTGACTTATCCTATGCGACGATTACCATTTTGTAAAGTGTCCTCTTGCATGGAAGGCCGTTATACGGCAAAATGAAAGTCATACATGAAAATACTTGCTGTAAGTGATCAGGTGGTAGAACGCATTTATGGGTTGGCTGCGAATAAACATTTTCAAGATGTAGATTTAATTCTCGGCTGCGGCGATTTGCCTTATACCTACCTGGAATACCTTACCACTGTATTGAACGTTCCGCTTTACTACGTGCCTGGTAATCATGACCCTGAGTATAACCCTCATATTTCACTTTCCTATGCCGAAGGCGGTTCGAACCTGGATCTGAAAACTGCCTCCACCAAAGGACTTCTACTGGCCGGCCTGGGCGGCAGCATCCGTTATCGTCCCGATGGAGTCAACCAGTATACGCAGGGAGCAGCATTTTTTCGAGCCTGTACCTTATTAATGCGTTTGCTAAGCAGCCAGATACGTTATGGCCGTAAACTGGATGTTCTGATCGCGCATTCTCCTCCTCTTGGGGTCCACGATGATACCGAGGCCCATCAAGGCCTCAATGCGCTGAATTTCCTGATCCGTGTAACTCATCCACGCTACCTCTTCCATGGGCATACCCACTTCTACCGCAACAATTTGGAAAACTTCATCACGCGAGTTGGGAGTACGACCATCATGAACATATTTCCATACAAAGTGGTCGAGATCGAACATGAATGATGATCTGAACACGCGCGCACTCGCAGATTACAACCGTGCACGTTTAACAGCTTTCCTTAACCGTGTCTGGTCCGTCCTTTCTGGCCAACCTACCAATTTGCTTTCTTACGATGAAGTCAAAGAGAAACTGCATATTGGGGGTCCTATTTACCGCGGGGTGCGGACCGTGCGCATCGACCAGATCGCTGGCAGTCTCAACCGTTACCACCAGTTTGACCGCGCCTTCCTGCCCCTGCAGGATGATACGGCCGAGCGCTGGCGACGCGTCAGCCAGGCCTTCTACGCAGAGATCAGTCTGCCTCCGGTGGTGCTCTATAAGGTGGGGCAGGTCTATTTTGTTGTAGACGGGCATCACCGCGTTTCTGTCGCCCGGCAGCAGGGGCAGATATACATCGAAGCCGAAGTACGCGAATGTGCTACCAAGGTTGATATAACGCCTAACCTCAAACCGGAAGATCTGGAAATCCTGCATACCAAGGTCAATTTCCTGGAACGCACCAATCTTGATCAATTGCGTCCTGGAACCGAGATTCCTATCACCATCCCGGATGGCTACATACGCATGCTGGAGCATATCGCAGTGCATCGCTATTTTATGGGCCTGGACTGGAAGCGCGATATCTCCGATGACGAGGCCGTTATGCACTGGTATGATACAGTGTATCTGCCCGTTGTTGAAATCATCCGTGAGAGCAAGATCATGCAAGAATTTCCCGGCAAGACGGAAGGCGACCTGTACCTGTGGGTACTCGACCACCAGCATTATCTGGCCGAAAACATGGGGAAACCGCTTCAGCCGCCCGACGAAGCGGCGCGAGACTTCGTCGAAGGAGTAGAATAATCTGATGACACAACATCCCTTATCTGGTGTGTATGCCGCTGCCCTGACGCCTCTCAAAGCCAATTCAACCCCGGACCCCGAACCTGTCTCCGCTTTTCTATCTTTTCTCGCCGATCGTGGTTGTCACGGTGCGCTGCTCTTCGGCACCACCGGGGAAGGTCCGTCCTTCTCCCCGGATGAACGGAAGACTGTCTGGAATGCGGCCTTGAGAGTCCGCGAAACGCACCCTGACTTTCGCCTGCTGGCCGGGACCGGGACTCCCAGCCTGGGTGAGACCATCGACCTGACCAAAACCGCCTTTGACCTGGGCTATGACGGCGTGGTTGTCCTGCCGCCTTACTACTTCCGCACCGCCAGCGATGAAGGCCTATTCCGCTGGTTCGAGAGCCTGATTCAAAAAGCTGTCCCCTCTGACGGCTATTTGCTGGGCTACCATTTTCCCGGCGTGGCCGGGATTGGTTTCTCAATGGATTTGCTCAAACGGTTGAAAGATGCTTTTCCAGTGCAGTTTGCCGGGATCAAAAACTCTTCGCACGACCCAGCTCTGGCAAGCGCATTGGGTGCTACCTTTAATGCAGACCTGGCCGTCTTCACCGGAACGGATTCATATCTCGCGATGGCCTTGCAAAACAATGCTGCCGGCTGTATCACTGCGCCGGCCAATTTGCTCTCGCCGAGTTTGCGCGCCATCTACGATGCTTTCTTGCGCGATGAAGACTTGTCCGAGACCCAGACTTGCGTCACTGCGCAACGACATGTTTTAGAGAAATACATGCCCTTCCCACCCGCACTCAAGGCCTTGCTTTCTAAAAAATATAATTTTCCTCGCTGGCCTGTCCGCCCACCGCTGGTGGAAACACCCAATGAGCTCATCGAGCAGGCTGCTCGCGAGTTGGAAGAATGTGAATAGCAGGAATTTTGGGGGTTCAGCTAATCTATTTGAATAATCGGGCTATTTGTTGTAAAAGACCTACAAGACATCCTGGCGAATCGGTCGCTCTGGTTGTGGCTCGGGCTCTGGTTCCGGTTGTGGTTCCGGCTCGGGCTCTGGTTGCGGTTCATCTGGGGACAATGGCTCGAACAACACGCGAGCCTTGTTTGCCTCCGAACCTTCAAGTTGGGGGGTCTGTGGGTATTCCTGTGAAGGTAGCAACTGCCGTAACGCCATATAAAACTCGTTGAATGTCGTGCCAGGATTCGCTCTGATGGTGTCAATCGCGTAGCGTGACATGGCTCCATTGTAGCGACCGTTGATATATGCGTCGTAAGAATATTCGCTATCACTGCAGCCGCTCAACAACAACTCCAACATGTCAGCTTCCGCCAAAAAATGCGTTTTGACAGGGATCAGGGGATCGTAGCCCAGTACAGGCATGTAACGAGGCTTGGCATAATGCGTTGTATCCTCCTGCACACGTGTCACTGTCCCTGAAAAACAACTATCTGAAATAAACGTCAAACTGGCCTGTGGTTGCAGGTCATTCAGGATTTCACGCAACTCATCATCCAGCAAAATCCCATCATAAACGTATAAGGCTTCGTCATAGCTGTCGGGTTCATCACCGCTGGTATCGCGGTTGTACGTACCGTGACCCGAATACGTGAAAACGCCATAATCGCCCGGCCCAAGCGTCACCACCAAATTGTGTAAGGCCGCCTTGATGTTTTCGCGCGTGCCCTGGTCATCAAGCAAGACATCTACAACAAAGCCAAATTCTGTCAGCAGTCCCGCCCAGTCATTCGCGTCGTTGACACAACCCTGCAAATCATTGAACATGCCAGGGTAATTGTTGATACCAACGCAGATTGCTTGTTTCATTTTTTCTCCTTATGGCGTCTTGGGTTGGCAATATGGAATTGTGTTTATCTTGGTACTGTAACTATACAACATTCATCCCCTTCCTACAATCATCTGCCTGACCTGAAAATGGAACAATCACCTCCCCCATATGCTACGCCTTACGAAACTAAATCTGCTGTCCCTTGAACTGGCTCAAATACAAATTATGAGTAGAAGCCGCGCTTATCGAGCAACTGCTGGTGATCCACCTTGCTCGACGATTTCGCCGTTGTTGATGACGACTACCTTGTCGGCATCGCGGATGGTGCTCAGGCGGTGGGCAATGACGAAGCTGGTGCGGCCTTCCATCAGACGCAATAATGCTTTTTGAATGCGGACTTCGGTGCGGGTGTCCACGCTGCTGGTGGCTTCGTCGAGGATCAGGATGGCCGGGTCGGCCAGGATAGCGCGAGCAATGGAGAGCATCTGGCGCTGTCCCTGGCTCAGGTTGCTGGCGCGCTCGGAGAGCAGGGTCTGGTAGCCCTGCGGCAATTGGCGGATGAAGTGATCGGCGTCGGCCAGTTGCGCAGCCTGGATGACTTCCTCATCGGTGGCGTCCAAGCCGTCCATAGCGGATGTTTTCCATGACGGTGTCGGAGAACAGGAAGGTGTCTTGCAACACCAGCCCGAGCTTACGGCGCAGGTCGGACTTGGGGATGTCGCGCAGGTCACGCCCGTCGATGCTGATGCATCCGTCGCCGACTTCGTAGAAGCGCATCAGCAGGTTGATCAGGGTGGTCTTCCCGGCGCCAGTTGGGCCGACCAGGGCGATGGTCTGACCGGCTTTGGCTTCCAGCGTCATGCCTTTGATGACCGGCGTTTCTGGCAGGTAGCCGAAGTCCACGTTTTCGAAGTGGACTTCTCCTTGAACGGTGGCAAGCGCGGGGGTGTCGGATGCGTCCACTTCCGAGGGTGTGTCGATGATCTCGAAGACCCGTTCCACTCCGGCCAGCGCCGCCTGGAGTGAGTTGAACATGTTAGCCAACTGACGCAGGGGGTTGATGAAATTGCGTCCATAGGTGATGAAGGCGGCGATCATGCCGATAGTCGCCAGTCCCTGCAAGGCCAGGTAGCCGCCCAACCCGACCAGCACGATGACGAACAGGTTGCCGAGCACGTTGGTGAGCGGCATGAGCGACAGGGCGTAGCTGTTGGCGTAGACGCCAGCCTTGTAGACTTCCTGGTTATAGCGGCGGAAGTTTTCGATGGCGCTTTCGCTGCGCCCGAAGGCCTTGACCACGCGCTGTCCGCTGATGGTTTCTTCCATCACGCCGTTGATCTGACCCAGGCGCTTTTGGAGTTCGCGGAAGCCTTTGCGCGTATAGCGGGCGATGAAGTTGGCGAACCAGAACATGATCGGCACGACAACCACCGCGGCCAGTGCCAGCCAGGCATTGAGCACGAACATGGCGATCAGGATGCCGATCATAGAGAGCGTGCTGGCGAATAGCGAGACCACGTTTTGCGAAACGGCCTGGTTGACAGCTTCGATGTCGTTGGTCAGGCGGCTCATCAGTTCCCCGGCGGTGTGCTCATCGAAGAACTTCAGCGAGAGTGTTTGCATGTGCCCGAACAGGTCACGGCGCAGGTGTTTGAGTGCATCCTGTGAGACGCGCGCCATCATCCAACTGGAGATGGCCTGGAAGCCGTTGTCAAACAGGAAAACCACCAGCAGCAAAATAGAAATGCGAGCCAACCCGGCAGCCTGTTTGGTACTGATGAAGTTATCGATGGCGACGCCGATCAGGTAGGGCTCCATGAGTCCAAGCAGGATGTAGCCCAGCACAAACACGAACACAATCGACAGGGTTACAGTATAGGGGCGCAGGTAATTTACCAGTCGTACCAAAGCCTTGCGCGGATCATGTGCTTTTTCGATCATGCCCGGGCGTACCGGGCCGCGTCCCATCATAGAGCGCATCTTGCCGAAATCATCTTGTGGGGAACGTTCTTTGTTCTCTGCCATGATTACGCCACCTTCTCCGCGGGGAGGTCCCGCGAACCTGCGGGGAAGCCGTTCCCAAGTTGCGACTCGTAAATTTCCTGGTAGATCGGGCTGGACTGTATCAACTGCTCGTGCGTGCCCTGGGCGGTGATGCGGCCCTCGTCGATCACCACGATCTTGTCAGCATTTAGCACGGTGCTGATGCGCTGCGCTACCATGAACGAAGTGCGCCCCTGCATCCATTCTTTGAGCGCCTCCTGGATTTTCGTCTCGGTCGCCACGTCTACCGAACTGGTGCTGTCGTCCAAAATCAAGATCGACGGCCGCATCAGCAGGGCGCGCGCGATGGCGATGCGCTGTTTTTGTCCGCCCGAAAGGTTGGCGCCACGCTCCTCGATGTGTGTGTCATAGCCCTGCGGCAGGCCCAGAATGAACTCGTGTGCCTGCGCCGCCTGGGCCGCTGCCAGCACTTCCTCTTCGCTGGCATCCGGGTGTCCATATCGGATGTTGTCCCGCACCGTGCCGGAGAACAGGACGGTCTCTTGCGGAACGATGCCGACGTGCCCCATCAACGCTTCTTGCCGGACCTTACGGATGTCTATGCCGTTCAGCGTGATCTTACCCGAAGCCGCCTCGTAGAATCTCGGCACCAGGCTGACCAGCGACGACTTGCCCGCCCCGGTCGCGCCCAGGATAGCGACCGTTTGTCCCGGCTCGGCCACCAGGTCGATGTTTTGCAGCACTTCTTCGTCGCTAGACCCGTTGTAGTGGAAGCTGACGTTCTCGAAGACGATGCGCGGCTGCGAGATTTCCGGCAATGACAGCGGCTGCGCTTCATCCTGGACCTCGGGAACTGTCTCCAGCACCTCGTTAATTCTCTCCGCTGACGCCATGCCTGCTGCCGCGACGTTCGCCAGCATGACCATGATGGTCAGCGGGCCGAGTGTGGTTTGCAAATAATTGATGAAGGCCACCAACTGCCCGACGGTGATATTATCGTTGATGGCTTGTATCCCACCGATCCAGATGACCGCCACAATCGCCAAATTGACGAAGATGCTCATGGCTGGCGACAGGGTGGTCATGAACTGCATCACCTTGATCGAGTTCTGGGTATAGGCTTCATTGGATTCTTCGAAACGTTCCGCTTCGTGGTCGGCGCGCACAAAGGCCTTGACCAAGCCGCACCCCGGCGATGTTCTCCTGTAAGACGGTGTTCAGCTTGTCGAGTTGCTGCTGGACGCTGCGAAAGAGCGTTCCCATTTTCGAGACGAAAAACGTAATAATGACCGTGATGATGACCAGAATCGGGAGCATCATCAGCGATAGTCGGCTGTCCGTGTTGAACATCAGGATCAGGCTGCCAATCATCAACAACGGTGCGCGCGTGCCGATTCGCAGGAAGACCTGCACCAGCCGCTGGAAGACGGTTGTGTCACTCGACAGGCGCACCATCAACTGCCCGGTGTTCATCTTGTCCAGATTACCAAAGGAGAATGACTGGATTTTCAGGAAAAGCGCCTCGCGTAAATCACGGGCCACGCTCTCGCCCACCTGTACTGACAAGATGTTGTTGCCGATGGCGAAGAAAGTTTGAAACACGGAAATGCCCAGCATCAAGAGCGTGGTTGAAATAACCACTTGCATATCATTGGCAGTGATGCCCTGGTCGATGATTCTCTGGATCAGACGGGGAATCGCCAGGTCCATGAAAATGACGGCAATCAGCAGTATCAACGAAACCAGGCTGCGTTTCCAATAAGGCTTTACAAAGGAGAGAAGTTTACGGATATGGGTCATAATTTCATCGGATGGTTTTGATACGGCGGCGCTGGTCGAGTACCGCGCACCGTCCCCGCAGGGGGAAGCGGAGTATCGAGACCCGCCGCCTATCCTTCGACAAGCTCAGGACGGCGCTCAACCAAAGATTATCTCAATCGATCATTTTCTTGAGAATTTCCATGCCACGGATCGCCAGTTCCAACTCTTCCGGGCTGAACGGTTCCAGACCGGTTCTCATCCACTCGCGCGTATTCTGGAAGACGCTATCCAGCAAGGCGTTACCTTCCGGAGTCAGTTCCAGTTCCACGTAGCGGCGGTCTTCCTTGCTCTGCGTGCGGGTGACCAATCCCTTGTGGACCAGCGCATCCACGCCCTGGCTGACCGCCGGACGGCTAATGTTCCTGGCATCCGCTAACTCGCTGACCGAGCAACTTCCTCGGCGAATAAAACGTAGGATGTGAAATTGCTCCACGCTGATATCAAAATCCTCGGTTGCCACGGCCCGGATGTGAGCCCGGATGTGACTCCATAGCGGGGGAATGGTTTCCCAGAAGCGGTCGATGGTCTGTTGTAACAACTCATTAGAAGTGGTGATCGGGACAGTCACGCTTGCTCCTTTTAGTTAAACTATTTAATAGTTAAGTAGCTTACATATTTTACGCAAAATGCTTCATTTGTCAATAAAAAAATAACCCGGCCTGCAACGAGACCGGGTTCCATGATGAAGTCAGATGGCTTTATTGACCGAAAGTCACATCCACGGGCATACCGGGCTTCAGTTTTCCATCCATGTTATCCACTGTCAGTTCCACCGCGTAAACCGTCGTCTGGCGTTCTTCTTTAGTTTGGACGTTGCGTGGGGTGTACTCAGCCTGGTTGGCAATACGCGTCACAGTTGCCGTAAAGGTTTCACCAGGAAACGAGTTGGCGCTCAGACTGGCGTTGTCGCCTAGTTTTACCTCTCCATAACGGTCTTCAGGAATGTAGACAGTTACGGTCAAATTGTCCAATTTTGCAATGGTCAGCGAGGTCATGCCCGCCTGGAGGACTTCACCCGGCTGCACACTGCGGACCAGGACGACTCCATCCTCGGGCGCAGTCACCGTCAGCTTTTCCATCTGCGTCTCAAGCTCGGACAACTGGGCCTGCACCTGTTTCACAGACGCCTTTGCTGCGTCAAGCTGGGTGCTGGCCTGGTCCACCGCCTGTTGCGCCAGGACAACTTCGGGCGCATCGGCACCGGTCTGAAATGCGCGCAGCGCATCTTTGGCCGAATCAAGCCTTTCTTGCGCCACATCCACGCGAGCGCGTGCCTCGAGCACATCCTTGGCATCGTCGGTGGTCAGGGCATCGTCGTAATCTTTTTGCGCATTTTTCAGGTCGATCTTGGCGTCATCGAAAGTCGTCTGAGCAGCATCTTTCAAATCGCCGCTAGGGGTACGGTCGAGCACCGTTTTTGCATTCTGGAAGGCGACTCTGGCGTCCGATAAATTTTGCTCGGCATCCAGAAATGCGGCGCTGGTCACCTGTTGTTCCACGCTGGCCAGTTTAGCCTGCTCTGTTTCCAGATCAGCTTTGGCCGCATCCACTTCGGCTTGCGTGGCTTTCATCCGCTCTTCCTTGTTGAAATACCAGGTCGGCTGGTCGAACTCGCCCGGTTTGGACGCTTTCCAGATGGCGATGCGGGTGGTTTTCTCAGCAGCCACGGCCGAGTCGAGCGTCTGGTTGTACTGCAATTGCGCCATGTCCAGCGCGGATTGCGCAGCAGCGACGTTGGCATTGGCAGAATCCTGTCCGGCTTCGAGAGTCCGCTTTTGGGCCTGGAGCAGGCTATCGTCCAGGGTCAGAAGCGGATCGCCCGCTTTGACGGAATCCCCTTCCGAAACCAGTACGTTGACGACACGTCCGCTAATCTCCGGTGCGACGGCGATCTCTGTCGCCTCGATCTGACCCGAAGCCTGGAGCGCGGTGCTCTGGGTAGGTCCACAACTTGCGAGAAGCAGGCTTGCCAGCAAAAGGATGATTATTTTCTTCATTACAGCCTCCACGTTTTACTTTTTACGGATTACTTACGCTTTCATAGCAGAGATAAAGACATCTTCCAGCGAGGGCTCGATGATGTCGGCGTGATCAGTGCGGATGCCCGCCTGACGCAGTTCGCGCTCGATGGCGCGTTGTTGCTTTTTCATGTCGGGTGCGACGATGTGGACCAGCGAGCCGTATAGCTCGACTTCTTCGATGGGCAGGGCACCAGACTCCTGCGCGGCGCGCAGCACCTTGACCGCTTCCACCGCATCGGATGGGGCGATTTCCAGCACCTGGCCACGCATCATCTCAGATTTGATCTCGGCGGGTGAACCGTAGGCAATGATCTTGCCACGTTGGATGAATGCCAGGCGATGACAATGCTCGGCCTCATCCATGTAGTGGGTGGTGACGAAAACCGTGATACCTTCGGCGATTAGCTTGTAGAGCAGATCCCAGAAGGCGCGCCGGGAAACAGGATCAACGCCTGCGGTGGGTTCGTCCAGGAAGAGCACTTCGGGGCGGTGCAAGATGGCGGCGCTAAGTGCCAGGCGTTGACGCCATCCCCCCGATAGGTCTTTGGTTTTGGCGTGCTCGCGACCTTCTAGACCAGCCATTGCGAGCGCATTTTGGATACGTTCCTGTAGCTCCGAATTTTTCAGGCCATAAGCTCCGCCGTAGAAATTCAGGTTTTGCAGCACGGTCAGATCGTTGTACAGGCTGAAACGCTGGGACATGTACCCGACCCGTGGGCGGATTTTGCCGGTATCGCCGTCTACTTTCATGCCGAGCACATCGACTTCGCCCGAAGTGGGCTTCATCAGCCCCAGCGTCATGCGGATGGTGGTCGTCTTGCCCGAGCCGTTCGGGCCGAGGAAGCCGAATATCTCGCCATGATGAACTTCGAAGTTGATACCGTCCACGGCGGTGAAGTCGCCGAAGCGTTTGGTGAGAGAGTTTGCGATAATTGCGGGTTGAGTATCGTTCATAAAAAAACCTTTACCACGAAGAACACGAAGGAAAATCTTTAAAGACACTTTGTGATACTTTGTGTCCTTTGTGGTGAATGCTTAATCCAACGCCCTCCGCACAAAGCGTAGCGAGAAGGTGCCGATGACCAGCCCCAAGCCTGCCAGCGCCAGCACGTTTGGCCAGAGCACGTCCAGACCAGTGCCTTTGAGCAGGATACCCCGCAGGATGGTCAGCCAGTGATGGGCAGGGATGAAGTTGGCGACCCACTGCAATACCTGCGGCATGCCTTCTACGGGAGCGGCGTAACCGGTGAACATGAAATCCACCATGCCAACCAGCAGCACCAGCAGGAAGGCTTGATGCTGGGTGCGGGAGATGACCGAGACCACCAGTCCCTTGCTGAGCTCGACCATCAAGTAGCCGAAGGCCAGCAGGAGCAGCAGCGGCAGCGATCCACGCACAGGAACGCCAAAGGCGAAGTGCACCATGGTCAGCATCAGCAGGAAGTCAGTGAAGCCGACGATCACGACCGGAATGGCCTTGCCAATGATGATCTCCATCGATGAGAACGGCATAACCAGCAATTGCTCCAGCGTACCGAGTTCCCGCTCACGGGAGAAAGCCAGCGCCGCAAAGAGCAAGACAGTAAACTCCAGCATCAATCCCAGTTCGGCGGGGGTAGTGTAGAGCGCTTCGCTTAGGGCTTCGTTGAACCAGACTCGCAGACTGGGGTCGAACCCGGCAAAATCATTGGGACTCAGCCCCAGACGTTGGATCGTGATGCGCTGACCCATGACCTGAGTCAGGCCTTCGATGGCTCGTTTGGCGGCCAGCGCAGGCGTGCTTTCAGCTCCGTTCAAAACCACGAATAGGGTCGGCGTACCAATTGGTGAGGCCATCTGCTCTTTGAAATCGGGCGGGATGACCACCGCGGCGTTGATCGTGCCTCGAGTGAGTGCATCTTCGATGGTCGACATGTTGCTGACGTATTGCGGCTGGCGGAAAGTGCCCGTGTTCTCGATGGCAGCTACCAGTTCCTGGCTGGCCGCGCTGCGGTCTTGATCTAGCACCATAATGGGCAGATTGGTGATGGGACGGGATGTGGCCCAGCCCACCAGGAACAATTCCATTGCACCGCCAATCAACATGAAAGCCGGTAGCCACCAGTCGTTGCGCAGGTGAATGAATTCTTTAATTACTAGGGATAGGATACGTTTTAACATGATTATCAATCCAGTTGTATAATCGTTCGATGCGCATAAAACCAATCATTCCAAATCAAGTAAATCCCAAGAAACGTTCGAAGTCACTTCTTCGATTTGCAAGCCTTCTTTTCGATAAAGCTTGGGTCGATCAGTACAGCATTCCTTTACTGATCAGCATCACTGCCTTGGGAGTGTTTTTCATCGTTGCCACATCCATTTACGCTCCCAGTAAACTACCCTTTGATAATAGCGACGGCGACTGGGCCATCGCCACGAACTTGGTCAATGGGCGGGGATACGTATCTTGCATAGAAAGTTATTTTCCATTTTGCAGTCCAACTAACCAGGTTACTGCGATGCGTGAGCCAATGGGGGTGTTGGTGATGGCTGCTACAATGTTGATCTCTCCTTCCCAGGTTTCGGGCCTGATTGTGCTGGGACTGTTTTACCTGGGAACTCTGGGAATGATTTACGCAGTCCTCAAAATCAATGATCGCCGTCTTGCCTTGCTGGGAGCATTTTTGTGGGTCATTTCTGTACCTGTTATCCAAGAATTGAATGATGATACAGGCGATCTTGCCTGTGCATTCTTTTTCTCTGTCGGGCTTTTCTTTTTCCAAAAGGGTCGTCGAGAACACGCAGCTCAGTATTGGATCCTTTCAGGTATTTTTCTGGGTTTGGCTTCGCTTTCTCGTTCTGTCTTACTTGGAGTTGCCATTGGGTTGGGAATTGGTTTGCTGGTTGAAGGATTGAAGCGCATATCCCAGAGTTGGCGAGCAAAGCTTGGTCCAGCCTTGATTTTGATTTCATCGTTCAGCCTCATTATTGCGCCTTGGATCATCCGCAATGATATTGTATTTGGCACTCCGGTGATCGGCAGCACCTTGACTGGCTACAATCTTTTCCGAATGAACTTTATCATCGCCAACGACCATTTCGTGCCTCACTACGTCGGCCCAGAAGAGGCCGATTCGGCGCTGATGAACCTGGTCAAGCATAGTGACCTGAGCGGTAGGGAGAACGAGGTCAAATGCAGGCCTTCTACATGAACACAGGATTTGAAATTGTTCATCAGCATCTCGTTCGTTACCTTTATCTTTCTCTTTATCGCTTTTTGCCTTTGTGGTTCAATATAGGTGTCGAGGAAGCCTATGGCGGTGGATTCCACTGGAAGAATTACGTTGCCTTGTTCCAACAAATCGTATTGTTGCTTGGAGTATTGCTTGGCATTCGATGGAATCTCAAGGATAAATGGCCTTTCCTAGTGAGCCTGGTCCTGGGTTGCGCGGCATACATGGCTCTCGCTGCACAGCTCCGCTACTTAGTAGATATTATGCCAGCGATCATCATCTTGGCTGTTCTCAGTTTACCCATTTTGTATCCTTGAATCTCATAAACCTGCATCTTGTTATTATGCCAACTTCTTCCTGAAAAACAACGCCGCCACCAGCGTGAAGACCACGCCCAGCACCACCAGCATGACCGCATACGGCCAGAGCACATCCAGCCCCACCCCGGGCAGGAATGATGCCTCTCGTAATAATCGCATAATGGGTGCCCGGCAAGAACAGCGACTCCAGCCGTGCTTCTTCCGGCATCGAGGCCAGCGGGAAGAAAATACCCGTCAGGAAAAAACCCGGGAAAAAGACCACCAAAAACGACATCGCCAGCGCCGCTGCCTGTGTGCGCATGAAGACGCCTACGATCATGCCCATGCTCAGCACCGCGAACATGAACAACGCCGAGAGCCCGAAGAATAACGCAAAATTACCGTTGAACGAAATCCCGAACCAGGCAATCGACAACAAGGGAATGATGATCACATTGAACAATCCTACGATGATATACGGGATGATCTTTCCGAGCATCAATTCGCCCCGCCCGATGGGCGTTGCCAACAGTTGCTCCAGTGTGCCGTGTTCGCGTTCATGCGCTAATGTTAGCGCTACCGACAGGGCCGGGAATCCCAGCACCATCGAGATCAGGCCGGGGATGATGTCATTGCGGGATTTCAATCCCGGGTTGAACCAGGTGCGGATGCGCAAGTCGATCGGCTGGAGCGTATCCACCGTCAATCCTTGCGCCTGCAACTGCCCCGCCAGCGCTTGCTGATGAACTCCTCCGCCCGGTTGACATGTGCTCCACCGCAAAGCTACCGCTCTCCGGCTCCGTGCCATCGATGATGACCTGCATCGGCATGCCCTTCAGCGCCTGCAAATCCGCCGCAAAGCCCGGCGAAATCACCAGTGCCGCCTTGATTTCACCCCGCATCAGCATGTCCTCGATCTCGGCCATGCTCTCGGCATTGGCATATAAGTCCAAATCCTGCCCGGCCGTGATTTGCTGCACGAAGGCCCGCGAGGTCTGGCTTTTGTCCAGGTCGAGCACCGCCAGCGGCACGTGCTTCAAATCCACCGTCAGCGCATAGGCCATCAGCAACAGCACCAACGTCGGCGTGAACAGCACCAAAATCAACGTGCTGCGGTCACGCACAATATGATTGAATTCCTTGCGGGTCACCGCCCAGATGTGTCTCAGTTTCACTCGGCCTCCATCTTGCGGATCAACGAAATAAACGCTTCTTCCATGCGAGCCGGGGCGATGCGGATATTTCGATACTTGATTTTGGATTTTTTCAGGACTCGTTCGATCTCGGGCAGACGTTTCTTGCCGTTATCAACGAGCAGATGCAACGCCTCGCCATACGTCTGCGCTTCATGGACTCCCTTCAGGCCTGCTACCGTTTCCAGGGCTCTTTGCCATTCTTCAGCCTGGACCTCGATCACATCCCCCTCCAGCCGGCTTCTGATCGCCTGCGGCGTATCGCACTCGACCAGTTTGCCCGCATACATCAGCCCAACCCGGGAACAGCGGTCAGCCTCGTCCATGTAGGGCGTGCTGACGATGATGGTCGTGCCCTGCACATGCAACTCGGTCAGGATGTTCCAGAACTCTCGTCGTGAGACGGGGTCCACACCCGTGGTAGGTTCATCTAATAGCAGAATCTCGGGTTGGTG
This sequence comes from uncultured Chloroflexia bacterium, assembly GCA_963785535.1. GTDB lineage: Bacteria > Chloroflexota > Anaerolineae > Anaerolineales > Villigracilaceae > JAABUE01. The sequence continues at coordinate 183,940 of CAWAVQ010000019.1, read as the reverse complement.
GATCAGCGTACAGGCCAGCGCCAGTTTCTTCTGCATCCCGCCAGAGAGATCCGCTGCCCGGCGGTCGGTGAACTCGGTCAGTCCGGCAAATTCCAGCAGACGTTGAGTGCGTTCTTTTTGATCCTGCTTCGAGACATCGAACAACTCGGCGAAGAATTGCAGATTTTCCAACACCGACAGCTCGCCATACAGGCTGAATTGTTGTGCCATGTAGCCCACGTGCGGCTTGATCGCTTCGGCCTGCGACTTGAGATCGAGACCCAAAATCGTGGCCTCGCCTTCAGTCAGGTCCAAAAGACCAGCTAGCAGACGCAGTGTGGTCGTCTTGCCCGCCCCATCCGGGCCGACCAGCCCGAACAACTCACCGGGCGCTGATCGACAGGGTCAGCTCGTCCACAGCGTGAACAGATTTGTAGTCCCTTTTGAGGCGGTTTGTCTCGATAATCGGAGATTGAGTCATATTCATCTATCAAACCTTAATGGGCGCTGCAATCATCACTTCTGACGCAATGCCCCAGGCAATTACGACATCTTGAAATCGGATTTGCCATTGGTCAGCGTGGAGTAGTTTTGTCAATTGTGTCGGTCTGCATCCGCCCACGATAGACGGCTTTTGCGAGAAAACCCACTGCCAGGTGCTCATCACGAAGCGGGAAATAGGAGTTGTGCCCGGCGTGATGCTGACCAGACACAGCAAACCGTCTGCTTGAAGGGCATGATGTGCCTGGCTGAGCACGTTCTGGACCGAGGCTTGCGGAAGCAGGTCGAACACGTAGGTGGAAACAAAACGGTCAATCGAATTGGCTTCAAGCGAAATTGCAGTTTCATCGGATGTCTGCGTGACCATCGCGCGTGGCTCGAAAGGCTTCAGGCGTTCCGTTGCCAGTTGGATCATCGTGGTACTGATGTCAACACCGCGGTATTTCGCATCGGGTGAGAGATGTTCGCTAAAAAGTTCCTGCGCAAAATGACCCGTGCCGCAGCCAAACTCGAAAACCGAGCTTGCCTGATCGAAATGGCTGTTGTCAGTCAGCACCTTGACAGCAGGGCCTTCATAGAAAGATTGGCTGTCTTGCTTGGCGCCAAAGCCGTCATAGTAGGCTTTGGCTTCTTCGAGAGTCAACGTTCGCATCCTGGCAGTTTCACCTATTTCTTCGCCGCTCGAATGATCCACAATACAATCAAGGCGCCGAGGGCCGGCTCCATTGCCACACCCAGATTACGCAAGCCTGTGCTGAATCCCATGGCGGGAATGACGTACCAGTCCATCAGACCCACCGCAACGGCTGTAATCACTGCAGCAATGTAGTCACCGCGCACGCCGATAGGTCGTTTGTTCTTCCAGATCGGCCCTGCCAGCCAGCCGATAATCAGACCGACCACAATCATCGCTACGATCAAGATAACAATCTGCATTTTATTCTCCTTATCTCTTATGATCCATTCTCAGGATGAAAAGCCACCATTGGCATCTTTTGGGCAATCAGTTCGGGGGCGTCGCTGTCGGCTTTCATACGTTCGCCCAGGAACAACATGCTTAGCTCGTTAAAAGCGGTCGGGTGGTCACGCGCGTATGCCTTCAAATTGTCTACAGCCTGCTCAACAGGGATGAACTCAGCTTTCGACCGAAACGTACGTCCACCTGCCTGGATGGTGACAGAGGGGGTTTTGCGAATGTTCTGATACCAGTCCGATTTCTCGCCCCAGCCTGAAACAACGTAGTAAGTATCCGTATCCTTTTTGTACTGTACAACTTCAATCACAGTCTGGTGCGGTTGACCGCTTTTTCTACCGATATGGGTCACCATCAGGAAACGGTTGCCCAGCAGCCAGCCAAGATGAGACCGATATAGCCAGATGGGTAGGCGCAGTCCAAAGCGTAGCGCCTTACTGGGAGGGGTGTCAACAATGGATTTACTCATACTTTCTTGCTCCTATAAATGATGTTACTGACTGGTCAGTCATGTATTGGTTCAAAAAAAAGCCTAAAGTGATGCAGGCGCTAGAACACCATCTAGCAACAACTTCATTCCCGAGCGGATATGCTTTTCAGGTTCGACCAGCGAGTTATCATAGACCCACAACAGGAGCGTGCCTTCCATGACGGCACCCATTGCAAGGGCAACTTCCTTTGGATCCGCGGAGCGGAACTCGCCGGTATCGATGCCATGTTGTATGACGGGAATGAGAATATTCATATAGTGATTTAAATAAGCCTTGAAAGCCTTTTGGACAAACTTGTTGCGAAAAGCTAGCCCCATGAACTCATAGGTGATCGGCAGCAGGCGCATCATCATTTTGACATCTTTGCTGGTTGTTTCCGCAAAGTTCCAGATGGCATCTGTAGCGCTCATACTGGCAAGATCAAGATTCTCAAAGGTTCTGAATTCGTGCTGAAAGATGCGGTCGAGAATGGCAATGATGAGATCGTCCTTGCTTTTGTAGTACAGGTATAACGTGCCTTTGCTCAATCCCGTCTCTTCGGCAATGTCGTCCATACGTGCATCGCTGAAGCCTTTTTGGGCAAAGACTTCTTCGGCGGCATTCATAATTTGGTCTTTGCGTTCATCACTGACATCGGGTTTGGGGGACATAGTTTCCTTTGTTGCCTAATTATAACTGACTGGTCAGTCATTTATAGTATAGTCCAAATATCCCCTTTGTCAAGACCCAATTTCCCCTTGGAATCGGAGTTCAAAGCGTTGTCCTGAGCATAGTCGAAGGGTCTCTGACTTTGGAACTCATGGCCTTTTCACAACCAACGTCGGAGCTCGTTGGACTACTTACCCGTCCTAATAAAAAGCTCCTCCGGGATTTCTTCCGAAGGAGCTTTGCCATTCAAGCGTTTTCAGGCCTTTGCCAGCAACTCGTCCAGCACTTTTTTCGAGCTCTGCTCGATGACCGCATGCTGACTGCCGCCGTGACTATCCATCGTCACCACCACCGGGAAATCTACACCTCAATCACCCACATCGCTTCGGGCACACCGAAGTCCATTTTGTAGACGCCCAGCACCTTTTGCACCGATTGGGCGATGTACGAAGCCGCCCCGCCGATGGCATGGAAGTACACAAAGGGCACATCCTGACAGCCCGCCAGCGTCTTGGGTCCCATGCCGCCTTTGCCGATCACGCCTTTGGCATTGAAGTGTTTCATCACATCCGCCTGGTAGGGTTCCTCGCGTGCCGAGGTAGTCGGCCCGGCGGCCACGAACTTGTAGTCCTTGGTCTCCAGCCCGGCCACAACCGGTCCGCAGTGATAGATCACGCCGCCGTCCAGCAGCGGCTTGATGGCCTCATAGACTTCCAGATCGTCGCCCTGCGGTTCGCGGGTTTTCTTGATAAAGGTTTCGATCATCCACTTGTGAACGGCGTCGCGCCCGGTCATCATCACGCCGGAAAGGCTGCACCGGCTCGCCAACCTTCAACTCGCGGATGGTTTCATCGCTGATAGGAATAGTTATTTCGCGCATTTCTTTCTCCTTCGCTCAACACAAAGGACACTAAGGACTCAAAGGAAAAACCTTAGTGCTCTTTGTGTCCTTTGTGTTTAATCGTAAGAGACCTCATCACCCTGCACCGTCATCTTGCGGCGGCGATAGGCCCAGCACATGTACGATACCGAAACATAGTAGCTGGCAGGCAGGCGATGCAGCCCGGTGATTTTGGTATCGATCACGGTGGTCTGACCGCCGAAGCCCATCGGGCCGATGCCCATCTGATTGGCTTCCTCGGTCAGTTGCTCCTCCAGCACGGCCAACTTCGGGTCCGCGTTGCGCGTGCCGATCTTCTCGTACAGCACTTCCTTCGACTTGGCATACGACGTGCCCCGGTCACCGCCGATAGCCACGCCCAGGATACCCGGCGCGCAGCCCTTGCCCTGCGCCTTATAGACCGCGTCCAGCACCACCTTGCGCACGCCCTTCAAGTCGCGGCCTGCGCCCAGTCCCGCGTTCGGCAGCGAATACTGCGCGCCGACGTTCTCGCAGCCGCCGCCCTTGAGCATCAACTCGATCACCAGCGGTTGGTCGGCGTCCACTTCATCGAAATGGACGGACGGAAAATCGTCGCCGCCCAGGTTGTTGCCAGAATTCTTATCGTAGACGGCATCGACCGCATTCGGTCGCATATACGACCGTTTGGTTGCTTCCGCCAAAGCAGCCCGGATCTGTTCCTTGAGCTTTCTCGTGGACCAGCCTTCCGGGTAATGCACGTAGAAGATGGGCGTGCCGGTATCCTGGCAAATCGGCGTAGACTGGGCACGCGCCAGTTCGACGTTCTTCATGATGGTTTCCAGCGCGCCGCGCGCCGCCGAGCCAGGTTCTTCCTTCTCGACCGCGGCTTTCAAGCGTTCTTCTACATCCGCCGGCAGGCTGGTGGATGTGCGGCGGATGAGTTCGAGAATATCGTTTGTATAGTCTTTCATGGGGCCTCCAAAGAGTATGTGAAGCGTAATTTAATCATACACCAAAATATTATACGGAGTCCAACGTCTTATCATCCCCGAAGGGGGCCGGACGTTGGTGTCAAAAACTAAAGTCAGGAGACTTTGGACTCCCCCAATGTACTTGAAGTTGTTCTCAAAATGGGTAAACTGAATGTAGTTATATCGTTGGTCGAGTACCGCGAAGCGGAGTATCGCCCGTCCTGGCCGACGGGCCAGGGAGACCAACAATTAGCAAACGCTACCGGATAATGTGGTCGCGATACGGGCTACGCCCTACTCGACCACCAATGGAAACAATGAGTGGAGAAGGGAGCCAAGATGTCAACAAACGCCATGTTAACCGAAAGCGATCTGTCCCTGCGTGACGAAATGCAGGATTTCGTCGCCAGCATTCCGCGCCAGCTATTGCTGGATATGGACGCGGACAAGGTCAGATACCCCAAAGAATTCTTGCAGGAAGCCGGGAAACGCGGACTGCTCGGCCTGCGCTTCGACCCACGCTGGGGCGGCGCGGGTCTGCCCTGGACCTCGGAACTGGTCGCGCTTGGAAGAAGTCGGGGTGCTGGGGACCTCGCTGGCCTGCCTGTACTCGCTGGTATCCATCGTCGGGGAGGCCATCCATGTCTTCGGCACGGACGAGCAGAAGGAGCGCTTCCTCAAGCCGATGATCCGCGGGGAATTGGGCGTGGCCGAAGGGCTGACCGAACCGCGCGGCGGGTCCGATTTCTTTGCGGCCACCACGCGCGCCCGCCGCGAAGGGGAGGCATTCTACCTGACCGGGCAGAAGCGTTTCGTGGTCGGGTGCCGAGGGCGCGGACCTGATCCTGGTCTACGGCAAGGTGGAGGGCATCGACGACCCCGAAAAAGGCCATGACGGCCTTTCTCGTCGAGCGGGGACCCGGCGTGGAGGTGCAACATGTCTATGGGCTGATGGGCACGCGTGGGGGCGGGACGGGGCGGCTGGTCTTCCGTGATGCGCAGGTTCCAATTGAGAACGTGCTAGGCGGCGAGGCGGGCATCGGCCGCGGGACGGAAGTCTTCCACCAGATGATGATCCCCGAGCGCATGACCTCCGCAGGCGGGGCGGTCGGCATGGGACGGGCTGCCATCCAGATCGCCGCCCGTTACGCGGACAAGCGGCATGCCTTCGGGCAGAAGATCCGCCGCTTCGAGGGCGTCAGCTTCAAGGTGGCCGAGAGCCTGACCCTGCTGGACGCGGCGCGCGCACTGAACCACGCCGTGGGGGTCACCATCGAGAGCGGGAGCGTCGGCGGGGAAGGTGCGCCGGTTGGTGTCGGAAGCCAAGAAGTTCTCCACCGAGAGCGCCTGGACGGTCGTCAACCACGCCATGCAGATTTTGGGCGGCATCGGCTACACGGACATCTACCCGGTCGAGCGCCTGCTGCGCGATGTGCGCCTGATCACCATCTGGACCGGCACGAACGAGATCATGGACCTGGTCATCCAGTCCGAGTTCTACAAGGAGTTCCTGGCCGAGGAGCCAAAGGGCCGCGATGTGGAAGCGGATGCGGAAGGGGCGGAGTTGCCCGGGGAGAAGATTTACAATGTGAAGAGGGAGGTTAGTTGAGAAAAATGATTTCCTCAAGAAAAGGTTTATACTTTGGTTACACCTATTTTATTGGGAGGTCTAAGTCGGTGTTGAATTTGTTGAAGCATTCCCGTACTACCGACTTGTTCATTATTGTAAGCAAACATAAATTTTCGCCACTTTATCAAGAGATGGAGAATTTGAGAAATTGTCAAAACCTTTACCACTAGATGATTTTCGTGCTGTCCGAATGGTGCTAGAGCCAGATGATTTTGCCTTGAGTTCCGGGGATGAACATCCACCGTTTGACCTGATAGTAAAGAAACATGGCAAGGGATCACAATACTTCCAGATGATGTTAGTATTATACTTCTAATCATCATGGCAGTTTGCTGAGAATTTTGTACAATCTTTGGGTGCTCGATAGAAGCTGTCGGTGAGGAACAAACTATCTTTATACGCCATATTGGACGCTGCCCATGAATTTCAGCCTACGACATTCAATGCTTTGAATGGCTATTACCGCCAAGCTATTGGCTGTTTTTGTAATGCACTAGAACAGGTAATCATTGGGACATATTGTCAAGTATGCAAAAAGGAGACTGATTTTACACGATGGCGTACTGGTCAAATTGAATTATCTTTTGGGCGAGCTTGCGATGGTCTAGATGGAGCATCTTCTGTTTAACCCTTAAATGCACACATACAAGCTACTCTAGGTGATAGTATTTTTAAACAGAAATTGAGGGGAATTCCGGTGGTTGGGCACGACGTTTATACTCTGAATTAACCGACTACTCACATACTCGTCCTGGATTCACCAACGTTGATATGTGGGCCAGTAATGGGCCAATTTATGTTCGTGATGCTTTTATGTCAACTGTGGATATATCTACAAGTATCAGCCATGTGTTTCATCGTGGTGAAATTAGGAAGACCTACTTTTTCTTTACCCACTGATGCTTTGCAAATATTTGAGGCGCATAAAATTAAATCAATGAAGATATCTCGAATAGCCTATGAACATCTTTTCCTGAATGACGATTTAGGTAATGGCTAACACTGTCTCCATCGAATAGCGCCACTGACAGTGGCTGAATCTTTGTTGTTTCCCAAACTAGTTACCCGGGTTGTGAATGTTTACATTTGAGCTTTCAGACGATATATTCAATGATGTTCTGCGTTTGGCGCGTCTATATCAACGAGAAGCGGAAAGATGTCAAGAAAGTAAGGCATATCTCGCTGGATGTGTCATGATAGGTGCTGCATTCGAAGCCTCATTGCTCGCCTTTGCAAATTGCTACCCCGAAGAAGCATTAGGATCAGTCGCTGCACCTAGAAGGAAAAGAACAATCAAACCTTTGATTGATTGGTCATTGGCGGAACTCCTAGCAGTGGCAAAGGAATGTAATTGGCTTCCATCAGCACTTTCTCTTAATGATGAATGGGATGAGGCAAAAGCCAAGATTGGGGACTATGGCGAGGTCATAAGGCAGATCCGAAATCTTGTTCATCCTGCCAGATATGCGCTTGATTGGCCACGGAAAAGAATCACAAAAAATATTTGGAAACTGACCTTCAAAATACTCGATGTAGCAAACGAGTATTTGCAATTTGAACTTTAATAGCTCCCTTTGGGAGGCAATGAGGAAGAAGAAAAGAATAATTGAAAGGCACATAACGAGGTGCTCAAATGGAAGGGCACCATGTGGTGAAAATAACTCATTCTCCGCTTTACTTCTCTCTTTCACTCGCATCACATCTCGCTTGACATCTCAAACTTAACCTTGTCGTCCTCGGTGCAAAGGTGACCGTCACCTTTGCGAAGCATCCTGTAGCGCCAGGGAACAGGTGACGGTCACCTTAGACCGCCTTCACCCGCATCACATCCCGTTTGACACCCCCAAACTTGATCTTGTCATCTCTCGTCCCCGCGCATGAAATCGCGCTGGCTTAGGCAGGGATTTGCCCGCCGAATTGGGTTTATACTACGCAGCGAATCGACGAAAGGAGCTATGATGACACGAGCGGCAGCCAAGACGGGGGCAGGTCCGACGATGATGGTCGCTGTTGAACAATATTTCCCAAAGAAGCAGCGCATCATTGAAGATAGCCTGGCCTATCAGGTCTTGCCATTTGGGATACGGACCATTGCGGGAGTATTGCACTCCGCTTTAGCCAGGGATTGGATGGTTCGGACAACTGAGAAGAGTTTTCCCGGGATTTGGGGTGGGATGATGTGTCGCAAGCGTTACATTGACGAGAAATTGATCGAGGCGGCCAGTCAGATCGAGGCAGTGGTGGATTTGGGAGCAGGCTTCGACACCCGGGCCTACCGGCTGTCAGCCCTGGCCGACATACCGGTCTGGGAGGTCGATCAGCCGGAAAACATCCAGCCAAAGCGAGCCCGGCTTCGGAAGCTTTTCGAAGAGGTTCCATCCCATGTCAGGCTTGTGTCAATCGACTTCGATCAGGAGCAGTTATCCACCGTGTTGGCAGCACACGGCTACCCGGCAGGCCAGCGGACGTTCTTCATCTGGGAGGCAGTCACTCAATATCTGACCGAAACCGGCATCAGGGGAACTTTTGATTTTCTGGCCAAGGCCGCGCGTGGCAGCCGTCTGGCTTTTACTTATGTCCGCAAAGATTTCATCGATGGAAAGAATAGATATGGACAGGAAGCCGCCTACGAACAGTATATTTCGAAAGGCAAGTTCTGGCTCTTCGGGATGGACCCCGAAGAGGTGCCGAGCTTCCTTGAGTCCTATGGCTGGCGCGTGGTCGAACATCTCGGATATGAAGATTTGGCCGAACGCTATGTGAAGCCAACCGGGCGAGAGCTCGCCTCTATGCTAATTGAGCGCATCGTTTATGCGGAGAAACTGTAGGCGACTGTATATACAACCCCGACCAACAGATCAACCTGACTCGCTTTGTTTCTTGAACTGCTAAAAAAGACCGAGAGCTAAGGCCCTCGGTCTATCGTTCACAATCTACAGTCTATCAAACTACGATATTCACCAGTTTCTTTGGCACTACGATGACTTTCTTCGGCGATTTGCCTTCCATGTACTTCTGTGCGCCCTCGGTTGCCAGCGCGGCGGACTTGATGTCTTCTTCGCTGGCGTCAGCGGGGACGACCACACGGTCACGCAGTTTGCCGTTGATCTGCACCGGGATGGTGATCTCGTCTTCTGCCGCAGCCTCGGCATCGAACTTTGGCCAGGGCTGCTGGTGGATGGAATAGGGCTTACCCAGGTGCTCGGTCCACAGTTCTTCGGCGATGTGCGGAGCCACGGGAGCTAACATGCGCAGGTAAATATCCTGAGCCTCGGCCCACTCGTCCGAGCCGACTGTCCCGGCTTCGCGGGCTTTGTACATTTCGTTCATTAATTCCATCATCGAAGAGATGATGGTGTTGAACTCGAACTGTTCGAAGTCCCGCGTTACTGATTTCAGAGTCTGGTGCACCTTGCGACGCAGTGACCGCTTGGTCTCAGCGGAAGCAGTTCCAGGCGTGCCCTGAGCGGTAGTCGAAGGGTCGGTGAACAGCGTCCACACGCGGCGAATCCAGCGTACGGTGCCTTCGATGCCCTGCGAATTCCACGGGCCGCCCATGTCCCATCTTGCAAAGAACATCAGGTAAGCGCGCACTGTATCAGCGCCATAGGTATTCACCAGGTTATCAGGCGCGACCACATTGCCACGGCTCTTTGACATTTTCTCAGAGTCCTCGCCCAAAACGATACCCTGATTACGCAGTTGGATCATCGGCTCGGGGCCTTCGGTGATGCCCATATCGCGCAGCGCCTTGTGGAAGAAGCGCGTGTAGATCAAATGCATGGTAGCGTGCTCGATGCCGCCAGTGTAAATATCGACCGGCATCCAGTAGTTGTACTCAGTTTCATCGAACGGCCCATCGTGATAATCGGGGCTCAGGTAGCGCAGATGGTACCACGATGAGCACATGAAGGTGTCCATCGTATCGGTTTCGCGCGTGGCAGGCTCGCCACACACCGGGCAGGTGGTATTCTTCCAGGTCGGGTGTAGCTTCAGCGGGCTTTGGCCGGTCGGCTTCCACTCTACGTCATCGGGCAGCAGCACCGGCAGTTCATCATCCGGCACCGGGTTCCAGCCATGCACCGTACAATAGATCATCGGGATGGGTGCCCCCCAGTAGCGCTGACGACTGATCAGCCAGTCGCGCAAGCGGTAATTGACCGCTTCTTTGCCGACGCCTTTTTCTTCGATCCAATCGATGGCGGCCGCAATGGACGGGTTTTTGCGGCCTTTTTCTTCGTTGACTGGCGTTCCGTTGATCGGACCGGAATTGATGATCTGACCGGGGCCAATATAAGCAACCTCCGCGATGGCTTTTTCCGCATCTTCCTGCCCTTCAGGCTGGATGACCGGGACGATAGGCAGCTCAAACTTCCGGGCGAACGCATAGTCGCGCTCGTCGTGCGCCGGGACCGCCATGATGGCACCCGTGCCATAGGACATCAAAACATAGTCAGCGATCCAGATTGGGATGCGTTCGTTGTTGACCGGATTGATGGCATACCCACCGGTGAAGACGCCTGTCTTCTCTTTGTCGGTCGCCTCGCGCTCGATGTCCGTTTGACGGGCAGCTTGAGCTTTGTAGGCTTCTACTTCGGCCTTTTTATCGGGGGCAGTTACCACGTCCACCAACGGATGCTCGGGCGAGAAAACCATAAAGGTCGCGCCCCACAGCGTATCTGGACGGGTAGTGAAGATCTCGATGTCGTGGTTGCCCACTTCTGTCTTGAAAACGACTGAAGCGCCCTCGCTGCGTCCGATCCAGTTGGTTTGCAGGGTCTGGACGCGTTCCGGCCAATCGATGTGCGAGAAGTCCAGCAACTCATCGGCATATTTGGTGGTGGTGAAAAACCACTGGTCCAGGTCTTTCTTGATGACCGGCGTGCCGCAGCGCTCGCAGTGGCGGTCTTCGCCCCAGACTTGTTCGCGCGCCAGGGTGGTATTGCAGTTCGGGCACCAGTCCACGGGCGACATTTTGCGATAGGCCATACCGTGTTTGTACAGTTGCGTGAAGAACCACTCGCTCCAGCGATAATATTCGGGATCGGCGGAAACCGCTTCACGCTTCCAATCGAACATGGCGCCCATCGTCTTCATCTGTTCGCGCATGCGCTCGATGTTCTTGTAGGTCCATTCTTTTGGATGGATGCCACGCTTGATAGCCGCATTCTCGGCCGGCAGCCCGAAGGCATCGAAGCCCATCGGGAACATCACGTTATAGCCCTGCATGCGCATAAAGCGGGCGCGCGCATCAGAGGGCGTCATCGCGTACCAGTGACCGATGTGCAGGTCACCGGAGGGATAAGGCAGCATGGTCAACGCGTAGAATTTAGGTTTACTCTCGTCAATGACGGAGCGGTACAACTGGTCCGCTTCCCATTTGGCCTGCCATTTCTTTTCGATTTTTGCGTGGTTGTATGCAGTATCTATCATTCGGTCCTCATTGGAGTCGGTATCGTGTGTTTCAGAATCGTGTTTCAAGTGCAACCCTGCAATATTTCTCAGGGCAGATATGTCAAGAATTGCATGCGAAGAGGCGAAGAAGCCTGCTCCAAGCGCAGCCGAGAAGAAGAGGCCCTTCTTTCCAGAAGACATAATTAATTCGGATATTCGCTTTCATTTTGGCCTCCTTTCGCCAACTTGTGTCATTGCGAGCCGCCGTGGTCGAGTGTGCGAAGCACATATCGAGACTGAGGCGGCTCGGCAATCTCATGTGCACAGGTTACTTGAGATTGCTTCGCTACGCTCGCAATGACATAAAAAATCCCTTCATCCACTCAGGGACGAAGGGAAACTCCGCGGTACCACCCAGATTGTCTAACAAGTCTTACAGGTCAGACCTGTGGACTTGTTGGACCACTCTTTGTGCTGTAACGGGCTGTCCCGGCGCTGACTACTCCATTCACCAACGCGGTCCTCTTGCGAGAGGCAGGCGAGTTCGGTCTGGATGGCATTCCCGCTTGATGCCGTTGAAGGGCTTCCACCTCGCTCTCCCTTCTCGCTGACGGGATGACCTACTACTCCTGCCGTGACATTTGTAACATTATACTCTTGGAAAACAGACAGCGCAAGCCACCTGTTTCTTACACTACCAGAAAATTACGACCCATTTTGCAGTTCTGACTTAATCTTATTCAGTCGCTCGAGCAGCCTGCGGATATAGCCTTCCTCGATCATTTGGGCCCAGTGTCCGTCCGAGAAACGCTCGCCTCGCAAGCAGAACGTCAACATCGTCTTAATCTGCGACAGGGAGGCCCCCTTGACCAAGTTTTCATCTTTAAGCATCTGATATGTCTGTTCGGGATTATATTCGTAATCAATCCAGTTTTCACTGGCTACAACGCGGAAAAACTCATGCACAAGGCTGTGGTAGTGTGGGTAGGATAATATATACTTACCATCTTTCTGTTTCCCGCCTTCCCAACTTATGACAGGTGAAAAATCCTCCGCATACAACTGTGGTAGAAAAGCTGTCAGCGCTTCGATCTCCTTTAATGTCGGTTCTCGCATCGATTTCATATTAATCTCCATAAAAAACCGCTCTCCAAATGTGGAAAGCGGCTGCATCTGTCTTGTGGACCCAGAGGGATTCGAACCCTCGACCTCCTCAATGCCATTGAGGCGCGCTCCCAACTGCGCTATGGGCCCTTGTTCGGTTTTATTCTCGTGAGCAGTGAACATGGGCTGCGTTGCTGGCTATGTCACTGTTCACTGCCCAGAGTGGACCTGAGGGGATTCGAACCCCTGACCTCCTCAGTGCGATTGAGGCGCGCTCCCAACTGCGCTACAGGCCCAGGATGGGCGAAAGGTATTCTACTTGAGGGGGAGGTGAATGTCAAGCAATTATTACTGGCTTAAACTTAGAAATTTCTGCACAGACCCACATAAGTTCTTCATAACTTTCACAGCGAAATCATACCTTCGCTCTATAGAATCCCAACATAGTTTGTCAAGAAAATCCAAATTGCAAGATTTTCTAAGCAAACACTCATTCGCAAGCCATAACCAAATGCAGCCTACAACGACTGGATTAATGAGTTGTGTGGCAGCAGCGAGATTTACAAATAGACAATCACATTTGGGCATAGGCTGCTGTTCAAAACATTGAATGAGCAAACCAAAGAAAGGAGAGCTTTAACAATGGACAAAGAAACCCTTCGCTCGGCATTCGTAGTATTTGGGGGCGTTTTCGTTGGCTGGGTTATGTGCATAACTATTCTAGTTCAGTACATTGCCAGCTTCTAACATCCTCCTTTGAGAGGGGCCAAAAATTGCAAATAGCAAACTGGCGGAGTTTAAACTCCGCCAGTTTCTTTTGTAGAGTGTCTGTAAGCACGATACATCCTGCTATTTCTTATAATCAGGCCAGTGATGGGGATCAGATCGTCTACATCACAAAACGCTATAACATTCTATCCTCACTACAGGGTGATCCATGATTGAAGCGAATACAAAACCCGTTTACCGCATCACTGACTTACACGAATCGGACCGTCCACGCGAGCGCCTGGCCACACTGGGACCGCAGGCGCTCAGCAATGCCGAATTGCTGGCCATCCTGTTGCGCGTTGGGGTACAAGGCGAGAACGCTGTCCAGGTCGGACAGCGCCTGTTGAACAAATTCAGCGGGTTGACCGGTATCCACCGCGCGCCGTTCGACGAACTGCTCACCGAGCATGGATTGGGCGAGGCCAAAGCCGCCCAGATCAAAGCTGCTATCGAACTGGGTCGGCGACTGACACTCGAAACCCCCGAGGCACGTCCGACCATCAACTCGCCGGCAGATGCAGCGGCGCTGGTGCAATACGAAATGTCTGCGTTGGAACAGGAGCACCTACGCGTGCTGCTGCTCGATACGCGCAATCATGTTTTGGATATCGTGGAAGTCTACCGGGGCTCGGTCAATTCGTCACAGGTGCGGGTTGGTGAGGTGTTCAAAGCAGCGGTACGGCGTGGCTCAACCGCGGTGATCATCGTTCACAACCACCCCAGTGGCGATCCGACTCCCAGCCCGGATGATGTCGCTGTGACACGTGCCTTTGTCCAGGCCGGCAAGCTGCTGGATGTGGAAGTGCTCGATCACCTGGTCATCGGACAGGGAAGATGGGTTTCGTTGAAGGAAAGAGGCTTGGGATTTTCTTGATCGCGAAATAGTAAAGGGCTCACATATTGAATTTAACTCGAAACGATGAAAACTCCCCCGTGGCTTGTTCCCATTCCTCGCGCGCTTCATCGACTCGTGAGCTGACCGGTCCACGCTTTACTGCTCGCAAAAACGCATCGATTTGCTCTTGCGGCCCTTCGGCCAGCGCCTCCACCGTATCATAACCGACATTTCGCACCCAACCAGTCACGCCAATTTGAAGTGCATTTTGTTGCACAAAAGCGCGAAAGCCGACCGCCTGCACACGTCCCTTGACCCAGACGTGTACACGCACGTGCTCAGCCTGTTCCGTCATCGTCGGGTTTCCTTTGGAAAAAGCCAATCAACGGAATCAAAAGCATAAAGACGAACAATCCCAAATACGGCAACATATTGCGCAAGAAGACGCCTGCCACGTTCTGACCTAAAACCGATTCGCGCCAACGCGTATCCAGGCTGACCAGCGAGGTGCTCAGAGCACGCACCACACCCTGGTCACAACTCAGGCCATCGGCATAGGCTGAAGTTAACGAGAACAGGGCCGGGGTCCCGTATGAATCGCGCAGGAAACGGACGAATGACTGGGATTCGGCATACGCCAGGAACGCGCGTGAGGCATCTAGCGGGAAGGTGTCACATAAGTTTGCAATGGGCAAGAGCGAATTGTTTTGGCTGGCGATCGTCAGCGCCTGGTCATAATCCGGGTTGGGATACAGTTCAGCCAATGATGCGATCCCTTCGTCCAACCAGACTGGTAAAGAAGAATACCCATCACCCAGATTACGATAGAGCATCACGTGTGCCAGTTCGTGTGGGATGAGCGTTTCCATATCGATGCTCTGCTCGGGTCCCGGCGTAACCGCCACCATGACTACGCCCAGCTTTGGGTTGGCATGCCCGCCTTGCCAACTTTCACCGCCCAGGAACAACGCGCTCTGCAGGTCGGTGGTGGAGGCGTACACATACACATTCAAAGGGGAATCCAGCGGAGCTGGGATAAGCGCATTGACCGCGTTCAAGCTGCGGCGTGCCACATCCATTAGGGCATCCCCAAAAGCCGCGTCACCCTCGTACCAATGCACCCGCAACATCCCGTCCTCTTGCTGCTGCCAGGTGAAGCGGTCGTCCAGATATTGCACACGATAATTATCACTCTTGACCGTCTGCCCATTCTGCAAGGTGACTTCGAACCAGAAGGTAAGGGTCACGAACGGCCGCAGCACGTTCTGCGTGACATCATAACGATAGTTCACGAGGCCGTCTTGGCCGATGTCGATCGGGAAGCGACGCACAATTTCATCAAAATTATCGTTGAAAACCAGGGCTGCGCTTACGATAGGGATGGAGGATTGGATGTGGGCCTGAAAGGTGATCTGTTGACCGAATTCGTCAAACACCCCAACATCCGTCACTTCGATTCCGGACTGCGCCTGAGCCTGCTGAGGCAAACCCAGGAGGAGAACGGCTACCACGATACTGAATGCCAAACGGCGCATTTCACCCCACAAGTTGGTTATTCTTCCAAATCTAATTCGTCAAGTTCGTCTGCATCAAAGGCCAGCAGGTCAAAACTGGCCATGTCTTCAGTAAAAGCCAGGTTGTCCAGCGCTTCTTCCAAGAAAGCGGCCTGGTCATCGTCATCTTCTATTTTATCGAGCAGGTTCTGCAAATACAGGCGCACATCCTCACCACCAATCTGCGAGAGCGACCAAATGGCCGCACCCGCGATGGCTTCATCATCTTCATCTTCCAGCAAGCGCAGTAAAAGCGGGCGCGCCAACGCCAAACCTAATTCACCGGAGGCCTGCACAGCCGCTAAACGAATGCGCCGATTTTCTGAGATTATCATGCGCAGGACATCATCTGCCCAACGCTCGTCATTGGAACGCCCCATAGCAAAGATGGCGCTGGCCTGCCAATCCGGGTCCTGGCGCGTGAAAGACGACTCGATCAACACAGGCACTTCGATGCGCGAGGAGAAACCCAGCGCCTCCAACGCGCGGCGACGGACGGAAGGCTCATCTTCGCCATTGAGCACTTCGAGCAAGACATCCTCGATCTGGTGATGCACGTCTGTGGGAATATCTTCGAATTCTCCCAACTGCACAAAGATGCCCAGCATAGAGGCAGCTTCGGCACGCACGGCAACAGCCTCATCTTTGGTTAACATCTCGATGTAAATAGGAACCAGTCGGAAATCTTCGCATTCGACCAGCAAGCGCATGGCGCGGATACGCACCTGGGGCCCGCTATCCGTCAACATGGCGCGGCCCAGGTCGTCGAAGCAGACCAGGGTATCCTCGTTCGCCAGGACGTTCAGTTGATCGAGCAGGAGCAGCTTGCGCTCGAGTCCGATGCGCGGCCAGGCTTCTAGCAAAGATTTGAGTGAATCGGGTTCGATGTCCGAAAACTCGGTCAGGTAGCGATGGGGAATATCCTTGCCTTCATCGAGCAAGGCATCCAGCACTTTCTGAAAGGGGATAAGCTCATCGTTCATTATCAGGGCAAATTTATTTTGATAGGGTTGATGAAATCCATGGCGTTGATGTAGAGCATGAAGGCAATTAACAACGCGAAACCAATGGCGTGCACCACATTTTCAAACTCCGCCGGAACACGTTTCCGTAAGATGAGTTCGGGCAACACAAAAATGATGCGCCCGCCGTCCAGCGCCGGGAAGGGCAACAAGTTGAAGATACCCAGTGTAAGCGTTAGAGAAGCGATGATTTGCAAGGTAAAGTTGGTCGGCTCAGTGGGAGCTGGCGTCGTTGTGGCCGGAGGGGTCGACTCACGGCTCTGCACATCGCGGCTGACAGCCTGTCCGAACAAGTCGTAAATCCCTTTTAGGCCGATAAAGCGGCCTTCTTCTGGTGTGAGCTGGTTGCGGATGAGCATAACCGGCAACGATACGATCTGGCGCATCTGGGCATATGTATACATGCTACCATACGGAATTGCCTGGAAGAAGGATTGCGCTGGTACCATCGGCGGGCCAGGCAAGATGCCCAGTGCCCCTTCCTGGGCCGAGCGGCTGCTAAGCGGTGTGGCGGTAACGTCCACAGTCTCATTCCCGCGCTTCACGGTGATCTGCATAGGCTGGTCGAGATGAGACTGGATCAGCGAGCGGAATTGGTCATCACTGGTCACTTGCTGACCGTCTACAGCCACAATATAGTCATTTGCCTGTAAACCGGCTTGCGCGGCTGGAGAATCCGGCGTGACTTCATATAGCATCACGCGCGTCATATCCGGGACTCCAACCTGCGCAAACAGAATGCTGTTGACCAGCACACCGGCCAGCAGGTTCATGATTGGCCCGGCAAAGAGCACGCCCAGACGCACCCATGGGCTGGAGGCAGCCAATCCGCCTTCCACGTTAGGGTCGTTTTCGCCCTTCGGTCGTACGAAGCCGCCCAACGGTAGCCAGTTAAGCGTGAAATCGGTGCCTTTCCAATGGAAGAGCTTCAGAATGCGCGGCGGCAACCCAAAACCAAATTCTTCTACATCCACCTTTAAAAGACGAGCGGCCACAAAATGCCCAAATTCGTGGATCAGTACAACAGCGGCGAAAACGCCCACAAAAATCAAACCAGAGAGTATCGTTATATTCATAGTTCTTTCTACCAATCGAATACCGCAAGAAACTAAAATTGCGGCACAGGTCAATCGCGCCAAACGGCGCGCTCATTATATCCTGAATCAAAAACGGGGAAATGAGAAGGAATTAAGAAACGATCCGCGCCGGACCACCTACTCCGGCCACCAGCACGTCTTGCACACCGGGCAGTTTGCGCAGGTTTTTCTCAGTTTCGCCGATATATTCGCGCGGGCAGATAACGTGAACGTTTGGCCCAGCGTCCACCGTATAACAGACGGGCAGCCCGTTCGTCCGCCACTCCCGTACCGCTCCCATAACCGTGAGCGAAGCAGGCTGCCAGTAGAACAATCCCGGGGTAGAGGTCATCATCACGGCGTGCATCATATCGGAATCCAGTTCGACAATCGAAGCAAATGCCTCGAAATCGCGTTCCAGGATGGCGCGCCGACACAGGTCAAGGCGACGGTCGGCGTCCGCTACGCGTGCAGGCTGCAAGGGACTGGTTCCGGCCAGGGCATGGCCCTCGGTGGAGCCGGTCTTCTTGTGCCCAGCGCTGACAATGGCCACACAGTCTGCCAGATCCCAGTGTTCGGGCGGCGCAATGGAAAAAGAGTAAGAGTCTGCATCCGTTGCGCCTGCCTGCCACTCCACAAAGCCGCCAGGGACCGAGCGACTGGCAGACCCAGAACCGCGCCGTGCAAGACGGGAAAGTTCGCGCTCGGTCAGGACAATTCCGGCCGCATGACTGGCTGCTATCGCTAAAGCTGCAAAGGCCGCTGCTGAGGAGGCAATCCCTGCGCCGGAAGGGAAGTTGTTTTCACTGACGACTTCAGCGTGCAGGTTCGTACCTGCCAGGTTACGCACCAGGTCGAGGAAAGTGCTGACGCGCTTCAGCCCGGGACCGCTCACTGGCCGGTTCCCGATGCGCAGGCTATCGGCCTCGAAAGAAGCGGAGAAGGTGACGGTTGTGCGCGTGAACAATCCATCCAAGTTCATCGAGATCGAACCGTTGGATGGGAGGCGGAGTATGTTATCGCGGTTGCCCCAGTATTTGATGAAGGCGATATTTGCACTGGCAATCGCGGTGGCTGTTCTTTGGAGCCGATCAGACATTTGAGATACAAAACCTTTTGTTCATTTTCATAGGCATCAGGAAGTTCAATAATCCAACGTTTTGTGTTGAAGTCTGTATTATCTGGTCCTTTCCTGATTTTAGTACAAAACTCCTTATACAAGCTGATAGGTCATGCTTGCTTCAAACTACTCATTCTGCCGAACTAATGTTGCAGCACTTGACAATAGCTAGCTACCTAGCTATAATTATTAGGTAACTAGCTAAAGGGAAGTCCATGAGCAACGATCAATCATATGGCAATCATCTGGGGCATTCGGTAAAGCGGCTTTACCTACTGATGGGGCAGTACTTTAATGAAGTACTGAGACCGTACGGGGTAGCGCAAAGCCAGTGGTATATCCTTCTCTACATTCGCCATTCTGCCGAGCCTACTCAGAAGGAGCTCCAAGACTTCTTGCAGGTAAGGTCCGCCACGCTAACGACTGCTATCAACGCGCTCGAACGAAAGGGCTGGGTCATCCGCAAGCAAAGCGAAACTGATCGCCGTGCAAAAGTACTGAAACTGACTCCTGCCGGAATTGAACTCTGGGAGAGTCTACCAGATCCGATCCGTGCGATACGGGCGCGTATGCTTGAAGGCATCAGTCCGGAAGAAGAGAAGATTACTCGCCAGATACTCGATAGAGCAATCCGGAACTTTGAACAATTACCTTGATAGGAATGAACGTTATGATTTTGATTATAGGTGGACTGGGATTTGTTGGTGCAAATACGGCAAGAGCATTGCTTGATATGGGCGAAGACTGTGTTTTGACACAACATCGAAATACTCATGTGCCAGCATTCTTGAGAGAACACGTCGGCAAACGCATATTCATAGAGCCGCTGGACATACTTAATTCAGATGCGTTACGAAGACTCGGGCGAAAATACACTTTCACCGGAATCATACATCTCGCCTCCGGTGGTTTGCCAGCTGGCCCCGAGGCCAGTGCATTCGAACTGGTCAAGGATGTACAAGACACACTTACCACCATTGCCGCGGTTGTTCAGGCTGCTCATGAATGGAATGTCAAACGAGTCACCATTGCCAGTGCACCCGTCGTATATAATGGTATCGGTGAACTACCTTGGCGTGACGATCAACTGCTGCCGATGACTGCGGCCTTCTCGATGGAGGTTACCAAGAAATGCGGCGAGATTGTCTCGAGTTACCTGAGTCTTCATATGCAGATCGAATGCGTAGAGATGCGTTTGGCAGCGATGTACGGTCCAAACTACGACCCGACGCGCAGCAGCCTCGTCGGACGATTGGTACACGCCGCTGCCAGGGGTGCACAACCGAACCTTGAGGGGATGCACTTCGGGTCTATTTATGCCGATGATGGTGGTGATCAATGCTACATCAAAGATGCTGCTCGCGGCATTGCCCTTCTACAGACGGCAGATAAAATCAGACAACCTGTTTATAACATTTCCAGCGGGTACCCAACATCAAATCAAGCTATTGTGGATGCCGTCCGACAAGTTGTCCCTGACTTCGAGGTTGAGCTTCCGCCCGGTCATATGCCAGGCGCACCTGAAGACCTCTGGTACTTTGATGTTGCCAAACTCCAGGAAGACACCGGCTATATACCGCAGTTTACGATTGAAACTGGCGTCGCTGATTATATTGATTGGCTGCGGACAGGGAACTCACGCTGACTAATTCTTCCATCTCCACTGTGGTAAGTAGGCATAGGCGAACGCCGTGGGCTGACAGTTTGATGCACGGATACTCCTTGTTTCTTTATCGTATTTGGGGGCATGATGGTTAATTACAGAATAGTGAGTTTCTTAAATATGCTTGTAGTAGCTGGAGCGGTTTATGAGCGGCACAAAAAGCGGCACAAAAGGTGACAAAGTAGGGTTAGAGGCGATGTCGCCTAGAAAACAGTCGTTTGGGATATGGCTAAAACAGCGCCGAGCTACCTTGGATTTGACTCAGAAGATGCTTGCGGTACAAGCGGGTTGCAGTGCTAGGACTATTCGACAAATCGAGGCGAATCACAGACGCCCATCCCACCAATTGGCTGTGCGAATGGCATTAGCTCTCGAATTGCCGCAGACAGTGCAAAAAACATTCGTAGACTTTGCACGCGGCAAGCTCATGGCGGTGCCATCTGCGCTTGATACATCAGCGGAATTATTATCCATCCGACACTCATTGTTCGACTTTCATCCGCTTCCTGTGCCCGTGACATCATTGATCGGACGCGATGATATCGTCGCGTCCCTTTCCGAATTACTCCTACGCGCTGACGTTCATTTGTTGACTTTAATTGGCCCACCAGGTGTTGGAAAGACACGCCTCGGTATTCAAGTAGCATCGAATATTACAAAATCATTTCGCGCGGATGCATGTTTTGTCGAGCTAGCTGCGGTTCACGATAATACTCAAGTTGTTCCAGCCATAGCAGCAGCCTTAGGATTGCGCGAAGAGGACTCGCGGCCTCTGATAGAGACAGTGATTGGCTTTCTAAGCGACAATCCGGTCTTACTCGTTCTGGATAATTTCGAGCAGGTTATCACAGAAGCTTCATCTATCACGCAACTGCTGACTGCGGCACGAGGTTTGAAAGTGCTGATCACCAGCAGGATCGTATTGCACATCGCGGGCGAACAGATGTTTAGTGTGCCAGCTCTTCCGCTTCCAAATTTGAACGATGAAGCCACCCTTGATTCGTTGGCACAATCACCTGCGGTTATGCTGTTCATCCAACGTGCCCGGGCGGTGAACCATGCTCTTGTACTCAATGAGGAGCAAATGTGGACAATTGCTAAGATCTGCACCCGGCTAGATGGCTTACCGTTGGCAATTGAACTCGCGGCTGCGCGTATGAATGTCTTGTCTCCAGATGCGTTATTTGAGCTGCTAGATCAGCGTTTGGATTTCCTACATTGGAATGTGGTTGATCGTGCTCCGCATCATCAGGCGTTGCGAGCCGCGATACTATGGAGTTACGAACTGTTAAAAGTCGATGAACAAATCCTATTTCGTCGCTTGGGCGTTTTTGCGGGAGGCTGTACGCTTGAGGCTGTGCAGGCAGTTTGTAGTGAAGGGAGTTCCTTCAATCTGGAGGGGAAACGTTGCGATCAGACAAATCAGTCTCCCATAAACACCTTGGATAGCATGTCCTTGCTTGTTGATCATAGTCTGGTACAACAGACGACTGTCAGTGGTGAACCACGGTTCAAATTGTTGGAGAGTTTACGTGCTTTTGCTTTAGAGCAACTTGAAACGTCAGGCGAAATAGACCAAGTACGTCGCAGTCATGCGGAATACTATCTGTGTTGGGTTGAGCACGTATTTTCATGGCTTCAGTATCCTGATCAGCAGACGATGGAACGGTTAGACGTTGAGTATGAAAACTGCAAGGTAGCTATTAAGTGGAGTTTAGCCAGCGAGGAAAATAAAGCATTGGGGTTACGCCTGGTGCTCGTTTTCTACTCTTACTGGCGCGTACGTGGTTTCTTAAGTGAAGGACGTCAGTGGTTGCAGGCTGCTATCACGCGGAACCTGGATCAGAAATCGATGTTATTGGCTCGTGCCCAGGCATGTGCTGCCGAATTGGCTCGATTGCAAGACCATTACAAAGACGCGGAAGGGTTGGCCAAGGCAAGTTGGTTTTTGGCACAATCCTTAAATGACCAAGCATCTATGGCACTATCGCTAGTACCTCTTGGTTGGATCGATTATACGCGTAATGACCTCGCGTCCGCCCGTCAGAAATTTGAATCGAGCCTCCAATTATTTCAAGGACTGGGAAATTATGCTCAAGTTACAATTGTGTTGCATGATCTTGCTTATCTGGCGATGGTACAGGGAAATTATGATAAGGCAATGACCTATTACGATGAAGAATTGAGATTATCCCGCGCCAACCACCACCAACTCGGAAGCTTTTGGGCACTTCATGGAATGGCCTGGCACGCAGAGTGTTGTGGCGATTTTAAGGGTGCTACAAGGCTTTATAAACGATGCCTAACCTTGGCGCACGAATTGGGTCACGTCGATGGTGTTGCTGTCGCTCTGAACGGCCTCGGCACAGTAGCGCGTTACGAAGGCAAGTATTCAAAAGCAATGGTCTATTATCAGCAAAGCCAGCGGGTTTGGCGGCGACTTGGACGTAAGGCTGCCATTGCTCTGACCCTGCAAGAACAAGGTTATGTTGCATTACATCAGGATGCAACTGAACAATCAGCGGCCCTTTTCGCAGAGAGTCTTGGAGTGGCGTATAAATTGGGACGTACTAGGAGCATTGCACCAAGTCTATCTGGGCTGGCGGCTGTTGCCTGTGCCTTAGGAAAGTACGAACAAACGGTTCGCTTGCTCAGTGCAACTGTGGCGTTATTGGCAGCCAGTGGAAATGTTTTAGAGCCAATAAACCAGAAGGAGTTTGAGAACTCCATAGCGGCAACGCAGACGCATCTGGATGCCAGAATGTTCGATCAGGAGTGGGCAACTGGGCAGAAAATGGAGCTGAAGGAAGCGATCGCTGAGGGAACGTCACTCGCTACATCAGTAGCGTTGACAAGATCAGGCAATATGTTTGCGCATGGTTTGGCCAACCTGACGAAGCGGGAAGTTGATGTTTTGCGCCTTGTTGCGCAAGGATTAACCAATGCTCAGATTGCCACCGAGCTCCTCATCGGCCAAGGTACAGTAAACACCCATCTTACTCACTTGTACCGTAAACTCAAAGTGTCCTCTCGAGCACTTGCTACTCGTATTGCGATAGAACAAGGCTTAGTGTGATTCCCTGCATCTTGCTCAACTTACAATGCTGAGTCATTGATAGGCTTTCTGCCTTGTATTCTCGTTTCTGCGCCCCCCACGTAATTACCCTTCTATATAGATTATATGATAGACAGCTTGGCACAATACAGTAGAATATTTTTTTAGCTATGTCGTTCTTCCTATGGCGTTGGAAGGAAAGACTAAAGGATCAGGAACATGAGAAAAGTTATACTGTTTATGCATGTTTCGCTTGATGGATTTACCGAAGGCCTCAACGGTGCAATGGATTGGATTGTAGTCGATGACGAGGTTTGGGAGGATGTACTCCAGTTGCAAAACACGGCGGATACGGCTCTATTCGGCCGGGTGAACTATCAAGGCTTTGCCAGTTACTGGCCAACAGTGGCTTCGGACTCTGCCAGCACAGAGCATGAGACTGAACATGCCAACTGGCTCAATCAGTCGTTGAAAATCGTTTTCTCTGCCACGCTCAAGACCGTCGATTGGGCCAATTCGCGCATCGTCCACGAGAATATCGTCGATGAGATCACGAAATTGAAACAACAACCCGGCAAGAATTTGTTGCTATTTGGAGGTGCTGGTATCGCCCGGACTTTCTTGGCGTTGGGAGCGATTGATGAATTTCGGCTCAACGTCGATCCAGTAGTAATTGGGGGGGCAAAGCCATTGTTCAAAGATATCCACGACCGAATTGACCTGAATTTGCTGGAAACCAAGATATTTCGCTCTGGAGTGGTAGGACTTCACTACGAAGTACGGCAAAGTTAGAAGAGAGAATCATCATGGAAGACAAAGCGACAGGCGTGGCTGTGGGTCGTGTTGACCGACCCGTAGAGCCAGGTCCCGAACACCGGTTATTAGGGATCTTTATCGGCAAGTGGATCAACGAGGGGCAGACCATTGCAAGTGGAGACATCCCGGTCAGTGAAAATCCTGACTAGCGATGTCTACGAATGGATGCCCGGAAGATTTTTCGTCCTGCACACAGCCTACGGACGCATCGGCAGTGCGGATGTGGGCGGAACCGAAATCCTCAGTTATGATGCATCCAGCAAGACTTATCGGTCGCTTTTCTTTGACAGCCAAGGCAACATCAATACCGATGTGTTGAGTGTCAGTGGCAATACCTGGACGTGGCAAGGAAAAACCCATCGCGCCACCGCAGAGTTTTCGAGTGATGGCAAAACGCAGACTGTTCATCATGAGCGGTCAGGTGACGATGGAAACTGGGTGCCTGCTATGGATGTAGTATTGACTAAGGTGGAATAACGATGATGAAGCAGGTTCTATCCAAAGACGGCACAAAAATTGCATTCGATCAATCCGGCGAAGGGGCACCAGTCATCCTGGTAGGAGGAGCCTTACAGTATCGGGCGATTGACCCATCCACTGCACAGTTAGCCGCACTACTGGCTGAAAACTTCACAGTTTTTCACTACGACCGGCGCGGACGGGGCGACAGCGGTGATACTCCTCCGTATGCTGTGGAACGTGAGATTGAAGACCTCTCGGCGCTGATCGATGTGGCAGGCGGATCAGCCGGAGTTTTCGGCATGTCATCAGGCGCAGTACTGGCTCTTAGAGCTTCAGGCAGCCTCAAGATTACCCAACTGGCACTCTATGAACCTCCGTTCATCGTCGATGACAGCCGCCCGCCACTGCCGGACGATTATCTGTCGAGGCTCAACAAACTGCTATCGTCGAATGAAAGGGGTGATGCTGTGGCACTCTTCATGACTGAGGCGGTTGGAGTTCCAACAGAATACGTTGCACCGATGCGGTCTGAAGCCTTCTGGCAGGCCTTCGAGACTGTGGCGCATACACTTGCTTACGATGGCGCTATCATGGCAGATACCATGAGCGGCAATCCTCAGCCGCTTCAGCAGTGGGCTTCCATTACGGTACCGACCCTCGTCATCGACGGTGGCGAAAGTCCGGTATACCAGCAGAAGGCGATACAAATACTCGTGGAAATTCTACCTGACGCGCGGCGACGCACGCTGGAGGGTCAGGCGCACGATGTATCTCCAGACGTACTCGCTCCAGTATTGCGAGAATTCTTTTTGGGCTAACCATCGCCTATTTATCAACAAGTTGGGCTTCCGTCAGTGCCAGAGAAGAAAGGGGCGTAGGTCTGTGTGGCATTGGCTAACAGACATAATATACTGATTTGAGAGGAGACTTTGTACATGAAACTGACAACTACCACTCAACTTTCGCTTGATGGTGTTATGCAGAGCCCCGGAGGTCCGGACGAGGACGACAGAGGCTTCAACCGTGGTGGGTGGGCTCACTTTGATAGTAAATCAGGGGAGTTCGTCGACCAAGTCTTTCAACGCGCGGATGCTTTCCTGTTCGGGCGCAAGACCTACGACATCTTTGCCTATTCGTGGGGAGCGGCGCCCAAAACAAGCAAAAGCCCGATTGCCGCAGCACTGCACACAAAACCGAAATACGTGGTGTCGAGCACCTTGCGCGATCCAAAATGGGACAACACGAAAGTCTTATCAGCAGATTTCGCAGGTGTGATTGTCGAGCTGCGAGCACAGCCGGGGGGTGAACTACAAGTTCACGGCAGTGGTCAGCTTATCCGTTGGCTGCTTCAAAACCGTCTGATCGATGAGATGAACCTGATTATCTTTCCTGTAATTTTGGGTCAAGGAATCCGATTGTTCCCTGATGTCGGCAATGATTTTGCCCTCCAGCTTGTCGAATCAAGCGTCAAACCGAACGGAGTGACAATCCAAGTCTATCGACCCAAGGGGCCCCCGGAGTATTCAACGATCACCAAGGAAGAAACGCACAATATGTTCAAACAAAACTTCGGATAGGAACCGATCCTTCATTTTTCTGGCTTCGGACTTTTCCTGCTTTCAAACATTTTCCTAGTCCGTCCGCCAACCACTAACGCAAGCCGATCTGCATATTTCACCAACCTGGCAAATGAAAGGATGCGCCTTTGAGTAAACCGTTTTTAGCCATCCTACTGGCGCTGGCGGCAGCCACCTGTTGGGGTTCCGCTGATTTTGCCGGAGCATTGGCAGCACGCCGGTCCGATTCATTTCGTGCAGTGTTGGTGGCTTATTCCGTAGGGCTGGTCACGCTGCTGACGGTGGCGCTAGCCCGAGGCGAAACCCTTCTGCTGGATACCAATCTGATCTGGGGTATGTTGTCGGGGATCTTTGGCATGCTAGCCGTTATATTCCTATGGCGCGGACTCGCAGTGGGACGAATGGGAGTTGTGGCCCCGGTATCCGCGGTCTTGGCCACAGCTATTCCAGTGATTGTCGAAGCACTTACCACGGGATTACCGCGTGCGCTTCAGTTGCTTGGCTTTGGCGTGGCGCTTGTCGGCATCTGGCTGCTGTCTCGCCCGGAAAAGTTGGGAAGTCGACCTAAGGGAATCGGTATGGCGATATTGTCCGGATTGGGATTTGGCGCTACTTTCACTGCCCTGGGTCAAATCAGCGGCGATGCTATCTTCTGGCCTATGACTGCAGGGCGTGTTGTCGCTTGTGGTGGGATGATGATCTTCGCTCTGGTAACGGGTCGTCCGCTTGCCCTGCGCAGCACGCCGCTAAGACTATTGATCATAGCAGGCGTGATAGACATTTTGGGCAATATCTTTTTCCTGTTAGCTACACAGAATGGGCGTCTCGACATCGCCGCAGTCTTAGCCTCGCTCTATCCGGCGATGACGGCTATCTTGGCGAGGCTGACACTCAAAGAGCACCTGACACGGCCGCAGTTCATTGGGTTTGGCGCGGCTGCGCTGGCGATCATTCTCATCACACTCTGAATGCAAACAACCCTTCTGCACATGTCCTTTCGCCGGTCCAGCAAGCTGAAGGTACAACCACAAATGAGGCCGCCTACTATTTCGTTGAAAATTCTATGATCTAAAAGAGAAACAACTGCGCCACAAGGATTACCCCTCACGATCCGGACTGCAATTTGTGAATATTCTTGTAATAATTTTGGTGGATCTTGTCTACCCACCATGGTGAGCTAAACTTTTATAAGCCTAAGGAGAACTCAGATGAAGCCGCGAATTAACCTTATCACACTATCTGTCGACGACTTGGATGTTTCGTTG
This sequence comes from uncultured Chloroflexia bacterium, assembly GCA_963785535.1. Classification (GTDB taxonomy): domain Bacteria; phylum Chloroflexota; class Anaerolineae; order Anaerolineales; family Villigracilaceae; genus JAABUE01. The sequence continues at coordinate 156,172 of CAWAVQ010000019.1, read as the reverse complement.
CGTTTCTATCGCGATGGTCTCGGTCTTGCGACAGAGGGCATCGTAGGGACCGAGTTTGAGTATGGAGCCGTTGTTTTCTTCGATCTACAAGCGAATCTCAAGCTGGCATTGTATCCCCGTCAAAGTCTCTCGAAGGATTCGGGGCTAGCCTCAGGAACTCCAAGTGCTCTCGAATTCAGCCTCGGCCACAACGTATCCTCAAAATCCGAAGTCGATCAAGTTATGGAACAAGCAAAAAATGCCGGAGCTACCATCGTAAAACCTGCTCGAGATACGTTTTGGGGAGGCTATGCTGGTTACTTTCAAGATCCTGATGGTCATCTGTGGGAAGTAGCTTGGAATCCGCAATGGCTTGTCTCTGACTGAGGAAATGTGCTATTCGTCTATTTGACTATCTCAAAATTGAAGATGTTGGGCTTAAACGAACCAGGTTAGTCGCAACAGAGAAATAACAAGGTCGCATTTTTCGCATTGAACACAAAGAAAATGTATTGTAGATCGATTTGAATATAGCGAGTGGTTTACGCAAACTGGTTGGTTGTGATCTGACACAAACAACAGAAAGACCTTCTGGCAAAGCGTGTAATGGACAGTGGGGATTTGTCCTGTCAAATGATAGTGTTTCTGTGCTCGAAATGATATGGGTTTACTAGCAAAGAGCATCAGGTACTACGTAAACTACTCTTGACGGAAAGGAAAATGATGAAAATCAAAGCAATCGCGCATGTGTGTAGGGGCAAAAAACTTGGATGAAACATCTCGATTTTATTATGGTGTTTTGGACTTTGAAAAAACTTTTTCTTTTGTGAAAGAGGATAAGGTTGTAGGCTACTATTTGGCGGTAAACGACCAAAGTTTTATTGAAGTATATGAAGATAAGGAATTCACGATAATGTCTCAAGACCGAAACATCTGTGTTTTGAAACAGACAACATAAATGAATTACGAAAAGGTCTTATAAATCCAACAACTTTTAAAACAATCTCCCCAAGTACATCACACTTGGGGAGTATACAATCATTAACACCCTTTGTGTTTTTGTACCCGTAGAGGGTTCATAAAGTCTCTAGAGGTTTTATAGAGGCTCTATGTTCCTGCCGCCTGAGAAAAAAGTACGTCAGCAAGGGACCAATTTACATCAAAAATACACTTCGCGGTCAGTTCGAGGGAGGTATGCCAATGTAAATTTGATGAAGGCGATGTTAGAAAGAGCTTGAGCGGTGGCGGTCGTGATTTTAGGAGACATGTAATAACAAGAAATTATTCAAACTTCAACAACAACAAGATGTCTTCCAACGCGGCTTGCAGGACCTCCTGCATGATACCGTCATCGACACGATAGGGCCCGCCGAAGGAGCCATCCCCGTAAACCCTCGCGAGCCGTTTTGGCATCCATGATCGCGCTGGGCACTTTGGGTGGAGTCTTGCTCTTTCCCGGCAATTCCCCCACAATAGTAAATGAAAAAGCTTCCAGCCAGTTGGCGTGGGACGGTTTGATGTTGTGTTTCTGTGCTACGGCTTCCACAGAATGAGATAGCCACCAGTCGTACCAATTCATTTTCAAATCGGGCAGTTCGTTATTGACCTCGTTCAGATGGTTGCGGACAGGCATGTTCCCGCCGTGGCCGTTCAGCAAGAGGATGCGGCGGAACCCATGCCGGTACGCCGAGCGAACAATATCCTCGGTGGCTGAGAGCATCGTTTTTGCACTCAAACTCAAGGTTCCGGGATAGTCGAGGAAGTACGGAGAGATGCCAAAATTCAAGGGCGGGGCAACCAGCACCCCGGTCTGGTTGGAGGCGGAATCGGCCAGGGCCTGGGGAATCTTGATGTCGGTCAGCAGGCTCAGGTAGCCGTGTTGTTCGCACGCGCCCAGGATCAGGATCAGGCGGTCGTCCTGTTCCAGGTAGCGCTCCACATCCATCCAGTTCAAGTCTTCGAGTCGCATATCAATCCATTATGGTGTTGGGGTCGCTGTATCACTTGGGAATGGGGTAACCGATGGCATCGGCGTGTCGGTCGGCGGTGGCGACGTAGAAGTGGGAGTTGGCAGTGGCGTATCGGTCGGCGCGGGCACCGTTTCGGTGGGCGTGAAGGTTGGCGGCGGGGTGGGCGTGGGCAACTGCAATTTGAGCGTGATTTTGCGCTCGGCGTAACCTGTTTTGCCGGTCATATAAAGACGCAGGGTGACCGTGTCACTGCCGACATCGCTCACATCCCAATTGAGCAGTGTAGCAGGATTGGGCGCCGCATCTTTTCCATCTGCAATCTGATTCCATTGATCGGGGTTGTTCCCGGCTCCATATTCCAAGGCCCAGGATTTGATGCCATTCGGAGCATCGATGACGGCCTTCACATCGACCCTGCTTTCTGTAATCGTATTACCGTCACTCGGACTCCGAAATTCGATGGTGGGTTGCGGATCATCTTTGTTGCACTCGCGCTGCGGCGCAATTACGAAATTACGCGGGAAACCGTGCGCGTCCAACCAGTCCTTGCCTGCTCCCGATTGGATCCATTTCTCTGCCCAGGGATCGCCGCCGGTATTGATCACGTTTTGCACATCGGTGAAATCCTTACAGGCATCGGAGGCTTCCAGACCGGTCCAGGTATCCAGCGTTGTACGGCGATACAGATCCTTACTGGGTGGAAGCGGAGGCTGGTCGGCAGCAAAGACTTCGCTGCGTTGTTGCTTACACCATTGAGAGGGTTCCGTACCTGAAGTGGCGCAGATGATTTTGTCCACGATCCCGGCGGGACGGGCGAAGGGTGTCGGGTTACCGCCACTGATATACGGGACAGCAGTTTGCATAAACTGCGACCAGATCGGCGCGGCGCCGCTCAACCCGCTGGTGTTGACCATCGGCGTGTAATCCGCATTGCCGACCCATACACCCGTGACCAGGTCAGGAGTGTAACCGAGCGTCCAGTTATCGCGGAAATCGTTGGAGGTACCGGTTTTGGCGGCCACCTGGAAGGGCAGGTTCAAGGCCGAGTTGGTGCCAAACATCCAGGAACGGGCATCGTTGTCCGACAGGATCGAGTTGATGAGATAAGCGTGCTCGGGGCGAATGACCTGTTCGCCTGGCTGCGGGCTGTATTCATACACCACTTTTCCGGTGTAATCCTCGATCTTCAGAATGGAAACCGGCGGAACGCGCTGTCCACCATTAGCGAAGACCGAAAACGCGCCGGTCATTTCGATTAAACTGACGTCGCCGCCGCCCAGCGTCAGGGACAAGCCGTAGTCATCCCTGGTGAAACTGGTGATGCCCAAGCGTTCGGCCATGCCGATCATGCCGTCTTTTTCAGGCGTATTCGGATCGTCATAGACTCCAACAAACTGTAAGGTTTTAACGGCGGGCACGTTGAACGAGTTCGCCAACGCGGTGCGTACGGTCACCGGGCCGTGGAAACGGTCATCGTAATTGACTGGTCTATAAGGTTCGCGCGGGTCATTCGGGTTGCCGGAAGGCGGAAATTCGGACGGCACGTCCCAGATGAGCGTGGCCGGCGTCCAGCCTTTTTCGAAGGCGGCTACATAATTGATGGGTTTGATGGACGAGCCGGGCTGGCGCGTGGGGCTGGTCGCCATGTTGACCTGACCGTCGATGGCATCGTTGTAGAAATCAGGTGAGCCAACCATCGCCAGGATTTCACCTGTAGAAGGTTTGATCGCAACCAGCGCGCCGTCATGGGCATTTTTGTCAGCCAATGCAGCCACCTGTTCAGTCACTATCTGTTGGGCGGTATCCTGCAAATTGGGATCCAGCGTGGTGTAAATAGTGAAGCCGGAGCGATAAATGGTCTGCGGATCGTACATGGCTTCCAGTTGTTCGCGCACGTAGTTGACCCAGTGCGGGTAACGGATTTCGATGTTAGGCGGGCGGAACGGATACGCCTTGATTTCATTGGCAGCGTTGGTGGCATCCGGCGGCGTGACGCAGACGGGTTCATCGCTATTACTGACGGAGATGCAACCACGTTCCAGGCTAAGCTGGAACATGAGCACTAGCACCTGCTGTTGGCGCGCCAATGTGGGTTCAGGGTTGGTGTAGATGTCGTAAATGGACGGGGATTGCGGCAAACCAGCCAGGAAGGCGGCTTCAGCCAGATCTAACTGGTCGGCGGTTTTGCCGAAATAGGTCTCGGCCGCAGCTTCGATGCCGTATGCCAGATTCCCGTAGTAGTTTTCGTTCAGATATAGTTCCAGGATTTCGTCTTTGCTGTAACGGCGAGTGATCTCTGCCGCTAAGATGATCTCACGCGCTTTGCGGGTATATGTGCGCTGGACGCGCTCTTCGGGCGAGAGCAGCAGGTTGCGCGCCAACTGTTGGGTGATGGTCGAGGCGCCGCCGCCTTGTTGTCCCTGGGTGCGATAGTTCTCCCACAAGGCGCGGATGATGGCCCAGGCGTCGAAACCGGGATGGCTGTAAAAATCCTTATCTTCGGTGGCAATGGTCGCAGCAATGACATTGGGGGAAATGCGATCCAGCGGGACGTATGTGCGCCGCCCGGCATTCGGATCGATGATCTCGTACAGCAGGTTCCCGTTGCGGTCCAGGATACGCGTGGTTTCGAATTGCGAGGCGCGCTCACGCAGGTCACTGACGCTGGGCAATGTGCGAGCGATGGAATAATACTTGTACAGTGCAATCGAGCCACCCAGCAAAGCCAGGCCGACCATAGCGAACAAAACAACGATGAAAATCCGCAGCAAACATCCGCCACGACTTTTCCAAAACGACACGCGTGGCGCGGTTGGGAACTCGTTGCGTGGCCGGACGAGAAGCTGATGACCCCGAAGGGGTATTGGTCGTCGCCGAACGAGTTCCGACGGGCTGCGAAGGCGGAGTGCTGCTTACACGCGTCGGGGCGGATTTGGGCAAACTGCTAAGAGCCGCGGGCGTGAACTCGTGTAGCGCCCACGTCGATCTCATCCACGCGGCGAGGCAAGGGCATATTGTCCTTGTCCAGCGCGGGCATGGGCGTATCAGGCGTGCGGGTACGTTCTTCCTCTTCTGGGGGGGGCGGCGGTTCTTCATCTTCCTTTTCTTCTTTTTCTTTCCCCAAAGATGACATAACGGAAGCAATTGTCTCGTCTGAAGGCGAACCGCCGGGTTTTTCATCCGGTGTGGGAAGTTCTGGCATGGTTTCATCTTCCGATGCCAGTAAGCGACGTAGTCTGTCGCGTGGATCTTCTTCGGGAGGGGTTGTCATAAAGTTCAGGGTTTGGACATAACCAGCACCGTCCAGTTTCCTTTCATGACGGTTTCACCGCTTTGTTTCTTGACATCCAATGTGATGACGACCGAGCCACCGCCAATGCGCGGTAGGGCTTTGGTTTCAACAACTTCCATTTCAACGTGAATGGTATCACCAATAAAGATCGACTTGATGAACTTCCAGTTATTGATCTCGCGAAAGAAAATAACAGTATTTTCTAGAATCCCGGTGCGCATGGCCAACCCGGAAGCTATGGAAATCCCTAACAAGCCATGCGCAATGCGCTGTCCATAGGTTGTAGCCTTACTATACTCAACATCGGTATGAATCTGGTTGTAATCGCCCGATAAACCGGCAAAGGTCACAATATCGTTTTCAGTGACGGTACGCCCAACAGTCATGATCTTTTGGCCGACTTCAAACTCTTCGAAATACCGTCCGCGGTTGAAAGAAGATGTTTCCATTTTTATAAGACGCTCCATTCTGATGGTAGGTTCCATTCTAGCATAAAGAACACGTGACGGTGGATAAGGCCTCTCATACAGGCAAATTTTTTTAGCACAGCTCGCACCAATCCTTTGACCTCTTACGCAAGTCCCCGTACAATAAGAGCATGCGAGAGTGGACACTACGGGCTGGGGATCCTTTGAATTTGACCTTGGCAGCGGATATGCGTCTTTCCGCGCCTGATTACGTTAACGATCATATTTGGGAAATGGAATTGGGTTCCGGCGATCCGCCTGCGCTCTCCCTACGGACCACCTATGGATTGCGCGCCCGTTCGATTCGCATTTTTCCCCGTTTTACCGAAGACGGGACAACTGTCGTGGATGTGTCTGAGTTTGCCGCGCCACCCGTCATCCGCCAGTGTTACCCCAATTTCCTGGAATTGATTTTCTCGCCCATCGAGGGATTGGAAGTTATCTATGAAGTGCGTGTGCCCGATTCCAACTCGATCACCGGGCGTGTGACAGTTGCTAACCGCTCCACCAAAAAGCGTAAGCCGCGTCTGGAGATGTGCGCCGCGCTCGTCCCGCTGGACGGACATGCCTTCAGCCATACCCAGATGCAGATGGTCAACGTGTTGATCGGGCAGACCAGCGGACTGGTCCCGCTTCTTTTCCTGACCGGCGGCCCGCTCCCGGGACCCGGGCCACATCCTTCACTGATGGTGGACCTCGAACTCGACCCCGGCACCTCCCGCCAACTGACCTGGGCACAAGCCACCACCGGTGAGCACCAAACCTCTTTCGATACAGCTCGGCTCATTGCTGCCCAGCCCTGGGACGCCGAACGCGCGCGCATCGAAATGGTCAATGCCGGAGAATGTATCGAATTCCAGACCGGCGACCCAGAATGGGATGCAGCCTTGGCGCTCAGCCAGAACGCAGCCTTCAGCCTGTTCTTCCCGGCCAATGATAAATTACCGTGCCCATCTTTTGTCCAGGTGCGTGGGCCTGACCAGGGCTATTCCCACAAGGGTGATGGCAGTGATTACCACACAACCTGGAGTGGACAATCGCCGCTGGATACCTATTACCTGTGCTCCATTTTGCCAGTCGCTTCGAACTTGACCCAGGGACTGCTGCGTAACTTCCTGGCTGTGCAAACCCAAGATGGTGCCATTGATGGAAAGCCCGGCCTCGGTGGTCAGCTTGGGCGCTACCAGGCAATGCCTATTTTAGCCAGCCTGGCCTGGAATCTGTATTGCTCTTCCGGCGACGAGGGTTTTCTGGAAGAAGTATTTCAAAAATTATTGAAATTTTTCTGGTCCTGGTTCTCCCCGATGAACGATCGTGACCGCGATGGCATCCCTGAGTGGACACACCTGATGCAAACCGGTTACGAAGAGAATCCCACCTTCGACACCTGGAATCCCTGGTCACAGGGCGTGGACATCAGTTGTATGCACAATCCGGCCTTGTTAGCAATGTTGTATCGCGAAGCGCAGTCCCTCAGTCAAATGGCAGAACAGCTTGGCCGGGAAAATGAGTTGGGGCTGGTCAAGAAACAGGTCGAAACGCTGAAAGCCGCGTTGGATGAAGCCTGGAATCCGCGTGTAGCCCTGTATCGATACCGTGACCGTGAAACCGGCGAAAGCACTTCCGGAAAGGTGTTGGGACGTCTACGTGGTTCCGGGACGATCAAGTTGAAGCAAATCTTCGAGCCGCCGGTCCGCCTCTTGATCGAGGTGCAGACCAATAGTCCCGCAGCGAAGCGACCGCAGGTGGTCATTAGCGAATATGTCACCAAAGGTGAGAATGAGGTTATTCATGGAGGACAATTCCACTGGCGCAGCGGCGGTATGGTGGCGACCAGCCAACAGGTCCACGAAAAGATCGGGCGTGTCCAGATCAAAGGTGTGGATGCGAAAGATAAAGTGATCGTTCACAGGCCAGACTACACTGGTGAAGATCATACCTTGCTGCTTCCGTTATGGGCGGGCGTTCCCGATGACCAACGGGCACAGGTGATGATCAGCCGCAATATTCTGAGCGCAGAACGCTTTGACCGTCCCTTCGGAATCCCGGCCTGCCCAAGCGTTCCAAATGCGGAAGCTGACGCAGCGCTTTCGAGCGTATATCTACCCTGGAACCAATTGATCTGCGAAGGCATGTTAGCTTATGGCTTCCGCCAGGAGACTGCGCGATTGGTAGCACATTTGATGACAGGCGTGATCCTTAACTTGAAGCAAAAGCGTACTTTCTACCAGCGTTATCACGCCGAAACCGGCTTGGGACTTGGCGAACGGAACGCCGTCAGTGGACTGGCGCCTGTAGGGCTGTTCTTGCAAGTGTTGGGGGTGCAGGTGTTTTCGTCCACAAGTGTGCGTCTCGAAGGAGAAAATCCTTTCCCCTGGCCGGTTACGGTACAATACAAGGGACTCAAGATCGTACGGGGATTGGATCGCACGGAAGTGAAATTTCCCAACGGCAAAAGTGTGATCGTAGATGATCCTGCTCCTTGTGTTGTCTCCCTTTAGCGGCGCAACGTGAAATTGTTTCTCCGGTTTGAAACATATTTCCTGCTATGTGCCGAGTTTTCCAACATCTTTAGTTTGTTACTACAGTAGGAGTTGTTTTTTTAGGTGAATGGCGAAGGAGTAAGCCAGATCGTTCTGGCAGAAGAAGCAATTATCGGCTTATTGTTGATCGCTTCGTTGGTAGCGATCTTCGTGCGACGGTACCGACTGCCGTATACCGTCGGCTTGGTGGGTATCGGCCTGCTCATTTCAGCGATTTTCGAGCCGCTTCCCAACCCGATTTCTCCGGATATCATCCTTTCCCTGCTCGTGCCGCCACTGGTCTTCGAAGCCGCCTTTCACTTGCGATTGGACGATATACGCCGTGATTTCGGGTTGATCCTGACACTGGCAATCCCGGGTGTTATCCTGACCATGCTAGTTGTAGGCGGACTGATCTACGCGGCTAACATCGGCATTGCAATTGAATTTGCGTTGGTGTTTGGTGCATTGATCGCAGCTACTGACCCGGTGGCGGTGGTGGCGCTTTTCCGGCGGCTGGGTGTGCCCAAACGTTTGCAGGTGCTGTTGGAGGGCGAAAGTCTCTTCAATGACGGTACGGCTATTGTGTTGTTCAACATCATGCTGGCAGTTGCAGGGATTGCAGTACATGGCGGATCCAGTCTCTCCGCTGATTCCGGGTTAGGACTTTGGATCGCTGAATTCTTGAAAATTGCCGGGGGAGGCGTTTTGACCGGCGTGGTGCTGGGGACGCTTGCCTCGCAGGTTATCGGTCGTATTGACGATGCGCTGGTGGAGACAACGCTGACTACCGTGCTGGCCTTCGGCTCCTATCTGATTGCCGAGCACGTGCTGGGTGTTAGCGGGGTGTTGGCGGTCGTGGTGGCCGGTATCGTCAACGGAAATGTCGGGCCGCGCGGTATGTCTGCCACCACGCGCGTGGTAGTATTTAATTTTTGGGAATATGCCGCTTTTCTGGCGAACTCCTTTATCTTCCTGCTGATTGGTCTGGCCATTGACATTGGCGACTTGCTGAAAAATTTGCCGGCCATCGGGATCGCCATCCTGGCGGTATTACTGGCGCGCGCGATAGGAATTTATGGGTTGTCCTTTTTCAACCGTGATATTTCTGCAAAATGGAAACACGTCTTGTACTGGGGTGGTCTGCGTGGAGCAATTGCCCTGGCACTGGCACTGACCTTGCCTGTGAACGGCGAGGCAAACGCGTTAACACAAGTCAATATGCTGCGAAATATGGCCTTTGGCGTCGTGTTGTTCACGTTGTTGATACAGGGCATTTCCATGGACTGGGTGGTCAAGAAGCTCAAGCTGGTACAACGCTCTCACTTTCAGGAAGAATATGAACGTCGTCATGCCCGTTTCGTGGCCGGACGGGCTGCTTACGATTATTTGCGGCGTATGAACCAACAGGGCTTGATTTCCGAGCATACCTGGCAACGGCTTGCGCCAATCATGGAACGCCGGAACGACACACTGGTGGAAGCGGTCAAACAGGTCATCACATCCGACCCGAAGGTGGAAGCCGAAGAACTGGATACGGCTCATCGTGAGGCCTTGCGAGCTCAACGCGGCGCCCTGACAGGTCTGCTGCGTGATGGCGTCATTACCGAAGAAACTTATTCTCAACTGGTCGGCGAGGTAGATTCGGCCTTGACCGAGCAAAGTTACAACTGGCCGGAATTGCTGCGCTTCGGGAACTCGAGATCGCTTGTCACCCATTTGATGGCGGTTGTCATCCAAGAAGCAGACTTGGAGAATGCTCTGGCTTCTTTGGGCAAACTGGGTTTCACGGTTGCGCGGCTTTCGAGCGCGGGTGGTTTCCTGAGCAGGAGGAACGTCACCTTGTTGATCGGCATCCAGGAAGGTCGTGAGGAAGCTGCGGTCAAAGCGCTTAAGAGCAGTTGTCAGCAACGTGTGGAATTTGTCTCATCTCCGCTGCGCGGTACATCTTTCCCAATGCCCGCGCCTACGCAAGTGACCGTTGGTGGAGCGACTGTTTTTATGTTCGAGGTAGAATCCTACGATGAGTTCTGAACCGAGACTGGTTATCGCTACCCTACGTGATGTCGACGGCGAAGAGGTGCTCAAGGCCTTGCTTGATGCAAATTTTCACGTCACGCAGATTGCCTCCACTGGCGGCTTCATGCGACGTGGAAATTCCACTTTATTGATCGGCGTTGAGAAAGAGCGTGTTGAGACCGTTGTCCAACTTATTCGCGAACATAGTGCTCCGGCTATTGATCCTGGCCTCAAACGCGCTACTGTCTTTGTGTTGAAGGTAGACCAATTCGAACAAATCTAAGAGGAGCAAGAAGATGTTTCCCCAATCCTCTATTCACCTACTGATCATGGCGGTTGTACAGGAACAAGATATTGAACCGGCTACCAGCGCAGCCGAATCCCTTGGCGCGCCAGCCGTTTACCTGACCAGCACAGGCGGTTTTCTGGGTCGTCGCAACGCGACCTTACTCATCGGTTTGCCCGAAGGCCTGGAAGCTGATCTGATCGAAACCCTGCACAAAACCTGCCGTCAGAGGGTGGAATATTTGACCATGCCGGTAGAGGGAGCACCTATGCCCCTGCCCACCCCCGTTCCAGTGACGGTTGGAGGCGCGACCATCTTTGCCCTGCCTGTGGAATATTTTGAGGAGATATAAAGCCATGAAGATGATTATTGTCATTGTCAAGGACTCAGATGCCGAGCAAGTTACCCAATCGTTAACAGCCAGCAATTTCCGCGTGACCCGCATCGCTTCCACGGGCGGATTTCTGCGCAGTGGTGTAGTCACCCTGCTGATCGGGGTGGATGATGAGCGCGTGGAGGCAGGCATCCAGGTTGTTCGAGACCAATTGGGGAAATCCGACCCAAAGGAAAGCCGTGCCACGCTCTTCGTTGTCCCTGTGCAACGCTTCGAACAAGTCTGAATTTCAAACCTTGCGAAGGCTTATCCCGCAGGCGTGACCCGGAGGATCAAACCTTCGCAAGGTTCCCCGTCTACCCTAAAACAAAATTATCGATCAAACGTGTTTTGCCCACAAAGACCGCCATCGAAAGCAGAGCTTTGCCAGCAACTTGATCAAGCTCTTCTAGCGTGTCATAGTCCGCGCAGGAAACGTATTGTATCTCGGCCAATGGCTCGGTGGCAATCGTCTCGCGCATGAGGGCGCGCAGTTTCTCGGCATCGCGCTCGCCTGCCTCGTATGCATCCCTGGCGGCGCTCAGAGCGCGATATAACACCGTTGCAGCCTGACGCTGCTCAGGGTTGAGATAGGCGTTGCGACTGGACATAGCCAGCCCATCCGGTTCGCGCACGATAGGGCAAACCACAACCTCGAGCGGAAAATTCAAGTCGCGCACCATGCGACGGATGACAGCCGCCTGCTGGGCGTCTTTCTGCCCGAAATAGGCCTTTGCTGGCAGAACGCCATTGAACAGCTTGGTCACTACCGTGGTAACCCCGCGGAAGTGACCGGGGCGTCTGGCGCCTTCCAGCGGTTTTGTCAGCGCTTCAACCTGGACCCAGGTCTGGTAGCCGTCTGGATACATGATCTCCGGCGTGGGCATCCACACCAGGTTCACGCCCAGTGGCTCCAGCAGCCGCAGGTCACGTTCCATGTCGCGCGGATAGGCAGCCAGGTCTTCGTTGGGGCCGAATTGGGTCGGGTTCACGAAGATGCTGACAACCACACTGGTGCATTCTTCCGCTGCCCGGCGCACCAGGGAGAGGTGTCCCTCGTGCAGATATCCCATGGTAGGAACGAGGCCAACCGGTTCGTCCAGGATAGAACGGGCAGAGCGTAATTCTTCAAAAGTGGATACGATCATCATCGACTCAGTCATAATTTTTTCCTTGATTTTTATTTCGAATCTGTACAAAATACACAGAATTAATGTTCGAATTTAAGGCGTTTTTTGTGTTGACAAAGAGGTACTCTGTGTTAAACTAAGTATATCGTTAGCCTCTATTAGAGGAAAGGAGATAAAAAATGGCTTATTCGCATGTAAACTCTAAAGGACAGACTTACTACCTGCACGCCAACAAAATCAAGCGCTCCAGCGGAAAGGAAACTACACTTTACTACTTCTCCCGCGAAATGAAAAGTGATAAGGCGCTCGATGCCGTCCCGGCTGGTTACAAAGTTATCGAAATGAAAACCGGCTTACCCGCTCTCAAGAAAGCATAACTCTCACTCATTTATATGTTCATATGCCAGAAAGTCCGGCTTTCGAGCTGGACTTTTTGTTTTAAGGACAGCGTGGCTGCGGCTGGGGCTCATCCGCTAAACCAAAGGCTTCCAACGCAGGGCGGCCATCCCAGTCAGGTTGGAGGGGCAAGCCCAACGCCCAGGCGACCGTTGCAATGGTATCGGTCGTATTGACGTTCGTGGACAGCGCTATGTGGTGCACACCCGGCCCGGCTACAATCCAGGGAATGGTCATATCTTCCAGTTGGCTAATGCCATGCGTCGTGTCATGCCCACCATGGTCGGCAGTGACGATGATGAGCGTATCCTGGCGCATCCCGGCTTCCTGGAGAGCGTCCAGGATGAGCGTCAGTGTCCGTTTCATAACAAAATTGTTTGTTGACTTTTCAAAAATTTGTTCTAAACTATTTGTATCAAATCCAACTATATAAGGTAAAAAGGAGGATACGCAATGCCAGCTCTTAACCGTGTCCAATTGATTGGACGTTTAGGGAAAGCTCCCGAGAGCCGCTACACACCGACAGGCAAACAGGTGACCACTTTCAGTGTTGCTGTCAGCAACCGCTGGAAGTCCAAAGGGGAGACCAAGGAATACACCGAGTGGATCAACGTGGAGGCCTGGGGCCGGCTGGGCGAGGTCTGCCAGGAGTATCTCAAGAAGGGTAGCCTGGTTTACCTCGAAGGGCGGCTAAAGACCGACCGTTACGAGGATAAAGGCGAAACAAAGTATTACACAAAGGTCGTTGCCCTTATGATGCAGATGCTGGACAAGAAACCTGCCGATGAACCGATGATGTCGGTGGATGAAGCACCAGCAGATTACGAAGCAGAGTAACCCCGTTACAGGTCAATGTTCACCGCAGAGTCGCGGAGAGCGCAGAGACGAATTTTTACTCTGTAAACTCGGCGGCTTTGTGGTTTAAAGGCGTGATTTTGTTTAATGATGTTTATCCGGTAGATTGCGGATGGATGGCGCTTTTCATAGGGCTATTATTTTTGTAGGATGAATATATGTCATAAATCATTGCAAGAAGGGCTTAAAGGGCCGATACGGCAATGACTTTTAAACAGTGAGGTCATTATGAAAATTCCATTTATTAAACCCTCCACGCAGGCTTTTTTGGACGAGGCGCGCAATACGCCCGGTTATACCTTTTTTGACCTGTTGCATGGCTACGTGTATGGACGCTGGCCGTATCTGTACATCGGCATCGGTAAAGGCGACCATCCGCTTTCGAAATATTTTGCTCCTTTGGCGGGATTCTTCGACCGTTTGGTCACAAAGAAGAAAGGGGACGAATCCGCAGCAGAAACCATCGGCTTTGCGGATACCTACCACGGCAAGGCCGTGCCGCTCGAGACAGCAAAAAAACTGGTTCTGATCAACGAAGAGATCAAGATTCCCGACCTGGAGCAGGTCATTCCCTACAAGCGGGCGCGCTCGATCGTGATGAAGAACCCGGAGCGCATCGTGGCGCTGGACTGCCCTTGCCGGGCCGCGGTGGAAAATCCCTGTCTGCCCCTGGACGTGTGTTTGATCGTGGGCGACCCGTTTGCCAGTTTCATCCGAGAACACCAGCCGCAGCGTTCCCGCTGGATCACGCGCGAGGAGGCAATCCAAATCCTGAAGGCCGAAGATGAGCGCGGGCACGTGCATCACGCTTTTTTCAAGGATGCCATGCTGGAGCGTTTCTATGCCATTTGCAATTGCTGCGAGTGTTGTTGCGGCGCGATGAAGGCACAACGCAACGGTGTCCCGATGCTGGCTTCTTCGGGTTACATTTCGCAGGTGGACGAAGACCTGTGCATCGGCTGCGGGGACTGTGTGGATTACTGCCAGTTCGGCGCGCTAGAAGTGGTCGATGGCTGGAACCAGGTAGATTACGACAAGTGTATGGGTTGTGGCGTGTGTGTGGACAAATGCCTCCAAGATGCGATCAAGCTGGTGCGAGATGAGTTGAAGGGCGTACCGCTAGAAATCTGCGCATTGATGGAAAAATTGTCCTGAGCCAGGAGACTGAAGATGACACAAGGAAATTTTTGTACAAATTGTGGCGCGACTTTACAACCCGACGCCCGATTTTGCGATAATTGTGGACAGGCTGTTGGGGCGGGCACGCCAACCCCAGCCCGTCCGCAGACGTCTGCATATACACCGCGACCGCAGCGCCGTTTCCCCTGGTGGATTCTGATCCTAGGCCTTGGCTGCCTGGGAATGATCTGTGTAGCAGTTATCGGGGTGGGTGGATACGCATATTTCCAGAACCGGACATCGGGGGAGCCAGCCGCGCCTGTGCCCGTCATTATCGAAGTGTCAGTCACTCCACAAATTTTGCCGACGGCAACTCTAGCCGCCCCCTCACTTGCTCCTGCGCCAACGGACTCTGGCTCCACGATGACAGGCGAACAGCGCCTGGACGATCATTCGCTCTACGACGATTTCTCATCCGATGCACTGGGCTGGCCGGTCTTTGACGATGGCAAAACCATCATCCAATACGAGAACGAGGCTTACAGCTTCCAGATCGCAGAGACCGATTATGTCGACTGGGCCTATTTCCCGGTGGATTTCGTTCCTTATGAGATCTGGTTCGATGTGCAAGGACTGCCTGGTGAGCAAGACGGCACCTTTGGTGTCTTCTGCCAGTTCCAGGATACGGACAATTACTATTACGCCGAGTTCAATCTGCAAGACAACTCTTACATTCTCGCTCAAATCGTGAACGGTGAGGATATCCCTCTGACCAAACAAAATTCGGTCGGCCAATTCTGGTACAAGACCGATGCGTTCAAGTCATCACCCGAGGCGATCAACCGCATTGGCGTCAGTTGCTATCTGGACAGCATCCTGCTCTCCATCAACGACCAGATGGTGGACCAGGTCAACGTGCAGCAACCTTCGGACCAGCCCGGCGAAGCGGCCTTCTTTGTCTACGCCTTCGATTTTGCCGGGTCGGAGGGCTACAAAGTGTACTTCGATAATGTGGAGGTCTGGCAACCAGTACAGTAAGGGATAAAATAGTTCTTTGAGAGTTCTAAATAACCTAGCTTCGCCAATTTTGAATTTAGACAGGTTTTAGTCACAGTGTCACGGAGATACAAAGATTTCATGATGGATCACTCAGCTTTTCTGGTAACGATTACAAAGTAAGTGAAGATCTTTAACGCGAAATTCCTGGTATCTATGCTAAAAACTAAGAGTGTTTAAGCGCGCTAAAGGCTGATTGATTGGTTGACTCAGGTAAAACAAAAAGACCTGTCCGATATTTGGACACAGGCCTTTTCACTTCTCACATATCACTTATTCCCTTGAACCATTTCCCCCATTGCAACACGTCCACTATTTTAGACTGAAACTCACTGCAACGGATGCCAGAGCATCGACAGCAAAATAGCAGCCGCGGCCAGCAACGCGCCCAGCGCCGTGAAGATTACACTGATTTCCATGCTTTCATGCTTGGTAATCAGAGAGGTAGGCAGGCTCTTGAAAACATCGTTGAGCTCATTTGCGCTTTTGGCCTGATAGTATTTGCCGCCGGTCAGGTCTGCAATTTGCGTGAGCGTTTGCTCGTCAATGCCCCCGCGGAAACGGCCAAAACCACCGCCTCCAAAACCACCCCCAAAAAAGTTACCCTGGAAGGGCGCATCGCAGAAAGCGAATGGAGCACCTTGGTCAGTACCAAAACCGATGGTGTAGATGCGGATGCCTCGGTCCATGGCTTGCTGCGCAGCATCCAGCGGCCAGGGACCGGCGTTGCTGGCGCCATCGGTCAGCAATACAATGATGTGCGGCGCATATGTCCCGGGCGGAACCGGAGTGACATTATTCGCCGCAAAGGAATAGTCACTGGGCGGAATGCTCTCGTCTACTTCGGCGATGGCATCCAGCGATTTGAGGATACCGCTGCCGATTGCCGTCCGGCGAGCGGTGGATAAGCCTCGGATAGCCTTTTCGAGCGCAGCTTGATCACGAGTGGGAGCCTGGATGATCTCAGCAAAACCCGCAAATACAACGATGCCGATCTGTGTGTTCGAATGCTGGCTGTGGATGAACGATAAGGCAGCATCCTCGGCGGCCAGTAGACGGTTGGGTTCGATATCGGTCGAGCACATGCTCCCGGAAATATCCATGGCGAGCACGATGGTCGCATTTCCGGATGGCACAACCACACTCGCCATCGGACGTCCCAGGGCGACCACCAGGCTGGCAAAGCCCAGCAAGAACAGGGCCAGTGGCAAATGTCGGCGCCAGCGAGATTGTTGAGGAAGCGCCGCGCGCACCAGGGACAGGCTCGAGTAGCGTACCGCATAACGCCTTCGTCGTCGCAGTATCCAAATGTATGCTGCGATGATGATGGGAATCAACCCCAGTAAAAGCAGGAACCCGGGCCAAAGCAAATTCATCTTGTACCTCTAGGATCAACTACAACAGTTTCACTTGTTCTAACCGCCAAGCCTTCTTGGCGACTTTGCCAAACACTTGGCGAACTTGGCGTCTTGGCGGTTATCGAAAATTCCTTGCACAAACATCACGGCAGGCGGCTGAACCACACCAGCGAAAACGCGCCACCGATGAGCATGAACAAAATACTGATACCCGTAAAAATCGAGGTGATTTCCGTTCTTTCTGGCTTGATAATTACTTGTGAATCCAGATTTTGATAAATCTCGCGCAGGTCATCAGCGCTCTCGGCATTGAAATACATACCATCTGTCACAGACGCAATTTGCTGCAACATGGGTTCATTCAACTGCGTGAAAACCGTGAAATCGTTGACCGTCAGGGTGGTCCCTGCGGCGCTGCCCACCCCGATGGTGTACACGCGCACACCCTGCTCTGCTGCGGTCTGCGCCGCCACGATCGGATCGGGATTGGTGGTATTCTCGCCATCGGTCAGCAGAAGGATCGCCGCCGGGATATAAGTCCCGTATGGGACAGGCGTCGGCGTCGGGACGGGTGTCAGTTGGGTAGCCGCCTCGGGAACTTCTCCCTGGCTAGCAGCAATCGCGTTGAGTGAAGCCAGAATCCCGCTGCCCAACGAGGTACCCCGCTGGGGCGTCAGGCGGTCAATAGCGGCCAGGATGGCTTCCTGGTCCTTTGTCGGCGGCTGTACCGCAATCCCACCATCGCTGAATGCGACCACACCGATCTCCACATTACTAGGCTGGCGTCCTACAAACTCACGCGCAGCAGCCTTGGCAGCTTCCATGCGCGTTGGTTGTATATCCTCGGCCGCCATACTGCCGGAAACATCAAAAGAAAGGATGACAGTGCTTTCCAGGCCGGGCAGTCTGACAGTTGCTTGCGGGCGTGCCAACGCGACCAGCATAATTGTCAGGCCAGCCAGGAACAGGATCATAGGGATGTGGCGACGCCTGCCAATCTGCCCGCCAGTGGCATCCTGCACGAACCCCAGACTGCCGATATTCTCGACGATTTTCTGCCGTCGCTGCTGAATCCGAACGTAGATGTAGACAAAAAGTGGGACCAGTAACAAGGTCAGCAGCATCAAGGGCCAGATAAACGTCATGGTCTCTCAACTCACTTTGCGACGTTGTTGTCGCAGTTTTGCAAAACGGACGATCGCTCGTACCAGGTCTTCACCGGTGGAAAGCGAAAGCGCATCTACTCCGGACCGCTTGAATGCTTCCGTTAAATCCGCTTCGCGCTGTATCGCAGCCTCCCGGAAACGCTGGCGAAAGCCCCGGTCATGCGTGTCGATATACATTTGCTCGCCCGTTTCCGCATCTTCGACCACAACCGGACCGATATCTGGCAACTCCACTTCGCGTGGATCCCATAACCGTACAACCAGGACTTCATGACGCTGGTTGAGCAGCTTCAACGGTCGTTCCCAGCCTGGCGCACAGATGAAATCCGAAACCACGAAAACCACGGAACGTCTTTTGATGGCGTTCAAACCGCCTTTGAGCAAAGGCGTCAGATCTGTAAATGGCGCATGCGAGAGGCGCGGCTGTTTGAGCAAATCGTTGATCAGCCGCAGCACCTGCATACGTCCACCCCGCGCCGGAATGGTACGCTCGATGCGACTCCCGTAGAACATGGCCCCGATGCGGTTACCATGTCTGGTCAGGACGCGCGCCATGGTTGTGACAAAATCGATCAACATCGCTCGCTTCTGGTTCTGTGCTGTACCAAAATCCACCGAGGGACTCAGATCGAGCAGGAACCAGGCCGTGATCTCCCGATCTTCAACATATTGTCGGATGTAGGGCGAATCCATACGTGCTGTGACGTTCCAATCGATGTAGCGAATGTCATCTTCCGGTTGATATTCGCGCAGATCGGCAAAATCCACCCCGTAGCCATAGAACAGGCTGCGATAGTCGCCCTGCAACAGGCCATCCAGTCGCCGGATGACCTGCCAGTCGAGTCGCTGCAGGATGCGCTCAGGAGTTGCTGCGGAGGTCGGCATGCTCACGTAAAGGTACCACCGGGATCGGGATGCGGTCGAAAATCTGTTTCAACAGGTCATCGGCGCTTACGTTGTCCGAAAGCGCTTCGTAGGATAAAACCATGCGATGCCGGATCACGTCCAGCGCCATATCCAGCACATCTTGCGGCAGGGCGTAATTGCGCCCGCGCACAAAGGCCAGCGCTCGCCCGGTCAGGATCAGGTTGATCGAAGCACGTGGGCTGGCGCCGAACATGATGTAATGCTCGATCTCCTGCAAGCCAACTTCTTTCGGGTTGCGGGTCGCGGTCACCATACGGACGGCGTACTCGATCAGCGCCGGGTCAACATACACTTTATCAACCTGTTCCTGCAAAGCGACCAGGTCTTCGGTAGTCAATACCTTCTGCACGGCCTGTAAGGCGCTCGTCATGCGTTCGACGATCACGAATTCTTCAGTTGAATTGGGATAACCGACCAGCACCTTGAGCATGAAACGGTCTACCTGCGCTTCCGGTAGCGGATAGGTACCCTCCGTCTCAATAGGATTCTGCGTCGCCAGCACCAGGAAGGGGTTCGGCACCTTGAAAGTCTCACGCCCGATGGTCACCTGATGTTCCTGCATCACTTCGAGCAGCGCGCTTTGCACCTTGGCCGGTGCGCGGTTGATCTCGTCCGCCAGCAGCAGGTTGGTGAAGACCGGGCCGAGCGAAGTATTGAACTCGCCGGTCTTCTGGTTGTAGATGCGAGTCCCGACCAGGTCAGCGGGAACAAGATCGGGCGTAAATTGGATGCGCTTGAACTCGCCGCCAATTGCGTCCGCCAAAGTCTTGATCGCCATGGTCTTTGCCAAGCCCGGCACACCTTCTACGAGGATATGTCCACGCGCCAGCAAGGCCACCACCAACCGTTCCAGCATGTGGTCCTGCCCGACGATGATCTTTTTGACCTCGTATAACACACGTTCCATCGGCTTGCGGTTTTCTGAATCCATGCTCTGATTCATTGGTTATCTCTCCTTCCAGTATTTTTACTAATATGGCGCCGAACCCATCCCACTAACAGCTACATTGATGGGCACGGCAAATCCAATCCCCACAAAGAAATTTTCTTCCGTTGGATTAACAATTCCGGTAACAACACCGATCACCTGACCACTGCGGTTCAACAACGGGCCACCTGAGTTGCCAGGGTTCACAGCCGCATCGATCTGGATCAAACCTTCCAGTTTTTGGTCGCTACCAAGTGGCTTGAAAGTACGGTTAAAGCCCGAGATAACCCCCGCGCTCATCGAGCCATACAGGCCAAAGGGATTGCCAACCGCAAAGGCCTGGTCACCCACGCGCATAGCGCCGGGGTTTCCAAGGACGGCCGGCACAACGATGGTAGGGAGTTGGGCGGACTGTAAAACGGCAATATCGTTCTCCGGCTGGGATTGAACCACTTGCGCCCCTGATTGCGTGCCATCTGCAAAGGTTACTGTGATCTCGTCAGCATCTGCGACAACATGCAGGCTGGTAAGGATCTCGCCGGTAGTGGTAACGATCGTCCCGCTCCCCAGGCTATTCTCATCGGCTCCCTTGCTATCATGGCCTTTGGTCTGGATGAGAACCAGTGATGGTTGGATTACCTGAAAAACTTGTGCTGAAAAAGCGGGACGTGGCGTAGCCGACGCCATTGCCTGGGCAACTGCGTCGTTCACCTCGCGCGTTGTCATTTGATGTGGACCGGGGAAAAGCAGGTTGTAAAGCAGAATGGCCAGCAAAGCTGCCAAAATACCGGAAACGAACGGAATTGCGCTTTTTATTCGAGTTCGGAAGCGTACCAGTCGATCTCGCCATCGCTCCGAACCTGAAGCAGATGGTTCATTCATTCGATTGCTACCTTTAGAAAAAAACAAATCTCTGTTCAATTTGGAGCGTCTACTCTGAAAGTTGTTAAAGTATCTCCATAAAAACATTGTATTGAATAATATAAAGCTTTTATGTTAGACCAAGATGAGAATAATTGTACGAATTACCGACAAGTGGTACACAAAAGGCTCCCGCAGACTGTAATACTCTGCGGGAGCCCAAAGTTAATGACGTAATTCTTGACTAAGCTGGAAGTTCTTCCAACTGCTTCACCAACCCATCTACCACATCGAATCCGCCCTGCCAGAAGGCGGCCGATTCGATATCGATGCCAGCTTCGGACAAAATCTTAGCCGGAGCCTCCGACCCGCCCGCCGAAAGGATTTTGAGATATTTGGGTTTGAAGGCTTCGCCCTTCGCGTTTGAACTGCTGGTACAGCGAGAGCACCAACAACTGTCCGAAGGCGTAGGCATAGACATAGAACGGCGTGTAGTAAATGTGCGGGATCGAAACCCATTCCCATTTGAACTCATCGCTCAATTCAAGCGAGTCGCCGAACTGCTCTTTCAAGTTTTCCAGGTAAGCTGCCGCAAGTTCATCCACCGAGGCGTTCTTGACCACCATCTCGTGCGCCTGCTTCTCGAACAGCGCAAAATACGATTGGCGCATGATGGTGGCGTAGGCATCGTCCACCTGTTTGAACAGGATGTCGCGCCGCACGTCTTCGTCCTGCTCTTCGGCCAGCAGGCGGTCGGTCAACATCATCTCGCCAAAGGTGGAGGCCGTCTCAGCCAGTGGCAAGGACGAGTGGTACGTAAAGGTGCTGTGATGCGAAGCCAGCATGGAGTGAACGGCATGGCCAAGTTCGTGCGCCATGGTGGCCACGTCACGTGCGCGGCCCTGGTAATTGAGCAGCACCCAGGGCGTCATATCTGGCAGGACGGACCAGCAGAAAGCTCCGTCCCGTTTGCCTTTGCGGACTTCGCTGTCCAGATGATTCTCCTCGAAGACGCGACGAGCAAGCTGGCTGATTTTGGGATCGAATTCGTTGAACGAATCAAACACCATTTGGGCTGCTGAGGCAAACTCGAACGACTTCTCAGCCTTAGCCACTGGCGCGTAAATGTCATAGCGGCGCAACTTCTCCATGCCCAGCACTTTGGCCTTCATCTTGAAGTAGCGCTGGAAGACACCTGCGTTTTTACGAGCCACGTCCAGCAAGGTATCCACCGCTTCATCCGGAATGTCATTGGTCAGGTTGCGGACGGCCAGCGGGCTGCTGAATTTGCGCAACGTCAGGTTTTCGTTGTACCAGTCACGCACCATCGTTTGGTACATCTGTCCCAAGATGGGACCGTCTTCGCCAAAGACACGATACAGCTCCTGGTAGGCTGCCGCGCGCAGGTCAGGGTCAGGTCCCTGTACGTAGGCCATCAACTGTCCACGCGTCAATTCCTTGACTTCACCCTCTACTTCGATCTTGAACACGTAACGGTTGGTGATCGCGGCATAGAGTGTTTCCAGGGCCTGGGAGCCGGTCACGTTCTTCAGGTTGACAATCTTCTCTTCCGGCTCGCTGAGCGTGTGCGGCTTGAAATGACGCATTTCTTCCAGGTAGTAACGGTAATCGCCGGAAGCATCCATCAGCCGCTTGGCATTCTCTTCGTCCAGGTCTTTCCACCACAGGTTGAAAAACAGGGTACGGTTTTCCATGTCTGCGACGAATTGCTGCACGCGTGACTGTAGACTTTGTGCGGCCTGGTCCTGTGTGTTGGCAGCAAAGGACAATCCGGCAAACGAATACAGTTTATTGGCCACGCGGGTCATCTCCTCTGAGGCGCGTACCACCTCCAGGAAACGGTCAGCAGGCATATCGGAAGTTAGATTCGAGCGCAGTCCCTCAAAAGAGGTGACCTGCTCGTCGATGACATCAAATGCGGATTCCAGTTCGGGGGTGTTGAAGCCGGGGTACAGGTCCGCCAGGCTCCATTTGGTCTGGGCAAATGTCATGGATTACTCCTTATTGAATTGCTAAAAAGTGATTCTTCAACGTATTGTAAATGTAGTTCTGCCAGAGAGGAACGATGTCCGCTTGATTATAATCATGGTCCGAGAAAGTTTGGATAATGACACGGCCCTCATAGCAGGTTGCCAGCACAGCCTCTTGGCTGGATGGCTTCGCCGCCAGGCCCGCCAACAGGACGGCATCGCCGCCACCTCCCAGGCGGATTTGATCCCCGGTCTGGTTAGCCCAGAAGCGATTGTAATGCAGCAATGGTAACACTGTGTTGGGCTCGTTGAATACGGGGTGATCTGAAACCCACCAGTAGATGGAGTCAGCCAATTGGTAATCTTTTTGGTAACGGACGCCACACCCGCTTAATATCTTGCTGACCGGGCCGTTTGCTTCGGTGTTGAGATACCAGATTTCCGCAATCAAGGCAGCTTTATCGCGAGCCAGGCGTGTATTGATCACATCCCAGAACTCGCCGGAAATTTTATCCTTATCCTCGGCATCAACAATAATCAAATCCCACTTTGTACCCGAATTCAGATATTCCATGAAATGCCCGCTGTAGGAGCCTGTGTGCGTATACTTCAATCCCATCCCATCCAGTGCATCCCGAACCCACAGACCGATATTGCGCTCGTCGGTGTTTTCATATACCAGGATTTTGGCGGATTTCATGAGTGCTTCGAAATCTGGTGTAGGTGTTGGCTGAATTTCGGTAGGCATGGGAGGCAAGGTTGGCTCGGCTGGAGGTAAGGTTGGCTCAGCAGGAGGTGGTTGGGTAGGTTGTTGCACCTGTGCGTTCAAAGCAGCCTGGGTCAGTTGCAAAGACATGGCTGTGGCTTCCAACTCCAGTGCAGCCTTGGTGGGATCAAATGCGGGTTGCGTTACGGCGGGTGCGCCGGTTGCAATGGAACAGGCTAAGATAAACATTAGCGAGACGAACAATAGGAACGGTATCCCCCATTGTTTGGATAGATGTGACATGCTGCCCTCCTCAATCAATGTAGCAAAGTTGTTACATATTTATTATAGTTATGTGTGCGGATGTCCTCCATTACAAATTAAAGCGAATATGCACAATATCGCCGTCTTTGACGGGATATTCTTTCCCTTCCAGGCGCAATTTACCTTTGGCCTTGGCCTCGTTCATGCCGCCCAGTTCGACCAGGTCTTCATAAGAGACCACTTCGGCGCGGATGAAGCCTTTCTGCAAATCGGTATGGATCTCACCTGCCGATTCCTGCGCGTTGGCGCCACGCCGGGTCGTCCAGGCGCGCACTTCGTCTTCGCCGACGGTGAAAAAGGATTGCAATTGCAGCAGGTCGTAAGACAGGCTGATCATTTTGCTCAGGCTGAGTTCTTCGATGCCATACTCCTCCATGAAGAGAGCCGCATCCTCGTCAGGCAGTTGCGCTAATTCCATTTCGAGTTTGCCCTGCAAGGCGACTGAAGCATGATCGAGTTCGATAGCAGGAGTGGCTTGCCCCTCACCCAGGTTGAAAACGGTCAGGATAGGTTTACGGGTCAGCAGGCCATAGCTGGAAAGTTCCTTCACTTCATCAGGAGAGAACTCCAACTTGCGCAACGGCTCATTCTCGGAAAGAGTGGCCTGCAACCGTTCAAATAGCGCGATCTGCCGTTCGACCATGGTCTTGTCCGAGCCGCCTTTGCGGCGTTCATCTGCCAGACGTTCCAGCTTGCGCTCGACAGAGATCAGGTCGTTGAGCAGCAGTTCGCTCAGCATGGTGTCCACATCACGGGCTGGATCGACCGACCCGGCCGGGATGCGGAACCAGTTCACTTTCGAAGCAACGCACTACATGCAAGAAGCCATCCATCTGCGCCAGTTGGTTGAGCAATTGACCGGAGATACCGCTTTTGGCCGCGCCGCCTTCCAGCCCGGCGATATCCGCATAGGTGACTTTGGCATAAATGGTTTTCTTTGGGTTGAACATGCTGGAGAGTTTATCTACGCGTGGATCGGGAACATCCACGACAGCGGTGTGGACTTCGATGCGACCGGCGCTGGCTGTGGTGGGAGTGTCCCCTGCGTGTAAGTGCATTGAAGATAGTGGTCTTGCCAGATTGGGGTAAGCCGATAATTCCTAGTTTCATCTTGACCTTCGTTGTGGGAATGATTATACTTGCGCTGCGTAGGACGGTTTGAAATTTATCCTACACGCCGAAGTGGCGGAACAGGCAGACGCGCACGACTCAAACTCGTGTTCCTTCGGGAGTGAGGGTTCGATTCCCTCCTTCGGCATTATACCCTTCCCGGTCACACACGTACCTGCGTTCGGTGCAGGCAAATTGCGTTATTGTAAAAGAGAGAAGCGAAGTCTGTGACCGGGGGGCATTATAAACTGAATACAGACTTTTCGGTACTTGCCGAGGAGTAGCGCCTGTCACAAGTTGACAGGACAGAGGATCGTCAAGACGGACGATTTCCCTCCTCTGGGCGCATAAAAGTAAACGCGAGACCGCTACAATGTGGACTCGCGTTTTTTGACCTCTGCTGTTCAATTCCTTGCGGGGATTTGTACTGGCAGGGGCAGGAGAAACAAAATGAGACTCTATTTTTTATTCGTAATAATCGACCTGTTAATCATACTCACCTATCCAATCGTGTTCATCGTTCAAAAATTGCGTCAATTGCTGGGATTTAAGCGATAATATAATATGTTTCCAATTCAACTAACCAGGAGGACTCTATGCCAACAATGAATGACGTCCTGGGTGTCATCATGGGTGGAGGTCGTGGTTCAAGGCTATATCCACTTACAAAGATGCGCTCGAAACCAGCCGTTCCCATCGCAGGTAAATATCGACTGATCGACATTCCCATTAGCAATTGCATCAACTCTAATATTCACCGTATCGCAATCCTGACCCAGTTCAATTCCGTTTCGCTACACCGTCATATCAACAACACCTATCACTTCGACTCCTTCCACACTGGCTGGGTGCAAATCCTGGCCGCTGAACAGACGATGGAACACACGGGATGGTATCAAGGCACTGCGGATGCGGTCCGAAAGCAGTTGTTCGAGATCCAGGCCACACACGCGGAATACGTTCTGATCCTGGCGGGCGACCATCTCTATCGCATGGATTATGCTCGCATGGCAGAGTACCATTGGGACACAAAGGCCGATATAACGGTGGCAGTCCAACCTGTCGCGAAAGATGATGCGCCCCGCTTTGGGTTGTTGAAACGTGAGTCCGATGGACATATCTCTGCATTTGCTGAAAAGCCCAAAAATCCGAAAGTCCAGGAGCAATTCGTCAGCCGTGATGACCCAGAACGGCCATTTCTGGGCTCGATGGGCATTTATTTCTTCAATACGAAGGTTCTGGTGGATTTGCTCAACTACCATCCGGCTCACGATGATTTTGGTGGAGACATCATCCCGGAAGCGATCCGCTCGCACGAGGTGTACGGCTTCGATTTCGACGATTACTGGGAAGACATCGGGACCATTCGCTCTTTTTACGAAACGAATTTAAAATTGACAGCTTCCTCCCCGCCTTTCAACTTTTATTATCCCAGCGCTCCCATTTACACGCATGCGCGCTTCTTGCCCGGTTCGGTGGTCGAGGACAGCAATCTGGAAGATGTGTTGTTGGCCGAGGGCTGCCGCATCCAGAAAGCGGAAATCGAACATTCTATCCTGGGAGTACGCAGTCAGGTGGCAACCGGTGCTCATATCAAAGATAGCATCTTGATGGGTGCGGACTACTTTGATTCGGAGAGAGCGCCGCGCGACATCCCGCTTGGGATCGGGCCGAACTGTCATGTGGAAGGTGCCATCCTGGATAAAAACGTACGCCTGGGCGAAGGCGTGGTAATCAAACCCTTCCCACGCGATAAAGACCTGGATCGGGAAACCTGGTTTGTGCGCGATGGGATCGTCGTCATTCCCAAGAGCACCGAAATTCCTCCCGGTACGCGCATTACATCAGATGGTTGATTACGAAGTGCGTCGCACCCGGGCAAAACATATATCAAAACTGTATACATCGCTCCACTTGACATTCCTTTCTGCCATCGTGTACACTGAGGGTGGATGGGGAGTAGCCTCCTGCCTTTCCGCAGGATGAGTTATCGTCAGGACAGAGCAGAATGCTCTCGGTAACTCATGCGCTCTAATGCGATGGCGAGACCACCACGATATATATGCGTGGTGGTCTTTTTTTCTAAACACCACGCACACCAAAATCTATTTTTGAGAGGCAGATGGATGGAAAACAAACCCAATCAAAACGGGGGGCCACAAAAAGAGCAGGCCTGGCACGCACTCACGGCAGAAGATGTGCTTCGTCACCTGGAGGTGCAGGATGACGGCCTGAGTAACGAACAGGCTGCCCGCCGCCTGGCACAATATGGACAGAACCAGTTGCAGGAAGCGGCACGTCCTACTTTTTGGCAAATGTTATGGGAACAACTAAACAATTTTGTGGTTATCCTGTTGGTTGTGGCTTCGGTTGTTTCAGCGCTCCTGGGAGATTATGTGGAGGCCGCCGCTATCATGGCGATTGTGGTCTTGAACGCCATCCTGGGCATCGTGCAGGAACAACGCGCTGAGGAAGCGCTGGCCGCGCTCAAACGTCTGGCCGCACCCGATGCGCAAGTCTTGCGAGATGGCAGGCGGCAGGCTGTCCCAGCGCGGGACCTGGTACCCGGGGACATCGTCTTCCTGGAAGCAGGCAACTACGTTCCGGCAGATGTGCGCTTGCTGGAGGCGATCAACCTGCGTGTGGAGGAAGCATCACTGACCGGCGAATCCCTACCCGTGCAGAAGAACGCCGCTACCGTGCTCGACAAGAATGTCCCGCTTGGCGACCGCAAGAACACGGCTTTCATGGGCACGCTGGTCTCCTACGGACGTGGGCGGGGTGTAGTGGTCGATACGGGAATGCGCACCCAACTGGGTCTGATTGCCACCATGCTACAAGGCGTAGATACCGAAGAGACCCCGCTCCAACGTCGTCTGGATGAGTTGGGCAGGACGCTCAGCATCGCCTCGTTGATTTTGGTTGCAATCGTGTTCGTTGTGGCGTTAATAGACTACACCAACATTGGGGGGCTCTTCACCAGTCCGCTTTCGTACTTCCAAACCTACTTCAAAGAAATTACCGACGTTTTCATCATCGCCATCAGCCTGGCGATTGCCGCTGTGCCGGAGGGATTGCCAGCGGTCGTGACTATCAGCCTGGCATTGGGCATGCGCGAGATGATCCAACGCCACGCGCTCATCCGCAAGTTGTCTTCCGTTGAGACGCTGGGTTCGGCCACCGTGATCTGCTCCGATAAGACTGGCACGCTGACGCAGAACGAAATGACTGTTACTCGCCTGTGGGCCGACGGACAATTTGTGGACGTGACCGGCACTGGCTACGCTCCGTATGGCGATTTCATGGTCGATGATGCCAAGGTAGATGTAGCCCAATATCCTGCCATTCTCACTTCCTTATGGCTGGGTGTACTCAATAATGACGCCGACATCGAGATCACCGGCGCGGCCGACAGCCAGCAGACTTATCGCATCGTTGGCGACCCGACCGAGGGCGCATTATTGGTGGCGGCGGCCAAAGCGGGTGCTCTGCCCATCGAAGTGAAGCAGGCTTACCCCCGTGAGAACGAAGTCCCGTTCGACTCCGAACGCAAACGCATGATCACCATCCACGATGTTGGTGTGCCTCGTCCCGAAGACATTTCCCCCTTCTATGACAGTGAACAGAAAAATTGGGACATCATCGCCGTCAAAGGTGCGCCTGACATCGTGCTGGGATTGTGCTCCCGTTACCAGAGCATGGACGACAAGTCCGAACCGCTGACCGATGAAACTCGCCAGCGCATTATCGCCGCCAACGACAATATGACAGCTTCTGCCCTGCGTGTGCTGGGCGTAGCCTACCGCATGGATAAGGATGTACCTGATCTGGCCGAAGATATCAAAACCGATGAACTGGAAGAAAACCTGGTCTTCGTTGGATTGTTGGGTATGATCGACCCGGCCCGCATGGAAGTCAAACCCGCGCTTGAAGAGGCGCGCAATGCGGGCATCAACACCGTGATGATTACGGGCGATTATCCCAACACCGCGCGCGCCGTTGCAGAATCAATTGGCCTGATGCAGCGCCGTAAGGGCGTCTTGACCGGTGCTGAACTTGATAACATGGATGACGCGCAGTTGGTAGATGTAATTGAAGATACCGCCGTCTTCGCCCGTGTTTCGCCTGAGCACAAAATGCGCATCGTGGATGCGCTACAGGCCAACGGCGAAGTGGTTGCCATGACCGGGGACGGCGTCAACGATGCCCCGGCCATCAAGCGAGCCGACATCGGCGTGGCAATGGGCATCACCGGCACCGACGTGGCCAAAGAAACGGCCGATATGGTGCTGACCGACGATAACTATGCCAGCATCGTCTCCGCGGTGGAACAGGGACGCATCATCTACAGCAACATCCGCAAGTTCGTCTATTACCTGCTGTCGTGCAATGTGGCCGAGATCCTGGTGATTTTCCTGGGCACGTTGATCGCCAAAAATTCCCCACTGACGGCTATCCAATTGCTGTGGCTCAACCTGGTCACTGATGGCGCGCCTGCGTTAGCCCTGGCTACTGAAAAGGGCGACCCAGACATCATGGATCGCAAGCCGCGCCCGAAAGACGAACCGATCATCAACCGCTTCATGCAGATGGGCATTCTCATCCAAACCCTGGCCATCACGGGTGTGACCCTGACCGCTTACTTCCTGGGATTGAAACTGCATCCGGAACAACCTGAATTCGCCGAAGCCATGGCTTTTGTCACGCTTTCACTCTCGGAACTGGTACGCGCTTACACCGCCCGCTCCGAGTATTACCCCCTGCATAAAATCGGCATTTTCTCCAACCGCAACATGAACCTGGCCGTTTTGCTCTCGGTGGTCTTGATTTTTGCAGTCATCTATGTTCCGTTCTTGAATCCGATTTTCAATACGCTGCCGCTCGGTTGGCAACAATGGGAAGTGCTTCTGCCGCTATTACTTGTCCCATCGCTGGCAGCAGAAGCGGTCAAATTGGGACGCCAGTGGTTGCAGAAACGCCAATGATATCCACCCTTGCGCATTGCGTTTTACGGATTACGTGTCACGTATTCCGTAATTCTTTAATGACAAACGATTTGCGATGCTCTGACGAATACCCCAACCGCATCAACGCGGACCGATGGGCCTGCGTACCGTACCCCTTATTTTGCTCCAAGCCGTAGCCTTGAACTCGCTCCCCCAGTTCGACCATCAGTGCATCCCGAGCTGTTTTGGCCAGCACCGAAGCCGCCGCAATACTGAGACAGCACGCATCGCCTTTTACCAGCGAGGTCTGCGGTAGTCCGCTTTCGGGCAATTCCAGACGAAAATCTGTCAGCAGGTAATCTGGCTGGATGGCGAGTCCATCCAGTGCGCGTTGCGCTGCCAGCCGCGTGGCGCGGACAATGCCAAGCGTGTCGATTTCGTCAACAGATGAGAAAGCTACCTTCCATGCCAGGGCAACCTCTTTGATGCGCGGGACGCACAGGTCACGCTGACGGGGCGTCATCTGCTTGGAGTCGCGGCAGCAGGCCAAGGCCCGGGAAAGATGCGGGTGTTCGGCTGGCAGGACGACCGCACCCACTGCTACCGGTCCAGCCAATGCGCCGCGCCCGGCTTCGTCCAATCCTGCAATACGGTAGAGTTCACTTTGCCATAGTTCTTGTTCGTATTGTAAGTGGGGAGGCTCAGTCTTGCGGATCATACAGGCCGCGTAGGTTATTCCGGTGAATCAGGAAAATATCACGGAGCATTCGCAGCGCATCGTTGACAGCGCGAAGTTTAGTTTCAGCGTCAAAGTACCAATCGATGGGTATTTCAACAATCTGATAACCATATTTGCGAGCAACATAAAGAACTTCGATATCAAATGCCCATCCGGAAATCGATTGACAAGGGAATATTTTATCGGCAACTTCAGCGCGAAAACACTTGAAGCCGCATTGCGTGTCTTGCAAGCCAGGTAATATCGAAAGCCGTATGGCAAGGTTGATCAGCCGCCCGCCAAGATGGCGGAATTCCGGTTCATTGTGACGTACCGCTCCAAGGGCTTCACGTGAGCCAATTGCAATATCAAGATTGGTAAGTTGGGGTGGAAGAAAACGGTTTATCTGCACAATTGGCATGGAGAGGTCCGCATCGCACAGGAAACGATATTCTCCGCGTGCTTCGAGCATACCCCGTTTGACAGCATTTCCTTTGCCACGCTGTTCTTCTCTCAGAACATGCAAATTTTCATAACGATCGGCAAATCCCCGAGCAATTTCATATGTTCTGTCGCTGCTGCCATTTTCAATGACTATTACTTCTGAAACGTAATTTTGTTCTTGTAGAAACGCAAAAATCTGCTCCAACGTACGCGGCAGACGATATTCCTCATTGTAAGCAGGAATAACAACAGAAAGAAAAGGAGACGCCAAGGGATGTTATAAATTTAGATAGATAATGATCGCAAAACCAATCAGCACGCAAATTTCGACCAGTATCATACCACCCAATAATGCCAATTGAGGCATGCTCATGCCCAACATACGCCTTTTTTCATCCCCATTGGCAGGAATAGGGATAGCCGGACTTGACTCAACCAGTTCCGGAGGTACTTCCAGACCTTCCCCCTCTTCGAATGCGAAATCGAGACTGGCCGGGTCGAATGGCTTGGCTTCCTCGGCGGCGTGGAAGATGGCGCCAGCGCGCGAAAGCTCCTGCTGCTCTTCGGATTCCGTAGATGTTGGAACAGCGGCTTCAGGCTTCTCCTCTTTTTTGGCCGGGCGCGGGTTGATAATGCGATCTGCCAATTCGTGTGCAGTTTCAGGTGTAAAGATAGGTGCAGCGGTTTCGAGGGAAGCGCCCCAGCGCTCCAAAGCATCCACCATAACAACACGTACGATGGGCTGCATCAACTCAATCTGGAAGCCAGGGTTGGCCGCCAGAATCACAGGCTCGACTGGTTTTGGTAACTTTACACCCTGACGTTCTATAAATGCTTGTAAGGCTCTTGCCAAAAGCCGCGTGCGCGTCAGTAAATTGACGCGTGCTGGCTGAAAATTTATCCCAAAGACCTGACCCCAGCTATCACCTTTTGCCTGATACGTACCGTGCAAATTTGTGACATGTATCGCATAGATGCCTGCCGGGCCCACCAGCGCAAGAGGAACAGTGATCCCGCTTGCGCCCAGCGTCTGGTTGCGGACGGCGGTATACCCTTTTCCCAAGACACGTGTCAGGTGTGCGATCACTACTTTCTGGGCTTCCTGTTCGGGATACCACTCAAAACCATATTTGAGCGTACCTTGCAAGCGTTGGACAAGCCCTATTTCGCCTTGTTCGTTTTGCAGGGGAGTCTGGTCAATCAGTTTCATCAGAAGCGGGCCTCGGGTCCAGTAAGGGAAGGGGGGCTAAAAAGCCGGCGCGCCCTCAACTTCATCATGTTGTGATGTATCGCCACGGGTGGTCAGGTAGTCCTTGCCACCTTTGCTGATAACCTTTATCGGTTTGCCATATTCAAAAGTACTGGCCCAAAATTCCTTACGCTGGCCAGTCGTGAATTTTTTGCCTTCTTTGAGCCGCTCCACCAGGGTATTCCGGTCGAGCAACACGCGGTCTGAATAGGTGACACCCCGCAGCACATAAGCGCGCACCAGGGCGATCTGCCCGTCAGAATTGTAACGAACCGCTTCGATCACTCCATCGAATTTCTTTGCCATAGGGCCCTCCATCGTTATTTTAACACAAAGGTGACGGTCAAACTCAAAATGACCGTCACCTATTGGTGGGGGTGGATGAACGGTGAAATCCCTTAATGGGGAAACCGCCGAGCATTTCAGAATCGGCGGTTTATGCCTGTCGGGGTGGGCGGACTCGAACCGCCGACCTCCGCGTCCCAAACGCGGCGCGCTACCAACTGCGCCACACCCCGAGAGAGACGAGTATAATGCCAAGATTGAAAAATCGCAAGCAGATTGACATAATGATACATCTACGTCGAACCCTTCTTCTCATCCCGCTTCTTGCCGGACTTTGGGCCTGCTCAACGCCAAATGAGCCTATCGCCACACCCACAGTCGTCCCCCCTACCCCTACACAGACGCCTACGCCGTTACCGCCAACGCCGACTCCAACCGCAACTCCGCTCGGTTGCCTGACCCAACCCGGACGAGTTGAGCAAGGTGTGCTGCAAGAGACCACGCCGCCACAGCAATATCTGATCTTCTTGCCGCCCTGTTATGACGATCAACCTGATGTGCGTTACCCAGTCCTGTATCTGCTCCATGGACAGACTTACACCGATGACCAATGGGTACGGCTCGGCGCAGTGAAAGTAATGGACAAATTGCTCCTGAACGGTGAAATATCTCCTTTCATTATCGTCTTTCCTGACGACCGTTACTGGAATGTGCAGGCTGGTCCCGGCTTTGGTGAACGCCTGGTAGATCATCTGGTTCCGTACGTTGACCAAAACTATCGTACCCTGGCCGACCGGGAGCACCGCGCTATTGGCGGTATGTCACGTGGCGCTGGTTGGACCCTGCGGCTCGGCCTGGAGCGCTGGGATTTGTTCGGCACGCTAGGGTTGCATTCCCTGGCCGCCTTTGCTGATGACCGTCCGTTTTTGAGCGATTGGTTGAAAGAAATCCCGCCTGCATCCTGGCCAAATATTTTCATGGATATGGGCGAGAGCGACCAGGAATTAGGCTTCAATTCCCAATTTGAGAATACGCTCACCCAGCTTGGTATTCCACATGAGTGGCACCTATATCCCGGCGCACACGATGAAGCATACTGGGGAGCGCATGTTGAAGAATATCTGCGCTGGTACGCCCAGGTGTGGGCCGAGCAGGCCAATGAACAATAGCAGATATATAATGCCCTGGTTACAAAGGGTATAATTTCGCCATGCCACTAACTCTACAAGAAGTCGAACACATCGCCAAACTGGCTCGCCTGGAATTGACTAACGAGCAAAAATCACGCTACCGTGAACAGTTAGAGGCCATCCTGGATCACGTGGCCAAATTACAGGAACTGGACACCAAAGACGTCCCACCAACCGCCAGCGTCTCGGTGGGACAGTTCCCGTTGCGCGCGGATGAAGTCGCGTCCCAGCCTGTCAAAAGATGAATTGCTCAAGAATGCTCCGAAACAGGCTGACGGACAATTCCAGATCCCGCCTGTTTTCGAATAAAGTCCATGCCCGAAATAACAGAACTTAGCCTGAAAGAAATGCAGACCGGCTTGCGAGCAGGTCAGTTTTCCAGCCGTGAGTTAGTAGACGGCTGCGTTGGAACGCATCTCGCAGTTGGAGCCATCTCTGCATGCGTTTTTGCATCTCGCGGCAGAATCAGCTTTGCGGCAGGCTGATGAAGCGGATAAACAACGGGGCACGCACGATGGGAAGCCGTTAGCCGGAATCCCAATCGCGATCAAGGATGTGCTGACAGTTGAGGGCATGCCCGCCACGGCTGGCTCAAAGATCATCGAAGGTTTTATGCCACCTTACACCGCCACAGCCGTGAAAAAGCTACAAGAAGCTGGAGCCATTGTGATTGGCAAGACCAACACGGATGAGTTTGCCATGGGCTCTTCCACCGAGAACTCGGCTTATGGCGTGACGCACAATCCCTGGGATGTGTCCCGCGTGCCAGGTGGTTCTTCGGGCGGATCGGCGGCTGCGGTGGCGGCCAGACTTGTCCCGGCGGCGCTGGGCACGGATACGGGCGGATCGGTACGCCAACCGGCCTCGTTCTGTGGCGTGACCGGGCTGAAGCCGACCTATGGGCGCGTCTCTCGTTACGGCCTGATTGCCTTTGGCTCGTCGCTGGATTGCGTCGGTGCCTTTGGGCGCACAGCGGAGGATGTGGCGACCATTTTTGAGATCATGGCGGGACGAGACCCGCTGGATGCAACCTCGGCGGAGGTTCCTTCGACTACCGCCTCGTCTCGCCCCACTCGCTCAGCGTCTGCTCAGGGCAAATCGTTACAGGGGATAAGAATCGGTGTCCCGCAGGAATATTTCATTGAGGGCATGCAGGCTGAAGTCCAGGAGAAGACGCGGGCGGCTATCGCGCAGATGGAAACCCTGGGCGCGGAGGTTCGCGAGATCAGCCTGCCACACACCGAATATGCGCTGCCTGTCTATTACATCATCGCTCCGGCAGAAGCATCCGCCAACCTGGCGCGCTTCGACGGCGTGCGCTATGGTCCGCGCGCAGAAGCGGATTCGCTTTGGGATGTGTTCTTCAAGACGCGTGGAGAGAAGTTCGGCTCGGAGGTGATGCGCCGCATTATGCTGGGGACGTATGCGCTTTCGGCAGGCTATTACGATGCCTATTACGGACAGGCGCAAAAAGTACGCACGCTTATCAAGCGGGACTTTGAAACGGCCTTCGAGCAGGTGGACCTGATCGCCTGTCCTGCCGCCCCAACCACAGCGTTCGTAATCGGCGCGCACACTGGCGATCCACTTTCGATGTATTTGGAAGATGTCTTCACCTTGCCGGCTAGCCTGGCGGGCGTGCCAGGAATTTCGTTCCCGGTTGGATTTGATGAAAAGGGATTGCCAATCGGGATGCAGTTGCTCGCGCCACATTTTCGGGAAGATTTATTGTTCAAGGCAACACACGTCTACCAGCAAGCGACTGAATGGCATAAGCGCAAACCAGAAATTTAATTCTTAGAGAACACTTTGCTATCGGAGTACAAAGTCTCCTGACTTTGCGCCAACATCAGGAGATGTTGGACTCCATATTTGGAGAATTTATGAATATTTTCGTTACAGGTGGAGCAGGTTATATCGGCTCTGCCACCGCAGAGGCATTGCTCGAGGCGGGACATTCCGTCACAATCTACGACTCGCTCGTCACCGGACACAAGCAGGCGGTACCACAGCGTGCACACTTCATCCACGCTTCACTGGAAGATAGCCATGCACTGGCCGAGGCATTGACCAGTGAGAAGTTCGATGCGGTTATGCACTTCGCGGCTTTCATTGAGGCGGGCGAGAGCATGAAGAACCCCGGTCGTTTTTATCAGAACAATCTGGTTAACTCCCTGCACTTGATCGAAACGGCTATGGAAGCTGGCGTAAAACGCTTTGTGCTTTCATCCACAGCAGCTGTATACAAGTCAAGCGACGAGCCGCTAAAGGAAGAGTCGCCGCTCGGCCCAACCAACGTTTACGGGCACACCAAACTGGTCATCGAGCAGACCCTGGACTGGTATCGCCAAATCCACAACCTGCACTATGGCGCGCTGCGCTATTTCAATGCTTGCGGCGCGCTGCCAGGACGCGGCGAGGCGCACCAACCGGAATCACACCTGATCCCGCGTGTGTTGAATGTCCCGCTCGGGCATTCGGATTCCATCAACATCTTCGGCACCGACTACCCCACCCCCGATGGTACCTGCATCCGCGACTACATCCACATCGCCGACCTGGTCTCGGCGCACCTGCTGGCATTGGATGCGCTGGGAGAACGTGATAGTCTGGTTTATAACCTTGGAAACGGGAACGGATATTCGGTCCGCGAGGTGATCGAGACAGCGCGCGTCGTGACCGGGCACCCAATCCCGGCCGTGGAATCCCCGCGTCGTCCCGGCGACCCGGCTCGTCTGGTCGCCTCTTCCGAGAAGATCCGCAATGAGTTGGATTGGCAGCCGCAGCATCCGGATTTGAAAGATATTTTAGAGAGCGCCTGGGAATGGCACAAGAACCATCCGAAAGGGTATGAATAATGACTTTCCTTATTGTTGTGATTGGTTGGGTTTTCTCGCTCTGCCTGCATGAATTCTCGCACGCGCTGGTGGCTTATTTGGGCGGTGATTACACCGTGCGCGACAAAGGTTATCTGACCTTCAACCCGCTCAAATATACACACCCGGTCTATTCGCTGTTGCTGCCTCTGCTCTTTTTGGTGATGGGTGGGATTGGCTTGCCCGGCGGCGCGGTTTACATTGAGACCTGGCGTCTGCGCAGCAAACGTTGGCGTACCGCTGTATCGCTGGCGGGGCCGCTCTCGAACCTGCTCCTGGCCCTCATCCTTGGCTTGTTCCTGCACTTTGCCCCCGTTAACGTTTCGGGGATCTGGCCGGGGTTGGCGTTCCTGGCTTTATTGCAAGTGACCGCCGTCGTGCTCAACCTGATCCCTGTGCCACCCTTCGACGGCTACAACGCCATCGAGCCGCATCTGAACGAGACCACGCGCATGCAATTCGAACAGACGCGCGGAGCTTTCATCTGGATCGTCTTTTTAGTGCTATGGTTTGTTCCGTTTATCAACAACATGTTTTGGAACCTGATCTTTTTTATCAGCCGCATTCTTGGTGTCCCACTTCAATTGGCTATCATGGGGCTAAGTCAATTTCAATTTTGGCGATAATGAGAAGAAGATCGGCCGCGCCGGTCTTTTTTAAATCTTATGGATAAAGAGATTCACTTCCAAAAGCGCAAAACTCCACGTTGTCTCCAACCATCGTCATCAACACATTTGTCGCCAGTAAGGTTTCGGGGTTGTCGCTGGGCGGCTCGGTAGAGAGAATCAGCCATCATTTTCTACGCTGGAGAGGAGTTTTATTACATTTGCTTATTTGGACTATTTAGAGTATAATTATTGTGTAATATTTCACAAATAGTTGCTTGACAGATGGTTGATCGAGAGCGAGGCAGATATGAACAAAATCCCCCACGTGGTTATTATTGGCGCAGGTTTTGGCGGGCTGGAAGCCGCCAAACGATTAGCAAAAACTCCCGTGCAAATCACGCTGATCGACAGGCGTAACTATCACCTGTTTCAGCCTTTGCTATATCAAGTGGCTATTGCAGGCCTTTCGCCCGTGCAAATCGCTCATCCGGTGCGGACGATCTTTCGTCGCCAGCGGAATCTGTCTTTCCTGATGAGCGAGGTCAGGAATATCGACTTCAAAGCTCGGCAGGTGATAACCGAGCACAAAACACTCGATTACGATTATCTGATCTTGGCCACAGGTAGTCGCACCAATTTCTTTGGCATGGAATCGATTGAACAGAACGGGCATGAGATAAAAGATATTTCCAGCGCCGTTGCAACGCGCAATCACCTGTTGAAAATGTTCGAAAAAGCCAGCCGCGAAACAGATGATAACGTCCGCCGCGCTATGCTGACCTTTGTGGTTGTAGGTGGCGGTCCTACCGGTGTGGAAAGTGCGGGGGCCTTGTCAGAATTGATCCATCTGGTGTTGACCAAAGATTATCCACAGATGAATCTCAAGGATGCGCAGGTAATCCTGATGGAAGCCAGTAATCACTTGATGCCGAATGTGTATCCACGCAATCTACAAGCCGCCACCTTGAAGCTGCTACGGCGTAAGCGTGTCAGTGTTCGATTGAGAACGAAAGGTCATCGGGTTTGACGGATGGTGCGTGAAATTAGGCGACGGCGAAGATATAGCTGCCCATACTTTAATCTGGACGGCTGGCGTACATGCTTCAGAATTGGCTGAAACTTTGGATGCAGAGAAAAAGGCTGGGGGACGTATCCTGGTGAAGCCAACCCTGCAATTGCCCGGCTACCCCGAGGTCTATGTGATTGGTGATGCTGCCTATCTGGAAGACGAAAACGGCCAGCCGCTGTCCTTGCTGGCGACAGTTGCCCAACAGGAAGCAAAACATGCAGCCGAAAATATCCAACGCGAATTGCATGAGCGTCCGCCCAAAGCATTCATGTACAAAGACCCTGGATTGTTGGCCACCATTGGTCGCAATGCGGCTGTAGCCCGTCTCGGAGGCGTCTCCTTCAGCGGGTTCCTGGCCTGGCTGATCTGGGTCGGGCTGCATATTTATCGCTTGATTGGATTCCGCAATAGACTGGTGGTGATGCTCAACTGGGCCTGGGATTATTTCTTCTATGACAGCCAGGTGCGGTTGATTACGCAGGAATAGTGGCTATATCCCCAGCAAATTTAATATCCACACGATCAGGGGTGCGACCGCCAGCGCAGGCAGAAAATTGCCCATGCGGATCTTCTTGACTTCCAATATGCTGCTGAGCGCCAATCCTACTAAAATGACGCCGCCGGCTGCGGTCATCTCGTTCAGCATAGGCGCGGTGACTAGCGCATTTAGTTGCACGGCCAGCAAACTGATGCCGCCCTGAAAGACCAGGATGACCAGCGAAGAGAACAACACCCCAACACCTAATGTGGAAGCAAAGGCCAGCGACGCAAATCCGTCCAGGACCGATTTGACGGCCAGCAGTTCGAAGTTGCCGCTCAAGCCGTCCTGGATGGAGCCGAGGATGGTCATCGGGCCAACGCAGAAGAGCAGGGAAGCAGTCAGAAAGCCGCGTATAAAATCTCCTTTGAGACCAGCTTGACCAACGGTAGCAGTTTTGAGGCTCGGGGTGAAGCGCGCTTCGAGTATCCGTCCCAGATTTTGCAACCCGTCTTCGATCCTCCACCATTCCCCTAACAGTGCGCCAATCAACAATGCACCCAGCACGATGATCGCATTTTCGGTCTTGAGGAACATCTGGATACCGATGGCTGCGGTGAAAAGTCCCAATCCTGCAACGACGGTCGCTTTCAGGCGCTCAGGCAGTCGCGCGCCAAATAGCAAACCCAACGTGCCACCAACCAGCACGGCAACGATGTTGATAATAGTTCCGGTCATGTGGAGTATGAAGTTTTACTGCTTGTCAGCGAGCTTAGGCGCTTGCGACTTTATCGAGTATTTCCCAGATACTCTCCACCCAATCGAGATGCTCGGGTTTCATCAGGCACGAGCGCAAACAAATGACATATTGTTGATCTAAGTCCACGTCGCTCCATTTTTCTTGCAGCAATGCTGTGGGGTATTTGAACGTTGCCAGGTGCAGATTTTCCTGCGCAGCAGCATTGAAAATCTGCTCGGAACGCTCCGATATTTGGCTGGCGCTGTTCCCGTTTGGTGCCCACACCAATATATCCAGTTCTGGAGGAAAGATGGTTTTAAAGCGCTGATCGGCGGCTACTTTTTCATAGAGCGTCAGCGCAGCCTTGCGGCCTTTGGATAGACCGGTCGCAAAATCAGCACCTTTTTCCATCGGCAACAGTTTTTGGGTGGCCCAAAGCGCCACAGCCGATGCCCCTGCTCGGGAGCATTCCAAACTGATTTCGCCCAGGTGGAGTTCTGACGATGTGAAATAAGTGTAGGGAGATTCGTGCTTGTAGTACTTCCCTACGCCGGGATCACGATAAAGGATACAACCGCAACCATATGGCTGTAGGCCGTGTTTGTGTGGATCGACCACAATCGAGTCGACTTCGACCAGGTGATTGTATACATCTCGGGCGTATGGTTCTAAGTTGTCCGCCAGGATAAAGTAGCCGCCATAGGCCGCATCAGCGTGCAAACGAAAACCATACTCTTGCTTTAGCTTCTAGAATTTCCAGCAGTGGATCGACTGACCCTGTCCCTGTGGTACCGATCGTGGCAACGACCGTTCCAACATTGCCTTCATCCAGTACTTTTCGCAATGCGCTGACATCCATCCTGGCCTTGTCATCGCAGGGGATGGATTGAAAATCCAAACCAAGCACGTCGGATATCCGTTTATGGGTGTAGTGCGCCTGCTCTGAGGCGACTATTTTCTTACCGGGATTCAATTGGCCGGAAATCCAAAGCGCCTCCATATTTGCCATGGTTCCGCCACCGGTAAGATGTCCCAAAAAATTCTCCCAGCCAAAAAGTTTCGCAATTTCGGCTACAGCTTCCTTCTCAAAATGGGAACTTGCAATCCCACCATCCAGGGCGTGATTGTTGGGATTGATCCACAGGGAGAGCATGTACGCGACCCGCGCAACCGGATGCGGAGGTTTCAGCATTTGCCCGGCGTAGTACGGATGAAAGTACGGGTAGTTATTCTGCATGCTCTCCGCGACTTGCATCATAACCGTCTCGATCCCCTCCAGATCAAAACTCTGCTCGAGATCGGGCAAGTCATCAAACCCATCTTCCAATCTGGTAAGCGCTTTTTCCAAAATTTTGAGGGTTTCTTTTTCAAACATTTTGGTTACTCCTTTGCCAGGGAAGTAGATTTTCCAGCCGTCTGGTTTTCGAGCAGTTCGAGCACGAAACACAGCGATGATAAGCGATTGATATAACGCAACAGTTCGGGGTTGCTGAGTTCTTCCAGCGTGAACAACTCGGTCACGCGTCGTTCCGCGCGACGGATGACCGCTCGCGCCAGCGAGAGAGCCGCACCGCTGGGTGTGTCGCCCGGCAGGATGAATGCTTTAGGTAAGCTGACCTGCTTGTTGATAGCGTCAGCTTGCTCTTCGAGCCATGTGACACTGGCAGCGTCAATACCCTGGAACTTGTCCGCATTTTCAGGCGTGGCAGCGACTTCCGCCATCAGCCTGTACAAATCTCGTTGGACTTTGCGCAGGATGGGGGGCGTTTGAGGCGCGAGACAGGAGGCGCGTGCTAATCCCAGGGCAGCAGAGGCTTCGTCCAGTGCGCCCAGGGCTTCGATACGAGGATGGTCTTTAGAAACACGGTCTTCACCGAGCAGGCCGGTGGTGCCGTCGTCTCCAGAACGTGTGTAAAGAGGCATAAAGGCATTATAAACGTCATTCCGCCTGATTGGGAATTTCGCGTATAATCGCTTTGTCCTTTTCCGGTCAAATTGGAGGCTTTTTGGAAGTAAAACCGTCTCGATCCCGATGGCTGGCTCAATTACCCCCGCTGGTTGCAGCAACTGTCGCGATCGCTTTGTTGATATTGACACCATTTTGGGCAATGCGCTGGTATCGCTTGCCTTTTTTGGGAGCTTTGTTTGAAACGAACAATGTG
The DNA here is from genome assembly GCA_963785535.1 of uncultured Chloroflexia bacterium. Classification (GTDB taxonomy): domain Bacteria; phylum Chloroflexota; class Anaerolineae; order Anaerolineales; family Villigracilaceae; genus JAABUE01. The sequence continues at coordinate 114,573 of CAWAVQ010000019.1, read as the reverse complement.
GTCAGTTCTATCAACATGGAGGGCTGGCCCGCCACCGAATTGGGGGTGAAGTATCTTGACCGTTTGATCGCATTGAACGGAGAAGGACTCACGAGCGTACGAGATTTCGAACGGATCATGGACACCAACGGGTACAAGCCAGTCAGGGCTTCCCTTGTGCATCCAGATGGGGAAACGTATAGCGTCGAAATCACGCCCATCCATTTCCCCTTTGCTGACATTGTTTCGCTCTTCATTGTCCCTTATTTAATGGGATTGGCTTTCTTAGGGATTGGATTATGGGCCTACCGCCTGCGCAGTGACCTGTGGGAGAGTCGCGCCTTGTTGTACTTTGTCTCCGGTGCAACGGTGCTTATGACCACGCTGTTCGAGATCAGTACCACGCGTTATACCAATGCGTTGTGGGGATTGGGCGTCCTGCTCTCTGCGGGCGGGTTGATGTATCTGGCGATGGTCTTCCCGCAGCCCACACGCATCGTACGCGCCAACCCGCGCTTACGCCTGCTACCGTGGGTTGGCTTGGCTTTGCTGGTCCCCATGATGGTTATCTCGGTTGTTGCACCGCCCTCGCCCTACACCTATACTCACTGGTGGCAGTATGGTTATCTGTGCATCGTGCTGGGGTTCATCTTCCTGGTGGGTGTCCTGAGTTGGCGCGTGCTGCACGGTCGGACAAATATCGTGCGCCAACAAAGCCGCGTGATCATTTTTGGGACTACCTTGGCCTTACTTCCGGTCATGGTTTATCTGGCATTCCTGGGCAGTGGACAGGCCACGGAGTTCCGCGCCTGGGTGGTCTTCCCGCCCATGATCATTATGCCGCTTTCGATCACCTACGCCATCCTGCGTTTCCGCCTGTTGGACGTAGACCGCATTCTGAGCCGCCTGCTAGCTTATCTCTTGACCACAGCCGTCGCGCTGGGTGCCTTCTATGGATTGATCGCGTTGCTCTCGGTGCTGCTGCAAGATGCCATGAAAGCGACCGATCCGTTGGTCATCGCCGCTTATTTGCTCTTACTGGCAGCAGGACTGATACCCGTCCGTAATCTGATCCAGCGCGGGATTGATCGCTTATTCTATCGCTCGCCAGCGGATTACCGCCGGGCGTTGATGAGTCTCTCCCGGCAACTAATCATCACGCCCGATTTGAGCCAAACCTTGCGCACCATGGAAGAGCAACTACAACTGGCGCTGGCGCCCGAAAAATTCGTGGTGTACCTGTATAACGATGAGATGGGAAAATACTTTCCTCATGCTTCCGGGGAAGACAGCGCGGTGCCTTATCAAGTGGAAGACCCGCTGATCCACTTGATGCTGAAAACCGGGAAGCCTATCTGGTTCCCGCCATCTGGTGAGATGCCTGAAGAGTTGCAGGTCAAAACGGGCAACTATCGCAGATTGAAAGGCTATACCTTTGTACCGCTGCACTACGAAGAGAAATTGATCGGCTTCCTGATGCTGGGTCCACGCCGCTCCGGTGACCTGTACACCGGCGACGATCTGGACTTCCTGGCAGCGGTGGCAGCCCAGTCCACCCTGGCATTGGAGAACGCACGTTTGTTCACCAACCTGCGTCACACGTTGGAACAGACCATGGAAATGAAAAACCTGATGAGCGACATTTTTGCTTCGATCTCATCCGGAGTTATCACCACCGATCTGGATCGTAAAGTCACGCTCTTCAACCACGCGGCAGAGCAGATCCTGGGGTTGGAAGCCTGGCAGGTGATGGGACGTCGACTCTCGCGGACGGTGCCCGGTCTTGGGATCGACCTGGACGATGTGACTGCCAGCACGCTTAATGACGGGGCGGTCATTCTGGGCACGGAACTCATGCGCCAGGTTCCGCTGCGTGGCGATGTCTTCCTGCGCCTGTCCTGCGCGCCGCTACGGGATGCACACCTGGGGACGAAAGGGGCCACGCTGGTTTTCGAAGACCTGACCGAACGCCGAAATCTGGAAGCCGAGCAGGAACGCATCCGCCAGACCTTTGGGCGGGTCGTTGCGCCACGCGTGCGTGACCGGCTGCTGGCTGATCCAGGCAACCTGCGCCTGGACGGGACGAAACAGGTGGTCACAACCGTGTTTGCAGATGTGAGCGGGTTTACGACTTTCAGCGAACAGCATCCGCCAGAGTCAGTCTTCAAGGTGTTGAATACGTATCTGTCGTTGGCGGCGCAGGCCATCCTCGAGGAAGAGGGCACGCTGGATAAGTTCATGGGAGATGCAGTGCTCGCCATCTGGAACAGCCCCGACCGACAAGAAGACCATGCGCTGCGCGCGGTGCGGGCTGCTCTGAACATCAGGAGTCGCGCATTGGAAGCTCACGCGCTTTTCCCCGATCCCGGCCAGCACATGGTGTTCCGCATCGGTGTCAGCACCGGCCTGGCTATGGTCGGGAATGTGGGCACCAATGACCTGTTCAATTTCACCGCCATCGGCGATGCAGTCAATCTGGCACAGCGTTTGCAAATGGCAGCCAGGCCTCATCAGATCCTGATATATAAAGAAACGTACGAGATTGTGTCGGAACACGTCCTGGCTGCCCCACTCAAAACCCTGATGGTCAAAGGTCGTGCGCAACCCGTCGAAGTGTATGAACTCAAGGGGCTGAAGGGGTAATTCCCTTTGTCATTCTGAAGGCGCGAAGCGCGGGCGATACTTCGCGCTGCTCACCGTTCGTGCCGCGAGAACCGGCTGCACGCCGATGCGAGTGCCCCTTGAACACGGGGTACGAGACGGCAGTGTGACATAATTCAACCATGCTCATCAAATACCACAAGTCCATCACCCGCAAAGCCTTGAGCGAGCACTTCGGTCTGCACGCGCTGCAGGCCATTCTGGCTGCCAATACCAAACAAGACCACCTTCTGACCGGTCAGATTGGTCACAACGAGTACCATTACGATAACAACGCTATCCAGGAATCCGACCGCTACATCGAAGAACAACGTCGGTTGACTCTCTCCACTTTGCAAGACGAAGGCCTGCCCGCCGCCTGGGCTGCCTTTGGCAGGCTGATCCACACCGCCCAGGATTTTTATGCCCATAGCAATTACGTGGATTTATGGCTTTCCCGGTTCCCCTACAGGGACGATGTCAATGGCCAGACGCCACCGCCTCCGTCCGAAATTGCTCCCCTGATGGACGAGTTACTCTGTAGCCCGGATCTGCACTCCGGTAAACTCTACTATCCCTTGGGCGTACTCTCTTTTATTCCTTTCGTGAAACGCTTTTTGATCCCCCTCCTGCCAGCCGATTCGCACGCCCACATGCAGCTTGACTCTCCTGCCAGCGGCGAGCGCTTTGCCTATGCCTTCGAAGCGGCGATGAAAAGAACTCAGTACGAATTCGAGATTATCGTAGCGAATTTATCGACCAACCAAAGAGCTATGTTTTGTGGAGAAAGTTGATGGGGCGCGGTCTCCAGACCAGCCCGGTGTAGGGCAAAATCCTTCTGACATTTACACATGGACAAAGCACTCACGCAAAGTACGTACGAAGACGGCATCGCCGAATTAGCCACCCGCGATAAGGACCTCGCAGCGGTTGTCTTGAAGTGGGGAAAACCTCCTTTTTGGACCCATGCACCGGGCTTTCCGGGTATCGTTCTGGCCATCCTATCTCAACAAGTTTCGCTGGAATCGGCCCAGGCTGCGTTCACCAAGTTAGAGGCAGAAATCGGCCCAATTGTCGCAGACAAATTCCTTTCCCTCGACGACACGAAATTGCGGAAGATAGGCTTCAGTCGCCAGAAAGCCTCCTACGTCCGGGGTGTCGCCCAAGCGATTATAGAGCGTGAGCTGGATTTCGGCGTCCTCGAAACCCTGGACGACGATCAGGTCCGGCAGAAGCTGATGGCAATCAAAGGCATTGGAAGATGGACAGCGGACACGTATCTTCTCTTTGCATTGCGACGAGCAGACGCCTGGCCTTCGGGCGATTTGGCGTTGGCAAAATCAATCCAGGAGGTGAAAGGACTGGCCAGCATGCCGGGGTTCGGCGAAGTTGACAAAATCGCACTTGGCTGGAGGCCCTGGCGGGCGGTCGCAGCCAGGATCCTTTGGCATAGTTACCTCAGTGAACGCGGGAGGTAAACGCCTGCCAAACAACAACTGGATCGAAACGGGAGTGCTGCACAACTCTGGTTGGGTGGTGGCGAAAGGTGAAGTGGTAAATCCTTGCTGAGGCATGGCCTCCAGACCTCCCTCGTGCATGAAACCAGGGTGGCTTTCTAGTATAATCGCCTACATGGACATAAAAACTCAACTTAACGAATCCATGAAGGATGCCATGCGCTCTGGGGACACGGTGCGCAAGAACACTGTTCGCATGGCGCTGGCGGCCATCAAGCAGGTCGAAGTGGATAAGCAAACCTCACTGGACGAGATGGCAGTCATCGCACTGCTGCAGAAGGAAGTCAAGAACCGCAAGGAGGCCATCGAAGAGGCCAAAAAAGCCGACCGCGATGACCTCGTCAAAGACAACCAGGCCGAAATCGCCGTGCTGAAAGCCTTCCTGCCTGAAGCCATGTCTGCTGACGAGTTGCGCGAGATCGTCAAGGTCGCCATCGCCGAGACTGGTGCTTCTGCACCTTCTGATATGGGCAAAGTCATGAAAGTTGCCTTGGAAAAAGTGGCTGGCCGCGCGCCCGGCGGTGAAGTCAGTGCGATGGTGAAAGAGCAACTCGCCGGATGAGTTTGTCGAGCGTTTTTGCTGCTGAGTTCACTGAGAACACCGAGTCTTCTGTATCAAGTCTCGTGCTCTCCCTGGCCCACCGACCAGCGTACTCTGTGATGAACTCCCCGATCCTTCAGGCTAACTGATGGCTTCCGCCGAAGTTGGGAAAGTTCCCGCTCGCATTCGCACGATTTAATTCATCCTGCTCATTCTGGTAGGCTTGATCTCGCTGATTGCCTTGATCGCGCCATTGTCCCTCAGCCCGGGGGCGCTGCCGTTAGAAGCAGGTGACGTTGCGCCACGTGACCTTCAGGCTCCCCAGGCGATCGAATACGTCAGCGAGGTGCGGACAGAGGAAGCGCGCGCAGCAGCCGAACGCGCCGTTCCGCAGGTTTATTCCTCGCCCGATCCGTCCACTGCGCGCAGTCAGATCGAACACCTGCGGGCTGCCCTCGACTATATCAGCCTGGTCCGCGCCGACGAGTTTGCCACGCTCGAGCAGAAGCAAGCCGACCTGGGTGCCCTGAGCGACCTAACCCTCAAACCCGATACTATCGATCAAATCCTGAACCTGTCCGACACCCGCTGGGATGCCATCCAGCAGGAGGCTTTGAGTGTGTTGGAACAGGTCATGCGCAATACCATCCGCGAGAGTGACTTACCGGTCATCCGTCGCAGCGTGCCCTCGCTGGTTAGCCTGGCGCTGACCGAGGAACAGGCGGGACTGGTGGCAGAGTTTGTATCCGCTTTTATCGCGCCGAACAGCTTCAACAGTCAAGACTTGACCGATGCCGCCCGTCAAGCCGCGCGCGACGCTGTCCAACCGGTGGTCCAGTCTTATAAACCGGGAGAAACAGTCGTAGCGAGCGGCCAGATCATCACGCCTGCGCAACGAGAAGCGCTCGCAAAATTGGGACTGATCGAGCCCGGCCAACAATGGCAGGACTATGTGGGGGTGGTTGCATTAGTGATCCTGACGACTACTTTTGTGGGGCTGTATTTCTATCGCCGCAACCGGCCTTATCTCTTTGAAGTCCGCAGCCTGGTGCTGATTGCTATCATTTTTATTCTTTTCCTGGTCGGGGCGCGATTGTCCATTCCGAACCGGACGATCATCCCATACCTGTATCCTCTGCCCGCAGTTGGCCTGTTGCTGGCAACGCTCTTCAACCTGGAAACGGGCCTGATCTTCGGACTGGTCATTTCTGTGCTGGCGGCCTACGGCCTGCCCAACACGCTCGACCTGATGCCTTACTACATGTTGGCCACGCTGACAGGCGTGCTCGTGCTTGGCTCTGCTCGGCGCTTCTGGGTCTTTTTCCGTGCGGGCATCGCAATTGCCCTGTCAGGGATCGCCATGATCCTGGCCTTCCGCCTGCCGTTCAACCAGATGGATTGGGTGGGAATTGTCACATTGTCGGGTGCGGCGGTTTTTAACGGGATGGCTTCAGCCAGTATCACCTTGTTACTGCAATACTTCCTGGCTCAAATTTTGGGCTTGACCACGCCGCTACAACTGCTCGAGATTTCACGTCCTGATTTTCCCCTGCTCCAATTCTTTCTGCGCAATGCGCCGGGTACATACCAGCATAGCTTGCAGGTGGCCAACCTGGCTGAACAGGCTGCTGAGAACATCGGCGCGGACGCTCTTCTGACCCGCGTGGGTGCGCTCTTCCACGACATAGGCAAGGCTGTGAACCCATCCTTTTTCATCGAGAACCAGGCGCACGGCAGTCTCAACACGCACGACGATCTTGACCCCGCGGATAGTTCTGCTGCCATAACTCAACACGTATTAGAAGGCATCAAGCTGGCACGCAAATATCGCCTGCCGCGCCGCCTTGACGATTTCATCCTCGAGCATCACGGCACGATGCTCACCCGCTACCAGTACACCAAAGCGGTCGAAGCCGCAGGCGGCGATGAATCCCGAGTGGATGCCTCGAAATTCCGTTATCCCGGCCCGAGTCCGCGCTCACGCGAAACGGCCCTGTTGATGCTGGCCGACGGCACCGAAGCGCGCGTCCGTGCCGGGAGACCCAGCAATGAGGAAGAATTACGCGCCATCGTGCATACTGCCATTGAATATGCCCAGACATCCGGTCAGCTTGATCACACCCAACTCACCCTGAGCGACCTCAGCAAAATTGCAGAGTCTTTCGTCACCACCCTGCGCGGTTCCTTTCATCCGCGCATCGAATATCCAAAGGCAAAGGCTCCCATGGCTGTTGAAGACGTCCCGACCATTCCGCACAACGCGAACAAATCGTGATCCATATCGAAGTCAACCCATCCTTACAAACCGACCTCGCACCGGACATGCTTGAACGCGCTGCTCTGGCCGTGCTCGCGCATCAATCCGTGGATGGTGACTTGACTATCATGTTGACGGATGACGCGCAATTGCGCGAATTGAACCGGGAATATCTAGGCATCGACGCGCCTACCGACGTGCTCTCTTTCCCCGCTTCCGAAACGGACCCGGAAACTGCTCGCCGTTATCTGGGCGATATTCTCATCTCAGTCCAACGCGCTGACGAGCAGGCCCGCGCAGCCGGTCATGCGCTGGAAGCCGAAGTGCAGTTGCTGGCCGTCCACGGGACTCTACACCTGCTGGGCTATGACCATGCTGAGGCCGATGAAAAAGCTCGCATGTGGAAAGCGCAAGCCGAAGTCCTGGAAAGACTCGGGTTGCCGGATATCGAAATTCGGGAATCGTGATTTGTTCCTTCCGTGACTCCGATTCCCGCATAACAATTCACGCTAATGAAATCCTTCCTTGTCTCCCGCATCCGTTCCTTTGGCTACGCCTTCCGCGGCTGGTGGCATGTCCTGCGCACGCAGCAAAACGCCTGGATCCATGCCATCATCTCGACCGCGGTCATCGTCGTTGCGCTGTGGCTGAGACTGCCCGCCCGCGATTTGGCTGTGCTGCTGGTGACCATTGCCATGGTCTGGGCGGCAGAGTTTCTCAATACAGCCATCGAGGCAGTTGTGGACCTGGCCAGCCCCGATAAACACCCGTTGGCCAAGGTCGGCAAGGATGTGGGCGCGGCCGCCGTCCTGATTGCGGCGTTGGCAGCCATTGGTGTGGGATTGTTGATTCTGGGCCCGCCCTTGTGGGAGAAAATTTCAATTTGGTTTGGCAATTAACCACAGAGTTCACCCCGGCCCGAGCGACAGTGCCGGGGCGGGCGGAGAACATGGAGAAAATTTTTCTCAGTGCTCTCCATGTGCTCCGTGGTGAACAAAGGAGAAATCTATGACTTTATCGTTTCGCTTTGGCACAGTCGGTTCCCCCACTGGCACGCCCAAGAAACCGGGCGGTTCGGTGGGTGCGATCGAATTCAGCAAATCCATCGGGCTGGAAGCGCTCGAGTTAGGCTGGGTGCGTGCAGTGCGCGTCAGCGAAGCTACCTGTGCTGCCATCAAAGGGACCGGGCAAGAGCAGGGCGTGGGCCTGAGTGTACACGCGCCCTACTTCATCAACCTGAACGCGGACGAGACCGAATGGCCCAAATCCCGCCAGCGGTTGATGGATGCGGCCCACTATGGCAACCTGGCCGGCTGCACGGACGTCATCTTCCATCCCGGCTCGTATTTTGAACGCCCGCCCGAAGAAGTGCTGAAAGTCGCTATCCCGCGTTTGCAAGGCTGCGTGGAAGAACTGCGCGCGGCGGGCAATCCGGTCACGCTGCGGCCCGAAACCATGGGCAAGTCGGCCATGCTCGGCTCGCTAGAAGACACGCTCGCAATGGGCAAAGCCATCGAGGGTGTGGAACCCTGCCTGGACTTCGCCCACCTGCATGCCCGTCCCGGGGATGGGAGCGTCAACACCTATGATGAGTGGTCGAGGTATTTGGAGTCCTATAGCAAAGCGTTGGGGAAGAAATCATTGAAGCGCTTGCACATTCACCTTTCGGGCATCGAATACGGACCTAAAGGGGAGAAAAATCATCTTAAACTTGAAGAAGCCGATCTGGATTTGGAAGCCCTGCTGCGCGCACTGAAAGACTTCGGCTGCGCCGGGCGCATCTTGTGCGAAAGCCCGGTTATGGAAGATGATGCGCTTCTCATGTTGAAAACCTGGAAGGAAGTTAGCGGGGAAAGTTAGCAATTAAACAAATTCGATTGGACGCAGGTGAACGCTGGTTTACGCTGATCAAAAAGCAGAAACCAGCATTTCTCATATCATTCGTCTCATTCGTGGAATTTGCGTTAGAGGTCTTTTTCCTTTCAGGTTAGCTTGAACGTTTCTTTCGCAGCATATGTTTCGAGCTTCTCCCCCCAATACAACGTCACTTCGCCACCCCCGTAGACAGTCCATTCTCCATCCTTCAGTAACATACCCGTATACTCGTCAATCCCAAGCAGAGTCACACCGGGTAATGATGTCTTCAACTTCCCGGCCCAATTCTTCCCAAACCTATTGTGATGCGGCAGTACGCAGGCGTTCGGCACCAGATTCAATCCCGCGTTCCACTTTTCCACGGCCCGGATCGTAGTAATGCTCGCACAGCACCATTGCCCCCGCACTAGACCCGGCGATGACCGCGCCGTTTTGATAAGCTTCTAGCGCAGCCCCCCAAGCTTTGCTTCCCAACAACGTTTGACCGAGATAGTGCGTGAACCCGCCCAGCAGGTAGATCAATTTTGCGGCGCGGAGAGACTCCGCAATTTTGGGATCATTTGCGCTGGCTTTGTCGATCAATGGCAGGGACTCCACGTTCCAGTGCGCCCAGGCTTTGGAACCAGCGCAAACCGTTGTTCCCGGCACGAACGTGGTTGTTGTCCGGCGCAGCAGCGGTTGGGATGATACGAATGGGCGCGTCCGCACCGCCGGCTAATTGGATGGCGCGCAGGTCCGGTTCGCGCATCGCGCCGCCAAATTCGGCGCCACCTTCCAGCAATAAATAGCCCATTCTACACTTCCACGTTCGATCTTGACGATGCGGTCCAGGCGGAAGCTGCGCTCGTCATCCCGCAGGTGGCAATATGCGTTGCAAGTAAAGATAATCCGACAAGCCAATCACCTGGTAAGGCGTGACCCAGCGTTTGCTGCGGTTGCCTTTGCCATCCACGTAAGTGATGCGCAGGCGCTTGCCACTCTGGATGGCTCTCGTTCAACTCGACGGGCAGATGTATGCCATCATTGGGCCAGGTGGGGGAATTGTAGATGCCGATGAAATCATCCAGCTTTCCGCCGGGTGGTTGGATGGCCTCCATCATGGCAAAGAAAACGCCTCGGCAGATCAGTGCATCAGCCAAGGCGTGACGCGCCCCATCCATCGGAACGTGAAAGTCCGCTGCCAACGAACGCAGCGAATTCGAAGGCAGGTCGAAGCGCTCGCGCGCGATGAATAGTGTGTCGATCAGGTTGGGGATTTGCATTTCCCTGCCCATGCGGTGGAATTCGCTATCCAGGAATTGCAAGTCGAACTGCGCGTTATGGCAAACCACTACTGCGTCTCGCAGGTGGGCAGACAGCTCGTCGGCCACCGCTTCGAACGGGAGCGCGGTAGCAAGCTCGGCATCCGTCAGACCGTTGGTGTTGGCAGCCGCGGGCGAGAGTTCCCGTCCCGGGTTGACCAGCGTCTCGTACGTCTCCCGAATACGTTTCCCCTCCGTCAGCACAATCCCCACCTCGCAAACCCGGTCGCCAAACCAGGGCGAAAGGCCGGTGGTCTCAAAATCCAGAAAAGCAAAGCGACAGTTGGTGAGATCGAACATGACCCGATTTTACCCGCTCTTCCACCAGACCCCCGTGCATTCAGGCAGGATGACCCAATTTTTCTGGCGGACTTCCTGTCCCATCTGCTCGCCAAAGAAGAACGTGGACAGTTCGACCGCCTCCTCGAGCGACTCGAAGCGATAATCGGTGCGCATCCAACCGCGCTCGAAGCCTGCCTCCGTTAACCAGTCGAAATAGGCCTTCAAATGCTCCGGCGGACGGGGCTTCTCCGTGCCCGTACCCAGCGACTCGATGATGAGCACCATCCCACCCGGTCGCAGGATGCGTTGGATTTCGTTCAAACCATCTTGCAACGCGGAACCCCAATCCGCGCCACCCCAGACTGCCAGATAGCAAAAACTCCAGCCCGAGATGACCAGGTCCGCGCTGTGTTCCGCCACGGGAACCTGGCGATGGTCGGCCACACCGGTCTCCCAGTTGGAGAGGCCCATCTGCGCGCAACGATTTCTCGGCAATTTCAAGCATGTGCGCGGAGCTATCGAAGGCCTTGATGGACTTCACGTGTGGCGCCAGCAGGCGTGTCAGGCGACCCGTCCCTGCGCCGAGCTCGACTACATCTACATTTTTATTGAGCGGGAAATAATCCTGGATAGCAGCCAAAATGTTGTTCTGGTAGTCTTCGCGCCGGATCAGGCGCTCATACTGGTCAGCGTGGGCTTCGTAGACTTCTTTTTCGGTTGGCATGTGAGAACTTTACCAGAGATGTGCAGGGATGAACAGGATTCCCAAAGTATGATGATCATATCAAATACAGAGCAAGCCAATTAACAGGTTTAGTTTTTGATAAAATGCAATCATCGTTTGATTACTTTTTCTTGACAGTTGTTTCTACAAGGCGGCAAAAATGAAACAAGACTTAAAAAAGAGAAAATTTGTCCTAATACTCAGCATCAGTATCCTGTTGTTGGTTGGCTTTTCACTGGTTTTATATTTCTATACAGGTAACCCCCAAAAATTCCCAGCTTGGTTTAGTATCTATATTCCAATCATTGCCGGTGGAGCTACAGTCATTACAATTATAGGAACTTTAATATCAGATATTTTTATCCCTATTTGTGACAAATTAACAGAACGAGATGCTGCTGATGTTTCATGGTTATCAAATAAGGCACCTATCCGAAAAACTAGCTATGCGGACTTAATCGGGAGATTGGGCCGGGGAGGAAAAGTTCCATGGATAGACCGCGGAATTTTATCAAGGCGCACTTTGCGTTTGCACGGTTCAATAGCAATTATAGGTTGGATGAAATCCGGCAAAACCAGGGAGGCAGCCGAGTTAATTCGTACTGCTGTAGAAATGAATTTGATTTCCGTGGTATATGAACCAACTTCGGCGCTTGACTTGATAGATACCAATAGTTTAGAGGCAGCCATCAGCTCAGAAATTGACGAGCATCAAAAGGCCCTATTTTTCATAGATGAGTTAGGACTTCGCTCCGAACCGGAACGGTTATCTCGTTTGTCCACCTGTATCGACACAATTAGGAAAGTGCGTCCGGATATATTCTTCCTGATTACGATTTAAATTGAAAGGTTACACCTGTCTTTAAGTCTTGGCTCGAGCAACAGAATTTCTATCAAGTAAGCCTTCCTCCACTAACTGACGATCAACGAGAAAATTTGGTTTTGACAGGTGCTGCAGAGCTAGATGTTCATCTTACAGAGGAAGCCGTAGATGTTCTTGTCAATAAAACAGACGGCAGACCCTATAGCATTCTTTTTACATTACAGCAAGCACAGACATCGAAGCAATTAAGCGAAGATCAGGTCAATAAAATGTTGGAGCAAACAGACGAAGAAGCCTGGGGAGAACAACGTCGAAATATTACTATATCACTACCGCTGGCAGAATATCTTTTAACAAGTATCGTCCATTTTAGTTCAGCAGGAGTGACCCCCCTAGAAAACAGTATTCATCGATACGCGAAGTATCTAGCAGAAAAAGAACATGTAAAGAATACCTCCCCTCGCTCCTTGCTTCAAGCGCAAACTAAATGGGCCCTTTTCGATATCGTTGCATCAAAGGGGCTCTACACCATCCCTGAACCTTTGTTGTTGCCCTTACTCATAGAAGTTGATGTTGCACGTTCTCATTTAGCTGCGTTTATCGAAAATTACAATCCTGGTTGGTTCGTGAATGCCATTCAGACACTCCTTAATTTATTTGACGATTTAACCAAAATTCAAATTAGTGTACCAAATCAGAAACATTTAGAGCGTCTTTGGAAACAACTGACAAACCAAATCCGTTCACCACTATCTAAGTTCTCTCTTCGAATTAGGAAGATTCTTTAATAATCTATTTTCTCCAAGAAAAAGAAGAAAAAAGAAAGGAAATTTTCTGGTCACCTTTTGGGAGAAATTCAATCGAGTATTTTCTTCATGGGTGTACAAAGTATTCTTTTCCTGGTCGGCTGATAAGGCTTTGTTGCTTTCGGAATTGGGAAGCAAGCTCCAAAAAAGAGATTTTGTTACATCTCAGGTGCTCGCAAATAGAGGCAGACAAGCTCTTGATAGAGGCGATTATGATAATGCTGTTGATGATTTAACAAAGGCACATGTCCTTATGATGGAGTTAGAGCTTACAGATGGCAGGACTTGCTCAATCAAATAAAAAAAACAATGTCGATTCTCTAATGGATTTTACTCGTGCAATTGAGCTTGACCCTGATTATGCCTGGGCGATGGCTCAGCGGGGCATCACTTATCGCGACATGGAACGGTATGAAGAAGCCTTGTCAGATCTTGCTCGTGCAATTGAGCTCGATCCTGATTATGCTTGGCGATCGCTCATCGAGGTATTACCTATCGTCTGAAGGAACGATATGAAGAAGCCTTGTCAGATTTTGCCCGTGCAATTGAGCTCAACCCTGATGTCGCTTGGCAATCGCTCAGCGTGACATTACTTATCGTGAAATGGATTGCTATGAAAAGCATTGTCAGACTTGGCTCGTGCAATTGCACTCGATCCTGATGATGCCTGGTGATTGCTCATCGGGGTGTTACTTATCGTGAGATAGAACGATATGAAGAAGCGCTGTCAGATTTTGCTCGTGCGATTGAGCTTGATCCTGATGTTGTATGGGCAATAGCTTTTCGGGGCATCACCTATCGTCGGATGGAACGATATGAAGAAGCATTGGCTGATCTTGCTCGTGCGATTGAGCTTGATTCTGATTATGCCTGGGCGATAGCTCAACGAGGTATTACTTATCTTGAAATGGAACAATACGAAGAAGCATTGGCTGATCTTGCTCGTGCGATTGAGCTTGATCCTGACTATGCCTGGGCAATCGCTCAGCGAGGTTTTGCTTATCTTGAGATGGAACGGTATGAAGAAGCATTGGCGGACTTTGCTCGTGCACTTGAGCTTGATCCTAGTGATGCTTGGAAGATAGCTCATCGGGGCATTACTTATCGTAAAATGAAACGATATGAAGAAGCGCTGTCAGATTTTGCTCGTGCAATAGAACTTGATCCTGATGTTGCACAGGCGTTTGCTCATCGGGGCATTACCTATCGTGTGATGGAACGCCACGAAGAAGCATTCGCAAACTTTGCTCATGCAATTGAACTCGATCCTGATTTAGCCTGGGCGGTAGCCCAACGAGCATTACCTATCGTGTGATGGAACGCCACGAAGAAGCATTATCAGACTTTGCTCATGCGATTGAGCTCGATCCTGATTTAGCCTGGGTGATGGCTCAGCGGGGCATTACCTATCGTGTGATGGAGCGCTACGAAGATGCTTTAAAGGATTTGCTCATGCGATTGAACTCGATCCAGATGATGCCTGGACTATTGCTCAGCGGGGCATTACTTATCTTGAAATGGAACGCTATGAAGAAGCATTATCAGACTTAGCTCGTGCGATTGAACTCGATCCTGATTATGCCTGGGCGATCGCTCAGCGAGGTATTACTTATCGTAAAATGAAACGCTATGAAGAAGCATTGGCTGACTTTGCTCATGCAATTGAACTCGATCCTGATGATGCCTGGGTACTCGCTTACCGGGGCATCACCTATCGTTTGATGGAACACTATGAAGAAGCATTGGCTGATTTTGCTCGTGCAATTGAACTCGATCCCGATGAGGATTGGTATTATTACGAGCGCGCACTAGTTTATTTACTGTTGGAACAAGAAGTACAAGCTAAAAAAGATATAATAATGGCCACTAAAATAGCTGAGAAGGAATACAACCAAAACCCCAATAATAGAACAAACTCTTTCAATTTAGCGCTGTACTATTTAGCTGCCGGAGAATTTGAACAGTCAAATGAACTTTATCGTTCCATCATTAGCAATAAGATCCCAGATTGGTTCATTCAAGACGCTATAAAAGATTTGCGCGAATTTGTTGTCATTTTTCCAAAGCATGAATTTGCACAGAATATGCGAGATGTTCTGAGCAAAGTGCTCCAAGAATAAATACAAAATGGAACCCCTTTTCGATTTGTGAATGCTCAACCTCAAGCTATTTTCGTTAAACTATGAAAAATAGAAATCACACAGTTCCAAGTGTTTGAAGTAAAAAATTTGGAATATTCATTCAATGGCAGGCAACGCAAATACTTGTACATTGTTGTTCATCTGGCTGACCACGTAAGCACTCCCCTGAGCATCGATGGCAATGCCAGTCGGCCTCCTGAATTGCCCGGCTTCCAGACCATGCGAGCCCCAGGCCAAGAGCGGCTGGCCGTCATTGCTGAACACCTGCACGCGACCAAATTGATAATCGGTGATGTAAACATGCCCCTGGTCATCCACGGTGATGCCTTCCGGTGTGCCGGTTGAGTTCAGGTCGGAGGCCATCGTCCAGGCGCTGATGAACTCTCCCTGCTGGTTGAATTTTTGTACGCGTTGGTTGCTGTAATCCGCGACAAAGACGTTCCCCTGCGCATCCACCGCAATACCGGTTGCGTGACTGAACTGGCCATCGCCTTTGCCCTGACCACCCCACTTCATCAGGAATTGACCGCTGTTATCGAACTTCTGCACATAAGGGTTACTATCGTCGGTCACGTAGACGTTCCCCTCGCGGTCTACCGCAATCCCAATCGCGCGCACAAACTGACCATCATCCGTGCCTTCGCTGCCCCACTGGGTCAAATAATTGCCTTCACTGTCGAATTTTTGGATACGATGGTTGCCGTTGTCCACTACAAAAACGTCCCCATCCGCATCTACGGCCAGGCCGCCGAAACCCAGAGAATTGAATTCGCCATCACCGCTGCCGGCCTGATCCCAGATTTGTATCAAGTTACCCACTTGGTCGAACTTCATAACGCGGTTGTTGCCGCTGTCAGAAACGTAAATACTGCCGTCTGAGGCAACTGCCACCCCATATGGCATGTCGAACGATGTCTCATCGCCTGTTAGCGTCATGAGCAATTCCGGCTTTTCCGGTTTGGCTGGTTCAGTCGTTGCAGTTGGGACAGGCAAGGAAGTTGGCTTTGGCGGTGAGGTAGCTGGTGGCGTTCCGCAACCGCTCACCAACAGTAAACTTGCACCAAATACAAAGTAAAGTATTGAGCGAGTGTGTCCAAACATGACTGTTCTCCTTTCCTTTGGCAAATTGATGGGGTGTTTGTAATATGGTACAGCTTGATACTCAAAAATAACCATCCTTCAGGATGGTTTTCAAAGCTTGTGGGTTTTTACTGATTGGCGTTTGTTAACCGTCCCAACCAAATTCATCATAAGGGTGACCATCCAGATAATTCTGGATAGCTTTTCTCACGTATGGAATTGTGTTCTCTGGCAGTACCTCCAGATCACACCAACGCAACTCGTCGCATTTCTCTGGCTCAGCGTTGAAGGGTTCGCCGTCCCAGGCTTTGATGTGGACAAAAAAATCCACGCGTTCGCCTGTGCCCGAAAGGGTATCGTCAGATTTGCGATGTATCACGGTAGCAAATTCGATGTTCTCTATCTCAATGTGTATGCCAGTTTCTTCGAACGCTTCGCGGGCGGCTGCCATACGGACAGTTTCGCCTCCATCCAGATGCCCGGCGGGCACGCTGTAATTGCCGTCTTCAAAACCAGTGTTGAAACGTCGCAGTAACAGAATCTGGTTTTCACGAAAGAACAACAGATGAACGGTAACGGGGAATTTTGTACGCATAGCCGGATTATAGTCGCTCGGTTCCTGCAAGAAAGGTTTGAGAATGTACCATCCCTTAAAAAATCGAATTTTTCTTGACACGGGACTTGAATAGTTGTATTATTAGAACATAAGTTCTATTTTATTGGTCAATACAGGACCCCTTTATGGACAATCCCTTACGCTCTTTCTCCCTGATGCTCGAAGCCATGGCCGAACTCCAACCCGAGATCGAAGCGGCTCTCCCTAAGCCGATACCTGCTGCTCCCTCTCTAACGGATTCGTTGTCCGAGCTGGGTCCGCTGCCACGCGAAGCCCTGCTGCTGGGATTGGCTGCCGATGGTCTGCCTGTGCTGCTCAACCTGCACGACCCACGTCCTGGTCCATTGCTGGTAGCCGCCGATCCCGGCGCCGGCAAGACCGCCCTGCTGCAGATGATCGCCCAGGCTGCTTCGACATGCACACGCCAGTGAAGTGCAATTCGGGGTCGTGACCAATTATCCCGACGAATGGGGACACCTGGCAGAACTGGAACATTGTGTGGGCATCTTCCCCACCTATCATGATGCTGCCATCGATTTCCTGAGTTCGCTCTCCGGCTGGGCACATGCCAACAAGGGCAGCGATCAAGCTATCCTGCTACTGGTCGATGATCTGGAGAGCATGGAGCACATCGATTTCGATGCCCGTCAGACTTTGCGTTGGCTGCTCTTGCGTGGACCGGCACGCACGGGTATGGCCGATTGTCTCCATGAACGCGGAACGGTCTATGCAGGTCGAATCCTGGTTGGAAGCTTTCCGCACCCGAGTTTTCGGGAAGATCCAGGATGATCGCACGGCTGAGAACCTGACTGGCATCGCTCGTGCGACCTTGAAGCATCTGCAAGCGGGGTTGCAGTTTGCCCTGCGCGAAGGCGATGAGTGGCTCAAGTTCTGGATCCCGCAAGTGTAGTGATGAGACCTGACAGGTTTTATCAAGCTTCCTCATGAAGATGCTCGTAAAACCTTCGATTCGAGCAGAAAGAAGGCAAAAGATGAATGCTGGTATGTTGTGGTTTGATAACGATCCGAAAACAGCTTTGACAGCCAAGATCGAGCGGGCTGTGGACTATTACCGTCATAAATATGGGCGTGACCCCAACCTGTGTCTCATCCATCCCAGTATGCTCCCCTTTCAGATGGAAGAGTCAGAAGAACGAGAAACCACAAAATGGGAAAATTACGGTCCGCCCCTATCGCCCGGTCTTGCCGGGTCATCTGTGGATCGGTATCGAAGAAACACGCTAACGATCTCGCATCCACTCTCCTCCCTGCTTGCACATCTCGTGACCTGCCCTGAGTTTATCGAAGGGTACTGGCTCACGGGATGTGCTATTTAATTTACGAGTTCGTCTGCGTGCACCCAACTTTGCGCAATTTCAACTGCACTGGCTAAGGAATCGGTGACCGGTTTTTTCGGTAAAGATTGCCATCCGGCCACCTCTCCACCCCGGTTAATAACCTCGTTAGAATAGCGCTGATAAACCACTTTATAACCGCCTTCATTGAGCTGGATGATGAAGGCACGCTTTTTAAGATCGTTGGACACGAACCTTTGCACGATTGGTTGAGTCTTTATATCCGTCTTTGCTGAGGACGAGGTTTTTCTGGATGATGACATCAGATACCAGGCCACCAATACCAGCACAAGCACGGCAACGATCAAAATGATCAAGATAGCGAGAATACCGTAAGTCAATATCATGATGCCTTTTGTAATATAGTACTGCGTTTATCCTGTAAAAACAACTTTCAGGGAGCTATCTGGCCTGTACGATAGGCATGCTATACTAATGGTATGTAATCCTATATTTTTTATCGTTCTTTTCCTTAAGAGTATCTAATGAGCCACCTGACGATTGATTTACCAAACCCAATTGACCAGAAACGTTTAGAAAAATTGCGTTCGGTTGCAGGAAAAGGCCCAGTACTTGTCCTGACACATGACAATCCCGATCCAGATGCGCTGGCTTCCGGTAAGGCTTTCGCGACCCTGCTCAAGGAAGCCTGGGATATCCCCAGTCGACTTGTTTATAGCGGACTGATAGCTCGCGCCGAAAATCACGTCATGCTTCACCGCCTGACCCCGGAATGGGAATTCTTCGAGCAATTGCCCGACCTGAAGGACTATTCGGCTGTGGCACAGGTGGATACGCAACCGGGCGCTGGGAACAACCGTCTTGAAACCGTCCAACCCAATCATATTGTGATCGATCATCATTATCCGGTGAGGGGAATGATCGAAGCCGTACCTTACGCTGATATCCGCACGGAGGCGGGTTCGACGGTCACAATGCTGTATCAATACCTGGAGGCCGCTGGAGTACACCCCGATCCAATTTTGGCGACGGCGATGTTCTACGGGATCAAGACCGACACACGCAGCCTGTCGCGGGGCGATTCGCCCGCCGATGAAGTAACCTTCGTAGAACTGCTCCATCAGTTGGACCAACAGGAATTGTCCAAAGTGGAGTTGGCCAGTCTTAGCCGTGAGTATTTCCGCGCCTTTAATCGCGGGCTGCATGCAACCCGCATTTACGGTCAAGCCGTTGTTACCCGTCTTGGCTCAATGGAACAACCTGATTTCGCCGCTGAGATGGCCGACATTTTAATTCGCCTGCAGGGCGTTCAAACAGCACTATGCTTGGGGCAACATAGAGACATGTTGCAAATCTCGCTTCGCACCGAACCGTTGGGGCAGGATGCCGGACGGATCATTCAAAAAATCGTTGCCCCGCTCGGTAAAGCTGGCGGACATGGCACGATGGCCGGTGGCCAGATTCCCTGCACGAGGAGGAAATTGAACCACTTGCTCGCGGAGATCGAACATCGCTTTTTAGCTATCGTGGGAGAGACAGGCAAAGGCGTCGATTTGATCTCGTAAAACGTAGTATGCCCGGAAATCCTTTGAGAAGTGCTCTCATCTATAATTGCTTCCGTCCAAGATACTTGTAATTCATAGTCTATTGTTTCGTGAGGGGATTAGGGATGGATGAATCAGGAAATTTCTTTCTTATAAAACCGGTATCTTTTGTATATCTCCGCGCCCATGTGATGCGCCAAGGGCCAGGTATCTTGATTCTCATCGCCCGTGAGCGAGAGATCGGCCCACTTGTAGCCTTTGGCAATGGCACGTTGCGCCATCTCGTCGAAGAGCAGCACAGCCACACCGATGTCCCAGTATTCGGGCGGGACGACCACGCTCTTGATCGCCAGGCATTCAGGCTTCAAGTTGCGATAGCGTAGATAGCGCAAGTAGTCCCAGGGATAACGCAGGCCGTTGAGCTTGATGATCAGTTCGTTGAAGTTAGGCACACCCGGGAAGAAACCGGCTGGCTGACCGTCCACTTCGGCGAAGAGCACCAGATCGAGATCGACTACATCTAGCAAGGGCAAAATCATGGATTCGATGGCCGTGCGCGTGTAAGGGATGTAATCGGGCATATGCTGGAGGCCGCGGTTTTGCAGGTAGACGATGCGCTCGATTTCCGCATCTTTGTCGGCCAGGTTCGCGCTGCGCACCGTGAAATGCGGGTTGCGCGCCCGGACTTTGTCGGCCAGCCGCGCCAGGCGCTTGATCTTTGGATCGTCAGGATCAAGACTGACGGCGTAAGCCAGGCCATCCTCGCCCATTTTCCCGAAACCGTATCGCTCGAAGAATTTCTGATAGTAAGGTGGATGATGCCCACACAGGATAGTGGGCGGACGGTCACGACCTTCGATCAAAAGGCCGCGCGAGTCTTCCCGGTCCAGGTTAAAGGGACCGTAAAACGATTTCATATCGTGGGCGCGCGCCCAATCTTCGGCAAAGTCGAACATGGCCTCGAAGACGGCATAATCGTCCACGCATTCGACGAAGCCAAACATGCATTCCTTGTGGCCCACCGCGCGGGTATGATTGAACTCCTCAGCCAGGCTGAAGGTACCAACTGGCCGTCCGTTTTGCCAGGCGATGAACAGTTCGGCAGCGCCATCCTTGAAGAAGAACCCGCGTTCAGGGTCGACCACCTTCTCGCGCTCAGAGAGCAACGGCGGGACCCAGAGTGGGTCACCCTTGTAGATACGCCAGGGGAAGGTCAGGAAGGTGCGTCTTTCGCGGCGAGTAGTGACAGAATGAATTTCGATCACGCTCATCCTGTCTTCCCGGCTCCTTTGCCACGTTGAGCCTCCAGTTTCTGGGCGATCTCCGTATAACTCTCACGTTCCAATGGATACAAGGCCGCAAAAGCGATTCCCGCGCACAACAATACGGCCGGAATAGGACCAGCCACAATGCGGATCCCATTGACCGCGCTAGCAGGTTGCTGGGCGCTGTTCGGGATATAACCCGTCGCATCTAAAACCAGCAGCGCCAATGGAATCGCGATGGAGGTAGCGACCTTTTGCATTAGCGTGAGCAGGCTGTAGAACATACCCTCGTGGCGCTCGCCGGTCTGCATTTCGCCCCATTCGATGGCGTCCGGCAGGATAGACCAGGGCAACACATGCGCGGCCGAAACCCCAATTCCAGCCAGGATACACAGGAACAACAACAGGCCCAGGCTAGAAGCGGGAGTGAGCGTCACCAGCACGAGCTGGACAACTGCCCAGAACGCGATCCCGGCCATGTAGGCTTTGCGTTTATTCAGGCGGCGCGAAACCCACTCCCAGAAGGGTAAGAAAAGGATGGCGACCACAAAGATGGTGCCCATGATCATATCGCTTTGCGCTTCACGCTCGACCACATACTTGACAAAGAACAGCAAGATCGTTTCCAGGAGCGTCATAGAAACCCAGGTGAACAGGTATATCCCCAGACTGAACTTAAACGGCCGGTTGGTCCACAAGGCTTTGAGGGATTGTTTTATACCGGGTTGTTCCTGCTGCATGAACTCCGGACGCTCACGCGTTCCGAAGAAGGTGACTAGCAAGGGAATTGCTGAAGCCAGACCAAAGGCTGTCCCCATGATCAAAACACGCCCCGCGTTCTCGGGGCGGAAGCCGTTCACAACCATCAACGGGACGGTAAAGGCTACCAAGCTGCCAAAAATCGAAAAGAACATGCGCGTGGTCGTCAGGGAGGTGCGTTCATCGTAGTCGGGGGTCAGTTCGGGGGTCAATGCAAAGTAAGGCATGTAGACGAAGGTCGCGGCTGCATCGAAGAGCACGTAGGCCAGAGCATAGTAGACGACCAGCGCGACCGTGTTCTCGAACGGCGGTCGCCACCACATCATGGCGAAAACCAGCGCAAAGGGCAAGGCGCCAAAAAGTAAGTACGGACGACGCCGACCCCAGCGTGTCCGCGTGCGGTCGGAAATATAGCCAATCAGCGGATCGTTGACATAATCCCAGGTGCGGCCGATGAAAATGGCAATGGCGGCGGTGGCAGGCTGGATACCGACCACATCGGTCAGGAAGATGGCAAAGTACGCGCCGATGATGGTCGAGGTCAGGCTGAAACCAAGGTCACCAGCGCCGTAGAACCAGCGCGTACGACGAGAGAGCTTTTGCATGGGGGGTTATGTACTCCTATTCAGCCAGGATGTCTATTGAGCATTCTTAGACTAAGACTAGTATAAGTCAATAAAATGATCGCTCCCAAGGCCAGCAAAATGCCAATGGCCTGGATGCGTGAGATCCGCTCTTTAAGAAACACCCAGGCCAGGATGACGGTTGCGCCGGGATACAACGCACCCAGCACGGCAGCCACATCCAGCCGTCCCATGCGCGCAGATAAAGCGTAACAAGCATTACCGGCCGTATCCAGCACGCTGCTCAGGATGATCGGAACGAGACTCTCACGCTTGGGCATCCACGGCTGGCGCGTCACGATAGCGTAGCCGAGCAGGCTGGAGACGGAGACGATGCGTACTGCGATGAGTGGCCAAAGTAAGGAGGTATGGCTGGCATGTTCCAGAAAGATGAAAAACGCACCAAAGGTTATCCCGGCCATGACCGGCTGGCGTAAGTCATCGAAACGGATGATCACCCCCTCGCCACCGGAAACCAGCCAGACGGCCGCCAGCGCTAGCAGGAAACCGAACAATACCCACGCGCCGGGTTTCCTTCCAGGACAATGCCTACAACGACCGGCAGGGCAGCCGCCAGCAAAGCCGAGACCGGGGCAGCAACGCTCATGCGTCCCTCCGCCAGAGCACGGTAGAGCAGCAACAGGCCGATCCCGCCTGTCAAACCAGCCCCGCCGCCCCACAGCCAGTCTTCCAATGGAGGGACGGGTTCGCCAATGACAGCGACAAGCACCAGTAGCAATGCTAGGCTGATGATATGCGCCACCGCAACCACACCATAGGGATTACTGCGTTTAGTAGCCAACCCGCCGTTGAAGTCGCCCGCGCCCCAGGTGAGCGCGGAAAGCAAGCCGAGGAGGATAGGAGCGGTGAGCATAATCAGATGGTCAGGAAAACGATGGCAGTCAATGCCAGCAGGATGCCAATGGCTTGCGAACGCGCTACCCGTTCCTTGAGCAAGATAGCGGCCAGCAGCGCGGTCGCGGCGGGATAGAGCGAACTAAGCACAGCAGTCACATCCAGCCGGCCGGTCTGGCTGGCGAGGATGTAGAAACCGTTCCCGGTCACGTCCAAAAATCCATTCAGCACGACCACAGGCCAAGCGTTCCGTGAGAGTCGCCATGATTTCCGTTGAACGGTCATGAAAACGAGCATGATCAAAACCCCACCCATGCGCGAAGCGAACATGGTCCAATATGTGGATTGTTGAGCTGCCTCATGGACCAGGATGAAATATGTGCCGAAACCAAATCCCGCTAACAGGGGCAAACGCAGTTCTCGAATATGTGCCAGGATATGGCTGTCATTCCCTTCTTCGCGTGAGATCAGCCAGATAGCTGCTAGCGACAAGACAAAGCCAAGAAAGGTCAGCAGGCCAGGGAAGCCCTGCGTGAGCGTGCCAACCAGCACAGGCAGGGTAGCTGCCATCAGCGCCGAGACCGGGGCGGCAATACTCATTTTTCCATTTTCCAAAGCATGGAAGAGCAACAGCAATCCGCTCGTGCCAATCGCTCCGGCAAAAGTGGCTATCGCCAACAGCGCAATAGAAGGCAGAGCCTCCCTGGCTCCCAAAAGAGCGATGATAATGAAGGGCAAGCCAAGGGTCTCGCCAAAGAAGGCCGCACGGTATGCCCCCGTGCGCCGTGAAGCCAATCCGCCTGTATAGTCAGCCGCACCCCACCCAAGCGCGGCAGCAAGTCCGTAGAGGATGGAAAGCAATGAATTTTCCTATTGAGATGATCGATCAATCGCCAGGACGACATCATCTCCCACATCAGATTAGAGGAACGCTGAGAGTTTAGCATAAGCCCGGGGCTGGGTAAAGCCCGGGATATAATCGCTCCAGCGAACTATGAATCTCGAACTCAAAAACAAAATTGCACTGGTCACCGGCGCATCCAGCGGAATAGGCGCGGCAGTCGCGCTGACTTTAGCGGAGGAAGGCGCTAAGGTTGTCCTCGTCTACAATCGGGACCACGCCGGAGCCAGCCAGCACGCGCAAAGGATATCCAAAACCCTCTAACAAAATTCTAAGGGGAAATTTCTTGACAAATATCATTTTTTGCATATAGTTAAGCCCGCTTAACTAAAAAGAAGGCTTAACTATGACAGAATCAGTCCAATTTTCCCAATCCCTACGCCAGTGGATGGACACCTTCGTCCACCGCTCGATGCGCGACTCGGCGCGTTTCGTCAAGGCCAGCGGGTTTTCCATGCCGCAGTTCTTCTTGCTGATGCAGGTCCACCGTCGCGAGCGTTGTGGCATCTCAGATCTGGGCGAAAACCTGGAAATCACCACCGCTGCCACAAGCCAACTGGTGGACAAGCTCGTCCAGGCCGGGCTGCTGATGCGAGCGGAAGACCCTCACGACCGGCGCGCCAAAATGGTCAGCCTTTCGCCGGCGGGAGAGGCGTTCATCGAGAAAGCCATCGCCGAACGCTCACGCTGGGTGGATGACCTTGCAGCAGTTCTGAATGAGGATGAGCACCACAAAGTAGCCGAAGCGTTGGAGATTTTGACGGAAGCGGCGCAGAGACTGGAAATGGTTGAAATCCTTTAACTTCGGCTTATCTTTTCCGTTTTTTTCCCAGCCTCCACAATGTCTGTCGCGCACATCCTTATTGTCTCCACAATCTATTGTTACCTTAGTATCACAGAAACTGAATAAAACGAATTTACCTAAGGAGAAAAATCGGCCATGCTTCGATTGGCAAAATACTTAAAACCTTATACAGCATTGCTCCTGGCCGCCATTGTCTTGTTGTTTGCCCAGGCAAACTTCGACCTGGCGCTGCCCGACTATCTCTCACGTATCGTCAATAATGGTATCCAGCAAGGTGGTGTGGAAAATGCCGTACCGGTTGCCATCCGTCAAAGCGAAATGGAGCGGGTCGTGATCTTCATGAGCGCTGAAGATAAAGCCAGCGTTTTGAACGATTACACCCTGGTCGACCAGAATTCGCCGGATTATGGCACGTATGTCAAGAAATATCCTGCGCTTGCGAACCAGCCAATCTATGTCTTGAACAACATCGACAAGGCGGAGGTCGACCGTTTGAACCCGATCATGGCCAAGGCGATCCTGGCTGTTTCAACGATTGAACAGGTTATCGCGGACCCGGCCAAAGCTGCTCAGATGGGGAGCCAACTGGGTTTCGATGTTTCAAAGATCCCACCAGGCACGGATGTTTTTGCCCTCCTGGGCAACCTTCCCCCTGCGCAATTATCGCAGATGACAGATGCGGTCAACAAGCAATTCGAAGCGCTCGGAGATAAGATGGTTATCCAGGCCGCCATTGCACCGGTCAAGGCGGAGTATGAAGCGCTCGGCATGGATACCGCCAAATTACAAAGCAACTACATGCTGAGTGTTGGTGGCATTATGCTGCTTCTGACGCTGCTCTCGGGCGCGTGTACGATTTCGGTGGGATACCTATCCGCCAAGACAGCAGCCGGTATGGCGCGTGACGTCCGCCGAGATGTGTTCAAAAATGTTGAGAGTTTCTCCAATGCGGAATTCAATAAATTCTCTACCGCATCCCTGATCACACGCTCCACTAACGACATCACCCAAATCCAGATGGTGGTAGTCATGATGGTTCGTATGGTGTTCTATGCACCGATCCTGGGCATCGGCGGCATCATCCGTGTGCTCGGTAAAGACTCATCCATGTGGTGGCTGATCGCCGTGGCCGTGCTGGTCTTGATCAGTCTGATCTTGACCGTTTTCAGCATTGCATTGCCCAAATTCAGGATCATCCAAAAACTGGTGGACCGTCTCAACCTGGTGGCACGCGAAAATCTTTCCGGCATGATGGTCATCCGAGCCTTCAACATGCAGCCCTTCGAAGAGAATCGCTTCGACAAGGCCAACATTGACCTGACTTCCATCAGCTTGTTCATCAACCGCTTGATGGTGGTGATGATGCCGGTCATGATGCTGATCATGAACGGGCTAACCATTTCCATCATCTGGATTGGTTCCCATCAAGTGGCCCAGGCCAACATGCAGGTCGGTGACATGATCGCCTTCATGCAATATGCCATGCAGATCGTGATGTCGTTCCTGTTCCTGTCAATGCTGTTCATCATCCTGCCGCGCGCCTCCGTTTCTGCGGATCGCATCGCCGACGTGTTGGACACCGAACTGACCATCAACGACCCGGAGGAACCAAAACGGCTGGCTGAACCCTTCAGGGGCAACATCGAGTTCCGCAACGTCTCTTTCCGCTATCCTGGCGCGGACGAGGACGTGCTACACAACATCAACTTTACTGCCCGCCCGGGTCAGACGACAGCCTTCATCGGCTCCACCGGTTCGGGCAAATCCACGATCGTCAATCTGTTCCCGCGTTTCTACGATGTCACCGAAGGCGCCATCCTGGTGGATGACATGGACATTCGTGAGATCACCCAACATGATCTACGGGACAAGATCGGTTACGTCCCGCAAAAGGGCGTGCTGTTCTCCGGCACGATCGAGAGCAACCTGCGCTACGCAGACGAAGATGCAACCGGAGATATGCTCGACTCGGCAATAGATATTGCTCAGGTAAACGAATTCGTCAACTCGAAGCCGGAAGGCATCGAGGCCGAGATTTCCCAGAGTGGTATGAACGTTTCGGGCGGACAGAAACAGCGTCTCTCGATTGCGCGCGCGCTAGTCAAGAAACCGCCGATTTACATCTTCGACGATAGCTTCTCAGCCCTGGACTTCAAAACAGAGGCCGCTTTACGCAAAGCGCTCAAGGAAAAAACCGGCGCAAGCACCGTATTAGTCGTGACGCAACGCGTCTCCACGATCATGAACGCCGAGCAAATCATCGTGCTCGAAGAGGGCAAGATTGTCGGTAAAGGTACACATCAAGAGCTTATGAAAACTTGCGAAACGTACAAAGAAATTGCCTTGTCGCAATTGAGCATGGAGGAATTATCATGATGCACCGAGGACCCGGCCGCGGTGGCCCAATGGGCCGCGGTATGATGAAAGGCGACAAAGCCAGCGATTTTAAGGGGACCATGATCAAATTGATTCGTTACCTGGGCAAATATAAAACCGCAGTCCTGATTGTGATCTTATTTGCCATAGGTTCAACGGCGGCTAATATCGCCGGTCCGAAAATACTTGGTCAGGCCACCACCAAACTGTTTGAGGGCGTAATGGCCCAATTGAGCGGAACTGGCTCGGTTGACTTTACCTACATCGGTCGGATCATACTGATCACCCTCGGTCTATACCTGCTCTCAGCTCTGTTCGCTTATATACAGGGCTGGATCATGGCTGATGTTTCAACCAACATTGCATACCGTTTCCGTCGCGACATCTCCGAGAAGATCAACCGCATGCCGCTCAAGTATTTCGACACCACTACCTATGGCGAAGTGCTCTCGCGCATCACCAACGACGTGGACACGGTCAACCAGACCCTCAGCCAGAGTCTGACCCAGATCATCACCTCAGTGGTGACAGTAGTTGGCGTTCTGGTCATGATGTTCTCCATCAGTTGGCTGATGACCCTGGTGGCCTTGGTTATCGTTCCGTTGTCGATGGTGGTCGTCAGTCTGATCATCCGCCAGTCGCAGAAGTACTTCAAAGAACAGCAGGATTACCTGGGTCATGTCAACGGCCACGTGGAAGAAATGTACGGCGGTCACATTGTGATGAAGGCTTTCAACGGCGAAGAGAAGAGCATCCAAAAGTTCGATGGATACAACAATGTGCTCTACGATGTCGCCTGGAAATCCCAGTTCCTGTCCGGGTTGATGATGCCGATCATGATGTTCATTGGCAATCTGGGGTATGTGGCGGTAGCCATCCTGGGCGGCTACCTGGCGATCAGACAGGCCATCACCGTTGGCGACATTCAGGCCTTCATCCAGTACGTCCGCTCGTTCACGCAGCCCATCACGCAGTTGGCGAATATCTCCAATATCTTGCAGCAGACTGCGGCAGCGGCCGAACGCGTCTTCGAATTTCTGGACGAATCCGAAGAGGTTGTCGAAACTGCTGAACCAGTTGTGTTGGCAAAGGTGGAGGGCAATGTAGAGTTCAGAAACGTACACTTCGGCTACGATCCGGAAAAGCCCGTTATCAAGAACTTCTCTGCCATCGCCAAACCCGGACAGAAAGTGGCCATCGTTGGCCCTACTGGCGCAGGCAAGACCACCATCGTCAAACTGCTGATGCGCTTCTATGACATCAACGATGGTTCGATCTTGGTAGAAGGTCACGACATCCGCGACTTCACGCGCGCCGACTTACGCAAGATGTTCGGCATGGTTTTGCAAGATACCTGGCTCTACAACGGCACCATCATGGAAAACATACGCTATGGACGTCCAGATGCGACAGATGAAGAAGTCTTTGCGGCGGCCAAAGCTGCCCACGTAGATCACTTCATCCACACTCTGCCAGATGGTTACAACATGGTGCTCAACGAAGAAACCTCTAACATCTCGCAGGGGCAGAAACAGCTTCTGACCATTGCCCGGGCAGTGCTGGCCGACCCGAGTATCCTCATTTTGGATGAGGCAACCAGTTCGGTCGACACCCGCACCGAGATCCTGATCCAGCGAGCTATGGACAGCTTGATGATCGGTCGCACCAGCTTTGTCATCGCCCACCGTCTGTCCACCATCCGCAACGCAGACCTGATCCTGGTCATGAACGAGGGCGACATCGTTGAACAGGGCACGCACGAAGAACTGTTGGCAAAAGGCGGCTTCTACGCCGAATTGCACAACAGCCAGTTCGAGCGTGTGCCGGTAGCCTGACAAAAAAGCACAAAAGGTTTAGAATAGAAAACGGGTGACAGGATAAAACCTGTCACCCGTTTTCATATACTTCCCAGGCTTTCAGGAATAGAAAGCATCCTCGCATTCATGATTATTGCTCTTCAGATCATATTTTGTGGTTAAATTGATTTCAGGAGGCAGCATGTCCAACACCCAACCCGATCTCATCCGTTTTCTGAGAGCCTACCCCAGCTATCCGTCCACCGAGGCGCTCGACCACTTGCGCACCACGGACTATGCCCGGCTCGACCTGGCCGAGCAAGTCTATCTCGATTACACGGGGGGCGGGCTGTATGCTGAGTCACAAATCCGCAAGCACTTTACCTTGCTCACGCAGCACGTTTTTGGCAATCCCCATTCCAGCAACCCCACCTCGCTGGCCGCCACCGAACTGGTGGAACACGCGCGCGAGTATGTGCTCAAATTCTTCAACGCCGACCCCGAAGAATACCTGTGCATTTTCACGGCCAACGCCAGCGGCGCGCTCAAGCTGGTGGGCGAATCGTATCCTTTTCCCGATGGACACTATCTTTTAACGTTTGACAATCACAATTCTGTGAATGGGATTCGGGAATTTGCCAACGCGAGAGGCGCCGAGGTGACCTATATCCCGGTCGCACTCCCGGACATGCGTGTGGACGAATCACAACTGGACGAGTACCTGTCTCGCGCCAAACTGGGGAATCACAACCTGTTCGCTTATCCCGCCCAATCCAACTTCTCGGGCGTCCAGCATCCATTGGAGTGGGTCGAGCGCGCGCACAAAGCTGGCTGGGACGTGCTGCTGGACGTGGCTGCCTACGTTCCCACCAGCCAGCTCGACCTGTCTGCTGTCAGACCTGACTTTGTCCCCATCTCGTTCTACAAGATTTTCGGCTATCCCACAGGCCTGGGCGCGCTCATCGCACGCAAAGAAGCGCTGGCAAAGCTACACCGTCCCTGGTTTGCAGGCGGGACCATCACCGTCGCTTCCGTGCAGGGTGATAAATACTACTTGGCCAACGGTGCGGCCGCTTTCGAAGACGGCACGCTCGATTACCTCAATATCCCGGCTGTCGAGATCGGGCTCAAACACATCGAATCGATCGGCTACGACGTCATCCACGAGCGCGTGCGCTGCCTGACAGGCTGGCTGCTCGATCACCTGACCCTGATGAAGCACAGCACCGGCGAGCCGCTGGTGCGCATCTACGGGCCAACGGATACTGAAGGTCGTGGCGGCGCGGTGACGGTCAACTTCTACAACAAAGATGGCCAGATCATCGACCACCGTGACATCGAGTCAGCAGCCAATAAGGTCAACATCTCGCTGCGCACAGGTTGCTTCTGTAACCCTGGCGCGGGCGAGATCGCGCTGGGTATCTCGCGCGTGGAACTGGACGTCTGTTTCACGCAGCCCGAACACGAAGACCGCCTGTCCATCGATGATTTCCGTCATTGCATCGACGGCAAAGCCTCCGGCGCCGTGCGCATTTCGGTGGGACCGATCACCAATTTCAACGATGTGCAGGCGTTTTTGACCTTTGCGAGAGGCTTGCTTAACTGACTATATAGAGGATTGCAATTCATGCCTAATAAAAAGCCTGTAGTATTTGTGTCCTCCACAATTTTCGATTTCAAAGATTTGCGTTCGGCAATAAAATACTATCTTGAGGAACTCGGTTATGAAGTTCTGTTGTCAGAATATAATGATTTTCCCAAGCCACTTGAACAAAATGTATACGAGGCCTGTCTGTCTACAATAGAACGTGCCGACTACTATTTGCTTCTTATTGGATCAAGAGTTGGTGGTTTTTACGATGCTAAAAACAGAGTCGAGTATTACTAGGATGGAATATCGTAAGGCATACGAACTTGCTAAATCCCGAAGGCTCCGTTTAATCGTTTTTGTCCGTGACGACTTATGGAAAATCAAAACAGACAGAGAAGCATTAAGTTCCTTTTTGGAGGATAAATATTCTGCCCAAAATGAAATACAACCAAGTGAACGACGCAAAATAGCGAATCACTCAAGCGCAATTCTAGATGATCCTGATACCGTCTTCAGCTTTATTGATGAGGTATCTCGTTCTAATGAAATGGAAGCCGCCGCAAGAGGGGCAATCACCTTTTCCAGAAGCGAATTGGGTTCATTCTTTTACAACTTTCCGCGATATAGTTGATGCCCTTCGGACAAATCTTAATTTGTCTGAGAATTTATCAACCGTTGCTCTGAAGATAAACCTCGAGCGCGAATTGAAAGAAGTTCTATCAGTATTGTCTCATAAACATAAAGATCAAATCAGTCCTAGCTATTCATGGGCTTCATTTGCACGTAAGTATATTACTGGCGACATAAACAGCAAGAGCAAAATGCCCGGCAAGTATCTTAGATGGACTTTGATGTATTCAATTTCTGGTACTCCCATATATGGTCTCTCAACTCAGTTTGTTAATCAAGCTGTAGCGTCTGGGCAATTTCTTCAGTATGACAAAGATACAGGAAACTATACACCAACTCTTCTTAGTGAACGTCTCTTCCAGTTAAAACAACGAATTAGCCACTTGCAGGTAATGTCAAAGGAATCCAATCAACTATTAGTTGAGTTTGTTATGAAATATAAAGATGTTGCTAAAACCGAACAAGAAGTAACTGTACCGAATGAGGATCTTCTAATCCCTCTTGCCATCGCAAATATGCAAGAAGATATTTTTACACTTTCTATAGCAATTTTAGAAGCCCTATCAGGTAATCTAGCATTACTTGGGTTGGAAAAGCTAAATCTTCCTTCACCCTTTATTCCAGAGGCAGAAAAAATCGAGCAAGAAACTGCTACCATTGCTGATATAACTTCTTGGATAGATAAGCAACTTGGTAAGAATCCCGGATGAAATATACAATTCGTTCCAACCATCACACCTATAACATGCAGAGGAGTCGCACTTCGACAAGCTCAGTGCGAATTCCACAGCGACGAAACATCTCAGATTACAGAGCAATTTTTGGAGATGGATGTTCCGCTCCATTCAGTCGCGAGATCCTTCGCCTTCGTTTCAGGATGACATAATTAGGCGCGTCATGCTGAGCGTAGCGAAGCATCTCTGATTACAAAGCAGTTCCATGCAACCTGAGATTCTTCGCTTCCTCCGGTCGCTCAGAATGACATCTCAAGATAGAGTTTTGCCATGAAAACTTACTACATCTACATCATGACAAATAAATCGGGAACTCTTTACACCGGGGTAACTAACAATCTTGAACGCCGCGTGTATGAACACAAAAATAAACTGGTCCCTGGATTTACCAGCAAATACAACATCACGAAACTAGTATTTTACCAAACTGGTAATGGCGAGTAAACTTCTTCTAAAACGAATATTATTGGAAGAAGGAATATGGCCAAGAAATATATTGTCGAACTTACAGCCGACGAGCGCAGAGGACTTCTTGCGTTGACCAAAAGCGGCAAAATCTCTGCCCGCAAGTTCAAGCGTGCCCAGATGATCTTGTTAGCCGATGAAGGCAAAACGGATGCTGAGATTGCTAACGTTTTGAAAGCAGGCTTTCGCACGATCGAGCGCACACGCCAGCGGTTCGTGTTGGAAGGGTTAGAAGCCTCGCTCAGGGAGAAGCCACGTCCAGGCGCTCGGGTTAAATTGGATAGCAAAGGCGAAGCTATCCTCGAAACGTTAGCCAAGAGTAAGCCACCCAAAGGCCAGAAACGCTGGACTTTGCAGTTGTTGAGCGACCGATTGGTTGAGTTAAAAGTGGTTGAAAGCATCTCAGATGAAACCGTCCGCAATGTAGTGAAAAAAAACGGCTTAAACTATCGGTAAGAAAGAAGTGGTCCATTCCCACGGTTGGCGCAGATTTTGTGTGGCATATGGAAGAAGTCCTGGATTTGTATGCCGAACCGGAAGATCCGCAGCGGCCACGGGTCTGTTTTGATGAAATGCCCTATCAAATGATCTCTGAAATCCGCGTGTCTTTGCCGATGCAAGCAGGACAAGCAGAACGCTACGATTAGTTATTACGAAGAGGGAAATGATGTCAATGCAGCGCTTGTGAGAGAGAAGCAAATCAAAGGTTGGCTAAGAAAAAAGAAAATTGCATTGATTGAATCGGTAAACCCAGAGTGGCATGATTTAAGTCTTGATTGGTATGATTGAGTAATAACGATTTTATTTAGAAGGGCTTATGAACGGTAACAAGCGATCTAACATAAAACCCGGTCTGCACGTCCGCATTGTTTTGAAGCAGGATCAAGCTACCGGCAAATTGACCGAAGGCATCGTCAAAGACATTCTAACCAAATCGTCCAGGCACCCACACGGCATCAAGGTTCGTCTGGAAAGTGGAGCAGTTGGACGTGTGAAAGAGATATTAGACTGAAAACGAAGTAGAATGCATTCATCCCAATTAAGGGGCAAAAAACACATCCACCTTTAGCTATGAAAGAGTGAAATAAATGGCTACTGTGTTCATGAAGTGGCTGGAGACCAGCCCGAAAGATTACGACCGGGGAATTCAACTGCTCACGCTGGGCAAAATCCAACGCATCAAAGAGAAGATCGCGAATAATTACATCCGTGAGGGCATGCGTGTCCTGGAGATCGGTTGCGGGACTGGCACGCTCACGACCATGATGGCGGACAAGGGCGCAGATGTGACCGGCATCGATGCTGCGCCCGCTATGCTGGCTGAAGCGGAAAAGAAGGCCGCTGCCGAAGGGCTGGCCGATCACGTGACCCTGAAATACATGGACGCGGCTCTGATCGGAGAGCGCTTTCCACCCGCATCCTTTGACCTGATCGTCTCTACGTTGGTCTTCAGTGAACTGCCTCCCGAAGAGCAACGTTTCGTGCTGGAGGCTTGCAAGAACCTGCTCGCGCCCGGCGGACGATTGCTGCTGGCCGATGAAGTCATCCCGGCGAGCAGGTCCGCTCGTCTGCTCTTCTATTTGGTGCGCCTGCCACTCGTCCTGTTGACATGGCTGCTGACCCGCACCACGACCACTGCCCTGCGCAACTTTGATACGCTGCTAGCGCAAACCGGTTTTCAGGCTCGTGCAGCCGCGTCTTATCTGGGCGGCAGTCTGCTCTTGTATGAGGTTCTTCCTGCTGAGGCAACCCAACTCGAAACCGGCCTGCCGCCCACGGTGATTGGAACGCTTCGACATCGCGTCACACTCCGCACTCTGCTGCTCGACTTGTGGCTGTTGTTCTTCCGCATCATTCCGCCGTATCCCAAAGTGCGCACGGGGCTGTACGCGGTCGGCCAGCCTGACGATACATCGCCCGTTCTCGTGACCGGCAACTTCGATCTGACCGTGCGCAGATTGGTCAAAGCCATCGACGGGCAAACGAACGTCTGGGTGCTGGTAGCCGACTCGGCGGGCATCAACGTCTGGTGTGCGGCGGGTGGTGGGTATTTCACCGCCGAAAAAGTGATCGCGGCAGTCAAGTCCTCGCACCTGGACGAAGTTGTGCGCCACCACGCTTTGATCCTGCCCCAGTTGTGTGCCAACGGCGTGGACGGCTGGCGTATCCGCAAGGAGACGGGTTGGGGCGTGCATTGGGGTCCAGCTCGCGCGATGGACATCCCAGCGTACCTGGCTGGCAAACGTAAGAAGACCGATACCATGCGCTGGGTGCGTTTCCCGCTCAAAGATCGGCTGGAAATGGTGACGGTTACGTTGGGATTCTATGCGCTGTTGATCTTGCTACCAGTGTTCATCTTCTGGCGCTCCCTGTTCTGGCCAATTACCTTCAGTTTGTTGGGACTGTCGTATTTCTATGCGGTGGTACATCCCTGGCTGCCGGGACGCGACGGCCTCTACAAAAGCATCCCGTTGACCATCATTGCATTGGCCGGGCTGCTGGTTTACACAACGTTCTGGCATCCATTGCCCGCCGTTAACCTGTTCCATTGGGTGGTGGGCCTGACCGGGTTGTCGGTCTTTAGTGGAGCTGAACTTCAGGGCATGTCCCCGCTGATGCGCGGCGAGCAGGCCAATTGGAGCTGGGAAGCGGTTATCGGTCTGGCTCTGGGCGCGGTTTATTGGCTGGTCCCTCTGGCCCTGGGATGGAGGTAATCTGATGAGCATGCAACCCACGCTCAAATCATCACTGCTGGAGCACCTGAAATTCGCCAGGGAACTGCGCAACTTGGAAATTCACTATTACCCGGAGAAATGCAAGGGCGTCTGGCAATGCTACAATGTCTGCCCGGTAGGTTGTTGGACGCCGGACTACGAGAAGCGTGTGGTCGTTTTCCATGACCCTGAAAAATGTATCGCCTGTGGCGCTTGCGTGCTGCAATGTCCTGAGGATGCGATAGAATTGAAATGACCTTATTCGGAAAGTGAAAGAATCTGATCGCCCTTTCGGTTACCTGACTTATCATGACAATATCACATTCGAAAAATTATCCGAAAATTGGGGTGTCTTTCGAATAACGTGATGGCAAACAAACGAGGAGAGCCAAAATGATCAGTCGCATCTGGCACGGATACACTACCCATGAAAGCGCTGATACCTACGAAAATCTGCTCAAAGAGGAAATCTTTGTTGGCATTCATGACAGAAATATTCCGGGATTCCGTGAAATCCAATTGTTTCGCCGCGAGATGGGTACGGAAGTTGAATTCATCACCGTGATGTGGTTCGATTCTCTTGACGCCGTGCGTATTTTCGCCGGGGAGGATTACGAAGTGGCCGTTGTGCCACCCAAAGCGCGGGCGGTCTTTATCGCATTTTGACGAGCGCTCGCAGCATTACGAAGTCCGCGAACAGTTGAAGGTCAGGATAATGAAGGATTTTCCTAAATTCGCTGGCTTCATTGCACTGCTTCTATCTCTGCTGTCCTGCGAGCCAGTCATCGCGATCGGATGGCCAGAACTGCTTATAGTTATCATTCTGATTGTTGTGCTATTAGGGCCATTAATGTTCAGGGTTTACCGTTTTCTCGATAAGGTCCAAAAAGCGATGAAAGACGAGAAGAAAAAGGAAAAATAAAAGGACTTGCATGGATCTCACTGTCAGCGAACTCATCCCCGTTTTGCAAATT
The DNA here is from genome assembly GCA_963785535.1 of uncultured Chloroflexia bacterium. Lineage (GTDB taxonomy): Bacteria > Chloroflexota > Anaerolineae > Anaerolineales > Villigracilaceae > JAABUE01. The sequence continues at coordinate 78,643 of CAWAVQ010000019.1, read as the reverse complement.
TCCATTGGCCCGGTAGTGCTCATCTCTGGCATTGGACTGCTTATCCTTTCCATGACCAACCGCCTGGGACGTGTAATTGACCGGGGTCGTAGCCTGGCACGTGAATTGCCCGATCTGCCAGAGCAATTGCATAGTCAGGTTAAGGCACAATTGATAATCCTCTCTCATCGTGCAATATTACTGCGCGAGTCCATTACATTTGCAACTATCAGTGTATTGCTAGCAGCCGCGCTCATTATCGTGTTATTTGTAACGGCAATCTTACACTTGGAAGTCGCCTGGCTTATTCTGCTCCTGTTCATGGGTGGTATGGGCACCCTTATTGTTTCACTGATCGCCTTTTTGCAAGATTTGAACCAATCGTTGATCGCTTTTAAGCTGGACATCGGTCAATGACAAACCCATTCTTTGTGGCGCTCGCTTTTGCTTTGCTCGGCTACATCAGCGGCTCATTGACGCCCTCTATCTGGATCACGCGGCTGGTCAAAGGCGTGGACGTGCGCGACTCGGGCTCCGGTCATGCCACCACGACCAATACCATCCGGCAGGCAGGCTTTGGCTGGGGCGCGCTGGTTCTGGTGCTCGATATTGCCAAAGGTTTTCTGCCTACCTGGCTGGCGCTGCAATTTGCTCCTGCTGTGTGGATTGTCCCTTTGACATCTGCGGCAGTGGTCATCGGTCACTGTTGGCCGCTTTTCGCCAACTTCCGTGGCGGGATGGGGTTAGCCAGCGCGGGTGGCTGTCTGTTGGCAGCAGAGCCGTTGGCTTTTCTGATCGGTCTGGCTATTTTGATCACATTGACCCTGACCATCCACCACGGCGCGCGTGCCAGCGTAGTTACCGGCATCTTGATGGCGCCCGCCTTCTGGCTGCTGGGGTCTACGTGGCATCGAATTTTGGGTCGCGCATTGCGGTTGGAGCCGTGATCGCCTTCCGTTTCCTGATCGATTGGAACCGCCAATACCGCGAGTTGTGGCTGGACCGCGAGCGAGCTTCATAAAACAACGCTAAAAGTTATACCGGAGCCATGCTATACTTGAGCGAGCAAATCTGACGAATTTGCTCGTCTTTTATATATTTGGGAGAGACCAGCATGGGCAAAAACGTGTTAAGCCATTTTCAACCCCAAAAGCTTTTTTCAGGTTTGACCGCTGGGCTGATCGTAGGGATAACCGATGTCAGCATGGAAATATCACTGGCTGCGCTGATTTTTTCCGGTGTGTTGGCCCCCTATGTCGCCAATGGTATCGGCTTCATCCTTTTCGGTGCGTTTACTATTCTTTTGCTTGGCGCAATCACCAGTTCTATTCCAGGTACCATGACCATTCCGCAGGATACGCCAGCGGCCATTTTGGCGCTGATCGTCGCAGGAGTTGTCAACAATATGTCGGCGACCGCGACTCTGAATGAAATGTTCATCACAGCCGTTGTTGCTATCATTGTCACTTCCCTGCTTGCAGGCCTGATCTTCATCCTGTTCGGTCGTTTCAAACTAAGTGGGTTCGCACGCTTTATTCCCTTTCCGGTTGTCGGAGGCTTCCTGGCCGGGACCGGTTGGTTACTTGCCAAGGGTGCCTTTAGCGTGATGACAGATATGCCCCTCACGCTTGATAGTTTCCCGCATCTCTTCCGGACCGACATCTTGGTTCACTGGCTCCCAGGCTTGATCTTTGCCCTGGCGCTTTTATTGGTCCTGCGACGCAGTTCCCACTTACTAATCATTCCAGGTATGCTAGCCCTGGGAATTGGGCTGTTTTACACTGCCTTGGCCCTGGCCGGCGTCTCTACTTCGCAGGCTGCGGAACTGGGCTGGCTGCTGGGGCCCTTCGAACAGAAGGCGTTGTTCCAGCCATTAACACTTTCCTCCCTAGCTCAGGTAGATTGGTCAGCCATCTTCTCGCAATTGGACAAAATTGGGACAGTTATCGCGCTGAGCTTGATTTCGTTGCTGCTTAACGTCAGCGCCCTAGAAGTCGCGGTTAAAGAAGATATCGATATGAACCGCGAGTTGCAATCCGCCGGTCTGGCAAATGTGATCGCCGGGCTGTTCGGCAGCACAGTCGGGTATCAGGCGCTTAGCCTGACCGTTCTGGCTCATCGCGTTAATGCAAAAACGCGATGGGCGGGAGTCTTTGCCGCATTAGTGTGCGGCGGTACGTTATTGTTTGGCGCATCACTGCTTTCCTTTTTTCCCAAACCAATCCTGGGTGGCGTTCTGCTCTTCATGGGCTTGTCGTTTCTAGTTGAATGGGTCATCGATGCACGCACTCGCCTCCCACGTATCGACTACCTGCTGGTGCTGATGATCTTAATTGCAATCGCTAGCATCGGTTTCTTGGAGGGGATCGCCATCGGCGTGCTGGCAGCGGTGGTTATGTTTGTGGTCAGTTACAGTCAAATCAACGCCGTCAAGCACACCTTGTCAGGTGAAAATTACCGCAGCAAAGTAGAGCGTCCGCTCTCACACCGCCAGATGTTGCAAAAGAGGGGCGGAGAAATCTTCATCCTGCGCTTGCAGGGCTTTATCTTCTTTGGAACAGCTCAGAAATTATTGGATCGGATCAAAGAACGATTGAACAACCCGAGTTACCCGCGCTTGCGCTATATTATCCTGGATTTTCGCCAGGTGGTTCTCATCGACTCGTCAGCAGTATTCAGTATCACGCGTATGAAGCAACTTGCTGAAGCTCAGGAAATCCATATGGTCTGGACGAATCTGACTCCGGACATTGAACGCTTGCTGGAAAAAGGTGGACTGATCGATAAGACGGACGATAGCTTCATCATTCTCCCTACCCTGGACCACGGATTGGAATGGTGCGAAAACCATATTCTGGCGGCGCAGGGTATCACCGATCTGACCGGGGTGATCGAAAAAATCGAAAGGCAACTCAGGCGCGCCCTTCCCGATTTGAAGGATGTAAAAAGATTGACAAAATATCTCGAAAAGCGGGAGGTGAAACAGGGTGAGTATCTTATGCGCCAGGGCGATCAACCAGATGAGATGTACTTCATCGAAGCCGGCCTGATCTCTGCCCAGCTTGAACTCCCCGACGGAAATATCATGCGCCTGCGCAGCATGCGAGGCGGAACAACCGTAGGCGAGATGGGCATGTACCTTGGAAATACGCGTACAGCCTCCGTGGTCGCTGACCGGCCAAGCACGGTCTACCGGCTTTCGAAGAACATGCTCAAGGAAATGGAAAAGAGAGATCCCGAAGTAGCGGCATTTCTGCATCAATGGATTGCCAGCTTGCTGGCAGAGCGTCTGGCAGAAAACAACCGTACGATAGAGGCTTTGCTGGATTAATGTGAAGAAAAATTCCCGACTTTGCTGTCGGGGTTTTTACGGCGTCCGGGTGGCGGTAAGGATTTCCGTATTGGTCGGCCAGGGAGTGTAGGTAGGTTCAATCGGAGTGGACGTTGCCGTCAGGGTTTCTGTGGGGGTGGCGGAGGGGGTCATCGTTTCCGTCAGAGTCGCTGTGGGGATGGGACTGGGAGAGAACGTCAAGGTTGGGGTTGCAAATACAGTGGCACGTAGCAGGTTGACCGTCAAGACAGAAGCGAAAACCAACAAGAGCAGGAACGTAATTCCGCCGCCGATGATCCACGGTCGCCAGTTGACCTTTTGGGGTACCGTCATCTTCAAGTCGCGCGGTACGTTGATCAATACAACCGTGATGTTATCGTGGCCGCCTCGCTGGTTGGCTGTGTCGATCAACGCCTGCGCAGCAGTTTTGAGATTGGATTTCGACCGGATGGTCTCGGCAATTTCGTCATTCCAGACCAGATCGGTAAGGCCATCGCTGCAAATCAAAAATGTATCACCGGGATAAATTTGCAGACCCTGGTTGCCCTCGGCCAAAGCATCTGTCTCACTGTCATACAGGCGCAGACGAAAATCGACATCAGGCGGTTCAGGCGATCCAAGATAGCGGCGTATGACGTGGACGTTAGGATGCTCACGCGCCTGTTCTGGCGTAAGGATGTTCTTCTCGATGGCTTCCTGCACCCAGCTATGGTCAGTGGTCAGTTGCTGAATACGCCCTCCGCGCAAGAGGTAAATGCGCGAATCGCCTACCGTGGCAGTATAGAGCTTATCGCCAATCACCAGAATGCAAGCACAAGTTGAGCCCATGCCCTTCTTTTCAGTAGAAGAAGCAGCATGGTCGGCAATGGCTTCACTGGCTTCATGAATAGCTCTTTCAAGGATTTTTTTGGGACGGTGTCCGTCGCTCTCGGCAATGGCCTGGCTGATGTGATCGACAGCTAGTTCGGCCGCTACTTCTCCGGCGCGATGCCCGCCAATGCCATCCGCCACCACAGCAAACAAGACCGGTATCAGATCATCTTCGCTCAACTGGAACGAGGTAATGGCGTAACGGTCTTCGTTGTTTTTCCCGGTCATGCCCGGATGCGTTTGGGCAATGACGTTCAAGTGTGCACGATCAGTGCGGATCATTCAGCGGGGGCCTCGGGGATGATTTTTGGTTCGGCATCAGCCGGGGGATTCTTCAGTGAAAAACGATATGTTAATTGGCCGAAGTTTACCACGTCCCCATGTCTCAGCACGCGCCCGTCCTTGGAGATTGGGTCATAGTTAACCCACGTTCCGGCCACAGTGTTGTTATCGATCAATAAAAAGTCACCGCCTTCGGTGCGTTTGAGGCGGGCATGCAACCCAGCAATCGAGGGATGATCCAGCACATGCGCTGCTTGCACCGGATCGGTGCCAAAGGTAATTTCTTTCTCGACCAATGGAATGGGGTGAGCGGTGACAGGATCACCATCGGCTCCCAGACGGATGAGGTATGCTGGCGCGTCCTGCCAGCGTTCCGCTCGCGTCCAGGGCGGACGTTTGGCCTGCTTCCGTTTCGTAGGCGGTTCCGCCTGTTGGATTTTCACCGGCTGCGTCACCGGGTCCGTGTTGCGTTTGCGGTCCGCGCGTCGCTCACTCCGTGATTTGACCCGCAAGCGACCGAACAACAAAATAATCAGCAGGATGCTTCCCGCCACCGCCATTGCACCAAACGCGATGTACGTACGATACCTGGCCAGGAAAGCCTGTATTCCAGTCGGTGCATGCACCACGGTAACCATGACCGGTACGCCCATGCTGACTTTGCTCATCCCAAGCGAGTCGACCGCTTCCACCGCCAGGGTATGTTCAGCGCTTTCGGTGTAGCCGCTCAAATCCCAGACAAAACGATCGAACGGTTCGGTGTTGTTTTGCGCTACCTGTTGATCGTCTACATACAGCGTGGTGTGTGCCAGAGGCCGGGGATGTTTATCGGGAAATTCTATGATGATGTCCAGTTCTTGTTTTTCCGGCAACAGGAGTTTGGTATTGAAGGGATCATCGGCCGGTGCCTGGCGGACGATTTGCGTTGGCGGCATAACCAGGATCGGGTTGGGCGGTGCCACATCCAGGCTAAAGGTCTGGTCTTCGGAAGTAATCGAACCGGCTGGACTCTTCACTTCGACTGCGAGCGTATGATCTCCGCTGGTTGTCAGGGCGGAGTTATAGCTTAAGGAATAAAGGTGCCGCAACGGCGAAAAATACGTTTCCGGGTCAGGTAAAACTTCCAACTCTGAAAAGGCGAAATAATCACCGCCCGTTTGTAAAGCGAGCGCCTTGAAAGCGGTTGCGCTGGCTGTATTAAAATACAGTTCTGCGTCCACAAACCAGACAAAGATGCGTACATTTGCCGCAAGGGCTTGCTCGGCCACATCATTCAACGTCAGGTCGAGGTTGGGGTCATCCATATGCGGGGTGATGAGCAAAATAGCACGCTTCATTCCTGGCAGCGGTGTGCCTTCATTAACTGTATTCAGTGCAATCGACAGTAATTGCACATTGGGGGTAGTGGAACGGAAATCAGGCTGGAAGGAGGTCAGTGATACGGTCCAGGCATCCGGTTTGGCATGTGTGATGATCGGTCCAGCAATAGAGACCAGGCTCAAGTCGTCGGGGGTTTCCGTGGATTGTGCACCAGCCCAACCTGTCAACACGTCGGTCACGCGCTTGAAGCGATCGATTCCCTGTCCATCACGGACAGCAAGCGCGGGTCCAGGGTTGATCGCGACCACGATCTGTGCCGGGGGCGTAGATTTCGACCAGTTCACTGACGGGGTTCGGCTGGCCGTCCTCTAAAATCGTTACGTCTTCTGTTTTCAGGTCGGTGACAGGCTGCCCCTGGTCGTCAAACACATCCAACAGGGCCGTCACAGCCGGAAAGCCCTGCGCATTCACGAGTGATAATTCTGCTGTCGCCTCACTCTGGGCACGGACAGCATTGCTCTGCCCGACCAGCAGCAGCAGACCGAACAGAGCCAGAAAGATTTTACGCATTGACAGGTTCAACGAAAACGGGAGTCTCCGGAGATTGTGATAGGCTGGTGCGATCAAGGTAGACCAGCATCCACGCAGAATTGACAAACGTCTGTGCCGCGCCTTGAATCAAAAACGCCAGTGGCATAATGATCATCATGAAAATCCCAAAAAATCTAAACATCATCTCTGGGTTAGCGTTTTCGCTCATGATCGGAATCATAAATAGCATCTGTGCCCCCCAAGCTGGTATGGAAATCACCATTCCAGCAGCCATTTGCACAAGATATAGGAGAAGAGACATCAAAACCAGAGGCCAGAAATTCTTGAGAGCAACTTCCCAGGCGCGCTTTAAAGCCGTGAAGATGTCCGCATCATCTGCGATACCAGAGGCTATGCTCAAGGACATATACATCTGAGACAGGAATGACAATGGAATAAGAATAAGCATCATCGGAAGCATACATAAAAAGGCCAGGCCAGCAGTTAATATTCCCAGCATCGCCGGGAACACAAAGAACAGTGAGAGACCCAAGCCGACCAGGAACAATATTCCCAACACACGGAGCGATATAAGGCCAACTCATCCCCCAAAGCTCAGAAAAAGTAATGTTTTGCTTTCCTTTTCCAACTTCAAAGGTGCCTTTAAAAACGCCAGTCCAGCCCACCCCGGTCGAAAAAAACGAAAGCAGCATAAACACACCCAAGAAACCCAACCAAGCCAGTACAAACCAGGTTTCATTGTTCATCATTCTTTCAAAAAGATTGAATGTATCAAAGGAGAAAAACAACATAAGTCCGCCCATCAAAAGCCCCAAGAGTCCCGGAACCAACATGGCGAGTAAGCCGAACGCCAGAATGACCTTATGATTCCAAATGGTCTTCCAAGTTCGAGCAAGTATATCGAAATAATTCATTGTCATTCCCATTCAATGGTTGCAGGTGGTTTACTGGTAATATCATACACGACACGATTGATTCCGTCTACTTCGTTGACGATGCGGCTTGACACTTTGGCCAACAATCCGTGCGGCAAACGCGTCCAATCGGCAGTCATAAAATCCTCGGTGGATACGGCCCGGATGGCAATCGCTTCCTGATAGGTGCGCTGGTCGCCCATCACACCCACCGAACGGACCGGCAACAGAACTGCAAAGGCTTGAGACGTTCCCGCGCCCTTCCCCAAAAATCCAGCACTGGACAATTCCTCTTGCAGGATGGCATCCGCCGCGCGCAGACGGGTGACCCGCTCGGGCGTTACCTCCCCCAGGCAGCGCACGGTCAAACCGGGACCTGGGAACGGCTGCCGCCAAACCATCGACTCAGGCAACCCCAAGGCTTCGCCGACCGCCCGTACCTCGTCCTTAAACAGATAGCGTAACGGCTCGACCAACTCGAACTGCATATCCTCCGGCAAGCCACCCACGTTATGGTGAGACTTGATCTTCTCGGCCTTGTTCCGCTCCGGCGCGGACGATTCGACTACATCCGGGTAGATTGTCCCCTGCACTAGAAATTTTGGCTGACCCAGTTGCTTCGCCTGTTCCTCGAAAATACGGATGAATTTCTCCCCCACGATCTTTCGCTTCTGTTCCGGTCCGGTGACGCCTTTCAACGCGGACAAAAACGCATCGGCTGCATCCACAGCCACCAACTCCGCACCCATCTGCTCGCGGAAGGTGGCTGCCACCTGTTCGCCTTCGCCTTTACGCAGCAAACCTGTGTCAACAAAAACAGCTACTAACTGGTCACCGATGGCTTCATGCACCAGCGCCGCCGCTACGGACGAGTCCACCCCGCCACTGACCGCCGCCAGCACACGTTCGTCGCCCACCTGAGCGCGGATGCGCGCAACGCTCTGCTCGATAATGGAAGCCGGCGTCCAGTCAGGTTTCGCTCCGCAGATCTCGACCACAAAATGCTTGAGCACTTCTGCGCCGTTTCGGGTGTGATGTACTTCGGGATGGAACTGTACGCCGAAATACTTGCGTTGGAAATCACCCATCGCCGCATAGGGACTGTTGTCCGATTTCGCCAGCGCGACGAAGCCGTCCGGCATGCGCGTGATACGGTCGCCATGCGACATCCAGACCGTGGAAAGCACATCCAGCATGGTGCCGGGGATCAGCGGCTCAAGCATGGCATGGCCGTACTCGCGCTCTGTGGATGGGTCCACCTGTCCGCCGAGCGCCACGGTCAGGGCTTGCATGCCATAGCAGATTCCTAAAATCGGTTTCGCGGAAGCAAGCACATAGTCCGGGACGAACGGGGCGTCCGGCTCGTAAGCGGAGTTGGGGCCGCCGGAGAGAATGAAACCTTTGGGGTCGAGTGCCATGATTTGCTCGGAGGGCGCGTCCCAGGGAAACAATTCGCAGTAGACCTGCGTCTCGCGCACGCGGCGCGCGATCAGTTGGGCAAATTGGGAGCCAAAATCGAGGATGGCAATCGAGTCGGTCATCAATTTTCAGTGAAACAGGGATCTTCAATCACAAAATGTAATTGATTTTTCGTCCATCGCACAGATGCGCGCCAGGGCTTCGATCGGCACGTTCAGCGGTTTTAGCGCATCACGCCCACCTTCGAAGGTTTTCTCGATCAACGCGCCAACGCCAACAATCGTCGACCCGGCCGTCTCTGCCAACCGCACCAATCCCAGGATGGTATTTCCGCTGGCCAGGAAGTCATCAATAATAAGCACCCTCTCGCCACCGGCCAGATACTCGGGCGAAACGATCAATTCCACGGTGCGACCCTTGGTGTGCGAAGGCGCCAAGGTCAACAACACCTGGTCGGGCATAGTGATGGGTTTGTGTTTGCGGGCATACACCACTGGCAAGCCCATATGCAGCGCAGTCGACACTGCCGGTGCGATACCGGAGATCTCAGCCGTCAGCACCTTGGTTGCGCCAGACGAAGCAAAACGTTTCGCAAATTCTTTTCCGCAGGCATCCATCAGCAGCGGGTCCACTTGATGATTGACAAAACCATCTACTTTGAGAATTCCATTCCCCAGATTTTTCCCCTCTCGCAAAATACGTTCCTGCAATTCTTTCACAGATACCTCCCGGTTATTTTTTATAGTCAGGTTTCTAACATCTAGACATTTTACAACGGCATCCCTGAACCCGCCAGTGCCCCAACATTTTCCGCTTAACGAGAGCGCTCAAATGTAAGCAGGAGTGCAAAATCTCCCCCGGCCCGACCGCCGGGGCGGGCCGATTTTGCCACCAAAGTCAGCAGACTTTGGACTCCCCTTCAAACATTTTTTGATACACCCCCCTTAACCTTCTCTAAGGTTCAAAAGGGAGATTGTGTTAGAATCTCAACCCGTGAACAAAAAAAACACCCTGATCCTGGCGTCCAACTCCCCGCGTAGGAAACAATTACTTTCGCTGGGCGGCTGGGTATTCAACGTTCTCGTCGCTGATGTGGACGAGAGCCAGCATCCTGGTGAAGCACCTGGAAACTACGTTCAGCGTGTAGCGGCGATGAAAGCACGCAAATCCGCTGAAAAAGTAAGCAACGATAACGTCATCATTGCGGCAGATACAGCCGTTGTGGATGGGGGCGACATTCTCGGAAAACCCCTGGATGAAGAAGATGCAGTCCGCATGCTAAAACGCTTACGTGGACATACGCATCAGGTCTACACCGGGCTTGCCCTGCTCCGTATGAGCGACAACCAATTCCTGACCGATCTCAGCGTTACCGACGTGCCCATGCGCGTTTACACCGATGAAGAAATCGAGGCCTATGTCCAGACCGGTGACCCGCTCGACAAAGCCGGCGCCTACGCCATCCAACATCCGGACTTTCATCCGGTTCAAACCCTAGAAGGCTGCTTCGCCAGCGTCATGGGTCTGCCGCTCTGCCGCCTGACCCATCTCCTAGGACAATTCGATATAACTCCTGAGACATCAGTAGGCCTTCGCTGCCAGGCTGAACTACAGTATGATTGTCTCATCTCCGCCGCAATTCTGCGCGGAGAGTTGGTCAACTAACAAAAGGTGAAGAATGAAACTACTTCGCTGGATAAACCTGATTCTAGTCTTTTCGCTTGTGTCGGCTTGCGGCGTAAGCTCGAACGGCGGGATCGGTTTTCCATCCATTTTCAGTACGCCCACTCCCCTACCGAAACCACAATCCACGATCATATCACCTCCCAACGCGGAAGATCCCATGCGGGCCTATCTGGAAGCGTTCAAATCCGAAGATTACACCACCATGTACGGAATGCTGACCCAAGTCAGCCGCGATGCGATCACCGCCGATGATTTCGCCGCGCGGTACACGGATGCGCTCAACGTTATGGGCGCCGGAAGTTTCGATTATGAAGTCCTGTCAGCGCTGATCAACAACCCGTATGCGGCACAAGTCGCTTTTCGCATTGTCTATCACACGGCTCTCGTAGGGGATATTTCCCGTGATATGGTCGCCCATCTCAGCCTGGAGAACGACCAATGGAAAATTCAATGGGATGATAGCCTGATCATGCCCGAGTTGGCGGGCGGCATGAAACTGGCCATGGATTATCAAATCCCTGCTCGCGGTGACATCTACGATGATACCGGGAAAGCCATCGTCAACCAATCCAATGCAGTCGCGCTGGGCATCATCCCCGGGCAAATGAACGATAAATCCAGCGGCACGCTGATCAGCGAGCTTGCCAGCTTATGTCTCATTGACCCACAAGATATTCGGGATAAGATCGACGCTTCTAGCCCTGATTGGTATATCCCGGTCTGTGAAGCCTCCACAGATGAAGCCGAGCGCATCCTGTCTCTCAAGGGAGGGTTGGTAGTCACACCTTATGAAGCCCGTTTCTACCATCAAGAGTTGGCTTCACAAGTGATAGGCTATACACAGTTCATCTCACAGGATAACCTGGATGAATATCGCCGGCTGGGTTATCAGGGTAGCGAACGCGTCGGCGCGGCCGGGATCGAACAATGGGCCGAGGATTATCTTGCCGGGAAACATGGTGGCTCGTTATACATCGTTGATCCCAACAGTGGCCAAATCGTTACCCGGATTGCCAACAGCGACCCCCAGCCTGCCGATTCTGTATACCTTACCATCGACAGCAACTTGCAATACTACGCCCAGCAGGCGCTGACTGGTTTCCGCGGCGCAGTGGTTGTCCTCGAACGCGATACCGGGCGTGTGTTGGCCATGGCATCCTCGCCAGGCTTTGATGCCAACCTGTTCGAGCCCAACAACTACAACAATAGTTTGGTAAGCGAACTGCTCAACGACGCCGCAACGCCTCTCGTCAACCGCGCCACGCAGGGACAATATCCGCTCGGCTCGGTCTTTAAGGTCGTTACTTTCTCAGCGGCGTTAGAGAGTGGCCTATTCTTGCCTGAAACGACTTTTGACTGCCAGTACGATTGGACCGGACTGACCGACCAGGTGCGCCACGACTGGACCTGGGACCATTGCCAGAACAGGCTACAGGCCGGCAATGAATGTAACACCAGCGATAGCCAGCCATCTGGTTTGTTGACGTTACCGGAAGGTTTGATGCGCTCCTGTAACCCCTGGTTCTGGCAAATTGGTCTCGACCTGTTCAACCATGACCGCGGAAGCGATATCGCTAAGATGGCGCGCGCTTTTGGCCTGGGGGCTCCCACCGGTATTGAACAGGTGGATGAAAAAGCCGGTCAGATCACCGATCCGGGTGGATTGGTGCAAGCCGTCAACCAGGCCATAGGCCAGGGCGACGTGCTGGTGACACCGCTTCAGGTAGCCTCGATGCTGGCTGCCATCGGTAACGGCGGGACGCTATATCGTCCGCAATTGGTTGAGAAAATCCAGCCCGTTGACGGAGACCCAATTACAGTCTTCAAACCCGAAGCGCGCGGCACTCTGCCCTTACGCCCGGATAACCTTAAAGTGTTACAAGATGCGCTCTGGAGCGTGATTCATGACCCGCGCGGTACGGCAAATTTCAGCCTGCGAGGCTTCGACTTCCCTGCAGCAGGCAAAACCGGCACAGCAGAATCCGGGTCGGGCAATCCGCACGCCTGGTTCGCCGGTTATACGGACTGCGCCAAGGTCGCGGATCAATATCCGGTCTGTGCAGATAAGGCGGACCTGGCCATCGCGGTCATCGTAGAAAACGGTGGGGAAGGTTCTGAATGGGCCGCGCCCATCTTCCGGCGCATGGTCCAGGTTTACTACTACGGTTCCCCGCAAAGCCTGTTCCCCTGGGAGTCCAGCTATGGTGTACCCAAGACGCCCACCCCGATTGGCGGTATTCCCACCAAAACACCCAAGTCCAACGGTAATTAAATACGGTTCTGCTGATGTATAAACTTTGCAGAGAGCAAGGGATATTGGTTATCAACAACACTCCTTCAAGGTTTGATCGTTCGGGCCCAATCCGGTTTCTTCACTGTAGAGACCGAGGCGGGCCCGGTTGTCTGTCAACTGCGCGGACGGTTGAAACAAGGACCGCGCACGGGGGACCTGGCGGCCATCGGTGATCGCGTACGTATCAAGCTGTTGGAGGATGGTTCCGGGATGATCGAGGAAATCGAAGAACGGAAGCAGGCTATCGTCCGGCTCGATCCGCGGCCACAAGGCGAGTATCAACAAATCTTGCTTGCCAACGCTGACCAGGCGGTCTTCGTCTTTGCGTGCGCCCATCCTGATCCTAAGTTGCGGATGCTCGACCGTTTCCTGGTCATCGCCGAGAAGCAAAGCATCCCACCCGTGATCGTTGCCAATAAAGTGGATGTCGTCCGGGGAAGCAAAGGCCAAGGAACTCTTTGGGCTGTATCCGCAGCTGGGCTATCCCGTCATTTACACTTCGGCCAAAACCGGACAGGGAGTAGATGAACTGCACGCTACGCTGACAGGCAAAATCAGCGCGCTGGCAGGGCCGAGCGGTGTGGGTAAATCGAGCCTGCTAAACGTTATACAGCCGGGGCTAGGGCTGGAAGTGAACGAAATCAGTGAAGCCATGAAAAAGGGCAAACACACGACGGTGGTGCGGCAGTTGTTCCCGCTGGCAGGTGGCGGATATGTGGCCGATACGCCCGGCTGGAAATCACTGGCGCTATGGGATACCGAACCGGAGGAGATTGACGGCTATTTCCCTGAACTGCGTGAACGTGTGGCGCAATGTCAATTCAATGACTGCACACACACTCACGAACCGGGTTGCGCCGTACTGGCTGCCGTCGAACAAGGGAAGATATACCCTGAGCGTTATGATTCTTACTTACGGTTGAGAGCTGGGGAAGAATAACCCAGAGACACTGGTTTGGGAAGTTTGTGTCTTTGTGACTTTGAGCCTTTGTGGTAAAACATCAGCATGGTTGACCCTTCAGGTACGACAGCGCTTAAGACTGACAATTGGGACTTGCTCGGTCACGAATGGGCCGTTGATATGCTCAAGCAGCATATCTTACGCGGCGCTGTCAGGCATGCGTATCTCTTCGCCGGACCTCCCGGCCTGGGGAGGCGTACCCTGGCTTTGCGCTTTGCCCAGGCGTTAAACTGCACCCAGCCAAGCGCACCCGGTCAACCCTGCGGCGTCTGCCGTGATTGCAAACAAATCGAATCGATGCAACATCCAGATCTGTCCATCGTGCAGGCAGAGACCGAGGGCGGAATCCTGAAAGTGAACCAGGTGCGCGAAATCCGCCGCTCATTGGCGCTCAAACCCTACCAGTCAAAATATCGTGTGGCCCTCTTTTTGCGCTTTCAGGAGGCCAGCGAAGGCGCCGCCAATGCGCTCCTGAAAACACTGGAGGAAGCTCCGGAGTATGCCATTCTTATTCTGACTGCTGACAGCCCTGAAGTTCTACTCCCGACCATCACCTCGCGCTGCGAAGTGTTGCGTTTGCGCCCACTGTCGGTAGATGCAATCGAAACCTATCTAGGTGAACATGGAGCAGAGAGTGAGCAAGCGCACCTGATCGCGCATGTCTCCAGCGGCAGGCCAGGATACGCCCTGCAACTCTTGAAGGATGAATCCGCTTTGGAATTTCGCGCCGAGCGATTAACCGACCTGGGACAATTGTTATCTTCGACGCGCGTTCAAAAGTTCAATTACGCCGAAAAAATGGCAAAGGATAAAGAAGCCATGCGGCAGACACTGCTGGTATGGTTATCTTACTGGCGCGATGTGCTGCTGCGCGTCAGCGGCGCGAAAGCTTCCATTGCCAATGTTGACCAGGACGAAAGTATTACAGCGCTGGCCGAACAGCTCGATCTGGGCAGCGCGCGGCGTGTAGTTCACGATCTGGGAACGGCTATCAACCGCTTGGAACATAATGTCAATGCGCGGTTGCTGGCAGAGGTGTTGCTGTTAGATTTGCCCGAAGTTTAAACTGGAAAGCAAAATTCGCTTTTGAAAAGGATAAAGTATGTGCCGAAGTATCAAACCCCTGCGTTTGCCCGATAGAAAAGCCACCGAACAGGAAATCTCGGAGGCCGCCTTGCAGTATGTCCGCAAGGTGAGCGGCTATCGTAAACCGTCACGCCTCAACCAGGAAGCTTTCGATGACGCCGTTGCCGAAATCGCTCAGGCAACCGAGAAATTGTTGAACCAATTGCAAACAAGAAACATGGTTACCTGAGACTTCTGCATAGCTTGTCTACTTTCGCAAATGATAGGGGACATCGATGATCACGTTCTGGAAGCCGCGGTTGCGCCGTCGGTATAGCATGGCTGCCTTGAGCAGTAAAGCTGTCTGATTGTGTAACAAACTTTGCCACCATTTCGCTGGGATAAACTCCGGTAAGATGACGGTAGCCAATTGTCCATCATTGTATTTCGCATCTGTTTCATCCAGGAAGTCAAGCAAGGGTCGAATGATAGAACGATATGGCGAAGGAACAACTACCAGGGGAATATCCGGCCAGAAACTTTTCCAGCGCTTAAGCACCGCCTCGGCATCCCCCGGCTCCAGTTCAACATAGACACCAGTAATGTTGGCTGAAATTGTTCGGGCGAAGTTCACCGCATCGACAATGCCACGATGCACGCCAGAGATTGGGATGACCACGCGCGGTACCGGGGCAGGCTTTATGGAGGGGGGCAAACCGTGCAGGGTCAATCCTCGTGCCACCTGCCGATAATGCGAACGGATCCTGAAAAATATAACAACCAGGGTGGGAATGAGAAAGACCGTGATCCAGGCCCCTTCCAGGAACTTGCTAACCCCAATGATAAGTACCGTTGTGCCTGTGGCCAGCGCGCCCAGTCCATTCAGGAACGCTTTAAAGAACCAACCGGAGCCTCGTTCCCGCCACCAATGCCGCACCATTCCAGCTTGCGAGAGCGTGAAGGCCAAAAAGACTCCCACTGCAAAGAGCGGAACCAGAGCATGGCTGTTACCACCAAATAAGACGATCAATGCGCCTGTGGCCACAGCCAAAAACACGATCCCATTTGCAAAAACCAGCCGGTCACCTAAGCCAGTAAGTTGGCGCGGCAGGAATCCATCTTTTGCCAAAATAGCTGCCAGGCGCGGGAAACCAGCATAACTTGTATTCGCCGCCACTGCCAGAATCAACATGGTACTGACCTGAATCACATAATACGCGACTCCATTGCCCACCAGGCGTCGCGATAGCGCTGAGAGAATGGTCTCGTCCGGTGCGGCTGTCACCCCAAGGTATTGAGTCAGGCCAATGCTACCTACGAAAAGGATGCTCATGAGCACGGCCATAATGATCAACGTCTTTCCGGCATTCTTCGCTTCCGGCGGCTGAAAAGCTGGCACGCCATTACTGATTGCTTCAATGCCAGTCAGGGCGGTGCAGCCTGCCGAGAACGTGTGCAAAATCAAGTACAGCGTAACGCTTTGAGCTACTGCAGCGGGCGCCTGTTCGAATGGGGCAGAACCATTCACCAGCAACCGGTATCCCCCATACGCCAACATAGGCAAGTAAACGATCAGAAACAGGTAAACCGGCACGGACATGAACGTCCCGGTTTCGCGCAAACCTCGCAAGTTTGCCAGTGTTATGATGAATAATAAAATAAGGGCGATGAGAACGCGGTATTGCCAAAGAGCTGGAATTGCCGAGGCAATTGCCTCCACCCCAGCCGTCAGACTGACCGCCGCAGTCAGCAGATAGCCAATCAATAACGCCACGCCTGCTACCAGCCCGGGCACCGTCCCAAGATTATCGCGCGCCACCACATAGGAACCTCCGCCAGAAGAGTAAGCATGGATGGTCTGATAATATGAAAGCGCCACAATGACCAGCAGTCCGGTAATCGCCAAACCGATTGGCCATGCCAGCATAAGACCGGCACTGCCAGCCACAACCAGTCCCAGGTAGATTTCCTGATTGGCATAGGCAATGGACGAGAGGGCATCTGGCGAAAAGGCCGCCAAGGCGCGGACCTTATTCAATTTCTTTTCGTGCAGTTGATGGGTGGGAAGCGGAGGCCCAATAAGAAGTTCTTTAAGCCGGGCTAACATATCCGCGAGTATACACCTGATGAGAGAATCCCCCTATCAATTCAAAAGTCCTATTTAACCAATTGCTTCCTTCAACTGACGCGCCAGTTGACCAAATTGAGCGGTATAGCGCATTTCATCCGCCCGTGGACGAGGCAGATCCACTTCCAAATCCAATTTGACTTTACCGGGACGCTGTGTCAGCACCAGCACACGGTCTGCCAGGAATAAGGCTTCTGAGATCGAATGCGTCACCATCAGCACCGTTTTCTGTTTGGCCTGCCAGATACGGGAAAGCTCTGTCCACATGCGTTCGCGGGTGAGGGCATCCAGGGAACCGAAAGGCTCATCGAGCAGGAGCAGGTCGGGGTCATGGATGAGCGCGCGCGCAATCGCCACCCGTTGCGCCATCCCGCCGGAGAGGTCGCGCGGCCAGTAGGCGTCGAATCCATCCAGTCCGACCAATTCCATCATCTCTCGCGCTTTTCGATGGGCTGTATTGCTGTCCACACCGGCCAATTCGAGAGGCAGAGTCAAATTCTCGATGACGGTCCGCCAGGGCATCAAGTTGGCTTGCTGAAAAACCATACCAATGCCTGGCTGTTCACCGTTATCGAATGTGACATTTCCCGAGGTGGGCGGCAACAACCCGGCCAGAATGCGCAATAAAGTGCTCTTGCCGCTACCCGAAGGTCCCAACACACAAACGAACTCCTGGGGGCAAACTTCGAACGAGACCTGGTCCAAGGCATGCAGACCGCCGTTGTTATCCGGGAACACGGCGCTCAAATTGCGGACAGTGAGAACGGGATCAACGTACATTACGGCACGAAATCGTTCGTAAAAGCCTTTTCGAGGTCCAGCGGTTCTTTTAACAAACCCATCTTGAGCAAAGTATCCTGCATGTTCTGCCAGGCCTGCGCGTTCGAAAAACCCAAATCGGTCTGCTTTCCACAACGTCAATTGAGCGCGCCAAAACTTCTTTTTGCACTGTGGCGTCCGCATCGGTCAAGTTGGGGATATGTGCTTTGCTCAACGTGTAAGCTTCGTCAGGGTTGGCGATTGTATCCGCCAGCCCTTGCAACAAGGCCTTCACCATGCGGCGGACCAGGTCCGGATTATTGGCAATCGTCTTTTCATTAGTAATCAGGCCGTTGGAGGCCAGTTGCAAATAATCTGCCACACGGATTTCATTCAGATCGTATCCCTGCGCGCGCAATTGTATCGGCTCGTTGGTGGTGTAGACCGACACTGCCTGTTCCTGGTCAGTGGCCAGAGCCTCCACCTGGTTATAGCCAATCGAATCGAGCGTCACATCCTTGTCGGTCAAGCCTGCCGAAAAGAGCAGCGCTTCCAGCCCGATGTAGTTCGCTCCGTACAATCCTGGCAGACCGATCTTTTTGCCTTTCAGGTCGGCCGGCGTTTTGATGTTCTGGTCAACCTTCGAAACCACTGCCACCGGATATTGCTGATACCAGGCCGCCACGTAAGTTACTGGCAAGCCCTGCGCGCGCGCTAGCAGCACCTGTTCGCCCGAAACAACCGCGAATTGCAAATCGTCCGCGCCCACCAAGGCGACCGCATCCGTCTCCTGCGAGTAATCGAATTCGATCTCGATGCCCGCATCCTTGAAATAGCCCTTCTCAACGGCCACATACAACGGCGCAAACTGGATGTTGGGAATATAACCCAACGGCAACTTGACGTGGACCAGCGCGTCATTTCCGGACCCGGTATTTGCGCTCGTTCCACAGGCCGTTACCAGCGCTCCCAGCAAAATCAGCAAAAGGATTCGTTTCAACATAGATTTCTCCTCACGGACTCCAACGTCCTATCGTCCCCTGTGGGGACCTGACGCTGGAATTTGGCGGCATTTCCAAAGTCGGGAGATCCTTCGGCAAGATTTCGACAGGCTCAATCCAGCGGCTCAGGACATCGCTTTGGACTCCGTTTAAGTTTGTACGTTTTCCTGCCAACTCAAGAGTCTCTTTTCAGCCCAGGCCACGATTCCATACAACGCCAGAGCCAACACGATCAAAGTAAAGACTGCCACAAAGACCAATGCTGTATCGTACTGTCCACGCCCGACATTGATGAGGAAACCCAAACCCATATCCGCGCCGACCAGTTCTCCCACGACCGCACCGATGACTGAGAGCGTGGCGCCAATACGCAGTCCGCCCAGGAAAACCGGTAACGCAGCGGGAATTTCGAGTTTCAGCAAAATCTGTCCGCGCGTAGCACGCAGGGAACCCATCAGGTTGTATAAAGCTGTTGGAACGGCGCGCACCCCCACGACAGTATTGACCAGCACCGGGAAGAAGACAATCAATGCGCAAATCAGGATTTTCGAGAATATTCCCGGCCCAAACCAGATGACCAGCAAAGGCGCAATCGCCACTAACGGAATGGCCTGCGATGCAACCAGATATGGCGAGAGAATGCGTTCCAGTGCGCGCGATTTTGCCACCAGATAACCCAAGACGGTGGCCGTCAACGCGCCTACCAGCAAGCCTGTCATGATCTCGAACAGAGTCACACTGGTGTGCAGGAGCAAGCTGCCATCGAACAGGGCGCGCAGGAAGCGCGTCCAGACCTGTGCAGGGGAGGGCAGGATGAAGGAAGGCAATCCGCTGAAACGTGCTATCGCCCACCAGGCCAGCAACCCGGCGATCAGGGAGCCCAGTCCCAGCCAATTGCGGCCGGTTTTCGCAACGCGGGAAATGTGACGAGTGGTATCCATTACTCGATCTGTCAAAACAAAAAGCCTCGCAGAGAATCAACTGCGGGGCAGGGAGACAGGCCACGGGTCCGGTCTGAACCGCTTAAGAAAAACCCCGAAAACGAAAGATGTTTTCGGGGCACATAAGCAGACCAAACCGTACAGTTCGGCCAGTCAATTACCTTCTTTTATCCGGACTATAACCGTCGGCCCCGGAATCTCACCGGATCATGCCAGATTTGTAGTAACGGCTTTAGCCGTTAAAGCGACTAAAGTCACTACTACCTCTTGCTCGTGGGCTGTACCACCGATCGGGAATTGCACCCTGCCCCGAAGGTTGTTATTTGGATATGTTTGTCCTAATTATAACGCAATCCCGCTTACACGGGAAAGCAGAATTGCAGCGAGACAGTTACGCCTCTACGATGCATTCAACCGGGCAAACCGATGCACACTGCGGTTCGTCGAAGTGGCCTTCGCACTGTACGCAGGTATCAGCGTTGATGACATAAATGGTGTCGCCTTCGCTGATGGATTCGGTAGGGCATTCTGGCAGGCAGGCGCCGCAAGAAATGCAATCTTCGTTGATTTTCATTGCCATGGGGTATTGTCTCCTTTGTGAAGTATCGTACTTAAATTAATCCATCCCTTGTTGCGTGTCAAATGACAATCGTCTTTGCTTTGGCTATTTTTGTCACAAAGAGAAATGGGCACACGTTCGGTTATAATCCTTCTAAACCAACAGGAGGACCCATGAACGAACTTAAACCGCTTAACTGGCAACCCAAACCTGGCGTTGGCATGAACGTGGTTCGCCGCGGGGATGGCGGCATGACGCTCACTTTTACCGATCTTTCTGACACCACGCTGGCCGATTGGCACGAATTTGCCGCAGACCATTTGCTCGGCTCTGACCAGCGTGTTCGCAACCTGTATGACCTGCGCCAGGTACGAGAAATCCCTGAAAAGGCCGTTCGTATGGCTGTGGAACTCAATACGGACCCCGGTACGCGCAACATTCGTCTAGCTGTGGTTGTTTCGTCCGAAAAGGTGAAATCAGCCATCGAAGAGATCGCTGCCCTTTCGGGTGGAGATTCTGCCTATATGAGTTTGTTTACCGACATCAACGAGGCCGAAGCCTGGCTTGGCCGTCCGCTCGATCACATTTCATAAAACAGCCTTCATTCATCCAGGGCTTGTAGCCCTGAAAAAACGGTACAGTTATGAAACCACTAAAACTGGGTAAATATAGCTTTGACTGGGGTGCCCGCACGTATGTGATGGGCATTCTCAATATTACGCCGGATAGTTTTTCGGGAGACGGCTATTCATCTGCTCACAGGCAGATGCCGTGCACGGTAGCTGTTAAACAGGCTCGTGATTTTCTCACTTCCGGCGCGGACATCCTTGATGTAGGCGGCGAATCCACCCGTCCCGGCTCGCAGCCATTGAATGCCGAGGCTGAAATGGAACGTGTCATTCCAGTGGTTAGAGCGTTATCCAAAGAATTCCCGGATGCGCTTATCTCGATTGACACCTACAAGGCGGCTGTCGCTGAAGAAGCCCTCAAGGCAGGCGCACATATTGTCAACGATGTTTGGGCCCTGCGCGCCGACCCGGCCCTGGCAGGTGTGGTGGCAAAGCAGGATGTGCCCGTCATCCTGATGCACAACCGCAGCAATCCGGCCAGCGTGGAAGTGCGCGCGCAGCTTGGGAACGCCTACATCGGTGCGGAATACGATGATCTACTGGCAGATGTCAAGCGTGAGTTGATGGACTCGGTCAAGTTGGCGAAGCAGGCCGGGATCCCGGATGAACGCATCATTCTCGACCCGGGAATTGGTTTCGGAAAAACGGTCAGTCATAATCTGGAACTCATCCGCCGTTTGGACGAGATCCGTGCCTTGGGCTATCCCGTTTTGCTGGGACCGTCACGCAAGTCTTTCATCGGCTTTACCCTGGACTTGCCCCCCGACCAGCGCGTCGAAGGGACGGCTGCTACCGTGTGCGTGGGCATCACCCGCGGGGCAGACATCATCCGCGTGCATGATGTGGAACACATGGTCCGTATTGCGAAGATGACTGACGCAATCATACGATCATAATTTTTGGACAGCCTGAACTGGTTGTCAGTGCAGGCAGACAAAATGGACTTTACGGAAAGTCTGTGGAAAAACGGGAAGAATCCGTTCAATCCGCGAAATCCGTGTCCTATTCTTTTGTCTCAGCGGGGGAAAACGTTGTAAAATCTACCCATGGAAAGAGACTACGCAGAAAGCCTGTTGCATAGCGGAATTATCGAAGCCAAGGCAGGGGAGAGACATCTGGCACGGCGTTACCTGGAGCGGGCGATCAATACCGGCGGCAATTTTGATGTGCTTTCTGAAGCCTGGTACTGGATGAGCAAAATCACAGATGACCCGGCCGAGAAGCGTTCTGCTCTCGAAAACTGTCTTTCATATGATATAAACCACGCTCGCGCCCATCGTGACCTGGCCGTGCTGGACGGCAAACTGGACGCCAGTGAAATCATCGATCCGGATGCGCCAGCTGCCCCCTCGACCGATCCAACACAGGCAACGGCTGATCGTTTCATGTGCCCACAGTGTGGAGCGAAAATGGTTTTTGCTCCTGATGGCGTATCCCTGATTTGCGAACACTGCACCCGCAATCAGAACTTGCAAACAAAAGGCGAAGCCGAAGAACAGGATTTCCTGATCGCCATGGCTACCGCCCGCGGGCATAGCAAACCGGTCGCGATGCAAGTCTTCCATTGCCAGGGCTGTGGGGCGGAGTTCATCCTGCCACCGGATGTCATCTCGGTGACTTGCGCCTACTGTGATTCGCCATATGTCGTCAGACTGGAAGATTCCCGCGAGCTGCTCCAGCCAGAGGGAGTCATCCCGCAAGCCTTCGACCAGAAGCAGGCCGCGCGTTTACTAGTAGACTGGGTCGAGCAGAACAGCATTAAACCACAAGGAAAGGTCGCCCCGCCGCGGGGCGTTTACCTGCCTATCTGGACCTTCGATATCGGTGGCGCGATTGCCTATCATGGCGATCGCTACGAGGCAGAAGATGGTTTTCGACAACGTGCCCAGAAAGTCGTGCACGTAAATGATGAATACCCGGTCTACCTCAACGATTTACCTGTCCCAGCTAGCCGCAAGATTTCTGGTCATCTGGCGCATCTCTTGCCCACTTTTGAGTTGAGCGCTACCCGTCCTTATGACCCGCGTTACCTGGCAAATTGGGCTGCTGAAGTCTACGACGTACCCATGGCAGACGCCTCGTTGGATGCCCGCAGTCTTGCTTACATTCAACTAAAACGTAATTTGCCGGGAGATATTGCCTCCCTTTTCAACCTGAAAACATCCTCAGCCAGCTTGACCATCGAATCGTTCAAACTCGTACTTGTTCCGGTCTGGATCGCGGAAATTCCTTCCAACAACCAAAAGGTATCAGTGCTTATCAATGGGCAGAATGGTGCAGTACAGGGCGATACCCCTTCTAAGCCAAAGTCCGGCCTGTTCGACTGGTTGGAAGACTTGTTGGACGACTGATGCCGGCTGTCCGCACCATCCTCCGCCGTCGCCGTGACCGCCGCGAGTCCGCTCATCGCAGCGTGGAAGCGCGTACCCGGCGATTCGCACTTGGGGTTGGCTTCGTCCTCAGCCTCCTGCTGGCGCTGCTCATCCTGGGGACGGCGATTTTCTACGCCAACCTGACCCGCGACCTACCATCGGTCAAAAGCCTGCCAGGCATGCTCAACCCGCCTGATGGGCTGCTGCTACAACCCACCCGCATCTACGACCGCAGCGGACAGCATATCCTGAAAACCTTCGCGCCCAGCGAATCACCCCGCCGCTATATCCCGCTCGACCCGGGTAATCCGCAACACCTGCCAGACTCACTGGTCCAGGCCACCATCGCCATGGCCGATCCAACCTTTTGGGAACACTCCGGCTACGTGCTGACTGGCCTGAACAATCCTGATTTGCACCCTACAATTGCCCAACAACTGGTCAGTGATTTGCTACTGTGGAACGAGCCGCTTTCCTTTCAACGCGCTATCCGCGAGCGTTTGTTGGCCGCTCAGATCACGAATGAGTACGGACGTTCGCAGGTGATCGAGTGGTATCTCAATTCGGCCAATTATGGCAACTACGCCTACGGCGCGGATGCCGCCGCCCAACTCTACTTCGGCAAATCTGCCGATACGCTAACGCCTGCCGAATCCGCGATCCTGGCCGCCGTCAGCCAGGCCCCCAGCCTGAATCCGTTGGATGCGCCCCAGGCCGCCCTCCAGCGTGGACGCGAAACCATCCACATCATGCAGGCCTTGGGCTTTCTTTCAGATGCGGACGCGGCAAAAGCATTGGCGGAATCTCCCACCTTTTCTCCCCCTCCCTCAGGGAATGAGGGTGAAAACGAATTTGCTCCCGCTTTCCTCAATCTCGTTCTCCAGCAACTTGATTCCCAATTCGACCGCGACCGCATCGAGCGCGGCGGGTTGACCATCACGACTAGCCTCGATTACGATCTGCAAAGTCAAGCCTCCTGCGCCATGCAAGTCTACATGGCGCGCTTGCAGAACGATTCCACCACGCCAGTGGACTGCGAAGCCGCGCGTCTGTTGCCGTCCCTGCCATCTGACCAACTCGTCCCGGAACCGGCTGCCAGCGCGGTTGTCACCGATCCACGCAACGGGCAGGTGCTGGCCGTCGTCGGCGAATCCTTCCGCGGGCAGGAAACGGCCCTTTTATCGGAACACAATTCCGGGTCCCTCTTGACGCCTTTCATCTATCTGACAGGATTTACTCG
The DNA here is from genome assembly GCA_963785535.1 of uncultured Chloroflexia bacterium. GTDB lineage: Bacteria > Chloroflexota > Anaerolineae > Anaerolineales > Villigracilaceae > JAABUE01. Next base: position 54,342 of record CAWAVQ010000019.1, on the reverse strand, counting down.
CGGGTTGAGTCCCGCCTCGTTGGTCTGGGATGTGCCCGGGCTGGCCTCCATCCGCGAACCTGACGACCAATATCACGGTCCCGTCCGTTTGCGGCTGGCGCTGGCAAATGACTATCTCGCGCCCGCCGCGCAGGTGCTGGACCAGATGGGACTCGAAAACGTGACGCGGACGATGAACTCGTTCGGGCTGGATACTTCGACTTCGCTCAGTACAGGCTCTCGGCCTGCTTCCGTTCCCTTGCACGACTCAATTCCACTCAGCCTGCTGGACATTTCCCGGGCGTATGGCATCCTGGCTGCGGGCGGCGTCAATTACGGGAAAGCCACCGACGAGGGACTTTTGCCCGTTTCCGTGCTGCGTGTGGAGACCGACGACCACGCCGTATGGTTGGATGCGAACGCCCCGGCAGCGCAGCCGGTGGTCACGCCACAACTGGCCTACCTGCTCAATAACATTCTGAGCGATGAACCTGCGCGCTGGCCCTCGCTTGGGCATCCCAACTCCTTTGAGATCGGACGTCCGGTGGGCGCCAAGACCGGCATTACGCTCGATGGGCTAGACGCCTGGGCTGTGGGCTACACCCCTTATCGTGTGGTCACCGTCTGGACCGGTACACGCAGCACAGGTGATGTGCACGTCTCTCCACGCCTGCCAGCGGGACTGTGGTATGCCCTGATGCAAACCGCCTCGCGCGAACTGCCCCCCGATGGCTGGACTGCGCCTGCCGGCATCACCCAGATGGATGTATGCGATCCTTCCGGCATGCTGCCCACCGAAGACTGCCCGACCGTCGTGCGCGAAGTCTTTGCCAACGGCAGCGAGCCAACCCAACCTGACGACCTGTACCGTACCTACGAGATCAATCGCGAGACCGGCTTCCTGGCAACGGTCTTCACGCCGCCGCAACTGGTAGAAAAACGGGTTTACATGAATTTTCCGCCCGAAGCACGTACCTGGGCCGAAGCCAACGGCTTTTCGACGCCGCCCGATTCTTATGATGCCATCCAACCCGTGACGAGTAACCCGGATGTGAACATCACCTCCCCGTCCATGTTCGCGGATGTGCGCGGTGAGTTCAAGATCACTGGCACGGCGGCTGGGGAAAACCTGGAGTATTTCCGCGTGTTGGTTGGGCAGGGACTTAACCCGGGTAACTGGATACAGGTGGGCGAAGATTCCCACTCATCGGTGTCAGACGGTACATTGGCGACCTGGGACACCAGCGATTTAAATGGTTTATATGCGGTGCAATTACAGGTCGTGCGCACGGATCAGCAGGTGGACACCGCCGTCACGCAGGTGACGGTGGACAACACCCCACCGGAAGTGAGCATCACCTATCCACAGGATGGGGATGTGTTGAAGTACGTGGACAACCGCCAGATCACTTTCCAGGCACAGTCCGCGGACAATTTGTCTCTGGCTACAGTCGAGTTTTATGTGGATGGAATTTTGGCGGGCAGTGTTGAAAACTCCCCCTATAGCCTGACCTGGAATGCCACGCGCGGTGAGCATCGTTTGCAGGTTATAGCGCGTGATAGAGCGGGGAACGAGAGCAAAGAAACCGTTGCCTTTACAGTAGAATGAGACTGCTAAGTGCACAAAGAGCGCCAATAATGTTAAAAACTTTGCATCTTTGGCGCTCTTTGTAGTTATTCTATGTATGAGCTCGAGCCTTTTTCTTCTCGAGCAACCTGCGAATTCTGGCATGGCGCTCGCGCGTCAGCGGGTAGAACCAGGCCATCGCCACGGCGCTGAAGAGCAGCAGCGCGCCGAAGGGGCCGATCAAGATGCGGATGGCCATCAACGCGGACGGGGACTGTTGGAAGAAGGTCGCGCCTTCGGGGGGCGCCTGGTAACCGAACCAGCCTAGCGCCTGCAAAGCGATGAAGATCGCCAGCGCGCCGGTCATCTTACGCACGAAGTTCTTGATGCCGTAGTAAATACCCTCCTGGCGGCGACCTGTGCGCAGCTCGTCCCATTCGATCACATCCGGGAAGAGCGCGTCCGGCAGCACGTGCGCGGTCGCGACCGAGATACCCGCCAGCACGGACAGCACCAGGATGTAGGTGATCTGTCCCGGCTGGATGGTGAAGATCAGCAGTTGCACCACCGCCCAGAACGACATCCCGATCACGTAGGCGATGTTCTTGTTGAGCCGGTTCGACAGCCAGACCCAAAACGGCACCATCAATACCGACGTGATTAACAACAGGGCAAAGACCGCCGATTCCACTGGCAGGCCGAGCGCTTTATCGAGCAGGTTCCCATTGGAGATCCAGTACGTGACAAAGAAGGGCAGCGCTAATGCCACCAGGTCGAAGGTGATCCAGTTTAGCATGTATAGCCCGGTCGCAAAACGGAAGGGGATATTGCTCCAGGCCGTGCGGACGCTGTCCGCGAAGGAGATGCTTTCTTCGTGTGTGATTTCTGCCTGTGTGCGCTCCCGTTCGCGGATGAAGAAGAAAATCAACAGCAGGGGGACAACCGCCAACCCGCCGAACAACGAGCCTACGATCAGGTAGCCCTGTTGCTGGGTCGCGCCCGAAGCCAGGACCGAGTCCACGATAGCGGGAGCAGTCACGGCCGTCACAAGCGATGCGACCAGGTTGAAGAACATACGGAAACCGGTCAGCGAGGTGCGTTCGTCATAGTCCAGCGTGACCTCCGGCGTCAAGGCATACAGCGGTACGACCACCAGCGTCTGGAAGGTATCACTCAACATGAAGGCGAAGGTGATAAAGACCGCCAGCGCGATCTGACTCTCGAAGGGCGGCGCCCACCACAAAATGGCGAAGCCCAGCCCGAAGGGAATCGAGAACCATAACAGGAAAGGACGCCTGCGCCCCCATTTGGATTTGACCCGGTCGCTGAGCACGCCCACCAGCGGATCGTTGACCGCGTCCCAGATGATGCCGACCAGCGCGGCCACCGAGGCCAGACGCGGCTCCAGCCCGACCACGTCGGTGATGAAGATGGCATAGAAGATCTGTCGCAGCGTGCCAAAACTGGAAACGCTCCAGTCACCGGCACCGAACACCAGCTTCGTCCAGAACGAAAGGCGGGCTTCATTTTGGGTGGTGGTCATGGTTTCTCCTTTGGCGTTGAGAAAAGATTTTTGGACATGGATTTCACGGATCAGACGGATTTTTTCGTAAATTTACGGAAGAGTTCCGTAAATTCCGTGTCCGATTAAGATAGGCGCGTCATGCTGTCTAGCAGGTCTAACACCAGTTCCTTCAAATCCCCTCGATTGGGAAGCGACCCGATCAGCCCGTACATGGGAGCCATCCGCGATGGAAGACCGCCCCCGCTGCCGCCCAGCATCCCCGAGACTTTCTCCATGATCCGGGACATCCACGCTTCGGGCAGGACGCGTGCCGCGCCGTTCGCCACTCGGACCACCAGCCTGCCCACCGTTTTACGAACGCTCGGCTTCCTGACGATTTCCGCGCAGGTTGCCAGATCACGCAGGAATTCTTCCTTGACCCCCGCGTGCATGTAGTTGACCGTCATGTGCAGGCAGGTGGGGAAGTGCTGACGGTCGAGGTGCCAGCCTTTCAGTTCCAATTCGTCGGCCAGTTCGTACACATCCAGTCCTGAGCCTGCCCGTCCCGGCTCCGCCGGGCGGGCCGGGGTCGAAGGGTCCGAGCCGATAGCAAAGACCGACATCTCAGGATTGCTCAAGACCTTCAGCCCGGGGATGGCGTTGATACCCGCCTGCAAATAGACGGTGGTTTCCATCACCGTTTTAGCAATATCCGTGTAGCCTTCCTCGCCCAGATAGTTCATCACTGCCCAGGCCGCCGCAATCGGACCGCCCGCACGCGAGCCAGTCATAGTCGGCGAGGGATAAATTCCACCCGGCCAGTTGATGGCGACGAACATCTGCTCGCGGCGCAGTTCCGGCGTGCGATACAACACCACCGAAGCCGGTTTGGCCGCATAGCCGAACTTGTGCAAGTCCGCGGACATAGAGGTCACGCCTGGGACGCTGAAATCGAAAGGCGGAACTTCGTAGCCCAACTTGCGGATGAAGGGCAGCATGAAGCCGCCCACGCACGAGTTTGTGTGGAAGAGTAGACCGCGCTCCTGTGCGATGGCCGCTAACTCTTGGATCGGGTCCACCACGCCATGCGGATAGGATGGCGCCGAGCCGACCATCATGATCGTGTTCGGCGTAATGGCCTCTCGCATGGCCTCCACATCCGCGCGGAAATCATCCCGCACCGGCACATGCACCATCTTCACGTCGAAATAGGAGCCAGCCTTGTCGAAGGCCGGATGTGCCGTGACGGGCAGGACGATTTCCGGCTCGGTGATTTCTGGGTGATGCTTTCGCGCCCAATCGCGTGCCGTCTTGACCGCCATCAGCAGTGACTCGGTCCCGCCAGTGGTCATGTTGCCGCACACATTGGAATTGCCGCCCAGCAGCGAGGCGGTCATCGCTACCACTTCGCTCTCGAACTTGCGCAGGCTGGGGAAAGCGGTTGGGTTGAGTCCGTTCTCCGAGAAGAACATCGTGAAGGCATCCTTCAGCAGCTCGTCGATCTCCTCACTGATGTGATAAACCAAACCAAAAACGCGCCCTCGCTGCCACTTTATGTCGTGGTCGCGTGCGGCGCGCATCGTGTCGAGCACATCTTCTCTGGAAAGGCCTGTTTGGGGTAATGCAAAACTGGTCATACTCACCTGCCTCCTTTAGTTTGAAGTTAGTGTAGCACAGGAGGCCGGGTTGGAATGAAAACGTTAAATAAAAATGTCCGAACCGGAGTCCGGGCATCCCTGTCGGGTTATTTGCTTTGCAATTTTCGTAAAACCCGTAAAAACGCTTCCCCATCATACAAATCAATTGGTTTGCCCTCTGCCCAGGCAACAGCCTGGCGGGAGAATCTTCCGCTGGTGACGATTGATGCGCGGTCTGCTTTTTCGTGCAGCATCGTACCGTACAGGTCACGGACGGTTGGCTCCCCTACCGTTCCCTTATAGCGCTTACACTGCACCACCCATCTCTCGCCATTCGAGGCGCGTACGCGCACATCCACGCCGTGATCGCCGCTGGTTCCTACTACTTTAACGCGATGTCCTAATCGACGAAAAGTCTCTGCGACCAATTCTTCGAACGCATCAGGAGAAAGCTCCTGCATCGCGCCCAACTCGCGCATTTTTTCGAATTCCATCCGGCGTTTGAGCCATCCAAAGCCAAGGCTCAAGGCCCAGAGAAAAAGGACGATCCCCCCAATCCCCCAGAACAGCAGAGAGTTTTGTGGCTCTGCGATCAAGGAAACAGGTTGCTTCCCGAAAAGAAGCACGCCCAACCACATGAGCGCAAAAAGTATCCAGGTGATGGCTAAATTCCTGAATATTTTTCCGATCCACTGCCAGAATTTCTGTTTTCGTTTGCGCTTGGGAAGCCCCTGTAAGGCGGCTAAAAACATGACCGGCCAAAAGCCAACAATGACGCTGAAAACATCCATGAAAAAGCTTATCAAATCCGACACATCCCGCTCCTGAATAAGATGGCTTGAATTTTAGCACAAATGTGCAGTTTATAAATACTTGCGTTACAATGGGGGAAATGGAACCCAAAAAGCCCTCTCTGGCCGATAAGCTCAAATCGCTGGGCGTCAAAGTTGGCACAGACATTCCCGCTCCAAAGAAAAAAAACGATACCTCTATTCAAGATGTGTTGGACGGCCATTTTGTCTCTACGCGGCGCGGTGAGGCCTTTATTTACGAGGAAACCTACGATACGGACTATCGTCATGGCTGGGCCCCGCTCGAGACAGATGCCCCCCTCAACTTGATGGCCGCCTGGGCAAAGGATTCCCGCTTGCCGGAGATACCGCTGGAGGCCTTCGCCTTCATAGACACGGAAACGTCCGGGCTTTCAGGCGGCACCGGAACGTATGCCTTTTTGGTCGGCGCGGGACGCTTCGAAGGCAACGCATCGAACCGGCACTTCCACCTGCTCCAGTTCTTCATGCGTGATCCCTGGCGAGGAGCCAGCTCTGCTCGAGGCCCTGGCCGACTTTCTGGCTCCCTGCTCGGCGCTGGTCACCTACAACGGCAAAGCCTTCGATGCCCCCCTGCTCAAAACGCGCTACACCCTGCACGACATCCCTGTCCCGTTCGAAGACTACTCCCATGTGGACTTGCTGCATCTGGCGCGCCGCCTGTGGCGTGACCGTCTGCCCTCGCGCACGTTGAAGTATATCGAAGAGAACGTGCTGGGCGCGCCACGTACCAGCGAGGAAGTGCCCGGCTATGAAATCCCCTGGCTGTATTTCGACTATCTGCGCACGGGCGATGCCAGCGAAATGAAAGGTGTGTTCTACCACAACGCCATGGACATTGTAGCCCTGGCGGCGCTGTTCAGCCATACGGCGGCCATGCTGCACGATCCGTTCGATGAACGTATCCAGCACGGCCTGGATGTGATTGCCCTCGCAAAACTGTACGAGGATCTCGACCACTGGGATATGGCGGCCCGTCTCTACGAGCGGGGGCTGGAAATGGATTTAGGCGAAGAAGATTTCTGGAAAGCGGTGCGCAGGCTTTCGGTCCTGCAGAAGAGGCGCGGGGATATGGAGGAAGCTGTCCGTTGGTGGGAACAGGCTGCCGCGCAGGGACACGTCTATGCCTATGTCGAGTTAGCCAAACATTATGAACACCGTCGTCGGGATTACCTCGAAGCCCGGAAGTGGGCACGAGCCGCGCTGGAGCAAGTCAACGCGGGTGATCTGCCCCTGTATATCCGTCAGCACTGGCAAGCCGAGTTGGAACATCGTCTTGATCGGTTGGATGGAAAGTTGAAGACCAAACCAGCAAAGCGCAAAAAACACGTATAATTCGGCCAGTCTTATGCGATTATTTTTTAGGAGGAGCTATGGAGATAAACGTTTCGCAGGAGAAAGGCAAAGTCCCGGTAAGTGTGATACATATCAAAGGGGATTTGGATGCTTCGAGTTATCTTGAATTGGTGGATACAGCGCAAAAACTCTACAACGCAGGCGTACGTTATCTGCTGCTCGACTTGGCGATCTGGTCTTCATCAGCAGTGCCGGGTTAGCTTCCCTGCATATCGTTACGAAAATGTTCCGTGGCGAAAAAACTAACCCTGAAGATGGCTGGGGAACATACAAGGAGATCGACCGTGAGCGTGAAAGCGGCTTCCAGAAAAATGTCAAGCTGCTCAGCCCGTCGCCTGATGTAGATAAGGTCTTGGACACGGTCGGGTTCAAGCAATTCTTCGAAGTCTATACTGACCTCGATAAGGCTGTACAATCTTTTGGATAGCATTCGTGTACCTTGTTATGCCAACAGTTTGCTAGGATTACTGCCAGGCTACGAGTGGAGACTATGAAAAGAAATTGGGGCAACTACGCCGTTGTCGCTCTTGTTGTTCTGAACATTTTGGTCTGGTTCATCTTCCCGCCCGTTAATGATGGCCGCCCGAACTTTGTCCGCCAGTACGCGGGCGAGGTCATTGGTTCTACCAACATTATCTTGATGGCTTGCTCGCTGTTCCTGTCCACGAGGCCGAAGTGGGCCGAACCGTATTTTGGTGGCCTGGATAAAATGTATGTAACTCATCGCCGCACATCCACCACAGCCTTCCTGCTCATCTTTGTCCATGTGCTCACAGTCCCTATTACAACCACAAATTTAGCTCTTGGCAACTACCTGGCGATGATTGCCTTTGTCGGCATTGTCTCCATTGTGCTGATCACTCTCGCGCCGCGTATTCCTTTCCTGAACAAATTGTCGGGCGGAACCTATGAAGGCTGGAAAAGCCTGAAACGCTTCATCGGGATTTTCTTCATCCTTGCCTTCATCCACTCTCTTACCATTCCATCCCCCCTTCATGCGCTGATCGCTATCTCATGGGTGCAGGTCTTTTTCATTATTGGAGCTCTCTCATATCTTTATACCGAGTTGTTCGGACGCTTCTTCAAAAAATACATGCCCTACACAGTGGCGGCCGTGAAGCATCCAAACGGTTCGATCACCGAAGTGACTTTGCGCGGCAAGAAAGAACCCATCCAGAAACACCGCGCCGGACAATTCCTGTTTGTACGCTTCTTGGGCGATAAGACTTTGAATGAATCCCATCCCTTCACCATCTCCAGCGCACCTTCCGAGGACGTTTTACGTGTCACCGTTAAAGCCAGCGGTGACTTTACCCGTTACCTGTTCCGTAATCTGCAATCTGGCGCGGACGCTGTCGTCGAAGGTGCGTATGGCATGTTCGATTATAAGACGGGCGGCGCACGGCAGATCTGGGTCGCGGGCGGTATCGGCCTGACGCCTTTCCTGGCTTTCATCCGCGATATGGACGGGCATCTCGACCATGATGTGGATTTCTATTACACCGTCCGCCATCCCGAAGAGGCTCTGTTCCTGGATGAGATCGAAGCTGCGGCCAGCTTGAATTCGCGCTTGAAGGCTCATGTCCGTTTCTCAGCCATTGACGGTTCCTTAACCATCGAAGAGATCGTCAAGAACGCGGGCGGTGATGTCCGTGATTACGACATCTATCTGTGCGGACCGCTGCCGATGGTACAGGCATTTACGCGGAAGTTTACCGAGTTGGGCGTGCCGGAGAAGCAAATCCACTTCGAGGAATTCAACTTCCGTTAAGCGTCCTTCTTAAACGGAGTCAAAGGAGTTGGCTGCAAACATGTAACTCTTTCGGCTTTAAGTCATCTAAATGGGGATGTCGAGAAAAGAGGAATTTATGCCAAAACGAAAATCTACCTACCGGAGAAGAAGCTATCGTTCGCGTTCCAGCCTGAGTACTACTCTGCGCAAGCCGATTGTACAGGTTGGAATCTTAGTTGTTGTTGGCTTGATCATCTTTCTGATTGCATCCTTGGGAAACGAGCAAGCCAACAAGGCAGGGGTGCTGCCTGCCTCTATCAGCGTTGACAAGGCTTACCAGATGTACCAGGATGGCACCTTCGTGCTGGACGTGCGCACACCCGAAGAGTGGAATGATTTCCACGCGCCGAACACTACTTTGATCCCACTCGATGAACTTGCCAACCGCTGTAAACGAACTGCCCAAGGACCAGCCGATTTTGGTTGTCTGCCGCTCGGGCAACCGCAGCCAGGCCGGGCGCGATATTCTATTACAAGCCGGGTTCAACGCCACCAGTATGGAAGGCGGCTTGAATGCCTGGAAAGACAGCGGATATCCAGTTGTCAGCGGGCCGTAAAACTTTTGTATATATCCAACGCAAAGCAGCACAAATTCCAAATATTTGTGCTGCTTTTTTCTTGACAGGTAAGCAATGCATAATATAATTGAAAATGGTTTTCAATAAGATATGACTGCACAATCCTGGCTCACCCAACTCAAAGAAAACGGCTACCGCCTGACGAATGCCCGCAAGGCAGTCATCGAGGCGGTAGCAGGCACCACGTCCGCGCTCAACCCGCTGGACGTATACGAACAGGCCAAAGCTACCTGTCCAGGTTTGGGACTGGTGACGGTCTATCGCACGCTGGAAAAGCTGGAAGAACTGGGCCTGATCCAGCGTGTGCACCAACCCAATGGCTGCAACGCCTATCTGCCGCACGCGGACGGGCACCAACACCTGATCATCTGCCAGCAATGTGGCAAAGCTGAGTACTTCGAAGGTGATGACTTAGAAGTCTTTTTCGAGCGGGTGGCCGGGGAACACGGTTTCACGATCAACGAACACTGGCTGCAATTGTTCGGCGTCTGTTCGGATTGTGAACCGCCAGTAAGCGGGTAACAGGCCAAACCGGAGTCCGAAGCGTTTGGATTCCGGTTTTCTTGTGTCCGCTTTTATTGAAAACGATTTTCATTTTCAACAGGAGAAAATATGTTTATTCGTAAGTTCATCCCTGTTCTCATACTGCTCTCCTTGCTGGCCGGTTGTAGCAGCGCTCCGGCTACGTCCAACTCCGGTTTACGTGTGGTGGCTTCGACCACCATCCTGGGCGACGTAGTGTCACAGGTTGGCGGCAACCTGATCAACCTGAGCGTGCTGTTCCCCATCGGCGCAGACCCACATACTTTCGATCCCCGCCCGCAGGATGTTGCCGCCATCAGCGATGCACAGGTGGTTTTCATCAACGGATTGGGGCTGGAAGAGTTGCTGCAACCCGCGCTGGACGCCAATGCCAAGGGCACGGTCGTGGCGGTCTCGGATGGGATTGATGTGCGCAAGCTGGATAGTGCCGCTGCAGCGGTCGAACACGGCGGCAATGACCCGCACACCTGGACCGACCCGAACAACGTTATCGTCTGGACGCAGAACATCGCCACCGCGCTGGCCAAAGCGGACCCCGCCAATGCGGCTGCTTACCAGGCTAATGCGGATGCCTACATCGCTTCGCTGCGGGAACTGGATGCCTGGATTCGTACCGAGGTAGACCAGATTCCACCCGAGCGCCGCAAATTGGTGACCGACCACTATGCGTTTGGTTATTTCGCTGATGAATACGGCTTCGAGCAAATCGGTGCACTGGTGGGATCGTTCAGCACCAACGCCTCACCCTCCGCGCAGGAAATTGCCACTTTGGAAGATACCATCCGCGCACAAAATGTCCCGGCGGTATTCGTCGGGGCCACGGTCAACGCCTCGCTAGCCGAGCAGGTGGCGCAGGATACTGGCACCAAAATCGTGCCCGTCTATACTGGCTCGCTGACCGCGCCCGGCGGGGATGCAGACAGCTACCTGGCCTTCATGCGCTATAATGTCAGCGCGATTGTGGAAGCATTGAAATAACCCCGCCCCCTCCCCGTCCCTCCCCCATTTTCCGCTGGAATTCGCGGAAAATGGGGGAGGGTGGCCAGAGGCCGGGTGGGGGCTGAGAAAAAGAATATGTATCCTCGCACCCATCACATCGATAACCAGCCCATCCTGGACGTACACAAGTTGAACGTACGCTATGATGGGCGGTTTGCGTTGGAAGACATCTCGTTCCATTTACACGCTGGGGAACGTGTGGCAGTGGTCGGTCCCAATGGCGCTGGAAAGAGCACGTTGTTCAAGGTTGTGGCCGGCGTACTGCAACCGATCAGTGGCGAGGTCAACATTTACGGCTCCACACCGCGTGGGCACGTCTGCATCGCTTACATTCCACAACGCAGCCAGGTGGACTGGAGTTTTCCCGTCAACGTGGCGGACGTAGTTATGATGGGACGCATCGCCAAACTAGGCCTGCTCGGCTGGCCCAAGAAACATGACTGGGATCTGGTCCGCAACGCGTTGGAGACCGTCAACTTGAGCGACCTGTCCAAGCGCCAGATTAGCCAGCTTTCCGGTGGGCAACAGCAGCGCATGTTCATCGCGCGGGCGCTGGCGCAGGAAGCCGAGCTGATGCTGATGGACGAGCCGCTCACCGGTCTGGACGCGCCCTCGCAGGAAAACATCCTGTCCCTGCTGGATGGGTTACAAAGTCAGAATGTAACGGTCATGGTCTCCACACACGACCTGGAGCAAGCCGCCCAACATTTCGACCGCATCATGCTGCTCAACCATCGACTGATTGGCTTGGGATCGGCTGAGGATGTTTTGAAAACCGAAAAGCTGATCCAGGCTTATGGCGGACGGATACGCTCTGTAGATGGAGACAACGTGCTAGCGGTAGATGATTGTTGCGATGAAGGGGATGAAGATGCCCACACTCATTAACTGGTTCATCGAACCCCTCTCCTACCCTTTCATGCTGCGCGGATTGACTGCCGCTGTGTTGGTTGGCATCGTCTGCGCAGTGGTGGGCACGTATGTGGTCTTGCGCGGTATGGCCTTCTTCGGCGACGCGCTGGCGCACACCATCCTGCCCGGCGTGGCGCTCGGTTACCTGGTTAGTGGCGGGGCACGCGACACGCTCTTTTGGTGGGCGCTCGGGACGGCCGTCATCGCCGCGCTGGGAATCGGCGCCATCAGCAAGAATTCACAGGTCAAAGAAGACACCGCCATCGGCGTCATCTTTGCTGGCATGTTCGCGTTGGGGATTGCGCTGATTTCTACTGTCCGCAGCTATGCTGTGGATTTGAGTCATTTCCTGTTCGGGGACGTACTGGGCGTCTCGACCGGAAGCCTGTGGCTGATCCTGATCTTCGGCGGGATCGTGCTCCTGACTGTGACTGCCTTCTACAAAGAATTCCTGACCCTGTCCTTCGACCCCATTCTGGCCGTGACACTACGCCTGCCGGTCGGCCTGCTCGAAAACCTGTTGCTGGCGCTCATCGCCGTGACGATTGCCGTCTCGCTGCAAACGGTCGGTGTAGCGCTGATGGTCGCTATGCTGGTCACGCCCGCTGCAACCGCCTACCTGTTGACCCATCGTCTGCCGGTCATGATGGGATTGGCTGCGCTGTTCGCTTCGCTCTCGGGGGTTGTTGGCTTGTATCTCTCGTTCTATCTGAGCATCGCATCCGGCGCAGCGATTGTATTGACGGCGACAGCTTTTTTCCTGGTAGTGTTCCTCTGGAAACGACTCCGGAGTTAACGGTCACTCTTCTTCCACACATTCTCTGTTTGCGGGTTAAAATACCGCAATGTTAAAACGCGTCCATTCTTTTTCTTCAATCCTTCTTGTCCTCTTTCTCGCCGCCTGTGGAACAGTCACACCGGCTCCTACACAGGCAGACAATTTACCTGAAACGCCCACTGCCGTACCACCTACCGAAACCACCATCATCCCAACTGATATACCCACAGCCACACCCATTCCGGCGCCGGAGCGGGCCAAATACACCATCAACGCCACGCTCGATTACGCGGGCAAAACCGTCAGCGTGGACCAAACCATCCTCTACCCCAACCACAGCGGCGAAGACGCTCGATAACCTGGTCCTGGCGGTTGAACCGGATATGTGGCCCGGCAGTTTCAACCTGACCGCTCTGAGTGTGGACGGAGCGCCCATTAGCACCTACAACTTGAACGGTCAGAAACTGGATTTTTCCCTGCCCGCGCCGCTCGCGCCTGAAATGACTATCACGGTCGCTATCAAATACACGCTCGTCCTGCCCTTCGCCGAACAACTCGACCCCAGCGTGGAGCGTCCGCGCATTTACGGGTACACCGCTCGTCAGGTCAACCTGGCGAACTGGTATCCGTTCATCGTCCCGTATGAAGCGGGTACAGGCTGGGTGCTGCACGATCCCTGGTATTACGGTGAGCACCTGGTCTACGAGGCCGCCGATTACGAAGTGGACCTGAAGACTGATCCGTCTGTGGTAGTGGCGGCCAGTGGATTCCGCGGAACAAAATGGTAGAGTCCACGCGTTATACTCTTACAGCCGGGCGAACGTTTGCCATCTCGGCCAGTCCCGAGTTCAAGAGCGTCAGCACGCAGGTCGGTGACGTGACCATTACCAGCTATTATTTTCCCTTTTATGAAAATCCCGGCAAAACCGTCCTGGATGTCAGCGCGCAGGCCGTGCAGTTGTACAGCCAGCTCTTCGGGCCTTATCCGCACAAGACGCTGGCCGCTGTGATGGGCGATTTCAACGATGGCATGGAATATTCGGCCTTTTACTTCCTGCCGCGTGATTTCTACAATCTGTACGATGGTAAGCCTATGAATTACCTGGTCTTCGTGGCCGCGCACGAGACCTCCCACCAATGGTGGTTCGAGCGTGTGGCCAACGATCAGGCCAAGAATCCCTGGCTGGACGAATCCCTGGCCACCTACTGCGAGCGCCTGTACTACGAAACCTACCATCCTGAACTGGTTTCGCAGTTGGTGGCCATATCGCATGTACTATTACGACCCATCTGCCAAGGTTGATATCACAGTCTACGAAGGCACCGGCTTCCAGCCTTACACCAACGCCACTTATTTCCGCGGCGCGCACTTCCTCGAAGACCTGCGCACGCGCATTGGCGACGAAGCCTTTTTCGCCTTTTTGAAAGATTACTCCACACAGATGGATGGTAAAATCGCAACCCCACAGGATTTCTTCACCATCTTGCGCCAGCACACCAGCGCGGACATCTCTGACCTGATCGCCACGTACTTCACGAATGCCTACTAAACTGACTTTGCGCAACCTGGGTGTTTTCCTCTGCCTGATATTGCTGGCCTCCTGTACGCTTCCCAGCTGGAGACCCGTCGCGCCTCTTCTCCGCCCCTCAACCTGGTGACCGTTGACCCGAACGCCACCGCCACCCCGACTCCCTTTCAGCCCGCCATCGAGAGTCTCACCCCGTCTCCAACATCGACTTTTCTCCCCAGTCCAACGCCCCTGCCCACGTTGACCGCCACGGCCACCGAGACACCCATCCCCACCCAAACTGCCACTACTGCCCCGACTTCGGAACCGGATACAACGCAACCCGCCCCGACTTCGACGCGTCCGCAGTACACCTTCTACGTGCTGCTCGACTACTCCGGTCGCCAGTTGGCCGTGGACGAGACCATTGAACTACACCAACCAGACCGGCGCCACCTTGTCTGACATCGTGCTGGCGGTAGAGCCCAATCTCACCCCAAATAGCTTTTCGCTGGAAACACTCTTCATCGATGGCGCCACCCCCAACTACACACTGGATGGTCAGCGTATGACGGTGACTCTGCCACAGGCCTTGGCCCCTGGCAACGCACTCAGCCTGTCCATGCGCTACCGGATCTCCATCCCACCCAAGCACTATGAAATGCCGTACGGTTATCTTGGCTATCAAATCAACCTGACCGACTGGTACCCCTTTGTGGTGCCCTATAATGGCGGCTGGGTGCTGCACGATCCGTGGTCCTTTGGCGAGCATCTGGTCTACGACTCGTCAGATTTCGAAGTCAACATGAAGGTACAGGACGAGGGCATCCTTATCGCTGCTTCTGCGCCGGCCGAAGCCAACGGCGAATGGACGCGCTATCACCTGTACGGCGCGCGCACGTTCGTCTTTTCAGCCAGCGACCGCTTCGAAATGGTGGAATCAGCCGTGGGAACCGTAAAGATCCGTTCGTATTACTTTGCGGGGCACGAAGGCGCAGGGCAAGGGATGTTAAATGCGGCCGTACAGGCCGTCGGTCTGTTCGATGTAAAGTTCGCGCCTTATCCGCACGATAGCATCAGTGTAGTAGAGACCGAAGTCCCCGATGGTCAGGAGTATGATGGCCTGTGTTTCCTGAGTTCGAATTTCTATGATCAGTATGGCGGCTCGAACCGGAGCAACATGGTCAGCATCGGTGTGCACGAGATTGCGCACAACTGGTGGTTCGGGCTGGTGGGCAACGACCAGGCGCTGGAACCCTGGCTGGATGAGGCCATGGCGGTCTACAGCGAGCGCATCTTTTACGAGTTCACCAACCCGAACTATGGCGACTGGTGGTGGAACTTCCGCGTAAATTATTTCAACCCCAGCGGCTGGGTGGACACGTCGATCTATAACGGCGTCACTTTTAGGGCCTATACCAATGCCGTCTATTTAGATGGCGCGTATTTTCTGGAAGACTTGCGTGCACGCATGGGTGACCAGGATTTCTACAAGTTTTTGAAAGATTACGCCGCGCGCTATAGCTACAAACTTGCCACTGGAGTTGATTTCTTTACAACGGTGCGTGATAACACGAGCGCGAATATCGACGATTTGATACAATCCTATTTCCAAGGGTCTTATTGATGCAATACGAAACAGCTTACCTCGAAACCAACGGAATCAAATTACATGTGGTCATGGCTGGGCCGAAGGATGGACAGCCAGTTTTTTTGTTGCACGGCTTTCCCGAATTCTGGTATGGCTGGCGCAAGCAAATAGAACCACTGGCTAAAGCGGGCTACCGCGTCATTGTCCCGGACCAGCGCGGATACAACCTGAGCGACAAGCCCAAAGGGGTAAAAGCCTACAGCCTGGATAAACTCGTCGCCGATATTCTCGGCCTGATAGATGCGCTCGGCTACAAAAAAGTCAACCTGATCGGGCATGACTGGGGCGCGGTAGTGGCCTGGGCTTTTGCCATCTGGCACCCTGAGCGTTTGCGTAAATTGGGCATCCTGAACGTGCCTCATCCTGCCGTGATGATGAACTTCTTACGGCGCGGCGACCCCGAACAATTGCGGCGCTCATGGTACGTTTTCGCTTTTCAAATCCCCTGGCTGCCGGAAGCGATCATGCGTTCTGATAATTGGCGCGGTGCAGAACGCGTGCTGCGCGGCAGCGGAAAAATCCATACCTTCACTAATGAGGATATGAAAGAATACAAGAAAGCCTGGTCACAACCTGACGCGATGACTGCCATGATTAACTGGTATCGTGCCATTGTGCGACACCGCCCAAAAATGCCGCAGGGTTCACGAGTTAAAGTCCCTACGCTGATGCTGTGGGGCATGCAGGATGTGGCCCTCAGTCACCGCATGGCGCGCCCGAGCATGGATTATTGCGATGATGGGAAGCTAGTCTTTTTGAAGAGGCCACTCATTGGGTGCAACATGATGAGACTGAAGCCGTCAATCAACTTTTGTTAGAATTCCTGTCAAAGAAAATTACTACGGGAGAGGAATGAAGATGACACGACACGACCCACATTCCTATGCAGATTTGACCCAGGGGAAGATCACCCATATCGATCTGCGCATCAAGGCCAATTTTGATACCCATATCTTGCAGGTAGAAGCGGATTACCAGCTCGCGGAGCCGGTCAGCGGCTCGCTCTTTCTCGATTCGGCAAGCATCGATCTCGTGCAGGCCGTGGCTGACGGTCAGGAGTTGGGCTGGGAATTTGACGAGCAGGATGAGTTGCTAGGGGAACGTCTACACCTGAAAGACTTGGATCACGTTTCCACATTCACGCTCACCTTGAACACATCGTCCGAGGCGCGCGCCTTGCAATGGCTGCCGGACGTTCAGACTGCAGGCGGGAAGCATCCCTTCTTGTACAGCCAGTGTGAGGCCATCCATACGCGCAGCATTTTCCCCTGCCAGGATACGCCCTCAGTGCGCTTCACGTTCAGTGCAGAAGTGGAAGTCCCCAAAGCGCTGACCGCGGTCATGGCCGCCGAGCAGCTTGGAGGCGAAGAAAGAGGCGCAAATAAAGTTTTCCGCTTCAAGATGCCGCAGCCGATCCCGTCCTATCTGTTTGCCATCGGAGCGGGCAACCTGGTCTTCCGTGAACTGGGTCCGCGCACTGGCGTTTATGCCGAGCCGGAGATCATCGAAGCCGCTGCCTGGGAGTTCGCCGAAAACGAAGCCAAAATCGTGGAAGCTGAAAAACTGCTAGGACCGTACCTGTGGGGCCGCTACGATTTGTTGATCCTGCCGCCTTCCTTCCCTTATGGTGGCATGGAAAACCCGCGACTGACCTTCCTGACACCGACCGCCATCCTGGGCACCCGCGGACAAACGTCCCTGATCACGCACGAGCTGGCCCACGCCTGGACCGGCAACCTGGTGACCAACGCTACCTGGGAGGATTTCTGGCTCAACGAAGGTTGGACGACCTATGCCGAAACGCGCATCACCGAGGTACTGGAAGGAAAAGAGAACGCGGACCTGATGGCCGTCTACGATGAACAGCGGCTGTTCGAGATCATGGAACGCCTTGGCATGGATTCCCCGTTGACCCGTTTGAAGGTACCTGCCGAAGGGCGCGATCCGGACGCTACTACTACGATCATCCCGTATTACAAAGGCTGTTTCCTGCTCAAAGAGTGTGAGTACGCCGTCGGACGGGAACGCTTCGATGCTTTCATCCACAAGTACACGGGGAAATATCAGTTCCAATCATTGACCACCGAGGCTTTCCTGGACTTCCTCAAACAAGAACTTCCCGAAGTGTTCGAGAAAGTAAATATCGCTCACTGGGTGTATGAACCCGGTTTGCCTGCGGAACGCCACAGGCCGCAGTCAGCGTTGTATGAGGCGGTTCGGCAAGTGGTCGAGGCTTACAAGCAGGGCACACGTCCAACTCGCGAACAGGTGGCGAGCTGGCACCGCTATCAGATCCTGGCCTTTTTGCAGATGCTGCCCGAGCGCATCCCAGTCGAAGATTGCAAGTATTTCGAGGAAATCCTCGAACTGGAAAAAAAGAACGATGTCGGGCACTATATGTACTTCTATGCCACCTGCATCGCCAGTGGTTATCGTGAGATTCTGCCGCGTGTCGAAGAGTTCATCGGCCGGGTCGGTCGCATGTTGTATATCCTGCCTATTTTCCGCGCCATGATTGCTTCGGACTGGGCCAAAGCGGATGCCCGCCGCATCCTCGAGCAAGTGCGCGAACGCCACCACAAGATCACGGTTCACGTTATAAACAAGCTGCTAGAAGAAGCCGGGTTGTAAACCAAATCCAATCCAAAATGGAACGTCCTTACGTATTCCTTAATGTAGCGATGACCGCAGACGGCAAAATCGATACATTCGAGCGGCGTGGCGCGGCAATTTCCTCCCAGCGCGACAAACAACGTGTGGACAGGTTGCGCGCCGAGGCCGACGCCGTCATGGTCGGCGGGCACACGCTGCTGGGCGAGAATCCCAAACTAACGGTCAAATCGGCAGACTTGCGCGCCGAACGCGAAGCGCGCGGACTGAGGCCGAATCCCGTCAAAGTGGGGATCGCCTCGTGCGCGAACCTGAAGCCTGATTCCGATTTCCTGACGGCTGGCCCCGCCCGCGTTGTAATATTTACCACCTTGCAAACATCTAAAGAACAGCTTGAAACCCTGCGCGCGCGGGGAGTGGATGTCTACGTCCATGACACACAGCGCGTGGACCTACCCAAAGCCCTGAACACGCTCAAAGCGACCGGTGTCAAGCGTCTCATGGTCGAAGGAGGCGGAACCCTTAATTTCGAACTGATCCGCCTTGGGCTGGTGGATGAACTAACTTCCTACGTTGCGCCGCTGGTGTTCGGGGGCGAATCCGCTCCTACCATGGCAGCCGGCCCGGGCCTGGTCCGAAGCGCCGCCGTTCCCTTGAAATTGGTGGAAGCCGAGGCGTGGGAGGATGGCGGGGTTTTGTTGAGATATAAATTATTTCCAAAAGGTGGTTGAGTACCGTGAAACGGAGTATCGCCCGTCCTGCCGTTCCGGGCCAGGGAAACCACCAATTAGCTGGTCTTGATACGTGCTTACCCCCGGGTACAATGTCGCACACGCGACCAGCGGGATAAAGAGGTCAACATGACTACACTGACACATGAAGTGATCGAAGAATTGATCGAGGAAAATTGTTGCCACGAATGCGAAGGCAGTAGGGGCAGACAAGGTCTGCGTGCGCATCGAGGCAATTGCTGAATTACCCACGCGTTTTGGTGATTTCCATATCGTGGCTTTTTGGAACAACCGCGATGAAAAAGAGCACGTCGCCATCATCAAAGGCGAAATCATCGATGGGGAAGACGTCCCCGTGCGTTTGCACTCCGAGTGCCTGACCGGCGACGTGATCGGTTCGCTGCGTTGCGATTGCCGTGACCAGCTCGAAACCGCGCTCAAAATGATCGGTCAGATGAAGAAAGGCATCGTGCTCTATCTGCGTCAGGAAGGCCGTGGCATTGGCCTGATCAACAAGATCCGCGCATACAGCCTGCAAGATATGGGGCTGGATACCGTGGAAGCCAACCTGGCGCTCGGTTTCCGCGACGATGAACGCGATTACGCTGTAGCCGCGCACATGCTTAAGTCGCTCAAGGTCAAGTCGATCAGCTTGATCACCAACAACCCCAAAAAGATCGAACAACTGACTCAGTACGGCATCCAGGTCAACGGGCGTATCCCGCACGTTATGCAGCCTAATGAGCACAACCGCTTCTACCTGGAGACCAAAGCCGCCAAATCGGGTCACTTTATCGACTTCTCCGGCAAACCACACCTGGTTGAACAGACCGACCGTCCCATCGTGCAGGGCATGACCGAGGAACAAATCAAAGCACTGTACGAATAACTTGACTGGCCGCGATGGCAAAACCGGGCCCAATTAGACTAGAGTATAATGCTCCAATAGATGGGTCTTTTGGTTACGAGTCAACCTGCAAAGGAGGTACCAGATGACGGATGCGCTATTGATCACGAGTTCGCAAGCCGAGGGGAAACCAAATGTGACTGTGTTCCACTTAAGCGGTACACTGGATGCCGCCGGGGAAGATGACTTGTGTGAACACGCCCGTCAGGCCTTTGAGAGCGGGGCCCAATTTCTCCTGCTCGATATGCAGGGCCTGAGCTTTATCTCCAGCGCGGGATTGCGGGCGTTGCATAACATTTTCAAAATGTGCACGCCAGAAGGTGAGTTCGAAGCCGCCCGTGAAAGTGGCGAGCCTTACAAATCCCCCTACTTCAAACTGGCCGGGGCTTCGCCGGATGTCTATTATGTGCTCAACCTGGCCGGATTCCTGCACAACATTCCCTTCTACCCCACGCTGGAGGACGCGCTGAAGTCCTTTAGCGAGTAAGCGATCATCACTCCCGCCGTCTCAAGCGTATGAGCCCGTAACGTAAGTTGCAGGCTTTTTGTTTTATGCACGTTGTTTCGGTATAATCTCTTCTCATGGCAAAACAACAATTCCCCGAACCGACTGTCGGCATTTTCATCTTCAACCAGCAGGGCAAACTGCTCTTGCTACAATCACACAAATGGCCGGGAGCCTACGTGGTCCCGGGCGGACACGTGGAGTTAGGCGAACGACTCGAAGAGACCGCCGTCCGCGAGGCGAAGGAAGAAACCGGACTGGACATCTACGACCTGGAGTTTATTAACTTCCAGGAATTTATCTATGATCCCGCCTTCTGGAAGCAGCGTCATTTCATCTTCTTCGATTACGCCGCGAAGACGGATAGCACCGATGTTGTTTTGAACAATGAGGCACAGGCTTATATCTGGATCAAACCCCAAGAAGCGTTAGAATTGGAACTGGATGCTTACACACGTACTTCGGTTGAGGCATATTTGAAGAAAACTGGGGTTCTCTAATATTACAGCGCAAAGTTGCGAGCAGGCAGGTTGAGTAGTCTGGAATAGGAAGGCATGGTATCTTTCTCCAACCACGGCCAAGTGGGAAGGAGACAAAGAACACCATGCCTGCGGAAATTGTAACCCAGACTTGTCCTGCGCCCGAATGCAATTTGAGTCAGGAAGATGTTGAGCGATTTTTGGACGAAATGACGAAATACATGGAACGGTTTGAACCTGCCTTTCAGCGAGTGGAACAATTGAAACGAAGCAAAGTCTATGTACACGGCTTGCTGGGCAATGCCACGCGCAAGAACGTCGAACAGATGGCGCTGGGTTTGGGAGAGAAGGTGCGAAGTCAGCAATACTTTGTGGGGCAAAGCCCGTGGGAAGCGGAGCCTGTGATCGGCATTCATCAACAACTGATGGGTGAAATGCTGGGCGAAGAGGATGGGGTGGCGCTGATTGACGAATCGAGCGCAGTGAAGCAGGGCGATAGTTCGGTGGGCGTGGCGCGGCAATATTGCGGATCGGTGGGCAAGGTGGCAAACGGGCAGGTGGGTGTGTACTTGGGGTATGCCAGCCGCAAAGGCTACAGTTTGGTCGAGGGCCAATTGTTCATGCCCGATGAGTGGTTTGCCTGCGCCAGTGCCGCAGGCACAGGAGAAGCAGAGCATGCCGAGCGACGCAAGGCGTGCGGCGTTCCAGAAGACTTGGAATACAAGACTAAGCCGGAAATCGGGCTGGAATTGCTGCAAAAAGCCAAAAAACGAGGTACTTTGCCCTTTTCCTGGGTGGCGGCGGACGAATTGTACGGGGATTCGCCCGCTTTTCGGGATGGAGTGGCCGACTTGGGAAAGTGGTATTTCACCGAGATCAAGAGTACGACCCCGATCTGGCGCACCCAACCCAAAGTGTATGTGCCCAAATGGAAGGGGCGTGGTCGTCGTCCCACCCGCTTACGTTTGCGCTATTCGAACCAACACCCGGTTCAGGTTAAGAAACTGGTGAGGAATATTCCCAAACATGACTGGGTTCAAGCCATTATCAAAGAAGGCAGTAAAGGCCCCATTGCTTGTGAATTCGCTTTCCTGCGCGTGACCGAGTCGCGCGGCAACCTGCCCGCAGGCGAAGTGTGGCTGATCATCCGCCGCAATCTGGATGACCCGTCGGTGATCAAATACTACTTCAGCAATGCTCCCGCCGATATGCCTTTGAGCGAGTTCGTCCGCATTAGCGGCATGCGTTGGCCGATCGAAACCATCTTTGAAGAAGCCAAAGGCGAAGTTGGAATGGATCATTACGAAATGCGCAGTTGGTTGGGCTGGCATCATCATATGCTCCTGGTCTCTCTCGCTCATCACTTCCTGGTTCGTTTGAGAATTCGTTTTCAGGAACAGTCGCCTGCTCTCACGATTTATCAAGTCCGTCTGTTGCTTGCCGCTGTCCTGCCAGCGCCTGTCTTTGATATTCAGGCCGCTTTGGAGCGAGTGCGGTATTACCAGAAACGCAATTTTGTCGCTTATCGTTCTCATCGCAAGGCGAAAGTGGCTCAACTGGCTACTCTCGCTCCGAACCTTGCGCTGTAATACTAATCGTTGCCGTGATTTTTCCGCATGCGGAGTAAGAATCACACTTTTTGCGGAAAACCACCCCCAGATGTGGGGGGTACCACGGCAATTCTTAGAGAGCCAAAACTGGTCGAGGGTGAGGCTCGACCAGTTTTGTTATTATTGATGTTCATAAAAATACGTTAAGTCATGTCACGCTGAGGAAGCGGTTTTCCCTGGCACCGCCCGCCAGGGCAGGTGTGCGACCGAAGAGTTCTCGCTTGACTGGATAGAGATGCTTCGCTACGCTCAGAATGACATAAGCAGTTGCCCGTCCTACTGTCTCGTACCCTGTGTTTATGGGGCACTCGCACCGGCGTGCTCGCGGTACGAACGGTGGCCGGCGGGCCAGGGAACTGCTGACCAAACTTTTCAACATTACTCCGGAGATTGAAGCCCCATTTCCTTGCCTTCTTCGTCCCTGAACAGACGCAGCAGGGCGTAGAAAATATCAACTTTGCGCTGGGTCACATGTTCGGCATCTCCAGTGGATTCGGCGCGACGTTGTATCAAGACCACAAACTCATTCGGAATGGACCGTATCGTTTTGTGCGCCATCCGATGTACCTGGCGGTCATCCTGGCAGCTTTTGGCGCGCTGTCCATCTTCCGTACCTGGGCCATGGTCTTGTTTTCGCTCTCGTCGTTGGTGGTCATCTTCCGCGCACGGCAAGAGGAGCGTTTGCTGGCAGAAGAATTCGGGGAAGAATGGCAACGGTACAGACGAGATGTCCCAGGCTGGTTGCCCACTCTCCGAAAACGGGTAAAATGAATCATACGAGGTGAACCATGACTGATGATACGCTCCCGAAAAGTAAAGCAGAATTGATGTCCCGGATCGAGCACGAATGGTCCGCGCTAATGAATGTGGTAAAGCAGCTTTCATCCTGAGCAAATGCTCGGACTGGATGAGGGCGGCTGGTCACCCAAGGACAACCTTGTTCACTTGACAGAATGGATGAATATCCTGTCTAGGTTATTATTTTGACCATCGTCCTGCACACGAAGTGGTAGGTGTTGACCCTGAAGTGACTGCAGATTGGGATTTCCAAATCATCAACGATGTCATGTTCAAACGAGATCGTAATCAGCCCCTCCAGCAGGTTCTGGATGAGTTGAAGAGTACCTACGCCAAAGTCCATGACAGGTTGGAAGCAACGACTTTCGAAGATCTGATGAAGCCCATTTTTGAGGATGATCCTGAGTGGCCTCTCATCACTGGGGTGATTGGCAACACCAGCGAGCATTTCGCCGAACACCGTGAAACGATTGAAAAAGTGTTGAACGAATAAGCTTGATATTGCCTGTGACCACATGCTTTAGGAAAACCATATGATCCTTATTCCTACCGACCGAACCCCTACACACCCTGGCGAAATGCTTTTAGAGGAATTCTTGAATCCAATGAGTCTGACACAGCGTGAACTGGCCCAGGCTATCCATGTTCCCTATCAACGAATCAACGATCTCGTCAACGGGCGGCGTGGGGTTACACCTAGCACGGCTTTACGGCTGGCGAAGTTCTTTGACAATACGCCCGATTTCTGGTTGAACCTGCAATTGCGCTGGGATCTGTATTTTGCCGAGAAACAAGAAACTCCTATACTCGAAACCATCGAGCCGCATTCACCTTCAAAGCCGTTAGCCATTTAATCTAACTGTGAATTTTCTATGAAACCTTTGTTGGTTGTGGCTTACTTTTACATGGTTATATCGTGAAATTACATCTCTTCTCCATACCTGGCAAGGATGATCTCCAGAATATCATCGAGGCCAGCCGCCCTTATCTGGAAGACAGGCCTGATGCTAGAATGGCCTATCTGCCGCTGGCCTCCCTTTTCGCGGAGCGTTGGCTGGATATCACGCAGGAGGCGTTCAAGAATCTGGCCTCCGTGGACTTGATCAATACGGAAACCATGACCTTGCCCGAAATGCAGGACATCTTGCGGCGTGCCGCTGTGCTATATATCCCGGGCGGGAATACCTTTTTACTCAATCACCGTCTGCACATCAGCAAGTTGATGCCATATCTGCGCAAGCTGGTGCAGACCATGCCCGTGGTCGCTTTCAGCGCCGGGACTATATTGTGCGGGCCAAATATTCTTACAGCCAACGATTTGAACTCGGTAGGGACGCCTTATTTCGAAGGCTTGAAAGCAGTGCCCTTCAATTTCTTCGTTCATTATGGCGAGGATGCTTATTTGCAAGCCCTGCATGACAACTGGTTGGTAGACTATCACGTGTTCCAGGATAATCCCGTGGTCATAATGTCTGATAATGCTTATGTGAAAGTAGATGGTAAGAAAGTATCCCTTGAACGTGGGGATGCCTGGATTTTGAGAAGAGGTCGGGAAAAAGAGAAATTGGATCTAGGTGAATTAAGCTGAAACTTTTATTTCCCTCCCCATTAACCTTCTCCGCTCCTTGTCTTTGCTCCCCTTGCCTCAATTATCTTATCCGGCTACAGCATCAACCCTTTATAATTTGGTATATGATTTCTCTCCCTTCTCACGAATACCTCGACAAGCTCAACATCCCTTACAACAAGACAGAATTCCCATCCGAAATCGAAAAAGGTGCTGCCTCGGTAGCGCACGCCCTCGGTTACCACGAACGCCAGATGATCAAAACGCTCATCTTCGAATTGGACACCGGCGAGAGAATCCTTGTGATGGTGGGCGGTGACCAGAACATCATTTCGGGCTTGCTTAAAAAGGCGGCTGGCTCGCGCAATATCAAGATGGCCAGCTATGAAGCGGTCCAGGAAACCACCGGTTATATAGTTGGTTCCATCCCACCCTTTTCGTGGCAACCCGAGGGTTTCCGTACTTTTCTGGATGTCTCGTTAATGGATGAACCCGTTCTCGGCGTGGGGACGGGCGTTTGGGGAAATGAGATTTTGATCACGCCCGAGAACCTGGTCAAGGCTAGCGGAGCGATCCTGGTTAATTTGGTGAACCGAGATAAACCGGTCATTTCAAACGAATGACAAATCGAAAAAAGCCACGGAGACACAAAGTCACAGAGCGCTTTCTCTGTTTCTCAGTGACTCTGTGGCAAATTCATCCCCTAAACACAATTTACGTGGAGCTACTCCTCCACATACGGCACATAATCTGCGCGGGCGATGCCCTGTTCGTAAGCCTTCTCGGCCACGGCGCGCGCCACGGCATGGTGCACACCCTTATCCAACGGGTTGGGCACCAGCTCGCCAGACGGCGCCATGGCGGCGATCGTTTCGGCGGCGGCTACCAACATCTCGTGCGTGATACGCGGCGCGTTGGCATCCACCGCACCACGGAAAATGCCCGGAAAACCCAGCACATTGTTGACCGACTTGCCATCTGCGGCGAAGGCGGCCCCTCGCTCCAGTGCCAAGGCCGGCTCGATCTCGGCGTTAGGATTCGAGAGCGCCAGGATGATTTGACCTTTGCGCACCATTTCCGGCTTGATCAGCCCGGCTGCGCCGGTGGTTGCGATGACAATGTCACACCCTGCCATGATTTCATTCAAATTGGACTTGCGACCACCCAGCCCGGCAAAGCGTTCCAAAGCAGCCTCGCTCAAATCCGCCCCGTAGACCGGATTCCCGGTCAGGCGCATCAGCATCTGACCGATGGCCTGCCCGGCCGCCCCCAGCCCGATCTGTCCGATCACCTTTTTCTTCAAATCTACGTCGATGGTGCGAGCCGCCACTAGCAGAGCCGCCGTGCTGACCACGGCAGTCCCGTGCTGGTCATCGTGCATGACGGGGATGTCGAGCATGGCCTGCAAGCGCGATTCGATCTCGAAAGCAGCGCGGCGCGGAAATATCCTCCAGTTGGATAGCAGCGAAGGTCGGTGCGATAGCTGCCACCGCTTGCACGATCTCATCCGGGTCTTTGGTATTGAGCAAAATGGGTACACCCGAAAGCCCTACCAGCGTCTCCATCAGCATGGCTTTGCCTTCCATGACGGGCATCGCGGCCTGTGGACCGATATCGCCCAATCCCAGTACAGCCGTGCCATCGGTGACGATCGCCACCATGTGGCTGATGCTGGTATACAGCCGCGCTGCTGACGGGTCTGCAGCAATCTTGCGGCAGACTTCCGCCACGCCGGGCGTGTAGACCCGCCGCAGCGTAGTCATCGAGTCGATCACATAGCGGCTGCGGACAGCGATCTTGCCCTTCTGGTGCAGTTCCAGGACCTCGTCTCGCACTTCGACGACCACCGTGCCAGGGTTGGCGCGCATGGCTTCAAGTACACGCTCCAGATGGATTTCATCGTCGGCATAGACTGTGATTTCACGTACCACGTGTTGGGATGTTTCGGTCAACAATTGGATGCTGCCAATGCTGCCCCCGTTTTCAGAGATCGAGGCCAGCAAATTTGCCAGCACACCGATCTGTTGGTCGTTGCGGATGCGCACCACGCGCATGATTCTTCGTTCCCAGGCCATTGTTTCACTCTTTCTCCCCTCTCCCTAGTCTCGATACGCAAAATCCCCGCTACTCGACCACCGGGAGAGGGGTCGGGGGAAGTCCCCGGAATGCGGATGAGGGTCAAATCCCCTTCAACACTCCCATCAAATCCTCGAGCGAGGTGATGACCGGGCAACCCGGATCGTGGAAGAGTCCCTTTGGGTCGTAGAGAACAGGCTGAAGTCCAGCGCGACGCGCTCCGACCACATCTGCAAAGTAGTTGTCTCCGATGTATAGAGTCTGTTCGGGAGTCGTCCCGCTCAGTTTGATGGCGTGTTCGAAGATGCCAGGTTCAGGTTTCCAGGAATTCACTTCACCTGCTGCCAGCGAAAATTGAAAGTACTCTCCCATGCCAAATCCTTCGATCTCATCCTGGTAGGGGTTGCTGCGATTGGACACCACACCCAGGATGTATCCGGACTGGCGTAGACGAGGTAGGACTGTATACGTTTCTTCCGGGATCACGGAATCCGGCTTGTAATTCTCACGCATATGCTCAGAGACTTTGGGAGCGAGTTCCAGGATGAGGTCTGGCGGACAACCCAGCGCTACCAATCTGCGATGCGCGAAGTGGAACCAGAAATCTTCTTCCACACCGTTGAACTTTTTTTGATCTTCCTGGATTTCGCGAGAACCGGCAAAGTAGTAATGTTCCCAGATAGCAGCCCGGCGACGATCTTCGTTTGTAATTGACAAACCGAGGCTGATAGCGTAGTCCGCGAAAACCTCCCCACCGGAGGGGAGGTTATGACGCAAGGTACCATCGAAATCGAAGAGAATGGCTTTGATGCCGTTCGTGTGCATTAACCACCTATCTGGTTCATGACCCGGTTGAGAGGAATGACGCCGTCAGCCAGGCCGTGGCCCCAGGGCTTCTCCCAAACGCCATCCAGGATGATCTGGCGCAAGTCATCCAGTGTTGCACCGGCCCGCAGCGGGGTCAGCAAATCCACTTCTTTTTCGCGCAGCAGGCACAGGCGCAGACGGCCATCCGCCGTTAGACGGGCGCGCGTACAGGAGGCGCAGAAAGGATTTGTGACCGACGAGATGAAGCCCACATCTCCCTTTGCATTCGGGAAACGGAAGAGACGCGCTTCTCCGTCCAATTTGCCGCCATTGGCAATTTCCAGCTTGCCAGCTTCGGCTTCGATGCGTTCCTGGATATGCGCGGCGGTGATGACCTGCCCGGTCTGCACATCTGTCACACCGGCGAAAGGCATCATCTCGATAAAGCGCATTTGCCAGGGATGTTCGATAGTAAGGCGCGCCAGGTCAACGACATCTGATTCATTGTAGCCCTGGACCACAACTGCATTGAGTTTGATGGGCGTCAGCCCGGCTTTTTCGGCCGCCATGATGCCGTTCCAGACATCCTCCAGCTTGCCCCAACGCGTCAGACGCTTGAACTTGTCGGGATTGAGGGTGTCGATCGAGACATTGACTCGTTGGAGTCCGGCCGCAGCCAGCGGTTCAGCCAACCTGGACAGGAGCAGGCCGTTCGTGGTCATCGAGACGCTGCGGATGCCCGGCGTGGAAGCGATGTCGCGCACAATATCGACTATGTGCGCGCGGACAGTTGGTTCACCCCCGGTCAAGCGGATTTTGTCAAATCCCAGGCTGGCAAACATTTGGGTCAGCAGCAGGATTTCGTCATCCTGCATTAAGTCGGCATTGGGCCTGAAAGTCTGGTCTTCTGGCATGCAGTAGATGCAGCGCAGGTTGCAGTGATCAGTCAGGCTGATGCGTAAATAGTGAATGTTTCGTCCAAAACGGTCTATGGCCATAATAAGTAATCCGCATTATACCCTTCACGGTCACAAATTGCGCTTCCTACACTGGCATAAAAGCGCAATTCCCTGGCACCGTCCGCCACCGTTCGTGCCGCGAGCACGCCGGTGCAAGTGCCCCATAAACACGGGGTACGAGACGGCAGGGCAGGTGTGTGACCGTGGGCATTATAACAAGTTTATTTGAATAGCTTTGCCTGCGATTGACGATGTGATTTAGGCATGCTATCATGAGGTAGATTATCCTACATTATTCTTTCATTCTAAAGGAGTTATTTTTATGAGCGTTGAATTTATTCTTCGTATTGTTGGTTTGTTGGTTTTCGCTATTGTTGGCGGGTATTATGGAGGCCTGGCGGGTCGATTAGCAGATCAAACTACATTTTATGTCATCATCTTTGGCCTGGTTGGGGCGCTGGCAGGGCTGATTTTGACTCCTTACATTACTACGCGCCCGGTACGAGCGATCCGCTCGATACTGGGACGTCTCTCGGCTGAAACGCTTTTTTCCGGTCTAACCGGTCTGGTGGTCGGTTTATTGGTAGCGGCTCTGCTGGCGTTTCCGCTATCATTGTTGCCTGACCCGTTTGGCAGCGTGCTCCCATTCGTCGGAGTTGTCGTCTTCAGCTACTTGAGTATCTCGTTGTTTGTTATGCGCCAGGGAGATATCATGAGTTTGCTCAGCGCGCTGGGCGGACGCGGCGAGAGCGGTGGCTCATCTTCTTGGACGAACTTGAACCGCACCATCTTACTGGACACCAGCGTGATCATCGACGGGCGTGTCTCTGACATTGCCAAGACCGGTTTCCTGCCGGGTACGTTGCTGATCCCGCGCTTTGTACTGAATGAACTGCAATACATCGCCGACTCGCCCGATGGTCTGCGCCGCCAGCGTGGACGCCGTGGCATGGAAGTCCTGGCCGAATTGCAGAAGCAGCCCAACGTTCTGACCCGCATCAGCGATATTGACGTGGAGGGGATGCGTGAGGTGGACGATAAACTGGTCGTGCTGGCACGGCAGATGAAGTGTCCGATCCTGACCAACGATTACAACCTGAACCGTGTAGCCGAATTACAGGGCGTCACCATCCTCAATATCAACGAATTGGCCAATGCGGTCAAGTCGGTGGTGTTGCCGGGCGAAATCCTGCGCATCAACGTCATCCAGGAAGGCAAAGAACGTGACCAGGGCGTCGGCTACATGGATGATGGCACTATGGTGGTGGTCGAAAACGGCCGCGATTACATCGGTGAATACCAGGAAGTGGCTGTCACCAAAGTGCTGCAAACTGCTGCCGGGCGCATGATTTTTGCCCGCGTGGAAGAAGAGACGACCGGCAAGAAAAAGAAATAGCGTATTTGTCCTTGCGAGGAGGGTTGAGTAGGCGGTGTCCTTCCGCCGTATCGCCCGTCCTGCCGTCCAGAGCTTGCCCGCCCCGGTAAAGCGGAGCGGGCCGGGGTCGAAGGACGGGCCAGGGAAACCCGACGAAGCAATCTCAGGTAACCTATGAACATGAGATTGCCACGCTCCTTTCGGTCGCTCGCAATGACACAAGATGGGATAATTATGCTCCGTGTATATAACACACTCACTCGCAAGAAAGAAGAATTCCAGACCCTCGAACCGGGCCTCGTCAAGATGTACGTCTGCGGCGTCACGGTTTACAACGACGCGCACGTGGGGCACGCCATGTCGGCGCTGGTCTTCGACATCATCCGTCGCTATCTCGAATACCGCGGCTACAAAGTCAAATACGTCATGAACTACACCGACGTGGATGACAAGATCATCGCGCGCGCCAACCAACTGGGCGAAGAACCGCTCAAACTGGCCGAGCGTTACATCAAAGATTACGACCAGAACCTGGCCGACCTGAACATCCTGCCGGCTACCGCCAACCCGCGTGTCAGCAACACCATTGATCTCATCATCAAGTTCGTGAGCGGGCTGATCGACAAGGGCTATGCCTATGCGGCTGACAATGGCGATGTCTACTTCCGCGTGGCAAAGGACGATGATTATGGCCGTCTTTCCCGCCGTAAGCTGGAGGATATGCAGGCTGGTGCACGCGTCGAAAGCGGTGAAGAGAAGGAAAATCCGCTCGACTTTGCCCTGTGGAAGGCTACCAAGCCTGGCGAAATCTTTTGGGAAAGTCCCTGGGGCCAGGGACGTCCCGGCTGGCACATCGAGTGCTCGGCCATGAACCTGGCCGAACTGGGCGAGCAGATCGACATACACGGCGGCGGCAATGACCTGATCTTCCCGCATCACGAGAACGAGATCGCCCAGTCCGAATCCTACACCGGCAAAGAATTCGCCCACTACTGGATGCACAACGGCATGCTGCAACTGGGCGGCGAGAAGATGTCCAAGTCGCTGGGCAATATCATCAGCATCAACCAGTTCCTCGAAGAACGCGATGCGGACGTGATGCGTATGCTGGTCTTGAACGGGACCTACCGTGCGCCGCTCACCTTCACGGACGAGACGCTGGACGCCGCCGAAAAGGGCCTCGAGCGCCTCAAATCCGGACTGCGGCCTGCCCTGCCCAACGCCAAGGGAATCCCGGCTGGCAGCGCTGCCGAACTCGACCTCCCAGGCAGAGTCCGCAAAGCAAGCCTTCACCGACACGATGGACGATGACTTCAACACCGCTGGCGCGATGGCCCCGCTTTACGAACTGGTCAAGGCCATCAATACGGCCCGTGATGCCGGCGCGACCGATGAGCAGCTTGCCCCCGCGCAAGCGACCCTGCGCGAACTGACCGGCGTCTTTGGCCTGCGCCTGGCCGAAAAGACCGGCTCCGGCGATGCCGACAAGTTCATCGACCTGCTGGTCGAGGTGCGCAGCGAAGCTCGTGCCCAGAAGATGTGGGCGCTCTCGGATATGATCCGCGATAAGCTCAAAGAACTGGGCGTCACCATCGAAGACAGCAAAGATGGGACGAGCTGGAGATGGGGATAAGTTGGTAATTGGTAAATGAAAACTTCCGAGACATAATCTCGGAAGTTTTTTTGTTCGTGATTATGTCATTCTGAGCGACTGTGGTCGAGTCAGCCCCGTGTTCGTCGGGGCGTATCGAAACCAAAGGAGTGAAGAATCTCATCCCATCGCACGAGCGAGACTCTTCGGTCGCCTGGTCTCGATATGAGCAAGAAAACCACTCGCTCTACTCGACCAACGGCTCCCTCAGAGTGACATTTCAATTTCCTCCACCTCCTTATCCCGCCTGTGATAACCCATCTTCTCGATCATCTCCTTCGCAATGTCGAGATGCTCTCGCGCCTTTGACCTTCGGTCCTCCGTCCCCGGTCCTCGGTCTGCCAACGCCAGCCTTGCATACTCCAAATGACAATCCGCCAAGTACAACCCCATCCCCCCGCGCGAGGCAATCGTGAAGGCTTCATCCAGATCTTTACTCGCCTTATCCAAATCGCCCGTAACCCGATAATACTCCGCCCGCGCCAGCAAGCCGCGTGGCAATTCATGTTGTGTCCCTGCCTGCCGCAAGCCATCCACCGCGTGGTTGAGATAGGTTAGTGACCTGCGAGACTTCGGTGTTCTAGGACTTCGGAAGTCTGCTGTATACGAAGCAATTTTGCGCGCCCGAGCGAAAGATTATTCAAGCGCAATGTCAAGAAGATCTTGGGATACCTTGTTAGCACAATTTCAAGTGCTTTCTGCGCACGCCGTTCTACCTCTACATAATTCCCTTGGCTCAACAACAGGTCGCAGTATTGAAAGCCACGCATAGAGTAGAGAAATGGAAACTTGGGTTGATTTTTCTTTTGTAAATTTTCTGCTTCATGAAATGCATCTTGTGATTTTTCGAAACTTCCTGCTTGGTGAAGTGCATCGCCAAGTTTCGAGCGAGAAACTACTCGCATAAATCCATCCTCGCTGTTATCAGCAAATTGGATGCTCTGCTCCGCGTAGTTGAGCGCCTGCTTTACATCGCCGATGGTCAGGTAGAGTTCGCTAAGATTGCTGGCACGACTAGCTGAACTTTCCCAAGCTTTTTGTGTAATTCCATTTTCCAATGCCCCACTGCATCGGCTGCACCGACTCCGCCAGCCGACCAAGCGCGCGCAAACAAAAGCCTGCCCCATTCAATAGCCAGCCTTTTGTATCTTCGCGCAATTCATCAAAAGGTTGGTGCCATGAAGTGCCCTTAAAAAATCCAGAGAGCACAGCAAGATCAGCACCAAACGCACCAAGTTTTTTTAATTGATATTGTTTATTATCTCTGCGTATGCGCTTTCGATAAACATCATCATACACCTCTTGGTATCTCCCCGCCTGGCAACCATGGATCACCGCCGCAAAGAGCGGAGCCATTTCTTCTAATGTATCGGGCAATTCTTTTGCGCTGGCTTTGTAGTATTCGTACAGGCGGTTGTTGCCTTCGCGCCAGGCTTCAGGATATTCTCCCTTGAGTTGTGCCCCAAAGTGTTCCCGCACGAGAGGATGAGCATCCAGAGAGTCCGAGCGATGTCTGCTTTCAGCGCGCAGCAGCTTCAGGTGACGTAGTTTTGTGATAAGTCGGGACCATTCGGCCTCTGAGAACTTTTGAACTTGTTCCGTGAGATTTGGAATTGCTGGTGCGGCGCGCACGGCTGCAATTTCTTCTTCTTTCTGCAGGGCTACTAAATAAACCCATAATTCGCAACAACTCCACTTCAGCGCTGTCATCGCCAAATCGCTTTGCAAAAGCGGCCATCACACGGCGTGGATGTTTTCCACCTTCCAACGGCACGTCAATATCCGGGATCTCCGCCGCATTCGAGATATGATGCCCCGGAATTTCGTGGATGTAGGTAGCCAGCAGGTTAAGGGCCAGGGCATGCAGACCGAAATCACGCGCGGCTGCCTTCCAGTTCAGCATCCGTCCCCTGTACGCCGCCCACCCGCAACAAGGCGCGCCCGGCCTCGGCTGAGATTTGCTCGAGGTCTATCTCCCGGGTCGTTTCTGGGAAATCAGCCAGGTCGTAGACAGGTTCGCGTGTGGTGATCACGCACAATCCTGGGTTCTCCTTAGCCAACTCCGTGACCAGAACCGCCAGGGCCGGGTCTTTGATCTTGCCGCGCTCGAAGTCTAGAGACGATTGCAGCGGTTCCATGCCATCCAGCAACAGCAAACTCTTCTCGCGTTTCACCAGTTCGGCCAATCGCCCACCCTTGTCCCAGGGTGAAGCGTTGCTGTTTGCCATCTCTGGATCGCCAAACCATTTGAGCGCTTCCACGATAAAAATGTCGGCCGAAGTGACCCGCTCGCCTGTCCCCTGACTATAGAACGACCACGCATAAACACGTTTTGCACCGCGATAATTGTCGGCAGCCAACTGTTCGCGCCACTTGTTGACCAATGTGGATTTCCCGACCCCACCCCAGGCCACAAAACTGATCACGTTTGTTTTGCTGGTTTCCCAGGCTTCATCGAGTATTTTCATTTCATTCTTGCGTCCGAAAAGCTCCGCGCCTGTGACAGGCAGCCGGTCCACATCCACTTTTTCAGGTGGTGACCAGCGCGGCGTTGGTAGCGGTGCAACTGCTTCGCGCGTAGGTGTTTCCAGAAAAGAATTAACCCGCCTCGCAACTTCGGCGAAGGGCGTATTCCAACCGTCCTTGAAATCTTCTGCAACCGTTTTGCCATCGCGGGGCAGCATTTGAATCGCCTTCAGCCAATCAAGTATGTCCCAGAGACACGAGTGAATCAAGAACAGGCAGGAGTAGCATTCCCTCACTCTCACGACGTTGAAGCAAGTACGGAATTTCTTCTTTGAGACAAAAGTCAGAATTGAGAAAATCAGCCGAAATCAAACAAACCGCGACTGCTGCATTTTCCATTGCCTGTTTGATCTCAGGGTACCACGTCGCGCCCCCGTCAATGCTTCGGTCGTCCCAGATCGTAAGACGACCATGCCTTTTCCAACATCCCCAAGTGCGGCTTCAGGCGGTCTTTCCATTCTTCGTCTTTATGGCTGTAACTGATAAAAACACTTGGACCTGACATAATATCCCTCGCTGAGTGTGGGTGAACGATGGTTATTTTCAGTATACAAAGGCAAACGCCTTATGGCAAGCCATTTCTTCAAGTAAAATCAATTTGAAATGAAAGAAACCCTCTACTCCCGCAACGCCGTCTACGAAACCCTGCGCGCCAAACGCCGCCAGCCTTTCTCGCTCGAAATTGCCGAAGGTGTGCAGGAAAAAGGCCGCCTGAGCGAAATTTTGCAGCTTGCCAAAGAACGCAACATCCCCGTCAAACGCGT
Source organism: uncultured Chloroflexia bacterium (assembly GCA_963785535.1). Lineage (GTDB taxonomy): Bacteria > Chloroflexota > Anaerolineae > Anaerolineales > Villigracilaceae > JAABUE01. Next base: position 19,343 of record CAWAVQ010000019.1, on the reverse strand, counting down.
CCCGCGCGGGCGGCTCGACCGCGTGCATGCCAACCACCAGGGCGTGGCGCTGGAGGTCAGCGGCTATCCCTATGCCGACCTGACCGACATTTTCGAATTGGCCGAAGAACGCAAAGAGCCGCTCTTCGTCCTGCTGCTGGACACGCTCAACGATCCGCAGAACTTCGGCACGCTACTGCGCACTGCGGAAGTGGTCGGTGTGCATGGCGCCGTCATTCCCTTGGCGCGCACGGTGGGGGTCACACCGGCGGTGGTCAATGCTTCGTCGGGCGCGTCCGAGCATTTGCTGGTGGCACAGGCCAACCTGCACCAGGCCATCGATGCGTTGAAAGCAGGCCGGGGCCTGGGTCATCGGTCTCGAAGGCAGTCAGCAAGCCCAGGGTCCGGACAAGGTGCGCCTGGATGGGGCTATCGGGCTGGTGGTCGGTTCGGAAGGCGAGGGCATGCGTCCGCTGACGGCCAAGTCCTGTGACATCCTGATGAAATTACCGATGAAGGGGCAGATCGAGTCGTTGAATGCGGCAGTGGCGGGATCGGTGGCACTCTATCTCGCCTACCTTGCGCGCAATAAATGACGTGTTAGACTTGTAAGACGAATAAGACCAGTTGGACTTGGAGACAACTATGCCGCAAGCAACCTATCACTTTCCGCGCGGATTTTTATGGGGAACAGCCACCGCCTCGCACCAGGTGGAAGGCAACAACACCAACAACCAGTGGTGGCAGTGGGAGCAGGAAGGCCACACCAACGGCAAATCGGGCCTGGCCTGTGACTGGTGGGGCGGCGGACGCTGGCGCGAAGACTTCGACCGCGCCGCCGAGGACGGGCAGAACGCGCACCGCCTTTCGGTGGAGTGGAGCCGCATCCAGCCCGAACCCGACCGCTGGGACGAAGACGCGCTGGAACGCTACCGCAGATGCTGCGCGGCCTGAAAGAACGCGGCATGACGCCTATGGTCACCTTGCACCACTTCTCCGATCCGCTCTGGCTGTACGAGAAAGTGCGGCTGGGAGCACAACGATGTGGTTGCCTTGTTCGAAAAGTTCGTGCGCAAAACGGTGGAGGCGCTCAAGGAATATTGCACCCTGTGGTGCACCATCAACGAGCCGAACGTCTATGCCCTGAGCGGCTACGTGACCGGGGAATTCCCGGCCTGCAACCCGGGCATCAAAATGGCGATGAACGTCATGGCCGACATGCTGCGCGCTCATGCTGCCGCGTATCGCGCCATCCACGAGATCCAGCCCGAAGCGCGCGTGGGCTACGCCCATCATTACCGCCCGATGGTTCCCAAACGCCCCTGGTCCCCGCTCGATCAGACTCATGCGCAACATCCGTTATAACGGCCTCAACATGGGCTTCCCCTCCGGGATTTCCACCGGCGTGATGCGGACCCCCGTTGGCAAGTATCAAATTCCCGAGGCCAAAGGCACGCAGGATTATTTTGGTCTGAATTATTATTCTGTCGATACCGTCTGGTTCGATGTACGCCATAGCAAGGAACTTTTCACGGCGGCGGGCTACCCTGAAGATGCCGACCTGAGCGGCACGGGTTTTATCGCCAATATCCCCGAGGGCTTGTTCCAGAGCATCAAATGGGTTGCCAAGACCTATCCCAACCTGCCCATCCTGATCACCGAAAACGGCGTGGAAGACCTTGACGACCACCTGCGCCCGCGTTACCTGGCACAGCACATCCACCAGCTCTGGCGCGCGGTCAATTTCAATTGGCCGGTCAAAGGCTACTTCCACTGGACGCTGGTCGACAACTTCGAATGGGAACGCGGCTGGACCCAGCGCTTTGGCCTGTGGTCGCTGGATGTGGAAACCCAGAAACGCACCAAACGTCCCTCCGCGGACCTGTATGCCGAGATCTGCAAAGAGAATGCCCTCTCCAGCGAGATGGTCCAGAAGTATTGCCCCGAAGTGATGGACAAGTTGTTCCCAGCTTAACTGATCCTCGCTGAGCGGAGTGCAACGCAGTCGAAGCGCCGCAGTCGCACCCTCCCCGCAGTCGAAGCACGCATCTTTCTACTCTGTAATTTGTTCCCATGCCCCAAACTTTCTCCTCCCCTCGTGTTGTCTGCCGCCCTGCCCTGCCGCGTGACACCGCGGACGTATTGGAGTTCTCCAAATTCACCTGGAACGGCCACGATTACATCCAGTATGTTTGGGACAAGTGGTTCGGACCGATCCGAACGGCATCCTGGTAGCCGCCGAGTATGGAGGACGCTGTGTTAGGCATGGCCAAGCTTTCCCTACTCGCGCCGGGACAGTGGTGGCTGCAAGGCTTTCGCGTTGATATCAACTATCAGGATTTGAAGATTGGCTCGCACATCCACGCATACGTCGACGCCTGGTGGCTGGAACATGGCGATGGTTATGCGCGCCTGATGACCGGTTCACAGCGCTTCAAAGTCCATCATCTGTGTGACAAGTTGGGATATGTCAGAATCTCGGAACTGAGGGATCATCGCGCGCTACCCCTGAACGAACCGACCGCAGCCTTCCAGCCCATTGAACGGTCAGAAATTTCCGCAGCGCTGAAAGTGGCGCAGTCATCCCCTGTGTTAAAGTTGAACCACGGTTTGATGGACCTCGGTTGGGAAGCTATCCATCCAACCCCCGAAATACTGGCGAAAATGGCACGCACTGGGATGGCCTTCTGGTGGCACGAACAAGAGTCCTTGCTGCTGGCCTGGGTCGATGAAGCTGAAGACGGCAAAGTGCTTCGTCTGGCGCTGCCCGCCTGCCCGTTGGAATCCCTGTCCGAACTGCTGACCGATGTCCGTAGACTGTGCGCGCAGACTGGGATGTGTCCGCGTTTTCTGGATCGCGCCTGTGCATGAAGTTATCCAGGTAGCGGCGGAAACTGCTGGATATACCGGCGACTTGGGATAACACGGCCTACGTCTACGAAAAGCGTCATCCCCGTTTGGGCACAAGCCTCCACGCGGCCATGATGCTCGACCTGCCCCCAAACTTTATCCAAACCATCCAGAACACATTCCAGGGCAAAGGCCAGCACTGGCTGGAGTCGCTTCCCGATTTGCTCGAAGAGGCCTCCCATCGCTGGGGTCTGACGGATATCCAACCCGTTTCCAATCTCTCCTATAATTTTGTGGCCTTGGCCCTGAGCGGAGCGAGCGATAGCGAGCGCAGTCGAAGGGCAGCCCAGTCCATCCGTCCTTCGACTACGCCGCCACACTCGCCCTGGCGGGCGGTGCCAGGGAGAGCGAGCGGCTCCGCTCAGGAACGTGTAGTTCTCAAACTCGGCGTCCCCAACCGCGAACTGACCTCCGAGATCGCCGCGCTGCGACTCTATGATGGCCGCGGTGCCTGTCGTCTTATTGGATGCGGATGCCGAGAAAGGCATGCTCTTGCTTGAACGTTTGCAGCCAGGCCGTATGTTGTCCACGCTGGAAGATGACGAGCTTGCCACCCGTATCGCTGCCGACGTGATGAGACAACTCTGGCGGCCGATCCCCGAAAACAGGGACGATTTCATCCAACTCAAGGATTGGTTTGACGGATTCGAACGTCTGCGCCATCGCTTCAACGGCGGGACAGGGCCGATGCCTGAAAAGCTGGTCGAAACCGCCGAGTTGTTATCGTCGGAGCTTCTGGCCGAGAACAAAGACGAAGCTCTATTGCACGGCGACTTCCATCACTTCAATGTGCTCGAGTCCGAGCACGGCTGGCTGGCCATCGACCCGAAGGGCGTGGTCGGCCCAAAAGGCTATGAGGTGGGACCGTTTCTGATCAACCCCGTACCGGATTTTTTAAACGGGGGCAACCCCAGGGCCTGTCCTGAGCGCAGTCGAAGGGCCCAGACAGAGAAACGAATTGCCATCCTGTCGGAAATGTTGAGCATGGAGCGCGAACGCATCCGAAGTTGGGGCCTGTGTCATGCCGTTCTGTCCGCCTGGTGGAGCATCGAGGATAATGATCCGGGCTGGGGTGAGTATAGTCTGCGTTGTGCGGAGGTTCTTATGCGGGTGAGCATTTAGCTAGCGGATCAGGAAAATAATGCCTGCGACTATCGCGCAGACGCCCATAACGATGTTGGCATAAGGAATGGCGACGCCAAAGGCAGCCAGGCCTGCCAGGATCAAATAGATCGCTAAAAGGATGTTCCCGAGATTTCTGTCGATTTTCATTCTGTTCTCCTTACGAATAATGGGTCGATGTATACAACCCATCTATGTGGATATAGTTCCCTCCTAACGAATTTTTGTTCTAGCGCGTGGTAGAATCGCCGCCATGACTCACGCTGAAAAAATCGCCCTTTTGATCAAAGCCAAAGCCTCCCAGGTGGACGCGACCGTCCGCCTGCTGGATGAAGGCAATACCGTCCCGTTCATCGCCCGTTACCGCAAGGAAATGACCGGCTCGCTGGACGACGAGCAGGTGCGCATCGTTGCAGACGAGATTGTGCGACTGCGCACTATCGACGAACGTCGCGCCGCCATTTTGAAGTCCATCGAGGAGCAGGACAAACTGACCGATGAACTCAAAGCTGCCATCGAGGCTGCCGAGACCATGACCGCGCTCGAAGACCTGTACGCGCCATACAAGCCCAAACGCCGCACACGCGCCATGGTGGCCCGCGAACGTGGATTGGAGCCGCTAGCCGAGATGATCCTGTCGCAGTCGCTGGATGGTTCCCCCGCAGAAGCCGCGGCAGGTTTTCTGAACGAGGATGTGCCCACTGTGGAAGATGCCCTGCAGGGCGCGCGTGACATCGTGGCCGAGACCATCAGCGACAATGCCAATGTGCGCTCTGCCACGCGCGAGAAGGCGCTCAAATTTGCCACTCTGTCCGCCGAAAAGGTAGAAGACGCAGTTGATGAAAAGCGCGTGTACGAAAGTTATTACGAATTTTCGAACGTGGTCAGTCGTCTGCAGCCGCACCAGGTGCTGGCAATTGCGCGCGGCGAAAAAGAAGGCGTTCTGAAAGTGCGTGTCCATATTGTCGAACGCGACTGGCTCGCTTCCATCCAGAGCGAGTTCGAAGAAGACATCCTCAGTCCGTTCGCCGACCAACTCGAAGAAGCCATTCAGGATTCGGCCGAGCGCTTGCTGCTGCCGTCCATCGAGCGCGATGTGCGCCGTGAACTGTCGGAGCATGCCGATGGACATGCTATCCAGGTTTTTGCCACTAACCTGCGCGCCCTGCTGGGTCAGCCGCCGCTGGCCGGTCAGACCGTGTTGGGCCTCGACCCCGGTTTCCGCACCGGCTCCAAAGTGGCCGTGGTCGACCCGACCGGCAAGTTGCTTGACACCGGCACCATCTATCCGCACGAACCGCAAAAGAAATGGGACGAAGCCATCTCCACGCTCGAAGAGATGATCAAGCGCCACCACGTCACGCTCATCACCATCGGCAACGGCACCGCCTCGCGCGAGACCGAGAAGCTGGTGGCAGAACTGACCCGCAACGCCCCGTCTGTCAAATACCTGATCGTCAACGAAGCGGGCGCGTCGGTTTACAGCGCCTCCTCACTAGCTCGCGCCGAGTTCCCCGACCTGGATGTGTCCATCCGCGGCGCGGTCTCCATCGCCCGCCGCGCGCAGGACCCGCTGGCCGAACTGGTCAAGATCGACCCCAAATCCATCGGTGTGGGGCTCTACCAGCACGATGTCGACCAGACCGCCCTCAGCCATGCGCTGGATGGCGTGGTCGAATCGGTCGTTAACCACGTTGGCGTGGATGTTAATACCGCCAGCCCGGCTCTGCTCACTCACGTTGCGGGCGTCGGCCCCAAATTGGCCACTAATATTGTGTCTTACCGCGACCAGAACGGGGCCTTCAAATCACGCGAAGGACTGCGGGAAGTTTCTGGCCTTGGGCCGAAAGCCTATGAACAAAGCGCGGGGTTCATGCGGATTCGGGACGGGGTCAACCCGTTAGACGCCTCCGCCATTCATCCGGAATCCTATCCCGTCGCCGAAGCCGTGCTCGCTCGTGCCGGACTGACGCCTGCTTCCGCTATCGAAGAACGAAAATCCGCCCTCGAAGCGCTAACTGCGGCAATCCCCGCCGACGAGTTAGCCGCCGAATTAGACTGCGGCCTCCCCACACTGAGAGATATCCTCGAGCAGCTTGTCCGTCCTGGGCGCGATCCGCGCGCCGACGCGCCCGCGCCTATCCTGCGTTCGGACGTGTTGAAAATGGAGGATCTGGTAACAGGCATGAGCTTGAAAGGGACCGTGCGCAACGTGGTCGATTTCGGAGCATTCGTGGATATCGGTGTCAAACAGGACGGGCTGCTGCACAAGTCCAAGATCCCGTTCGGAACTGTCTTGAAAGTAGGGGACATCATCGATGTCGAGATCCTGAAAATCGAGCCCGAACGAGGCCGCATCGGCCTGGGTTGGGCAAAAGCATAATCATCGATCAGCCTCCAGTTGAAACTGGAGGCCTTTTTTATGCTGGCTATGCTACAATTCAGGTACCGATGACCGCCACCCAGTTCCTCTCCCAACAAGTACTTGCCATGTTGCAGACCGTTTACGACGACCTCCCTGAGCGTTCGAAGTTACCCGGGGCTGCCTCTCATGAGACATCATCACTGCGGGAGTTCCTGGAGACATCGGGCAGCGATGTGGAGCTTCAGGCGGGCGAAATCCTGTTCAAGCAGGATGAACCTGGTGATGGCATATACTGGATCGAAACGGGATTATTGGTTGTGTTGCAGGGCCGGTTGGATGAACCGCGCTTGTTAACTTTCCGCCATCCAGGGCAGGTTGTAGGTGAGATTGCTTTGCTGGAAAATGTGCGGCGCACTGCCAGTATTGCGGCCATTGCCCCCACACGTTTAAAATATTTGAGCGAAGAAAAATTCCAGGGATTGTTATCTCTCATCCCCCGCTTTGGCGTAGAACTGATGCGCCTGCTTAGCTCGCGCTTGCGCGAGGTCAAGCCAGCGGATTACAGCGCTGGTCTGTACGATCATTTGACCGGGGCGCTTTCCCGCCAGACTTTTGATATTCGTTTGCAAGAGGAGATGGAGCGTGCGCGTCTGTATCAACACAATCTTTCGCTAGTTTTTCTCGATATCGACAATTTCAAACAAGTCAATGATACCTGCGGACACACACGTGGCGACGAGGTTTTGATTTCCTTCGTCGAGCGGATCAAGGCCAATTTGCGGACCACAGACCTGTTGTTCCGGTTTGGGGGTGACGAATTTGTCTTGATCTTACAGGGTGTGGATCAATCTCATGGGCCAGCCCTGGTCCAGCATTTGCTCGATGATGTCAGTACCATACAAATCCTTGAAGAGCCTCCGTTGAATATTTTGTTCAGTGCCGGGATTGCCTATTTCCCTGCGGATGGGGATACAGTTGAGATGTTACTGGAAGCTGCCGATCAGCGCACCTATCATTCCAAACGGACTGGAGGGGGGCGTGTGACCGGGGAATTGGGCGAATAGATCTATTGAGGAAGTGCTTCCATTTTACGATCAACGAGATCACACGTGTAGTGCACTCCGGCGGATACATCTTGATCACAGTTCCTGTGCTTAGAGAAACGAATGGGACAAGAGATGGGGAAGAAATCGAGCGGCACACTTTTGTTCCGTTCTCTGGTACCGAAAAAGGATTGCCACATCATTTGTTCACCCCGGATGAATTTCGGGAATGTTTTCCCGGCTTCGATATCCTCTCCTTGAGTGAAGATGACAATCGGCATATTGCCCTGATCGGGCGTAAGAAATAGATCATCAATCTCTGTATCCTTATTGCTTACGAATTTCCGAGCCGAGGGGAAGTGTCTTACCCGATTCGGTGCACGATAAACGGGGGTAAAATCAGGCTCTGTGCATTCGTCTTGATACCTGAAAACCTATGACGACTATTTCTCAACCTGCCGAATTCACGTTGCAACGTGAGCATACCGCTGACCGCAGTAATCCTGCCAAGTGGATTGTTTCACACGCCACCCGCTATTGGCCGATCCTGATCATGATCTTTATTGGCGGATTAGGAAACGCCGCGCTGGCGGCCGTCGTGCCTGTCATGGTGGGGGATGCGTTCAACCAGATGCTGAAACCCAACCCGGATACCAGCATCTTGATCCCATTGGCCCTGATTTTGGGCGGCTCACAAATCGTGCGCGGCGTGCTGCAACTGGGACGCAACTTCGGCGCGGAACTGATAGCACAAAAAATCGAGCGTGACATCCGCGATGAGCTATATGTTTCCCTGCTCGGCAAGAGCATGACTTTCCACAACTTGCAGCCGGTCGGTGATACTATGGCGCGTTCCACCAATGATGTGCGCGAGGTCAACTTCATGTTCAGCCCGGGCTTGAACCTGGTGGTGGGTTCGTTCATGTTCCTGGTTATGCCGTTCATCTTTGCGCCGCAATATCACATCTCGTTGATTTTGACGCCCGCCCTTTTCACGATTGCCTATTTCATCGCGCTGGCAAATTATCTTAAAACGCTTTCACCGATCACCGATGAAGTCCGCGGTACGTTTGGGGATATGAACACGCATCTCTCCGAAACGCTGGACGGTGTGGAGATCATGAAGGGCGCAGCCCAGGAAAGCGCAGAGATCGAGCGCTTCGTGACCAACGCCCGGCGTGTGCGTAATGCCTTTGTCCGCCAGGGCGACCTGGAGGCCCGCTTCCTGCCCAACCTGCTGCTGGGCATCGCTTACGCGGTTGGCCTGGTGCATGCCCTGTTGCTCTTCCGCGCTGGAAGCATCAACGTCGGCGGTGTGGTGGCTTATTTCGGTCTGCTGCGCATGCTGGAATTTCCTACCTTTGCTTCGACCTTTGCTTATACCCAAATCTCGCTGGGACTCTCCAGCGCGCGTCGTATCCTTGAGTTGATCAATCAGGAGACCAATCTGGACCAGAACGCCGCAGGTTACACCGGCAAGATGCGCGGTGAAATCGAGTTTCGGGACGTTTCATTTACCTATCCTGACCCGGAGCACGGCACTGAGGGTGAATGTATTTTGGAGAATATTTCCTTCAAGGTCAAGCCAGGACAGACGGTCGCTATCGTCGGGCAAACCGGCGCAGGCAAGACTACATTGGTCAAGCTCATCAATCGCACATACGATGTGACCGGTGGGCAGGTGCTGGTCGACGGGAAGGACGTCCGCGAGTGGAACCTGGCCTCGCTGCGCTCACAAATTTCCATGATCGAGCAGGACATCTTCCTGTTCTCGCGCTCCATCAGTGACAATATCGCTTTTGGGAAACCGGGAGCAGGCCAGGGGGAGGTCGAAGCGGCGGCAGCCTCAGCCCAGGCGCATGATTTTATCCAGTCCTTTGACGAGGGCTACCAGACCGTCATCGGCGAACGTGGCGTTACACTCTCCGGCGGACAACGTCAACGGCTGGCGCTGTCGCGCGCCTTCCTGACCGATCCGCACATCCTGATCCTGGATGACTCCACTTCGGCGATTGACTCGGCCACGGAAGACAAAATCCAGCGTGCGGTGGCCAACGCGGCCAAGGGACGCACAACCTTCCTGATCACGCATCGCCTGTCGCAAATTCGTTGGGCGAACCTGATCGTGGTGCTGCGCAAGGGAGGTATCGCCGCCATCGGTACGCATGATGAGTTGATGCGCACCTCGGAGGCGTATTCGAGGATTTTTAGGGAATAACATTTCAAATGTCATTGCGAGGTGTCCCTGAGCGTAACGTAGCGAAGTCGAAGGGCACCGTGGCAATCTCCTGGCTTATGAAACATAAGATTGCCGCGTCGGCCTTCGGCCTCCTCGCAATGACATATGGAGATTTATGGGCTTCTTTAGTGGACTGAACGAAGAGAAATATGACCGGCAATACTCCGACCGTCAGTTGATTGGACGCATCGCCGAATACTTCAAACCGCAGGTCAAGCGCTTGACGGCGGTCTCGGTGTTGGTAGTGGCCATCGCGGGCGTCGGCGCAACGTTACCAGTGGTGGTCAGCCGTATCGTGGACTTGCTCAAAGCGCAACCAACAGTTCAGGCCATTGGCCTGGCAGGACTGGCGCTTCTGCTTGTAGGGGTGGGCATCTGGGGCCTGAACTGGGCGCGGCGCGCGCTGGTGGTGCGCTCGGTGGGCGACGTGGTGCTGGAATTGCGCACAAAAGCCTTCCACGCCGCCGCCGAGCACGACCTGTCCTTTTACGATCAGTTCTCATCCGGGCGCATCGTTTCGCGCATCACCGCCGACACCAACGATTTCGGGCAACTGGTGGTCATCGTTACCGATGTAACCGCGCAGATATTTCAGGCGATTATTCTGGGTGTTATTCTCTTCCGCACCGAATGGCATTTGGCCCTGCTGATGTTCGCTTTCATGCCCTTCATCTTTATGATTGCGTTGGGCTTCCGTGCCCTGGCGCGCAGGGTTACCAAACGCGGCATGCAGGCTATGGCCGATGTCAATGCAGCCATCAAGGAGACGGTCAGCGGCATCTCGATTGCCAAGAATTTCCGCCAGGAAAACAGCATCTTCGAAACGTTCGACTTTGCCAACCAGCAGTCCTATCGAGTCAACATCCAGCGCGGTTTTATCCTGTCATTGGTTTTTCCCACGCTCAACGCGCTAGGGGGTGTCTTTACTGCCATTCTGGTCTACGCGGGCGGCTTGAGCATCGAGCAGGGCATCGTTACAGCCGGCGCCTGGTACCTGTTCATCTTGAGCTTGGACCAGTTCTTCTTCCCCATTCTGAACCTGTCCGCGTTCTGGGCGCAGATCCAACAGGGACTGGCGGCCGCCGAGCGCGCGTTTCGCGCTGATCGATGCCGATCCTAACGTCATCCAGATAGAACAACGCGACGTGCCCCGTTTAAAGGGAATGGTCTGCTTCGAACACCTGAACTTCCGTTATACGGACAAAGAACCGGTTCTTACGGACTTCGACCTGTGCATCCGACCCGGAGAGAATCTGGCGCTGGTGGGGCACACCGGCGCGGGCAAGTCCTCGATTGCCAAGTTGATTGCGCGTTTCTATGAGTTCCAATTCGGCAAATTGACGGTTGACGGACACGATATCCGTACCTTTGACCTGACACAGTACCGCCGCCAGTTGGGAATTGTCTCGCAGGTGCCATTCCTGTTTTCGGGCACGATCGCGCAGAATATCCGCTATGCGGCTCCCGAAGTGAGCGATGACGAGATGCTCGAAATGGCGCAGCGCATCGGCGAGGGCGAATGGCTCGAGACCCTGCCCGAAGGCCTGTACACCGAAGTGGGCGAGCGCGGTAACCATCTCTCCATGGGACAGCGCCAACTGGTGGCCCTGATGCGCGTGCTGGTGCAAAAACCGGCCATCTTCATCCTGGACGAGGCCACCGCCAGTATTGACCCGTTCACCGAGTGGCAGATCCAGCAGGCGCTCAATCTCATCCTCAAGAACGCTACCAGCATCCTGATCGCGCACCGGCTGTCCACCGTCAAGGCTGCGGACAGGATCGTCGTGATGGACGAAGGCACCATTATCGAGGAAGGGAATCACGAGGGTTTGCTGGCACAGGGTGGACATTACGCCATGCTCTACAATACGTATTTCAGACATCAGAGTTTGGCATATGTGGAGCAGGCGCGGGATATGGTGGAAGGGGATTAACAAATTCGGATTCATCCGGCAGTTGAACTGCCGGATGATCATGTCTTCGTGGGAGAAAACCTTATGACAATTCGCGTTTGTGTAGCCGGGGCAACTGGCTGGGCCGGATCGGCACTTTCCAAAGGAATATTCGAAGCGCCTGACATGGAACTGGTCGCTGGGATTTCGCGAAGCCAGGCCGGAAAGGTTCTTGGAGATGTACTCGGCGTCGATGGGCTTGCTGCTCCCATTTTTGGGGCAGCGGCTGAGGCCATGGAAAGCAAGCCGGATGTTTTTGTGGAATATACCAAACCGGACGTGGCGAAGGCCAATATCCTGTCAGCGCTTGAAGGGCGGCGCTCATGTCGTTGTGGGAACATCTGGCTTGAGCGAAGACGACTACCGGGAGATCGATGAGGTCGCGCAGGAAGTCAAACGCGGCGTACTGGCAGTCGGTAATTTTGCGCTGACCGCCGTCCTATTGCAGAAATTTGCCGAAATGGCGGCCAAATACATCCCGCACTGGGAAATCATTGACTATGCTCACGCTGGCAAAATCGACGCCCCCAGCGGGACCGCGCGTGAACTGGCGGAGCGGCTTTCCAAAATTCGAGAGTCGCAGCTTGACTTCCCGCTGGAAACGATGCAGGGGCCCAAGGAGAGCCGGGGGGTCAGGCTGAATGGTTCGCAGGTCCACTCGGTGCGTTTGCCGGGCTACGTCATTTCCCTGGATGCGATCTTTGGGATGCCCGACCAAAAACTGATTATCCGCCACGAGTTGGGCACGAGCGCCGAACCGTACGTCAGTGGGGCACTGTTGGCGATCCGAAAGGTCAGCGGGCTGGTGGGCCTGCATCGCGGTCTTGACGCTGTGATGGAATTTTAGGGGAGAAGGTTTGACCAGTAGTGCTTATGTTGTAGAGGATAACTGCTGGTCAGGCGAAGTGAAAATGGCTAGAAAAGCGTTACTCCTAGTCACAGTTTTCGTGGAAGGCGGGCTATTTTTACTTGGCCTGCTGTTAGCGGGTGGTTTGAGGGCAGAGTTATGGTCCAGGTTCAGTGTTTCCTGGGTTTCGACGGCATATGCTCTGCTGTTATGCTTTCCTATGTTAGCAATGCTTTATTTGACCGTTCGGTCACACTGGAAGCCCCTATCTCGCCTAACGAATGAAATCAACGAGAAGGTAACGCCGATATTCGCGCAGTGCAAGTTCATCGATCTCATAGCCATTGCATTGCTTGCAGGGATGAGCGAAGAACTATTTTTCCGTGGATGGCTACAAGGTGCCCTTACAAATAAATTCGAAGTGTGGGTTGGGATATTGATCGCGAGCGCAATCTTTGGATTTGCCCATTATCTTTCAGCCACCTACGCCATCTACGCCGGCCTGACTGGGCTGTATCTTGGCGTGATTTATCAGGTTTCCGGGAATCTGTATATTGTCATGGTTATCCACGCGCTCTATGATTTCATCGCCCTGGTGTACCTGGTCAGGAAGGGGAAAAGCGAAGAAGCAATAGTTTAGTGACAGAGAGTTGTGCCTGAATCAGAGGTGAAAGCTGCTTTACCACGTCCATCAGCGCGGACCATTCGTACTCGATCCGGGACATCAATTCTGCTTTACTTTTCGGGAGCGTATCATCAGTCATGGTTCACCTCGTATGATTCATTTTACCCGTTTTCGGAGAGCAGGCAACCAGCCTGGGACATCTCGTCTGTACCGTTGCCATTCTTCCCCGAATTCTTCTGCCAGCAAACGCTCCTCTTGCCGTGCGCGGAAGATGACCACCAACGACGAGAGCGAAAACAAGACCATGGCCCAGGTACGGAAGATGGACAGCGCGCCAAAAGCTGCCAGGATGACCGCCAGGTACATCGGATGGCGCACAAAACGATACGGTCCATTCCGAATGAGTTTGTGATCCTGATACAACGTCGCGCCGAATCCACTGGAGATGCCGAACATGCGGCCGAGCATAAAGTAGCCCCACAAATACAAAGCAATACCAGGGAAATACAGCAGACTACCAATTATCAAAATGCTGAGATGTACCGCTGGTGAAAAGATAATGGGCAACGGACGCCAGAGTGCAATTCCAATGGCCACATAGCCAATTGTGAGCACCAACATCATCGGCCAACGCAGCAGATGGATTGCCGCACCCGAACTGCGTCCGCGGGCGCGTACTCCAGCGTGGCGAAAACCCAACAGAGGAATGAAGATTACGGCGATCCCTGTCAGGGCGGTGATAAGTTGGAGATAAAAGTTTACTAATAGCAGCATTACCTGCGTCGATAGCGATCTTTCAGGGATATTTCAAATGAGATCTGAAGCTGTTCTAAAGTATCTTTGAATTGAATGATTGTCGTTTCCCCAACAAATTCCCCAACTGCAGAGAACCACCAATTTATTTCATCAAGCCAATACAAAATGAATTTATCGTCTTCAACAGCAAGACAGTATACCTCACGAAATGCACGCGCAATTGGCGGTTGACGATTTTGGTACTCGACCCACTCTTTTTGCCACCAATGCTCCATGTAATCCAATTCACTCGGAGATTGATTACGAATACCACAACTTAGTAGCAACTCTGCCAATTGCTTTTCAGTCTTTATTTGTTTCGCGTCAATGAGTACACTATCTTCTTCCAAGTCCATTTAGATTTCAAACCTTGCCACAATCACTTTCCTCAACTCGCTCTGCACATCATCCCACTTTTTCCCCGCATCGATCACCGTCCACCGCTCTGGCTCCTGCTTGACCATCTCCAGATAGCCTGCACGTACGCGCTGGTGGAACTCGACCGTGTAGGCATCCAGGCGGTTCCACTCGTCGGCTTTGCGCTTGCGCCCCAGGCCGACTTCTACGTCCAGGTCGAGCAGGATCGTCAGGTCAGGGACCAGTCCACCGGTAGCGTAGTTGATCAGTGCACGCACTTGCTCGATGCCCTGCTGGTGACCGTAGCCCTGGTAGGCGATGGTTGAGTCGGCATAACGATCAGAGAGTATGATCTCTCCATCAGCCAGACGCGGACGAATGGTCTGCTCCACGATTTGGGCACGCGCGGCCTGATAGAGCAGTGTCTCGGTGCGCGGGTGCATCTCAGCGTTCTTCAAATCGTGGATGACTTCGCGGATCTGCTCGCCGATAGAGGTCCCACCGGGTTCGCGGGTGGGGAAAACGGTATAACCCTTCTCGCGCAGGTACTCGACGAGATAGGGGATATGGGAGGTCTTGCCGGAGCCTTCAGGGCCCTCTAGTGTTATGAACATGAATTAACCGCCATACCCGTTCCGGCACTTAGTGCGCAGGAGCGCCAAGTTTTTTATTAGCTCGCCAAGAAAAACGCGAAGGACTTGGCGCCTTTTAATTGCTCTTGGCGTCCTTCGCGTCTTGGCGGTTTGATTCTATTCTCTAAAAATCCGCACGTGTCGCCGGGGCTCTTTGCCATACGAATGCGAGGTCAATTCGGCAGCGCGGGCCATCTCGTGCTGTAAACGCCGCACCAGCGAGGGACCCGGAGGCAGGTCCACCCAGCGCTCGCCATTCAGCACGGCCTGGATGGCCGACTGGGTCTGTTGGCGCACGTAGTCGATCTCGCCCGACGAAGTCTGTATAGTTGAAAGGTTGAACAGGTCACTCAGGAACTGTTCCATCTGGTTGACCGTGTTCGAGCGCAGCACGTAAATCGGCATGCCGCGCTGCTCGGCGTCCACCACCGTCCGCTGGCGGTTGCGGTAATACGAGCGCAGCGTCACCAGCGCGTCGGCTTCGCCGGGCTCACGCACCACCAGGGCAGGCACGCCCAGTCGCTTGGCGGCCTGCATCAGGCGGTTGCGTGCTACGCCATATGGATAAATGCGGATGGCCTGCAATGAGGCGCGCGAGGCAGGAGCCGGGTCGAACTGTGGGACCTGACCCGGCCTTTCAGAGGCCTCAGCAGGCTGATCGCGAGTCAGATCGAAGGACTCGCTTCTACGTTGGACAGTTTTTCCGTTCGTTTCAAACCGGGATCCTTCGACACCCTCAGGACGGCGCTTTGGGGCTGGTGCCGCTTTTTCGATCTTGATCTGCCCGTCAACATCACGCATGCGAATCTCCGCCGGAAGCGGAAAGCCGCGCAGCAAGGCATCAACGGCGGCCATGATGTCCATGTGGATGGCAAAACGGTCACGGTTCTGAATCTCGATCAATACGTCGAAGGTGGGCGGCGCGCGTCGTTCGAGGACTGTCTTCTGCGTGCCGCGCCGACGGGCTTCCTCGTCCGACAGAGTAACGGCTTCGATGCCGCCGACCAGGTCGGAGAGGGTGGGGTTGAGCAGCAAATTTTCGAGCGTGTTACCGTGCGCCGTGCCAATCAGTTGCACGCCGCGTTCAGCGATGGTGCGGGCAGCCAGGGCCTCGAGTTCACGTCCGATCTCGTCGATGACGATCACTTCGGGGTTGTGGTTTTCGACCGCCTCGATCATGACCTCGTGCTGGAGCATCGGTTCGCGCACCTGCATACGGCGCGCCTTGCCTACGGCAGGATGCGGCACATCGCCGTCGCCACCGATCTCGTTGGAGGTATCCACGACGATGACGCGTTTCGATCTCGGCCAGGTTTCGCGCAGCTTCACGTAGCAGGGTGGTCTTGCCTACCCCCGGACGCCCGAGAATAAGCATGGACTTGCCCGATTCAATGATGTCCTCAATAATATCGGACGTGCCATAGACTGCACGACCCACACGCAGGGTTAATCCGACAATCGTCCCCAGCCGGTTGCGGATGGCGGAGATGCGGTGCAATGTGCGCTCGAGCCCTGCGCGATTATCGGCGTCGAATGAGCCAACGCGGTCATCCACATAGTCGATTTCTTCGCGGCTGATTTCGCTTTCGCGCAAAACAACTTCTCGGTCTACGAAGCGCGCGGTCGGCACGCGGCCCAGGTCCAGAATGATTTCCAGCAGGTTATCGCTATCGTTGACCTTTTCCACCGCGTGGCGTATGTTAGAGGGAAGGACGTCCAGCAAGGCGTCCAAGTCGTCTGTAATGTGATGTTGAGACATAAGAGTTTGTATCAGTTTTCAGATGAACGTGTCTGGTGACACGGAGAGGGCAAAAGGAAATACTTGCGCCGCCGGATGCCAGTTATGGCGGCATACGAAAAGATTAGAGAGCGTCTTTGAACATGACGGAGTACCACCTGATTCTTCAGTCTATTTATATTATAGCAGCCACTTGATTACTTTCCACCAGTCACATGGGCTATCATTTTTTGAATTTGTTCGCTCATGTTTATGGGTACAAGATGAACATCTGGATTTTGCGCCTGGAAAACCCTAAAGATTTCATCTGCAAACGCCTGACCAATAGAGGTTACATTTGTGAAATCCAAAATTATTTCCTTGAACTTTTCAAAGCGTGTTAGTAATCGTTTAGCTTGGGAACGAGAGATCAGGTTTTCATCACCATAAGTAGCAAGAAACACGGGCACATGAGTTTTTGAAAAGCCATAATCACCAGTCGTAGTAAAACGGTCAAATACTTGTTGGGATGTTCTCTTAGAAAAAGAACTAATTTCTAGTATTACACCTGTACCTGAAAAGAGTTCTTGCTTATCTTCAAGCAACCAATCTATTTCTCTTTGATAAGAGAAGAATAATCTTCCAGAAAAGATTGAAAATTTATCAAACATCCTAGATGTAAAAAAAATACCTTCCCCAGTATGATGATCTGGATCGGTTGTCAATTTGCCTTTCGATAATTCAAGAATTGCATGCAATGGATCATCCAAGCTCAATTCTTTTTGTATTTTGTTAAAAATACCCACACCGTTATCTATAATGCTCAACACAACATTTTTATATGTTCTTTTCACGCTAACAATAAGAATTTTTCCTTCAGAATGATCTATTGCATTATTGACAATTTCGGTAAAACCATATTGACAAATATGTAATACATTCAACGGCAAACCATTCATCAGTGGCCGAATATGTTCCCGCCAAACTTTGTCTTCTTCCAGGCCAGGCAATGGTAATTCAACAGAAAAATCTACCAAGGGTTTAACTTCATACGTTCGATTTCTGGTATTCCCATGAGCAAGGATCAGATTACCAGAAACTAGTTTTTGGATATGCTTGTGACTGGCCTGCCGGGAAATACCAAACTCAGACGACACAACCGATGTAATATCACTCGGATGTTCCTCAACATTCTCAAGGATAAATTTTCGAATCTCCTCAGTTCTCTTTTGTGTTTTATTCACTCATTCACCATAGATTGTCAATTAAATACGGATATATTGTAAACTTAATAAAAAGTTATTGTCAACTTCCCCCAGTTCAATCTTATGGGAACCGCGCCACAAATTCAGAAATCGCTTCCCACACTTTGATATCAGCAGCTTTTGCAAATGAAATCGAATCCATCACTTTCGCCAGTTCTGCTTGCATCGTAGAATATTCGCGCTCGGCCGCTTTCATGCCTTTAAAGAAGCGTGTATGATCGATCATGCCAGAGATGTTGCAGGAGACAGAAACATAATCCTTCCCTTGTTTGATGGTCATACGCGCGCCCAGCGGATGCTCTTCATCGCGTACAATCGTGCCCCCTTCCGTGCCTTTTATGCCGATACTACGGCCACTGTTATAAGGTTGCCAGTTACTCATGCTCCTTTAATTGTACCCCGTTTACCTGTGATGGTTGCACACTAACTCCTGATGGCACTGCCGGCGCTGTTTGCTCGTCCTTGATCAAACGTGCCAGGTGTTAAACCATGACAGCCTGTCGCGGCGCCGATTTGGCACCCAGATCTTCGAGAGCGGGCTCCAGCCAGGCCTGATAAGAGCGCACACACAGGTAAACTGGGCGTCCCCGGCGGTCAGGGATGCAGTTGAGCAAAGAGGAAAGCTTCTCTTCCACACCAGTGGCTTCAGGGTGGATCAAGGGCGTCATCACGATCCCTTGCGCGCCAGAGGCCAGGCTGACGTAGCATTTGAGATCCCCATCGCAAATCAATCCACGTGCGCTTTTTGAGAACGGCTCCACAGGATGCATCAACTGCGGAACGATTTGATGATACAGGCTCTGCAGCGCGGGTCGGTTCACCGAGCGAGCCCGCGTCCAGCCTTTGGAAAGATTGGAGTCGCCTTTTAGGTCGCTGACATCCCACATACGCTGCCAGGCGTAAACCGAGAAACCGGCCCGTCGCAAAGCGGGAAAGGCATCGCTAGTCTCATCGATCTCAGCGATGACATGGAACGCCCCCCACTCCCCGACCTGCACAACCAGATGCTCCACCAATTCCGGTAAAGCAACATGGTCAAGTCTGGAGGCAGGAGCCAGATAAAGCAATTTTGCAAACGCTTCGCCGCGCGAATGAATAACCCCGCCAATCAGGGAAGTCCCATCCCCGTTTGCCACTGCAGCGTACATATCACGGGCCGGGTTGACATACGCCAACAAACCGGCTGCGCCCAACGGATGTCCGCGCGTTTACGCGCGCGTACTGTCGAGGGTCAGGGCATCGTTGCGGTAACGAGCGATGAGAGGCAGGTCGAGGATATCAAGCGAACGAATAGACATTAATTTATGAGGGACAAGAAATAGGCATGGAAACGGCTGTCACCGGTCAGTTCGGGGTGGAAGGAGGTCGCCAGAAAGTGTCCCTGTTGCGCGGCAACAATTCTCCCGTCTGGCAAAGATGCGAGAATCCTTGCATCCCCGGATAAGACTCGATAATGGGCGCACGGATAAAGACAGCATGGAACGCTTCATCCGTA
>CAWAVQ010000018.1:0-96221 GCA_963785535.1 uncultured Chloroflexia bacterium | reverse complement strand
AGAAATCAAAGATAACTAAATCGTAAATTAGGAAACGATTGTCGAGCGCGTTGCACGATCCCGTGCAATAAAATGTCTCCATCCGAAGAATGGAGGCATAGGTGAGTTACTTTTCAATTCTCTTTTCAAGCCAGCGTTTGAAAGATTTTTGGCTTTCCCCCGATGGTTTTCCAAAGAGAAGATTTTCCACGCTAATATCTTCATCCAGGTCGGGCCAGTGGATGCCTTCGCCTTCTCCGATCAGACGCCAGTTGTTTCGCTCGTCGGTTGTTCCATGCAGCAAACGCGGGAACCATGCCAAAGGTACAGAAACCGTGCGGCCATCACTCAAATCTACGGTTAATAAATCTTCGGTGACATTTACTCCTTGCGCCGGAGCCATCCGAAATTCAGTCGTTAAAGTAGTCATTCCAACTCCTTACCAAATGCTCTTTATTTTCTTCTATCAGTCTCTGGATTTGATTAATTTCCGTGCGGTTGAAACCACCACTGCTTTGTAACCGGACAGGGTCAAGCCAAAATTTGGCTTTGTTTCTTTCTCGCTCAACATGAATGTGTAGCGGCTCGTCTTTATCACCAGAGTAGAAGAAAAAACGATAGGGGCCAACCTCTAAAACAGTAGGCATAAGTATTCGGATTATAGCATTTTTCTCGCTGACCAAATGTTTTGATGCTCGCAAACGATAATAGCACTTGACAACTTACTAACTAGTAAGTAAAATAATCTGGATGACCACCAACACCAAACGCGCCATTCTCGATTTAGCTGAGTCCCTGTTACAGGATAAGGGCTTTAACGGCTTCAGCTATGCTCACATCGCCAGCGAGTTGGGTGTCAAGAATGCCGCCATCCATTACCACTTCCCGAGCAAAGAAGATTTGGGTTGCGCGATCGTGCAACGCTACCGCGACCGCTTCCAGTTGTGGGTCAACAATGCGCGTGTCAAAGACCTGTCCCCGCAGGAAAAGCTGGACTGGTTCTTCAACATTTACGCTAACATGCGCGCCGACCACGGCAAGGTCTGCATCGCGGGCGCGCTGGAGACCGAGTTCAATTCCATCCCGGATGCCTTGCGCCAGCAAACTGAATCTCTGACGGGCGAGCTGTTGTCCTGGTTGGCCTCCACGCTGGAGGAGGGGCGCGATGCAGGCGTATTTCAGTTCAACGGTCAGCCAGTCGACAAGGCTGCCTTGATCCTGTCCAGTGTGCAGGGTGCGCTGCAGATGGCGCGGGCGCTCGGCACGGACAAATTCTACGCCGTGGTGGCGCAGAACAAGCAGGATTTGCTGGTGTAATTTTTTTATCATCAAAACTTACTTATTGGTAAGTAAAAAGGAGAGAAAATGACAACTTTAGAAACAACTACCCTCAAGAGTCAGGCGATCGTGAAAAAGGCTTACCAGGCTTTTTTCAGTCCCTCGCAGTACGAGGTCAAACCCAGGGAGCGCGAGATCATCGCGCAGGGAAATAGTTATCGCCTGCCGTTCGACGGGCGGCGAACTGGCAGTCACCGCCTGGGGGGAAGGCCCTGCCATTTTGCTGCTGCACGGTTGGGGCGGCGCCCGCGCCCAGATGACGGGTTTTGTGAATCCCCTGCTGCAAGCCGGCTACCGCGTGGTGGCCTTCGATCAACCTGCGCACGGCGAATCGGATGGAGGGATGACCAACATCCTTGAAATCGCCCCGACGATGGATTTGATCGCAGAACGCGAAGGGCCCTTCGAAGCGCTCATTGCCCATTCGTTCGGGACATTGATCACATCTTACGTGCTGGTGGAGCGGGACTTCCCGTCTCCTGCCCGACTGATCTACCTGGGCGCGTTTAACCGGCTTCTGGACTCCCTGCCACGTTTCCAGATATTAGCCGGACTGCCTGATCCTGTTATCGATGGGCTGCGCGAGATGATCTACGCCAATTTCGGGAAGGATGTGCTGGATGCGATCTGGAACGAGAAGATGACACGGCGCATCGACATCCCTGCCTTGATGTTCCATGACACTGCCGACAATGTTACGCCGATTGAAGACAGCCGCGCGATTGCTCGCGTCTGGAAGAGTGCACGCCTGATCGAACTCAAGGATTAGGTCATCGCGGCGCGTTGGGTTCGGCGGATGTTCACAGGCAGATTGTGGAGTTTATAAAAGGCAAAGTTGAGATACGTGTAAGCCCCCTCCGCCGCTAACGCGGCACCTCCCCCATCTTTCGACGCGAAAATGGGGGAGTGATAGGTTGATAGCTAATACCCCGGCGGAATCTTATCTTTCCAGGGTTTGGCTTCTTCCAATTGCCTGGCCAGGCGGAAGAGCGTGGCTTCGTCGCCCCAGTGGCCGACGAAGTGCATGCCAATCGGCAGCCCGGCCTCGTTCCAGTGTAACGGCACCGACATGGCCGGTTGCCCGGTCACGTTGAAGACCGGCGTCCAGGGGACGAACTCGAAGGTCTGGGCAGCCAACGGTTTGATGATGCCCATTGCATCCAGCACCCAGGTGGCCCCCGTGCGCCCAATCATTTTGATCATGGTCTGCTCACTGGCGGAAGGCGCCAGTTCACCGATCTTGACCGGCGGCTGGTTGAGGACCGGTGTCAGCAGCACATCATATTTTTCAAAGAAACGCCCGATCTCACGGGATATTTTTTGCAGGTAGCGGATGGCGCGGGCATACTCGGATGCCTTAAGAATGGTACCGAACAGGCCAACGCCGAAGGTACTGATGTCGAAATCATCCACCGACACTTTCTTCCCGGCGGCTTCGGCCGCTTCTTCCATGTCCGCGCGCAGGTGGGCAGCGATGATGGTCAGGAAGGCCAGCGAATAAGCTTCGCCGTCGATCAGCGGCGCGGCTTCTTCGACCTCATGGCCGAGCTCACCCAGCAGCTTGACCGTCTCTGCTACGCCTTGCACACAATCGGAATGCACATTTTTGCCCAGCATGGGTTTGGTGCTGAAGGCAACCTTCAGCTTGCCGGGTGCTTTGCCGACTTCCTTCAAGAAAGGACCAGCCTCGGGAATCACATACGGCGCACCGACGTCCGCGCCCGCAGTTGCATCCAACATGGCAGCCGAATCGCGCACCGAGCGGGTCAGCACATGCTCGATGGCAAATCCCTGCCAGGTTTCGCCGATCTCCGGGCCCGCGGGCGTACGTCCACGCGTGGGTTTCAGGCCAAAAACGCCGCAGGCCGACGAGGGAATGCGGATCGAGCCGCCTCCATCCCCACCGGACGCGATCGGCACGATGCGCGCCGCCACCGCCGCCGCCGACCCGCCGGAAGAGCCACCGGGGGTGCGCTCCGTGTCCCAGGGATTGCGTGCTGGGCCAAAGGTTTCGTTTTCGGTGTATGGCGTCAGACCGAACTCGGGGGTGTTGGTCTTGCCGACCACGACTACGCCGCTCTCTATCCAGCGGCGCGCCAGTTCACTGTCCACATTGGCGGGAATGTCCTTAAACAGCTTGTTGCCCATGCTGGTCGGGACCCCTTCCAGCGTCGCCATCAAATCTTTCATCAGGAACGGTACGCCTGTGAAGGGGCCATTGGGCAGGACAGATTTGGCAGATTCCCGCGCCCGGTCGTAGAGCTTGTTGATCACGGCATTCAGCTTCGGGTTGTGGGTTTCGATACGCTGAATGGCCTCATCCACCAATTCTGTTGGTGTCACTTTCTTCTTACGAACCAGTTCCGCTAATCCGAGTCCATCGTAATTCCCATATTCTGAAAATGACATGTCTCCTCCTTACAGCTTGATATGGTTAAGCCCATTTAATTATACAAGCGGTCACATCAGATAACAGATGTTTTATGGAATCCAAGTTGGAAAACTGGGGCAACAAATTCAGTTTCTCATCGCCAGAAATCCGATACCAGCCCGACCGCTTTGAAAATATCCTGAACCTGCTCGAATGACCGACCGTGATAGTCAACCTGCATGCGGTTGTGGTACCAGCGTTGGGACAGTTGCCAGAGTTGGGATAGCGTCAGTGTTGCGCCATGTGCCGCGTTTTTGGTCTGCAACCAGTCGTTCAAATCCGCTTCCGACTGGAAGAAGAGCATGGTCCCTCAAGTGAAAACCAGATCGTCGTACCAGTGTTCGAAGGGTACCAGGAAATGCACCAGCACATCCGACTCGGAAACCTGCCTATCTCGTACCTGCAATGTAATCGAGTCCCCACTTTGAGTGCAAGCGGCTTTAATATCCGCATCGGCAGTGCAGGGCGGCGGGGATGCCCAGCGAGTCCCAGGCGCAGTTGGCAAAGTAGGTTTTCCCGTTGGCCTGCACGCGGAAAGGAGTCTCGATGCCTGAAAACGGGTTGGCCATCAGGATGTCGTGGGTGCCGGGGTTCAGGAAAAGCGCATGGTGATGGTGCAAGGCTTCGTAAGCGGAAGCAGCCTGCTCGTGAGTCAGAGCGAATGCGATGGCGCTTTCGTCCACGTTGGGGGCGCGGGTTGTGTCCGCAAAGTGTTGATAGACAAAGGCACGGATGTCCCACAGAGTCTTTTCGTCCATTGCGGTTAGCTCTTTGTCTGGCCGTATTTCTCCCATACCTGGCGCATCAACTGGATGTGTCCCAGATGGATGGCAGTGTGTTTCAGCGCATGACCGAGAATCCAGACCCCGCTTCTCTCGCGTCCGCGAAAATCGCGCAGAGAAGAGACATCTTCGAAGGTTAATCGCTCGAGCACGGAGCGAATGTATTCGAAGCTCTGGTTGAGGCGCATCGTCAACGCTTGCGCGTCCAGCCCGTGGACTTTGAATTCGGCCTCCCGGTCGCGGTTGGCCGGATCACCTCCTACGGCTTCCCCGATTAAAAAGCGTTGCGCACCCACGGTGTGGACGACCAGCACATCGATGGAGTTCATACCTGCGGTCGGGCTCCATTCCAGTGCTGCAAGCGGTAGATCCTGCAAAGCGTCGATGATGTCCTTGTGCAGTTCTTTCAGGTTCAGCAAGTAATCCTCGAAATAGGGTTGCATGGTTCCTCCTCTGATCATTGGTTGTTATTGGCAAAGTATAATGCAGCTATTCTCATCGAGACGAAGGAATCAGTATGCAGGCTACGTGGAAGCGAGTGCAGGCTTTTATGAAGACGGATTATCTGTGGTGGGGAATTATTTTGCTGGGAACCGCACTTCGCTTACGCCAATATCTTCTCAACCGTTCCCTGTGGGCCGACGAAGCCAGCCTGGCAGTGAATTTGGTCACTCGCAATTTTAGTGGATTGACCCGCTTACTGGACTACCATCAGGCAGCGCCAATCGGTTTTCTGTTCATCGAGAAACTTGCCATCGTCATTTTTGGGAACCATGATTACATCATGCGCCTCTTCCCGCTGTTTGCGGGCATCCTGGCCGTCTATCTGATCTACAAGATTGCCCGCGCCTCTTTCGGGACCTTCGGCCTGTTTGCCGTTTCGATACTTTCCATCGGCTGGTGGCTGGTTTATTACTCTTCCGAACTCAAGCAATATTCCAGCGATGTGATGGTCGCTTTGCTGTTGGTGTATCTGGCATTGAATTGCCTCAAGGAAAACGTACAGGCCAAAGACTTCTTGATTTTGGGGATCGTGGGGGCTATTGTGATATGGATCTCGCACCCCTCCGTTTTTATTATGGTGGGGATCGGGCTGGTGTTGGTGCTCGAAAAGTTTACCCGCAAAGAGTACGCGCCCTGGACCTGGATATTGGCCATTGGCATTGGTTGGCTGGCCAGTTTTGGGCTGGAGTATCTGGTCTCTTTGCGGCATATCGTCGCAGATGAATATCTCGTGGATTACTGGCGTAAAGCCTATCTCCCTACGCCACCCTGGAGCAACAGAAGTTGGTACAAGGCTACTTTCTATTCGTTTGTGTTTTTTACCTTTTATCGAAGCGATAACCTTATGATTGTGGTTACCCTGATTTTGAGCGCCATCGGGACATTATCGCTCCTGATCAGAGACCGCAAGATTGCCCTGTTGGTCATCTCTCCCTTTGTGGTTGCGGTGATTGCTTCCGCGTTGCAAAGGTACCCGCTCAAAAACCGGTTCATGCTGTTCCTGATCCCATTTGCACTGTTGCTCATGGCCGAGGGCTTCCGGGGAATTTATTGGCTGGTCGCAAAATGGAAGCCCGGTTTTGCCATGCTCGTGAGTGGCTTGCTGGCTTTGTTTGTTGTGGGGCAAATTGTGCCGGTTTCATACGCTCAGGCAATCTCAGGAACAAAAGTGGACATCCGTCCCGTTCTCGAATACGTAGCGGAGAACAGGCTGCCGGATGATGTTGTCTACGTCTTTTACAGAACGAATACTACCTATCAATATTATGCTCCGTTTTATGGCCTGGATACGGGCAATATTATGATGGGCAGTCAAGATGCTAGGAAACGAGTAGCTTTGCAAAACTACGAAGACGATGTGCTCAACCTCGTTGGGAATAAAAGGGTGTGGTTCCTATTTTCTGAAGTCGTTGACTGTGAAAATTGCCAGGAGGAAGACACGCTCAGTTATTACCTGGAATTCATCAATCCTTACGGGGTTGTGATAGATCGCTACGAGGGCTTCGGCGCAAGTGCTTATCTTTATAATCTAAGTCAGTAACAATTCCCCTTGACTTTCAAATCAAAAATAATTCATTCAATAATACGATTATTTCATCACGGTTCAGGCAAGTCTATTCTACATGTTCAGGCGTGATTTCCGGGCTCGTTATCTCGATCATACCCGAACGAATTGATATATTCCACTTCACGGCAAATCCTGAGAAACCATTATTTCATGCGTTCTTCACGTTATTTTTTGTATGCTAAAATTGTGTGCTGACCGTATCTGGCTCAATACCTTGCTCTCCAAAACCATGTCCAAGAACTATATTGGTACTGGGCCAATCTGAAGTTTGGAATATGGATAAATTAACCCGCCGTGACTTCTTAAAACTTACTGGTACCGCATCTTTTAGTGTTTTAACACCACGGTTCCTTCGTCAACCTGTGTACCAAAATACAACAGGTGATCAAAAGAATATTCTTGTTGTGATTTTTGACGCATTATCCGCAAAGAACGTACCATTTTATGGCTATTCTCGCGACACAATGCCAAACCTGTCTCGGTTATTGGATAAAGCAATTGTGTATCATAACCATTTCGCGGCCGGTAATTTCACAACCTCTGGCACGGCATCACTACTAACAGGAACATTTCCGTGGAAGCATCGTGCTCTTCAAAATGATGGAAACGTTTCAGACGAATACATCCATCAGAATATTTTTAGCGTACTTCCCAATTATTACAGGGTTGCATATTCACATAATTTGTTTGCAACCACATTACTTAAACAGTTTTCTCAGGATTTAGAAAAATATATCCCTAGGGAGAGATTGCTACTCGAATTTAATAACCTGGCTAGTTTTTTATTTGCCAATGATAGTGATATTGCCTCCGTTAGTTGGATTCGAGCTTTAAATCAAAAGGATGAAGGATATGCTTACTCCTTGTTTGCATCAAGGTTTTACGAAATAATAAATGAACTTAAAGATATTAAATTGGAAGAGATCAGTCAAAATTTTCCTCGCGGTTTGCCCACTACAATTGAAGATAGATATATTCTTGAAAGTGCGATAGATTATGTAATAGCCAACCTGAATAGCTGGCAAACTCCCTTTTTTGGGATATTTTCACTTTTATCCACCTCATCATCCATATAATACGCGTAAAGAATTTGACAATCGATTTGAAAATGATGGGTTTAAGCCTGTCTTGGTGGCAGATCATATCTTCGCTGGAAAATATTCCGTTGATGAATTGGTGCAGAATAGACAAAGATATGATGAATTTATATGCTACGCGGATGCCGAATTTGCAAGACTCTATGATTACATGGATCAATCAGGTTGGTTAGAGAATACCTGGCTTATCTTGACTTCTGATCATGGTGAGATTTTTAATTATGGGATAAGAGGCCATGATACACCGGTGATGTATCAACCACTTTTGCAAGTACCATTAGTGATTTTTGAGCCTGGTCGCAAAACCCGTTTGGATGTTTATGAAAATACAAGTGGAGTGGACCTGCTTCCCACTTTAATGCAAATCAACGGTCAAAGTGCACCTGATTGGATTGATGGAGAGGTATTACCTCCGTTTTCTACTCATTCAAAACCGGATAGAGATATTTTTGCAATAGAAGCAAAAAAAACTCCGGTGAACGGACCCATTGAAAAAGGCACTGTTGTCTTAATTCAAGATAAATTAAAAATGATATATTATTTTGGCTATGAAGAGCTTGGAGCCAGAAAAGAACTTGTTGAATTATATAATCTGGAATTAGACCCTATGGAAATGAATAATCTTTATCCTGAGTTGTCTAACCTTACTAAAAACATGTTAGAGAGTATAAAATCGAATTTGCAACAAAATAATCAACCTTATTTGTAAGCGGGGATTCAGGCAAACGTGATTTGAATTTCGTCACCGTTTAATTCAATTTCGACTTCTTCCCCATACTGGATGTCCGGAACATATTGGGTAAGAACTTCAATCATGGACGGTTGTTGGTAATGGCGTATTTTCGTTTTGGGGTGCGGATAATAGACCCAGCCAGAGTAGCGTTTGCCCCTAAACTTAAGAGCACACTTCGAAAAGGAAAACGTTTCCGGTGGATGCAAGTCGGTCCATTCCACGTACTCGAAGGTCAATTCGGGATTTACCATTTTGAAGGTGTTGGGACTGATCGAGATGTTCAGCGTGCCGTTGTAAAACCTTTCGAGATCGAGGCCCCGCGCTTTGAAAAACGGTTTCTGTTTTTCGATGGCCCCGTAGGGGTAGTCTTTGGATGGCCCGGAGGCAACCCGGTGGCCTTCGACGAGGATCCCTTTTACGGTAATTGTATCCATCTGGTTTAAAGTTTGATCAGGGATAGGTGGCCATATCGCCGAGGATTTCCCAGCCGCGCTCTTTGGCCACGGCGCGCAGCTTTTCGTTAGGATACACAGCTACCGGGTGATCGGCATGTTCCAGCAGGGGGATATCGAGAGCGGTGTCCCCGTAGGCGACATCGACTCGCTCTACACCCAGGCGCGAAAGCACCTGCTCGATCTTCTTTTCATCCGCGACCAGTTCCCCTGCGATGCGCACGTGCCCATCCACAAACTCGACTGGCGTCCCGATGGCGCGCGCTCCAATGCGTCTGGCGAAGGCCTCCACCCCGGGTTCGTGCACGCTGCTGGCGATGTAGACCTGCGCGCCATTTTCAGCGTGGTCGGTTAGCCGCTGGATCACGTCTTCACGGCGCTTTTTCCACAGGTCGGCTTCCACGATCCAATCCGAAACTTCATCGAACTTTCTGCGGGGTGGCATCCTTGATCATCGACAGGCTGGTCACCATCAGATTTTGACCCCAGCGTTGCCAGTCGATCCAGCCACGCTTGGCAGCAAAGTAACCGGGCAGGATAGAAACCGTGTACCAACGCGCCTGCCATTTGCTCTGGTTGTGCCGTACCCAGTCCACCAGCCCCAACACCGGAGAGCCGGTGGTCAAGGTGCCCATCAAGTCTGAAACGACGATCATAAGGCCTCCAAAAGTTGCAAGGATTATAGCACTGCCCCAGCCCCCTCCGCCCTGTCGGGCACCTCCCCCATTTACCGCGAACTTCAGCGGTAAATGGGGGAGGCTGGGTGGGGGTGATAAAATACCCGCATGGGAACCCTCTACCTGGTCGCTACCCCGATTGGCAACCTGGAAGACATGTCGCCGCGCGCGGTGCGTATTTTGCGCGAAGCGGTGCTGATCGCTGCCGAGGACACGCGTCACACCGGTAAGTTGCTCAAGCATTTCGAGATCGGCACCAAACTGACCAGTTACTTCGAACACAACAAGTTGCAAAAGATCGATTTCATCCTCTCCAAACTGGCGGATGGGGATGTGGCAGTTGTCTCGGATGCGGGCAGCCCGGCCATCAACGACCCTGGCTACGAACTGGTCAAAGCCGCGCTCGCTGCGGGCTTCGACGTGCGACCTGTTCCCGGGCCTTCAGCGCCTATCGCCGCCCTGACCGTTTCCGGCCTGCCGACCGACAGTTTCCTGTATCTCGGGTATTTGCCACACAAGGCCACGGAACGGCGGAAATTTGTCAGTCAGGTTGCAAACCTGACCTACACATTGGTTTTTCTCGAATCGCCCTATCGCATCCTCGAAACGCTCGAAGAGATTTTGTCCGAACTGGGCGACCGGCGGATTTGCGTGGCGCGCGAGATGACCAAGCTGTTCGAGGAGTTCTGGCGCGGGAATGTCAGCGGGGCGTTGGAATATTTCAAGTCGCAACCGGCCAGAGGGGAGTTCACGCTGGTGGTAGCGGGCGCGGAGAAAAACGCGGGGGAGTGGACGGAATTGCAAACGGTGGCAGCCATAAAGTCCGGGTTGGAAGCGGGGGAGTCAGCCAGTCGTCTGTCAAAACGTCTGGTAGAAGAATCCGGCTGGAACAAAAGGGAAATCTATCGTCTCATCCAGGAAATAAAAGAATAGTTCATGGAAACCAAACAACACGATTTCATCGCCGGGGCCCGCGATAGCCTGCCCATCCTGTTGGGTGTGGTGCCATTTGCCCTGATCTGTAGCGTGGCGGCCGTCAGCGTGGGATTGACGCCTTTCGAGGCCATGAGCATGTCATTTATTGTGTTTGCCGGGGCATCGCAACTGGCCGTGCTGCAACTGATGGGCCAGGGCGCGTTCTGGCTGGTGATGGTGCTGACGGCCTGGGTCATCAACCTGCGCTTCACGATGTACAGCGCTACGCTGGCGCCATACTTGCAAAAGGAGCCCATGTCCCGCAAAGCGCCATTTGCCTATATCCTTTCAGACCAGGCCTTCGGGGTGAGCATGAGCCATTTCGCCAATGAGATCCCGGCCAACCCGGCCTGGTATTACTACGGTGCGGCCGCGGCGGTCTGGGTAACCTGGAACACCAGCGCGGTCGTCGGAGCCTTGCTTGGCACGCTGGTGCCTGAAAGTTGGGGACTGGATTTTGCCTTCCCGCTCAGTTTCATGGCGCTGATGTTCGCTGCCTTGAACGACCGCCCGACTGTGCTGGCGGCGTTGGTCGGCGGGCTGGTTGCGGTGCTCACCCACGGACTGCCTTATAACCTGGGACTGGTGCTGGCGGCGCTACTGGGAATTGGATTGGGTGTGCTGGCCGAGAACCTTTCCAGCCAAAAGGCGCAGGAGGCCGCCCAATGAACTCGCTCTCCATCTGGCTGCTGTTCGTCGCCCTGGCAGTGGGTACCTATGCCTTGCGCCTGTCTTTCATCTATTTGTTTGGAAAGATCGAAATGCCCGAATGGCTGCGCCGCGCACTACGCTTTGTGCCCGCTTCCGTTTTGGCGGCCTTGGTCCTGCCCGCGCTGACCTATCCCAACGGGACGCTGGATCTCTCGCTGGGCAACGTACGTTTGTTGGCGGGCCTGGGCGGCGCGCTAGTGGCCTGGAAGACGAAAAATGTGCTGTGGACGATCGTGGTGGGGATGGTCTTATTCTGGGTGTTGCAATGGGTGTAGCTGCGGAATTTGATAATTTGCAAAGATGTGCTACAAAACTTCAAAGATCGTTTGTTTTTAACGCAAATTAGCCTTTGTATTCGACCTGGAATCGGTTTATTATTAGAATAATGTCGCTTAGCGCAACTATCAAAATCTTGACAATATGAGTAAATCAAGCTCAAAAATATATGTGTATGATACGACAGTCCCGTTTGTTGCTTTTGACTTAAGTGAATTCTCTGCCAAAGCATCATTTATTGCCTATGTATTTAACCAGAGTTTACATCAGATTAGTGATTTTCTTTACTTCATTAGAGTCCTTTACCAAGTTTTTGAACCGTGCAAAGGAAGTATTATTGAAGGATTTTGTCTTAATCAGAAGCATATTGAACATAAATTCCTATAAAGCCCAAATGCGCTTGGCGAATTCATTGGGTGACAAGCCAGAGATAGGCAAACCTTGATGAGGCCGGTCGTTATACTCTGGTTTGAATTCACGAGCATGGGATTGTAAGCCCGGAACATCTTGCCAGGACTTGTCCCGAAGCCAGTCCTTGAAAGTCAGCACAAATCGTTCTGCAATACCATTGCTTTCGGGACGATGACGGTAAATTGGAACGTGGATAAACTCTTCGTCTTTTGCGAATTGGGCAAAAAGCTTTGAACGAAAATGGACACCTTGGTCACTGACCAGATAAGCCAACTCTGCAGGCAAGAGAGTTTGCAAAGCCACCACAACTTCTTCGCTGGTAACGTGTGCGCCAGAACGAAAAATGGGAAGTCCCAAGCACTGGCGTGAGCAGTTGTCGATAATTACCAAGACAGCGATCCAAGTTCGCTGAGGGAGAAAATTCCCTTTCCCTGCCTGGTTGCGTTGATGCCACTCTTGGTCTTCCTGTTTGCGATGTTGCACGGCCTTTTGTCGTTGCTCACGGTATGCCTTCCAGTTCTCTTCGGCTTGCTGATACTCGCAACGCTGTGTTTTGCGCTCTTCTCGGGATAGGGCCTGGAATGCCGAGAGCTTGCTGTGCCATGCTGTCTTAGCGGTTTTCCAATCAGCGTCTTGTTGTTCTCGCTCTTTGCGCAACTGATACCGGTCTGAACGAGCCTGCCATTCTTCACGCCAGGCTGCATCATCTTCTTTTCGGGTTTCTTTCGCCTGTTTTCGATGTTCCAGTCGGTCACGTGTCTCCGAAATGTATCGGTCCATCGCTTCTTCGTAGGTCAACTCGTTGTCCGCAAAGGTCATACCAGGCCAACAAGGTCTTTCTTTTTCGCCAGTTGTGCGTCCCACTACCAGGTGACCCGATGAGCCGCTCACCGCGGGTAGTCTGTCTTCCGCTTCATGTTGTTCGGGTACGAACAATAAATCAATATTGATCGTCTGCCCCGGTTGTTCCGCATCTCGAACAGCGCTTTTATCAATCCCTTTTTTTCCCCGCACCCCCTTCAGGCCATAGCCCGGCGGTGTGAAGAATGCGGCGTACCGTGTTCGCACTCACGATTGACTCCCAATTGTTCAACTTGGCCATTTCATCTGCTATCCGACGCTTCCCCCAATCGTCGTGAGCCCTTTTCATCTCAATTACCTTCTGCTCAAGGCTTTCATCCTTTTTGTTCAGCTTATGCGCCTCGAAACTTTCATATTCTTCCAGCCCTGCATATCCTTTTTCATCAAACCGGGCTTTCCAGTAGTAATACAGTCCTCGGCTAACATGCGCCTTTTGGCATGCCAGTGTGACCTTGCCTGTCTCTTCCCAGGTTTCAAATAGCAACTTCCGTTGCTGGTATGTAGTGTATCCGTAGTAAGTCCGTTTTGTACTCATCCCTTTATCTTACTCGATCCTCGACCTTGCTCAATATGCTTCTGACTAAGACAATTATTGAAGGATTTCTAGAGCAAATCAATGAAGGTAACATAAAAGACTTAAAAAAAGACTACAATTGGAATAAGCATTTTCAATCTTTATTCGATTGGGAAGAACAAGAAGAGCTCATATCGGAGTTAGTATTCACAAAGATAGTGAACCGATATATCACGTACCTGACAGATATAGCAAGTTACACAATAGATAAAAACGAATATTCTTTAGATAAAAAAGCCCTCCTAAGAAATTTTCCCAATATAAAGAAATGCTATCGTGAGCATTTCAATACACCTTTGTATCTTACACCAGAAGTTGAAACACTAGCTGATCAACTAATCACTATACGGAACATAATTGTGCATGGCCTCAATTACATTCCAGACCGATACTATCCAAAATTCCAAAACTGGGAAGAGCTTGGATGTGTAAGACAAGACGAAGATATTTTATTCGTTAAGTTTGACATTCGCAGCCTTGAAAGATTTGGTTTATTTTTCACTAAATCAGTTGCAGATATCGATACTAGATTATCTAATAATCATCATTTAGACATGTATTATATTTACGAAGAAGATATTACAGAAGAATATAAATCTTATACCGAAAGTATTGATGAAGAATTTTCCACTGAAGAATAAACTTAACTAACCCAAGATGTATCTAATAAGGTATACCAAACATCTAAACCATTTAATTGTTACAAAATAGAACGGTTATTCAAGAACAGAATGTATCCGAAGAGGATTTGAGCCTGAATACGCTTGGTCACAGGTTTATGTCCTATTTTGCTTAATCACAGTCACACGATGGGACTGTTTTGCTTTATCCTTGTAGGGACTTTTTCCGGGAGAATCCGTATGTCTGAAGAGAGTATCTCTTAACCGAGCTCCCCATCTGTCCAGGTGGGTCAGAAAGTATACAAAAATTCCTCGCTATCTTGACAAAAAAGCCCTCGCATTCGCGAGGACTCAGTTTTTAGAGAGCGTTGTTAGTCTTCACCTATTTTGTCGCGCTGGACCAGGCCGCGTTGCCAGGCATAGACGGCCACCTGGGTGCGATCAGCGACATGGAGTTTACTCAGAATATTGCTGACATGCCCTTTGACGGTGTTCTCGCTGATGACCAGTTTCTCGGCGATCTGGCTATTGGTCATGCCGTTGGCGATTAGCTTGAGCACGTCCAGTTCGCGCTCGGTCAGTTCGGTGAAGAGCGGCTGGTCTTCGTCGTGCTCGCCACGGATATTCTGCAACACACGCGCAGCTACACGCGGATGTAGCGTTACCTCTCCCTGTACGGCGCGATGTAAGGCATCCACCAATTTCTCCATTTTCATATCTTTGAGGATATAGGAGATGGCCCCCGCTTTGAGGGCGGGGAAGATGTGCACGTCTTCGTGGTAGGAGGTCAGGACCACCACCTGCGTGCGGGGACTGATCTTTTTGATCTGGCGTGTGGTCTCGACACCATCCATGCCGGGCATGATCAAATCCAGCAAGACAATATCCGGGATCAATTCTGATACCAGTTCAATGCCTTCTTCACCCGAACCCGCTTCGCCAACTACTCGGAAATCAGGTAGCGTTTCGAGATAGGAGCGCACCCCCTTCCGCACAACCTCATGGTCGTCGACGATTAGAATTGTAATTGGCTCAGTCATGGCTACCTCCTGCATATCTATCTACATGGCCATTCAATGGCGCTGTGATCATAATTTTTGTCCCTTTGCCTGTTTCACTTTCGACACAGGCTTGTCCTCCGATGCTTTTCGCACGCTCGTTGATGATTCGTAAGCCCATCCCGCCGGCTTTGTGTTTTGCATCGAATCCCAGGCCATTGTCTTCGACCGTCAATGTGACGATCTCGGAATTGTAAACCAAAGAAACGTTCACCGAATCCGCCTGGCTATGGCGGGCAACATTCGCAAGCGCCTCCTGGATCATACGGTAAATGGCTTGCTCCGTTTCCAATGGCATGCGCCGGGCGTTCTGGATTGCCAGGTTAATCATAACCCCATTTCGGTTTTCCCACTCGAAAACGTATTCCCGCAACGTAGTTGCCAGCCCCTTTTCCTTCAGGGCCATTGGATACATTTCCTGGATCAGGAAAGTCAATTCCTGGATAACTTCATAAACCAGATTTTCTGCCTCACTCAAATGTGACCAGGCGTTCGATGGATCGCGCTTAAGAATGCCACTGACAGCACCTAATTGGGCTAAGGCTGCGAAGGCCTTTTGTTTAGCGCTATCGTGCAGGTCGCGCGCCACGCGGTTGCGTTCTTCGATCACGGCCAATTCCTTGGTCTGCTCAAAGAGTTGCATATTTTCAACCGAAAGTGCTGCACGCTGTACCAGAGCGATGTATAAACGCGCTGTGTCTTCTGTAATCACACCGGGACGCGTAAAGCCGACATTGAAAACGCCAATGGTCTGGTCATTCACCTTGATGGGCAGATTTAAGAGGGAATGAATACCTTCGGCAACGATCGCAGCCCGGACGTCGGGCCTGAGCGTGGCCGGGTCGAGTTCAGTGATAATGAGAGGAATCCCGGTTTCAAGCACCTCTCCGATCATGCCTTCCCCTTTTCCAAAATGCAGCACCTGTAAAGATTCGGGCATAAATCCGTGGCTGACGCGCGGCACAACCTGCATCTGTTTCTCGTCCCAGGCGAAGACCGCGCCACGGTCAGCGTGCAGCATGCTGACCGCTACAGCCACGATGGCATCGAATACCTGGTCTAGGGTTATAGCGCGAATGATTTTTTCATCGCCCGAGTACAGTGCTTCCAACTCCTCGGTCCGCTTCCGGAGTGCGCTGGTCCGTTCGCGTACGGTGAGTTCCAGTTGCAGGTTTTGAGATTGGATCGTATGCACGCGCAGGCGATAAGCTATGACGCCCAAGGCAATGATAGATAACGTAACTAAAATGCGGAAAGTCCATGTTTCCCAGAAGGGTGGGATGACCGTAATTTGGATGACCTGATTGCTTTCATTCCAGACACCGTCGTTGTTGGTGCCCATAAATCGCAGGGTATAGGTACCCCCGGCCAGGTTTGTATAGCGACCTTCGCGGCTGGTTCCAACGTAGTTCCAGTCTTTGTCAAAGTTCTCCAATTTATAAGCATATTGATTTCGACCGGGCTCGGCAAAACTCAACGCTGCAATCTCAAAGCCGAAATTGTTGTTGGGCCATCCTAAGGTAACCTGGCTTAATTCTTCTGCTTGGGGTAATCCTGAGTTGGGTTGTCCGCCCGGGGTGAATGAGGTCAGAACGACCGGCGGAGCGTAGGTGTTGTTTTTCACTTCATCGGGGAAGAAAGCGTTCAGGCCGTTAATGCCGCCAAAATACATTTTATTGTCAAGACCTTTGGCGTAAGACCCCATGTTGAATTCATTGCTTTGCAATCCATCACTATCGGTGTAATTACGAAAGGTTCCGCTCTCCGGATCGAAGCGAGAGAGACCATAGTTCGTGCTGAGCCAGAGTTGTCCCGCATCGTCTTCCAAAATGCCATAGATCACGTTGTTTGGCAGGCCATTATTTTCCGTGTAATGCTGGAACGAATTGGTTTCCGGATGATAGAGATTGAGGCCGCCTCCAGCAGTTGCAATCCATAGGTTGCTCTTCTGATCCTGGTAAATAGCCGTTACGGAGTCGTCGCTCAAGCTTTGAGGGTCGCCTCGATTTCGTTGGTAACGCACAAAGGTACCCGTATCGCGGTTAAAGCGGTTCAGGCCATTATCGAAGGTTCCAACCCATAGAACGCCATCTTTATCTTCGTAGATTGCCGTAACATCATCGCTGCTGATGGATTCGGCTTTGGTCAGGCTGTGTTGGTAATGGGTAAACTTTCCTGTAGAGGGGTCGAGCAAATCCAATCCATTCGCTGTCCCAATCCAAAGCGATCCCTGGCTGTCCTGGAAAATTACCTGAACAGGTCCGCCTGCCAGGCTTTCAGGATTGGTCGGGTCGTTGGTGTAATGGGTAAAGTTCACAGATGAGGGGTTTCGACGAGAAAGCGCATCGGCCGTCCCTACCCAGAGGGTGCCGGTTTTGTCGACATAGACGGAATATATATCATTGCTGGGGAGGCTGGATGGGTTTTCCGGGTCGTGCATGTAATGGGTGAACAATCCCATAGGTGGGTTGAAGCGGTTCAGCCCACCACCATAAGTGCCAATCCATATATGCCCACTGGAGTCGGCAAAAATCGGGGAAACATAATTTGCACTCAGGCTGTTGGGATTGCTAGGTTCATAGTGGTAGTAGGCAAATTTTCTCTGGCCCTTGTTAAATTTATTCAGGCCGCCACCGAATGTCCCGATCCAAAGTACGCCCCCCCTATCTTCACGGATTGACAGAATTGTATTGTTGTTCAAACTGGTCTGGTCACCAGGATCATGT
Organism: uncultured Chloroflexia bacterium; assembly: GCA_963785535.1. Classification (GTDB taxonomy): domain Bacteria; phylum Chloroflexota; class Anaerolineae; order Anaerolineales; family Villigracilaceae; genus JAABUE01. The sequence continues at coordinate 78,449 of CAWAVQ010000018.1, read as the reverse complement.
CGGTAATGGATGAAGCTGTTGGTTTTAGGATTGAAACGATCCAGACCTTCATTGGTGCCAACCCAGAGCGTATCTGAGCGGTCCATATAGAGGCTTAGAATCGTATCGCTTACCAGGCTGGCGGGTTCGACCTTTGAATGTTTAAAGGTAGTAAAACTACTTTCGCTGGGTTTGAAGTGTTGCAGGCCTTCAAAGGAAGCAATCCATAATTCCCCGTTGTGATCCTCTACAATGCTTTTTATACTTTTCCCTTTGACGACGGAATAGTTCTTGGGGTTATAAACGTAAGATGTGAAATTCTTGGTAGCCGAGTTGAATCGATTCAATCTCCCGTCATCTGTTCCAATCCACAGGATACCTCGACTGTCCTCGAACAGGGTGGTGATGAGATTGCTCGATATGGTTGTGGAAACGTCCGGGTCGCTGTTAAATCGTTGGAATTCGCCGGTTTGGCGGTCCAGCAAGTTGAGCCCATAATTTGTACCAACCCATAGTTCTCCCTTTTTGTTTTCCAGAATGGCCGTGACATTGTTGCTGGAAATGCTTTTGGGGTCTTTCGGGTCATGCAGGTAGTAGGTAAACTTTCCTGTTGCAGGATCGTAACGATTTAATCCACCCTGACGAGTGCCAATCCAGATGTACCCCTGTCTATCTTCGAAGAGGGATGTGATCCAGCGATCGCTGATCGCGTCCGGATTATTCAAGTCTGGACGGAATATTTTAAACGTATAACCGTTATAACGATTGAGACCGTCCTCCGTTCCGATCCATAAGAACCCAAATTGATCTTGCAGGATGGCAAGTACCGTGCTTTGCGAAAGGCCGTCCTCCAACCCCAGACTTTCGAATCGTATCGCACCGCTCATATTTGGAAGAGGTTCTTCCTGAGCAACCTTTTGCGGAACGATGGCAGTAGGTGCGATCGATGTTTGCGTCGGCGCGCTGACAGGTACCAGTCCATTGCACGCTGCCAATAGAAGGCCGAATAAGAAACCGATCAGACCAATCTGCGCTTTGCTTACAAACATTTTCGTTACTTTATATTATATGTATTATAGGCGCACCTATTACACATACAGTATAAACGCAAAGACGTTGCAATGTTTGCGCCGATGGGGCGATTTAATCATCCTCCGCTAGGATGGTTTTTGTATTTGTATTCATGCTTCTCTGGAGGGGGCGAGATAAGCCTGTTATGCTCCCAGAGAGGGGGAATTGCGCCCAAGGAGGATGGGAAAGCTAACCATCCCTGCGAGGGGCAGGAAACCCGATTGTGGTCTCGTGCAAGGCGGGATAAATTTTCGTAATATCAAAGTGTAAACAGACAGATATCCGTCTTAGAAAGGTGCCCCGGATGGGCTTTCCACACGCTCTTCTTTCTTCTCCTCACAGAAGAGTGGAAGGTGCCCGGCAATGATAGAGAAGTCAGTGTGCGGCTGATCGCTCTCTTGCAAAATGGCATGAAACATCCGGAAATGCGAAAACGGTCAGTGTGCGGCTGACCGTTTTCCAAATCTGTACGGAGAATATATCTAAACGGAAGCAGGTGTTAGCTCCCGTGCGAGGCGTCTCTCTGAGACGGAAAGTCCCGAAAGGAGGTGGCCAAAGTCTATAGCATTTCGTGGAATTGAAAATCCCCAAGTCTATTTCAACATATAAGAGGAGATAAGATGAACCGTAAAAAGTTGTATGTGCTTTTTAGCCTGCTTATGGTCACTGTCATGATGCTGGGGGCGTGCGCGCCTGTTACGCAGCAGGCGACTGAGGAGCCAGTTGCACCCGAGCAACCAGCGGCAGAGCCAACGGCAGAACCAGCTATGACTGAAGAACCGGCTGCACCAACTGCGCCGACGACAGACCGCAGGGGCGGCTGGCTTGACGAGATTGATGTCTCCGTTGTCGCAGGAGATTCAGCAATTTCTCAACTTCAGGCTGGCGCAATCGATATGTACTCTTATGGTCTTGCTTCGGATATCTATCCTGCAATCAAGGAAGCTGGCCTGAGTTATTCACAGTCATACGGCGGGAGCTACTCTATCATGCTCAACCCCGCCGTTTTTAATGACACCAATGTCTTGAACCCCTTTTCCAACCGTAAGATCCGCGAGGCATTGAACTGGTTGATCGACCGTGATTACATCAACCAGGAAATCTATGCAGGCGGCTCTTTAGCAAAGTTCTTTGCGATCACAACTCAGTTGGTGGAGTACACGAACTTGATCGATACGGCGCGCGCGTTGGAAAGCAAGTATGCCTATAACTTCGACAAGGCTAAAGAAATTATCACGGAGGAAATGACGGGCATGGGCGCAACGCAGGGCGCGGATGGGAAATGGCAATACAATGGCGCGCCGGTTTCGTTGATCTTCCTGATCCGCTCCGATGGTGATGGCACACGCAAGCCCATGGGCGATTACGTGGCGAACCAGTTGGAAGAGGTTGGTTTTACGATCGACCGCCAGTATAAGACCTCCTCGGAAGCTGCTCCTATTTGGATCGGGTCGAACGCGGCGGACGGCGAGTGGAACCTGTATACGGGGGGGTGGTTGCCGTCTGGCCTGACGCGTGATGAAAAGGGACAGTTCCAGCAGATGTATCTGAATAGCAGCGTCCAGGCGATTGAACCTTTCATCTCCAATGTGTCGGATCCTGAATTCCAGAAACTGGGCGACGATTTGAACCAGGGCAATTTTGCCACCCTGCAACAACGCCAGGAGATGATGGCCAAAGCGCTTGAGCTTTCTCTACAAGATTCCTTGCAAGTATGGACCATCGAACAGGTGCAATACTCTCCTTACAATAACAACGTCCAGGTGACCTATGACCTGGGCGCCGGTATTGAAGGGACGTATATGGGCGCGTATAACTGGCGCTTCAAGGACCAGGAGGGTGGCACGTTGAAGATCGGTACCGCCGATCTGTTCACCGAACCGTGGAATACGATTGCAGGCAGCAACTGGGTCTGGGATTCCAACGTGATGCGTGCCACAACCCAGGGAACTTCCTTGATTGTAGGCGGTGGTGGCTTGATGGGCGATCCCTATACGGGACTGGCCTGGCCGCAGCGCATCGAGAGCGCCGAGCTGACCTATAAGAAAGGTTTGCCGATTACCCAGAATCTGGACTGGTTGAGCGTAAAGACTGCAGACCAGATCAATGTCCCGGCTGACGCGTGGGTCGATTGGGACGCCACTACGCAGACGTTCATCACTGTGGGAGATAAATTCCCCGAGGGGGCGACTGCCAATACCAAGAGCGTAGTAACCTATCCGGCTGACCTGTTCGATACAGTAAAGTGGCATGATGGCAGCCCTCTCTCTGCAGGTGACTTTGTAATGTCGATCATTGAACTCTTCGATCGCGCCAAGCCGGAAAGCGCTGTTTATGACGAATCCTATGTGCCCAGCTTCGAATTTGTCCTGTCAGGCTTGAAGGGCATTCGCATCACTTCTACTGACCCGTTGACGATCGAATATTACTCCGATCTATATAGCGGCGATGCAGAACTTAACATCGTCCCGTTCTGGCCGCTTTCTCCCACCGGTCTCTCCGGCGAGAATAGCTGGCCGATCCTGGCCATCTCGAACATGGCAGAAGCGAACGGCGAACTGGCTTACTCTGCCGATAAGTCCGATCTCGAGCAGATCGAGCGCACCAGTTGGGTGGGCGGACCAAGCCTGGAAATCCTGGCGAAATACCTGGACCAGGCGCAGGGCGAGTCTTACATCCCTTACGCGCCTACGCTTGGCCAGTATGTCACCAAAGAAGAAGCCGACCAGCGTTACAGCAATTTCAAGAAGTGGTACGAAGATCATGGTCACTTCTGGGTTGGCACCGGTCCGTATTACCTGGATAAGGTCTTCCCGACGGAGAAATCCCTGGTATTGAAGGACAACACGGAATTTGTCGACAAGGCTGATCGTTGGGCTGCCTTCAGCGAACCCAAACTCGCCAGCATCCAGCTCGATGGGCCCGCGCAGGTCAAGGCCGGGCAAGATGCGGTCTTCGACGCGACTGTCACCTTCAAGGACCAGCCCTACGCCCAGGCTGACATCCAACAGGTCAAGTACATCCTGTATGATGCGACTGGCGCGGTGGTCGAAATTGGTCAGGCCGATTTTGTGGCCGAGGGCCAGTATCAGGTAACCCTGAGCGCAGATACAACCACAAAGCTGCCGACCGGTTCGGCCAGACTCGAAGTCGCGGTGGTGCCTGTGCCTGTGGCGATCCCTGCCTTTACCTCTATTGACTTTGTAGCCATCCCGTAACGGGTTCAACTTCGAGAGGCAGGGGTATCGATATACCCCTGCCTCTCTATCCATTGTGAGAGGAGACTTATGGCAGTAGCAACTGATACGCCCTCGGAAAATCTGGGAACTCGGAAAAGTTATCGCAGCAGCACGTTCGTGCGCGTTTCGCGTTTTTTCATCGTGCGTTTGTTGACATTGTTTGCAACCGTTGTGGTGGGTGTTTATCTGACCATCATGATTGCGAATATGGGCGGCTATGTGGATCAAATCATGCGGGGACAAATCCGTGATAGCGTCACGCAAAAGATTGGTCTCAATCCTGCCGTGCAAAAAATGGACCCGGAAGTCCGCAGAAAGTTAATAGAAGATTCAATCGCGTTGGAAGAGAAACGCATGGGCCTGGATGTTCCGATTGCAATCCGGAATTTCCGTTACCTGTCCAATGCGCTGACCTTGCGTTTGGGACGTGCCATCAATATGACCAGTGACAGCGGTTCCAAACAGGTGCGTCTCATTCTCCTGGAAAGGTTGCCTGCTACCTTGCTCTTGATGGGCACCTCGCAACTCTTCTTGTTTTTCTCCAGCGTTTTCCTGGCCCTTTCCCTGTCCCGCCGCTATGGCGACTTCTGGGATAAAGTGGTTATCGCGCTTTCACCCACCTCGGCGGTGCCACCCTGGTTTTACGGTATTTTCCTGATATTGATTTTTGCAGCGCTCGTGAAAGTCCTTCCGTTTGGTGGGATGGTGGACTCACCCCCGCCGGAAAACACGTTCGAGTACGCCCTGAATCTATTGAAGCATCTGATCTTACCGGCTACTTCGCTGGTAATCAGTTCCTTTTTCCTGAGCATTTACAACTACAGGACATTTTTCCTGATCTATTCCAGTGAAGATTATGTAGATATGGCCAAGGCCAAGGGACTTCCCTCACGCGATGTGGAACGGCGTTACATCCTGCGTCCCACTTTGCCGAACATCATTACGAATTTTGCGCTCCTGATCATCGGTTTGTGGACCGGCGCGACGATCACCGAAACCGTCTTCCTGTGGCCGGGCCTGGGCCGGACGCTCTACCGGGCCATCGGCTTGTATGACATCCCAATCATCGTCGGTTCTACGATCATTTTTGCGTATTTATTGGCGATTACCGTGTTCCTGCTTGATTTCATTTATGCGCTGGTCGATCCCCGGGTGAAAGTAGGTGGGCAAGTAAGATGAACGCGCTGAAAAATTCTTTCCGCAGCATCCTGCACTATCCTTCCGCGGTGGTGGGAATACTGATCGTTTTGCTGTTGGTTTTTACCGCTATCTATGCGATGGTCAAAATCCCGTATCAGGAGGCGATCCATTTATGGCGTGGCGGCGAGGAAGTCTGGTATCAAAACCCGAAGTTTGCTCCCCCTGCCTGGATCAATCTCTTCTCCAGCAAGAAATACTCGGAATCGTTTGCCGTCAGGACCAGTGACGGCAGCATGCAGAAGACGATCACCCAGGAATCGCCGGAAATTGCGACGATAGCGATGTCCTATCCATTCGACTTTAATTATGACGTCTACCCTCAGGAGATGATCCTGTACGTGACTTCCCAATATCAGGAGAAGCAGCCCTTCATTTCAATCGAATGGGTAACGCCCGATGAGCGCACGATCCGTATCAACAACCTGAGCATTACCGAAAAGGAAACCTATCGCTTCTCTCAGGACGAGAAGCTGATGACGCGTTTAAAGACGGAAAACGTGATCCCGGTCCTTTTCACGCTCCCGGATTCGGATACCCCGTTAAAGGGACGCTACCAACTGCAAATCACCGGCACCACCTTCGAACCGGACGATAACATCGACGTGGAATTCGTCTTTCACGGGCAAGTCTACGGGCTGGCCGGCACGGATCAGGCACGCCGAGATCTGATCGTGCCGCTGCTATGGGGTGCGCCGGTGGCACTGGCATTTGGCCTATTGGCTTCCCTGGGCACCTTAGTGTTGACGATGATTATCGCGGCCATCGGCACGTGGTATGGCGGTATCGTGGATGAACTGATCCAACGTGTTACGGAAATTAACCTGGTTTTGCCGTTCCTGTCCATTCTGATCATGGTGGGTACTTTTTATTCTCGCAGCATCTGGGTCATTTTGGGCGTGACGATTTTGCTGAGCATCTTCACAGGCTCTATCAAAGGCTACCGTTCCATATTTATGCAGGTTAAGGAGTCAGGCTATATCGAAGCGGCGCGCGCCTATGGCGCCAGCAACATGCGCATTGTTTTCATGTATTTGATCCCGCGCATGATTCCCTTATTGATCCCGGGCTTGGTCTCTTCTGTACCGGCGTTCGTGTTCCTGGAGGCCTCGCTGGCAGTGCTGGGACTGGGCGATCCGGTCTTGCCGACCTGGGGCAAAATCATCGAGGACGCGAACACCAACGGCGCGCTTTATCGAGGCTATTATTACTGGATTCTGGAGCCGGCCGCGCTGTTGATGGTTACCGGTCTGGGGTTTGCCATGCTTGGTTTTGCCCTTGATCGTGTCTTTAATCCCAGGCTGAGGGACGTGTGAACACGATGTCGCAACAACTCCTTCACGTTGAAGATCTGGTCTTACACTTCAAAACCGCTGGCGGCACCGTGCAAGCCGTGGATGGCGTGGACTTCGACTTGGATGTCCATCGCGCGGTTGTCATCCTGGGCGAATCCGGCTGTGGGAAGAGCTCGCTGGCGAAGGCCATTCTGCGCCTGTTGCCGCGTAATATCGAGACGTACTCAGGGAAGGTCTATTTGCAGGGTAAGGACATCATGGCCCTGGGAGAAGAAGAATTTCGTTTGAACGTGCGCTGGGTTCAGATGTCGCTGGTACCGCAGGCCGCCATGAATGCGCTCAACCCCGTTTTACGGGTGGGCGACCAGGTGGCTGAACCTGCTATGGTGCATCTGGGTGTCATCAAGGATGAAGCCTTGACGCAAGCCCGTCGTATGTTCCAGCATGTGGGCGTGCCGGACGATTTCCTGGGTCGCTATCCGTTCGAGTTGAGCGGAGGCATGCGGCAACGTGTGGCCCTGGCAATGGCCCTGGTAACGGCGCCCAGCCTGGTGGTCCTGGATGAACCGACCTCAGCGCTGGACTTATTGACGCAGGCCAATATCATGAACGTCCTCAAACGCATCAAACGCGAATTGGGCACTTCCTTCATCCTGATCACGCATGATGTGGCCACCTCCAGCGAACTGGCAGACGAGGTCGCGATCATGTACGCCGGGCAGATTGTAGAGGTGGGCGAGGCGAAGGATTTCTTCCCGGCGCCATTGCATCCTTATTCCAAGATGCTGATGGACAGCGTGCCCAAGCTGCGCAGCGATGCCGACCCGATTTTCATCACCGGCCAACCGCCCAGCCTGGTCAATTTACCGAAGCAATGCCGTTTTGCGCCTCGTTGTCCCTTCCGCTTTGAAAAGTGCGATGAGGAACCGCCCATGATCATCAAAGAGGGGCGCAAGGTGAAATGCTGGTTACATGTGTAGCATAGGAGTTCCCATGACAGTCAATACCAATGAACCAGTGGAAATGAAAGTCGAACTCCAGAGTGAGCGGAACGAAGACCAGCCTCTGCTCTCCATCCAGGATTTGCATGTGTGGTTTGAGTTGCGGCGTTTTGGATTTGGACATGCCGGCTATGTCAAGGCTGTGGACGGCGTCACCTTCGACCTGGCGCACAGCGAGACCATCGCAGTAGTGGGCGAAAGCGGCTGTGGCAAGTCTAGCCTGATGAAGACCATCCTGGGCTTACATAATCCAACCAAGGGGCAGGTGATCTTCGAAGGCAAAGACATCAGCGAGTTGGGCGCAGCCGGGATGCGCTGGTACCGCTCGTTTGTAGGCTACGTGCAGCAAGACCCCTACGGAGCCTTGCCGCCCTTTATGGACGTCCAGCAGATTTTGTCCGAGCCGCTCATCATCGGCGGCATGAAGGATAAGCAAGAACGCGCTGAGCACATCCGCAAAGTGATGGAAGAAGTCAAGCTGTACCCGATAGAAGATTTCCTGCCCAAGTTCCCGCATATGCTCTCCGGTGGGCAGCAGCAGCGCGTGGTGATTGCACGTGCCATGATCCGTGAGCCCAAACTGATCGTGGCCGACGAGCCGGTCTCCATGCTGGATGCCTCGGTGCGCGTGGAAATTCTCAAGCTGTTACGCGGCTTGCAGGAAACGCACGATCTCTCGGTGATTTACATCACCCACGATCTTTCCACCGTGAAATATTTCTCCGAGCGTATTTTTGTCATGTATGCGGGCAATCTGGTGGAAAAGGCTCAAACGCGGGAAATATTGCAACACCCCTTGCACCCGTACACACTGGCCTTATTGGCTGCCACTTCCGACCCGGATGCCCGCAACGCTGAAACCTTCAAGGAAGTGCCTCCTGGCGAGCCGCCCAGCCTGGTCAAACCACCTCCGGGCTGCCGCTTCCATCCGCGCTGCACACAGGCCATGGCCGGTTTGTGTGACGAGAAGGAACCACCGGACTTCGAACCCGAGCCCGGACATCAAGTGGTCTGTTGGTTGTATGGATGATCGACGAAAAACCGCACACGCTTCTTTTCACCGCCCTGGGCCTGCTCCTGTTTGGATGGGTCATGCCGTTCCTGATGGTGATCCACGTGATCGAGTCTACCTTTTTCCTGAACTTCCTCTCTTGGGGCGCTTCCGTCGGCGGGCTATACCTGGGCGTGATCGCTGTAGCGGGCCTCGTCCACAGACGGAATAAATAGCCCATCTTCCCACGGACGTTAACCACAAAGACACGGAGACACACATTTTTTATCCTCTGTGTCTCCGTGTCTTTATGATAATTTTTGATCAGACACTCAAGATTGTCGTAAAAGTGAGATAGCTACTATGGCTATCTCCCCTGCAACCGTTATCTTCGCCACCACCACGGCGAACTTGACCAGCTCCAAGTAGGTGTACTCGTCGTCGATGATTCCGCAGATGGCGGTGAGCCCATTGAATCGCCCCCGGCCTCCGCTTGATCTACTGTCCCCCAGTAATCGCTGTTCCAGCCGACCGAATTCCAGCCGACGGAGTTCCAACCCACGCTATTCCACCCAACGGAGTTCCAACCGACCGAATTCCAGCCCACGCTGCCGAACGTAATTGGGTCCGTACCGGTAGAGAGCAATTGGCTGGGTATCAGGTTATTATTTGCTGAGTTTGTGGTTGCCGTCTCTACCGCCGCGTAAACATCCAAATAACCAGCTCCGGCTTTTGTCACGTTGTAGTTGTTCCAAGTTTTATTCGCCGTGGACATCAAGCGATACTTAACCTGGTCAGGATTTAAGCCTGGTTCCGACTGCAATAGAATGGCGACTGCACCACTAACCATCGGTGCAGACGCCGACGTGCCAGACATCTTGAAGTACGTTCCAGCAATTACATTCCCTGGATGGGCACTTGCCATTCCCATATTGGTATTTACCAGACGTGCAACAATGTCCTTGCCGGGAGCTACCAAATCGGGCTTCTTGATACCATCAGCGGTTGTTCCGTAAGCCGAAAAGGAGGTGATTACATCATCAGAAAGAGATGCCGTACCATTGTCGTCGGTCGCGCCGACTGTTATGACAAAGGGATCATTGGCTGGTGGGTAAAGAATACCGTTCGCCTGGTTTCCAGCCGATACCACCACGACGATTTTATTGAACCAAAGAATCTCTACAGCAGCGTCCAATGGACTGTTATGGTAGGATTTGGCCACGGTGCTATTGAACGATAGGTTGACCACGCGTATGTTATATGCATCCTTGTTGTCAAGAACCCATTGCAAACCTTGAACGACGTCCGATGTCCTGGCGCTTCCATCATCGTTACTAACCTTGACATTAATAATATTGACCATCGGTGCGACGCCAATGTATTTGCCGTTCGATTCGCTCCCATCTCCCCCTATAATGCTAGAGACATGGGTTCCGTGACCATACCCATCAGATGTGTTTTGGTTGTAATCCGTGTTAAAACGGACATTTGCTTTCTGACGATTTACACCCATGTTTGTGTATAAATCGCCATTTGGATTGATACCGCTATCAACCACTGCAACGCCAACTCCCTGCCCTTGCAATAATTTTGGAAGATTCCAGACTTTGTCAGCCTGGATTGTGCGGATGTAACTGTTTGTGAGATTGGTTGTATCCACACAGCCATTGCAGAGGGTGGGTGCCATTTCTGTGTCCAGACTGACCCAGCGGACTGCTTCCGATTTTGCCAGTTCCAGTGCTGATTCAGCGCTCATTTCGGCTGCAAAGGCGTTGATCACGGACAAGTCTACGGTCACCTTACCGCCCATTCTAGCCACGAGCGTTTCAGCATCTTGTGCATCCGTAGCCTTCTGGGTTATTACCTGCACCATCTGGTCCGGGTTCTGGGCAGCCAGTGCGAACAGTTGGGGTTGGGCTTTGGCAATCGCCGACTGTTGTGGCGGCCCGGCAAAGCCAAAGACGCTCAGCGTCAGGGCGGCAATCATCAGGAGTTGAACGATTTGTTTGATTTTCACAGATAATCTCCTTTTGCTTATCTATAAATTCTATTGTTAGTATGATATATATCCACTCGTGTGCATATCCGTGGGTATACGTAATTTTGACTGCGATGTCTACTTATTTTTCTACGGATAGTCTCCGAGATCATCCCGAAGAATTTTTTGAATTATTGCGAATCTTGTAAAGCGGTATCTAACTACCCCAAGATGAACTCTCTGATTGAGTTCATCTCCTGCGATATAATCACCGTGCGACGCCACACGCCAAGAGCACTTCTTAAGGAATTCATCTTCCCATGATACAAACCATTTGCTTCCATCATAACGATCCCGACGGTCATGCCAGCGGCGCAATCGTACGTTACGCGCTGGGACCGGAAGTGCAGCTCATTGAAAGCGATTATGATGCCACGCTCATTCCCTGGGATGTAGTGGCGCAGGCTGAAAAAATCATTGTGGTGGATTTCTCGTTCCCCTTTGATGAGATGCTCAAGCTGGCGGAAGGACACGAGTTCATCTGGATCGATCACCACAAAAGCGCCATCGCTGTCTTCAATGGTATTGCCGACCACTGGCCGGGCATCCGCGATATATCGGAAGCCGCCTGCGTACTGACCTGGAAATACTTCTTCCCCGAACGCCCAGTTCCCAAAGCGATCGTGTTAATTGGCGACCGTGACATCTGGCGCTGGGCAGAGGAAGAGACCGGCCCGTTCAATGAGAGCCTGTACAACCAGGACCATGACGCAGACGACGCTGCTTTCTGGAAGCCGCTATTCGAAGATGACCAGCCTACGCTGGAAAAGATGATCGAGGGAGGGGCCCGGTTAAGGAAAATCAATCTCCGGAAGATTGATCGAATGATGGCGGCACGCAGTTTCGAGGTCCGCTTTGAGGGTCACAGCACATTGGCTGTCAACGCCAGCGGTAATGGTGACATAGGGGATTATGGACGTGACCACGGTTACGAAGTCATTTACTGTTACATAGATCAGATACAGAATGGTGTCTTAACCACCAACGTCACGCTGTTTTCGGGCAAGGTGGATGTTTCCGTGATTGCCCGTCGTTATGGCGGTGGCGGTCATGCAGGCGCAGCCGGGTTTTCTTTTCCGCGCGCTGCCACGCCTTTTCCTCACGAGTCGGATGTACAATGGTGATGTATTTGTTTACTTGCTATTAACAGATGAAGATTGAGAGGTGGGTATAATAATCTGGTGAACATCTGTCATTGCTAGGAGTGCCCGTGAAGTCCTTCCAACCACAGCTTCCAGAAAAACATAGCCTGCGCAATTGGCTCTCCCCACGTCGCCTGCGAGCGTGGCGCGAGTATCTAACAGCTTATTTGATGATCGCGCCGGCTGTCATCCTTATTTTTATCTTTGGAATATTCCCAGTAGGTTTTGCCCTGTTTGTCAGCCTGCATAAATGGCGGCTCAAGCGCGGCGATATCATTGGCCTGACCAATTTCACCAATGCCATAGGACCGCTAGCATACTTGGTGGTCTTTGCACTGGGGATAGGCTTGTTGTTTTGGGCCTTCTCCCAGTTCCGGCAAATCTACAAAGAATTCGAAGGCCACTCATTGCGCTTCTGGCTCTTGCACCTGCCCGGTATCCTATTGGCCGGGGTAGGGTTAAGCTTTATTAACTGGACGGTTGTCTTGCTCCCCAACATCCTCGACATCGCCGACAAAATCCGTGGTGTAGAAAAAACCCGCGAACTCTTCTTTCAATTGTTGCACGAAGCCTTCACTACGAATTCTGTCTTGACGGCCCGGGGGATAATGCTCTGGTTGGTAATTGGTGCAATTATAGCTATGGCAGTTGCCCTGTATCTGTGGCGCACGCCTGAAAACCTGCAACGACAATTTGAATTAGGCTCCAATTGGTTCTTGGCCGGGGTCGGCGCGGTCTCGTTGCGCTATGTCTACACAGAAATGATGAGCGCTTATAATGCTGCTGTGCTAGCCGGCGATGACCCGGGTTTCCTACCGCAATTGATCAGCATCTCCAGTGGGTTGATCCTGCTTTTCATCGGCTGGAAATTATGGCAACGGGCAAAAGACCAGCCCAGTACCTTCTTGTTCTTCTTGCGTTTGTTTGGTGCGGTGGTCTTCATCGTTGGCGGCTGGATCATGGTCGGTGAACTGCCCGTGATGGTGGCGGCAGGAGACCCCGATCTCTGGGTGGGGCTGAAGGCCACGCTCTTCTATTCACTCGGCACGATCCCCTTCCAGCTTAGCATTTCGATTTTCCTGGCGGTTTTACTCTTCCAAAATCTGAAAGGTTCGCAATTCTTTCGAATGATGTACTTCATGACATATGTGACTCCGACAGTTGCCAGTGCTGCAGTGTTCCGTCAATTATTTTCAAACCGTTTGCAGGCTCCTGTCAACGCTGGAATGAAGCTGCTCGGATTGGAGCCGCTTGGGTGGTTGTGGGAACCGAAGGGTATCTTCCGTTTAATGGCAACGAACTGGGGTCTGCAAAATTGGCCTGCCTGGGCAGACGGACCCAGCCTGGCACTGGTTGTTATCATGATCTATTCGATCTGGGTATTTGTTGGCTATGATACAGTCATCTATCTGGCTGGCCTGGGCAACATCCCCACAGAGTTGGGCGAAGCTGCTGAAGTAGACGGCGCTAATCGCTGGCAGGTGTTTCGGCACATTACGTTTCCTCTGCTTTCCCCAACAACCTACTTCCTGACGCTCATCTCAGTCATCGGAACATTCAAGGCATTTAACCATATCTGGGTGATGCGCCTGGATGCAGCACTTGGCACTACTGACACGTTCAGTGTAGTCATCTTCCTGGAATTCTTCGAAAAGCTGCGTTACGGATATGCTTCCGCAATGGCTTTTGTTCTCTTTATCATCATTCTGTTGCTGACCTATATAAACAATAAAACGCAGGGATCGCGAGTGTTCTATGGCTAAATCAATGACCCTTACGTCAGGCCGCGCGCGACACAAACCATCATGGATTGTAGTACGCAATATCATGACCTATCTGTTTCTGTCCATCGGTGTGATCATAACGGTCTTCCCGTTCATTTGGATGATATTGACCTCGTTGATGTCGTTGGGAGAAGCCCAGGGCACAAGAATCATTCCATCGGCAATTCATCTTGAAAATTACGCGAACGCCTGGAAGGAAGCCAGTTTCTCGCTCTATATTTGGAACAGCATCCGCATCACCCTTCTGACTTTAGCTGGCGAACTGACCTTCAGCACTCTCGCCGCCTATGCCTTTGCCCGCATCAAATTCCCGGGCCGTGACTTTATCTTTACTGCTCTGCTGAGTACGTTGATGATTCCTGCCATGGTGCTCATCATCCCCAACTTTTTGACTGTTACCTGGCTGGGACGCATCGGCCCGCTCAAGTGGATCAACAACTGGCCTGCGCTGACGGTCCCATTCATGGGGAGTGTGTTCTCCATTTTTCTTTTGCGTCAGTTCTTTGCCCAGATTCCCGACGAATTATTTGATGCCGCCCAGATCGATGGTGCCGGACATCTGCGCTTCTTGTGGAGTGTGGCTCTGCCGCTTTCCAAAGCGCCGGTGATGGTTATCATTATCTTATCTTTTATCGGCACCTGGAATGCCCTGGCCTGGCCGTTGCTGGTGACCAACTCGCCAGATTGGCGCCCAATCTCAGTTGGTCTGAACTCCTTTATTGGTGAAGCCGGTCAGATGACCAACCTGATGATGGCCGGGGCCGTGATTACCGTTATTCCAATTTTGGTGCTTTATTTTTTCACCCAAAAACAGTTCACAGAGAGTATTGCTCGAAGTGGATTGAAGGGATAGATTGTCTTGGAAAGGAGGTGGTTCTCTGTTTTCAGTCTGTCGCAAATAACCGTTTTAGTATATTTGACACATAAAAAGGAGAAAGAGAGATATGTCTACCAAAGTATATAAAGCAGCATTCCTGCTTGTGGTCGTGTTCTCGCTGGCGTTGACTGCTTGTGGCCCGGCGGCTACACCCACTGCAGAACCCGCCATGCCAGCTGAAGCTCCCACCATGGCACCCGAACCAACCGAAGCGCCTACTGAAGCGCCGATGATGCCCGCCGTTGACCCAACTGGCCAGACCGTTACCTTCTGGCATGTTTGGGGCACTGGCGGACCCAGTGATGCGTTGCTCGCCATTGTGGATGATTTCAACGCAACGAACGAATGGGGTATTACGGTCAATGCAGTTGATCAAGACGACTATGCCCCCCTCGAAGATGCTTTTAATGCCGCTATTCAATCTGGTGACCTGCCCGATTTGGTTACTGGCTATTCCAATGCCATGGCCAATTGGTACGCTGTCGATTCTGTCGTTGACCTGAGCCCCTACATGAATGACTCCACTTTTGGTTTAACCGCTGAAGATCTGTCTGCTATCAATGAGGGCGCGCTCAACGGCGGTAAGGCTCCAGATGGTACACAGTTCGCCTTCCCAATCAGTCAATCCGCAAATGTGCTCTTCTACAACTCTGGTTGGGCCAAGGAACTTGGCTTCGATAACCCGCCTACCAACTATGAAGAGTTCAAGGCACAAGCCTGTGCTGCCGCGGACGCCAACAATAGTGATGATAATCCCGATAACGATGGCACAGGCGGTTTGGTGCTTTTCCCAAGCGCGTCCAATGTAGCGTCTTTTGTATTTGCCAACGGTGGCAACATGCAGAACGCTGACGGCAGCGGCTATGATTTCACTGACCAGACGGTTGTTGATGTGGCCAACTTCATGAAGGATTTGTGGGACAATGGTTGTGCCTTCCCAACTGAGTCCTATCCGAACCCTGAGTTTGCCACTCGTAAGGCACTCTTCACCATGAGCTCGACCGCTGGTCTGCCTTACCAGGTTGCTGCTTTCGAAGCGGAAGATGCCATCCAAGACGAGTGGACGATCATACCCTTCCCCGGAAAAGATGGCGGGCAGTCTGTGGATCTATTTGGCCAGTATGTTGCGATTGCGAATACGAATCCTGAGCGCATGATGGCCACCTGGGTCTTCGTCAAGTACCTGACATCCCCCGATGTACAGGCCAAGTGGACCGAAGGTAGCAATTACTATCCAGTCAACAGCGACGCTGTTTCAATGCTGGACGCTTACACTAACGATAACCCGATCTGGTCGCAAGGCCTATCCTTCATGCAAGATGGTAAGGCTGAACCGGCCTGGCCCTCCTGGACCAGCACGCGTCGCAGTGTGCAAGATACCTTCTTTGCTGTCCTGGATGCCACCCCTGAAGATATCCCTGGATTGCTTGATGATCTGAACGCTACAGCCCAACAAGCTATTGAAGAGACACAATAACCACGCGCTGTTCAAGTTCTAGGAGACAAAAAGCGCCCATCGGTTTCAGGCCGGTGGGCGTTTTGTAATGAATCGTTTCCGAGTACCTCACCTGCGGTATAATCCCCGTGCTATGCCACGCCGTAAAGCGCCTGAAGATCTCTCGGTCGAAGAATTGCGTCGCCTGCTGATCGAAAAGCGACGCGGCGTTCGTAAAGAACGGCTGGAACACTTCCGCAAAACCGGTCGCGTAGTGGAGGATATCGCCCCGCCGCAGTCCCTCTCAGCGATGGACGAGCCTTCCACGGCTCCGGTGGTGGATACCACCGAAATGGTGGGAGCAGATGAAGGTCGGCGTAAGAGGCGGCGTGGCTTCGCAGACCAGCTTTTGCTGGCGGTGGAGGTCCTGGCTGTTGTGGGGTTGATCGGTGTGTTGTTGAGCGGCTTTGGTCTGCTACGTAACCTGAACGCGGAAGTGGCTGCCGCCCTCAACCCGGAAACGCCCACGCCTACCCCATTGGTCATGGCAGTGGTGCTGCCCTCCGGCCACACCCCGCCGGATGCGCAAGGCAATACCCGCCCCAACGAGGCCGAGATCCCGGAACACTTGCGCCCGATGGTGCAGTCGTTGGCCAATATCCCCATCCCCACGCCTGCGCCTGACCAGGCCGTGCGCCTGCAAATCCCGCGTTTGAACGTGGATGCGCCGGTTGTGCAGGGCGATGGCTGGGAGCAATTGAAAAAGGGCGTAGGCCAGCACATTGGCTCGGCCAACCCCGGTCAGGACGGCAACGTGGTGCTGACGGCGCATAATGACGTATACGGTGAGTTGTTCCGTAACCTGGATCAACTCCAGCCCGGCGATGACATCATCGTGTACACACAGCAACGACAGCATGTGTACGTAGTAGATCGCACGGCGCTCGTCGAACCGACCGCAGTAGAAGTCATGGCTTCTACTGGCAGTCCAACGGTCACACTGATTTCGTGCTATCCATATCTTATCGATAAGCAGCGCATTGTGGTCTTTGCGCGGTTACAAAATTAGGAGTCAAAAATGGCAAAGAAAAGAAAACGACAGATCAGCAGACGCTCGCTGAAAACCTCTGCAACGAGTAGCGATGAATTCAACCCCGATTACACCGCTATCAAAAAGGATTTGAAAACCATCGGTTCATTGGCGGGCTTCTTCGTCTTCGTTCTGGTTGTCCTGTCCTTTTTCCTGAGATAGTTCTGTTGGGGCGACCCTTTGTGATTATGGAAGATTCCTAAATCATCCTGACGGGTTGCCCGTACCAAAAGGAATTTTTATGTCCCGCATGTTTGTTCCCGGCCCAGTGGATGTAGATGACGAAGTCTTGCAGGCGCAGGCGCAACCCATGATGCCGCACCGCAGCAAGGAATTCGAAGAAATCTTTCGTCGCGCATCCGAAAAAGCACAGGGACTCTTTTTTACCCGCTACCGCGTTTTCCTGAGCGCCTCCTCGGGCACCGGACTACAAGAAGCTGCCATCCGCAACCTCGTGGACAGCAGCGTGCTT
This sequence comes from uncultured Chloroflexia bacterium, assembly GCA_963785535.1. GTDB lineage: Bacteria > Chloroflexota > Anaerolineae > Anaerolineales > Villigracilaceae > JAABUE01. The sequence continues at coordinate 60,838 of CAWAVQ010000018.1, read as the reverse complement.
TCCTGCGTCAACGGTGCCTTTGCGGACCGCTGGTATGACGTGGCTGTTTCGAACGGAAAGAAGGCAGAAAAGCTTGCTTTTGAATGGGACCAACCGGTCGACCCGGACCGTGTGGCTGCTGCCGTTAAAGCTGGCGGATTCGAAGCCCTGACGATTGTTCACAACGAGACTTCCACCGGGATGCAGAATCCTGTCAAAGAAGTGGCAGAGGCCGTACACGCTGTAGCGCCAGACACGCTCGTTCTAGTGGACGCAGTTTCCTCGTTGAGCGGTGCCAAAATCGAAATGGACGCCTGGGGCTTGGATATGGTGCTGACCTCCTCACAGAAGGCTATTGCGCTACCGCCCGGCTTGGCTTTGGCCGCTGTCTCGGACCGTGCACTTGAAAGAGCCAAACATGTGGAAAATCGTGGTTGGTATTTCGACCTGCTGCGCCTGGAAAAGCACCGTCTGAAGGATTCGTCCCCGGCTACTCCGGCCATGTCACTGATCTTCGCGCTCGATCGTCAACTCGACCGTATCCTGGCCGAGGGCCTGGAAAACCGTTTCGCCCGTCATTCCGCCATGGCGAAACGCGTTCAGGAATGGGCCGATGCACACGATCTGTCCATGTACGCGCCCGAAGGTTACCGCTCACAAACAGTGACAACCGTTAAAAACGAGCGGAACATCGATTTGTCTGATTTAAATACCTTCCTGAAGCAGCGCGGCATGCGCATCGCCAATGGCTACGGCCCGTTGAAGGACATTACTTTCCGGATTGCTCACATGGGCGAGATCCAGATGAGCGATGTCGATACGCTGCTGGAAACGATGGAAGAATATCTGATGCGTAAATCGTAATACGATAACGTTTTACGATTTACGTTTTTCATATTCACACTACGATGCCCCCCACAACCTTTGACGTCATCATCCTCATCGGTCGCCCGGCCTCTGGCAAGAGCGAAATTATCGACTTCTTGACCCACCTGCCCGATGAAGCTCGTCGCGAGCGTTTTCATATGGCGCAACTCGAGATCCGTGACGATTTTCCGATGCTGTGGACCTGGTTCGAAGAAGATGACATCCTGAGCAATAAGTTCGGTTTGCCACGTTTGTACAGTGACGAGCAGGGCAATTTCAAATTCCCAGAACTCTGGCACCTGCTGATCGAACGCCTCAGCCTGGAATATGGTAAGCTCCTACGCGATGACCCTTCCTATCATGAGCGCAACACTTGCATGATCGAATTCTCGCGCGGCTCCAGGTCTGGCGGTTATGCCGAAGCTTTCCAACATTTATCTGACGATGTGCTGGCGCACGCGGCGATTGTGTACGTACGGGTGCCTTTCGAAGAATCGCTGCGTAAAAACCGTCGCCGTTTCAACCCCGACAAACCGGACAGCATCCTCGAACACGGTCTCTCCGACGAGAAAATGGAACGTCTCTACCGCGATGACGATTTTGCGTCCATTGCCTCCGGCGATTCCGGTCTGATAGAAATTCGCGGACAGCGCGTTCCGTTTGCCGTCTTCCCCAACGAAGATGACATCACTACCGACAAGCCCGACCAACTGGCTGCGCGGCTCGAATCCGTGCTGGGGGAATTGTGGGAGATATATCAGTCACGGATATAAACACCTCTAGACATGCATCGAAAAGTTGTGTATAATTTATACACAACAAGGAGGTGCGTGTATGGAACTTTACCGCACACAAGTACTTCTCGAAAAATCCCAGCATGAGATACTCTCCCAGATTGCAAAGGAGGAAAGTCGCAGTCTCTCTGAGATTGTGCGCGAAATGATCGAACGCGAGTTGCGCTACCGTCAGCGTCGTCAAATGATGCTGGCCGCACGCGAACTCCAGGCAGACTACACTACTGATCCAGAACTGACCGCCTTTACAGCTCTCGATGGCGATGATTTCCTATATGGGGATGAAGATGATGCAACGGGGTGAAATCTGGCTGGTGAATCTCGACCCGACCATCGGATCGGAAATCCGCAAGTCACGACCTGCGGTAATAGTTAGCAGCGATCTGGTGGGCATCTTGCCTCTCAAGGTAATCGTTCCATTTACTGAGTGGAAGGATCGCTATGCTCAAGCTCCCTGGATGGTGAGAGTCGATTCTAGCGAACAAAATGGTCTGAGTAAACCCTCGGCTGCGGATGCTTTGCAAATCCGGTCTGTGTCGCAACTAAGGCTTGTACAAAAGCTAGGCGATTTGCCCCAGCTACAGGTTGCGAGAATCGTTCAGGCAGTAATGACTGTTTTACAGCGATAAAAAATTGTGATGCAACATTGGTCGTGTTACCCTAAAATATGCAATCTTCAACTATTCAACCAGGCTCAAAGCGAACCTTCGAGGTCCAACTCGAAAAGCTAACCTACGGCGGCGATGCTATGGGACGGCTACCAGATCCCCTGACTAGGGCAGGCGGTCGCGCTGTTTTTGTCCCATTTGGACTACCGGGGGAGCGGGTGCGCATCCGCCTGGTGCAGGAGAAGAAGAATTTTGCGCGAGGAGAATTGCTCGAAGTTTTGGAACCATCTCCGGAGCGAATTATGGCCAAATGCAGGCACTTCGGCGAATGCGGCGGCTGTTATTATCAAAATTTACCTTATGATGCGCAACTTAAAGCCAAAACCGAAATTGTACGCGACCAGTTGCAGCGCATTGCCAAGATCGAAAACCCGCCAGTCCAACCGATGGTGGGCAGCCCAAATCCCTGGAATTATCGTAACCATGTGCAGTTTCACCTGACGGCAGATGGGAAATTAGGATATGTAGACGCGAAAGGAAGATCAATTTTGCCCATTACCGAATGTCATCTGCCCGAATTGCCTATCAACGAACTGTGGCCACAACTTGAATTTGAGCCGGATGCGCCGTTCGACCGGGTATCTCTGCGTGCAGGCGCGGACGATGACTTGATGTTGATCCTCGAGTCGAATGGACTCGAAGCCCCTGAACTGGAATTGGAAGCCGGGATTTCGGTCGTCCACTTGGCAGAAAACGATGCCTTGGTCATGGCAGGTGAAGACCATATTTTCATGCAGGTTCTGGAGCGCGGATTCCGAGTTTCGGCTGGGTCATTCTTCCAGGTCAATACGGCTATGGCTGAGAAGATGGTGGCGTATCTTTTGGATAAGCTACCCTTACCGGCCAAAACGATTTTGGATGTGTATTGTGGCGTGGGGCTGTTCAGCGCTTTTTTAGCGCCAAAATGTGAGCGCTTGATCGGGGTCGAAACATCGCCATCCGCGTGCGAGGACTTTGCCCTCAATTTGGATGAGTACGACCACGTGGAGCTTTACGAAGGGGCGGCCGAGGACGTGATTCCGCATCTCGAGGCGGAGCAGCCCATCGTCCTGGTCGATCCGCCGCGTGCGGGCTTGGATGCAGCGCGCCTTAGACGGAATCCGCCAACTTGCGCCGCGCTTCATCGCGTACGTCTCCTGTGATCCGTCTACACTGGCGCGTGATGCGGCCCGCTTGATCGCCGGGGGCTATCGCTTGGTAGAAGTCACACCGTTCGACCTATTCCCGCAAACCTATCACATCGAAAGTATTTCCTTGTTCGAAATTTAAACAGAACTTATGCAGTGAATGGAAGAAGTCCGAAAATAGGGGCGGCGTGCGTAGCACGCCGCCCCTATTTTCGGGATCTTTTCACGAATTGCTGAGCCTTATTAAAAAACGTGCCCCCTTCATCGAGAAGAGGGCACGCAACGGAAGGGAGCGGTCAGTCACCGACTGGCCCGATTTCCGTTTCCGGTAACTGGGCAGGCAAAGCCTTGATCTCGCGGTAGGTCAGTGTCCAAACTGTGGATGCGTAGACCTGTTGCCAGGCGGTCAGCAGAACCCAGGGCGAGAAGGCAATGGTGAAGAACAGGGGCAGGACGAACATGCCGCCAACGATCCAGGGCAGGTAACCGTTCAGGAACAGGCTGAACAGGCCGACCAGCAGTAAACCGGGGATCGCAGCTACAACCGCACCGATGATCGCGGTGATTACTACAATTGGGAGTGTTACGATGATCGCGATGATGGATACTGGTATCCACAGGATTCCCAGGCCAATCATGATCAGCCACATCAAGCCGACGTTTTTCCAGTTCTCTCGTACCATTTCGAAGCCGCGGCGCAGCGAGTTTATTACACCCAAGTCTTCGAGTGCGCTGGCACGCCAGAAAAAGTGACGCAACAAACCCAGGAAAATGCTTACGATTACTACCACGAAGATGGCCAGGAATGCTGCTCCGATTCCCGCAATGACGCCAGGGACAGCGAAACTCCCGCCCTGTCCTGCAACCATCGTGTAAATCATGAAGCCAATAGCGGCCATCACGATCAGTAACAGGAAAACGGGGATGTGGACGATCAGGTTGATCAGGAACAAACGCCAGGAGGTACGTGACCAGCCAATGCGAAAGCCCTGCCGGACGGTCATCTTGGAATCGGTAGCTTCGTACTCATCTACCATGCGGATGACGGCGGTCTCGGAAACATAATGGGCAATCGCCATCACAATCCCAATAACGAACATGACCAGGATAAATAGAGCGGCGATCCATAGCAGAGCGGTCAGTTCGCCTTGCGAGATGCCGAGGGCTGGCAGACCTTCATGGAGCAACTTCGTCCATCCTTTGCCAGCCGCCTCGAAGAATTTGCTTAAACCTTCTCGCCAGTTTTCAGGCAATTGATAATTTTGACTATTGCCATTGCCACTAAATCTGGTGCCACTATTCCCACTACCACCACTTGATCCAGCGGTTGTGAGTGCCAGAATCAGGCCAAATACCCATAGAGTGCGATAGTTCCATAGGATGTGCCAGGCGCGTTTTAGAATTTTGATGGGATCCATTGTATTCTCCTTTTTCTTATCGTTCTTACTTAACTGTGGGCCTGTTACCGCTACCGAAGGGACTATCAGATCCCTGGCGCGTGTGGCGTGCCCACCAAATTGCCATCCAACTCAGATAAAGCAATGCGATCGAAACTTGCCATGTGATGATTGGCATAGTAGCGCGGGTGAAGGCTTCTGTGATCGCAGCCCATTGCAAGCTGTTCCCTGACAATATGCCAAATTGTCCAAGCGTTGACGACCAGTAGGCTCCAGCCAGAGAATGATGAATCAGCTGGACAGATATGCTCTGAAACAATCCGAACTCACTGGCTGTCGTCACCATCTCGCTGACCAGGATGGTCGTGCCGATAAAAGCCCAGGTTGCGATCAGTCCAGCCGGTACCAGCCACCAGCCAAATTCCAAGACTTTGCGGCCTATCGGTTTGTTCGGCGTGCGCGGCAAACGTAACGCCACATCCGCAGCGAGATGCTCTGGTTTGGGGAAGTCAGGTGCGGGTGCGGCCTGTAGCGTCCACGACAGGGCTTGCAGGGTTTGATATTCTTCCTGACAATCCTGGCACTCCTCCAGATGTGTCTCTACCTTGCGGAGTTGTCCGCCGTGCAGTTCACCATCCAGATAGGCGCCGAGCAGATCAAAAACGTGGTCAGACATTTTCGGCCTCCGCATATGAAAACAATTGCACTTCTAAACGTTCTCTCAATAATTTACGAGCATAATTCAAACGTGACATCACTGTACCAACCGGAATGTCAAGCGCCTCTGCGATTTCCTGATAAGAGAGACCTTCGTATTCTCTCAATACCAGCACCGCCCGGCTGGCCTCCGGCAGGGCTAGCACTGCCACCTGGACCATTTCCATTCGTTCGGAGCTTGCGGCCAGTGCTTCCGGGCTGGGGCCCGAATCGGTCAGGCTCAGGTCTTCGACCGCGTTGGGCAAGATGCGCTTTTCTTTGCGCAATATATCGATTGCAGCGTTGACCGCGATGCGGTATAGCCAGTTCCGTAAGGATGTTTGCGGACGATAGGAGGACAATCGTAGCCAGGCCTGGATGAACGTCTCTTGTGCGGCATCTTCTGCTACTTGCATATCACCACACATGCGATAGATCACATTCAACACACCTTGGGCGTGCATGCGGACCAGTTCGCTGAAGGCATTGCGATCGCCGTTTTGTGCTCTGGTGACCAACTCTGCTTCGTTGGCCTGCGAGATGAACGTCACCGCGAGAAATCCTTTCGAAAAATTACTTGCGCTTGCTATTATATTAACGTAAAAGTCTCTAAAAATATTCGAAAATCGATTTGGTTGACCATGTTAGAATAAACCTGCCTTATGAAAGATCACCTGGGGAAGTGGTTATTTCAAAAAGGAGTTGACTATGAAACCTTTGATTGTAATTGTCTCAAACCGTGGTCCATTCTCTTTTAAAAAGAATGCGGATGGTACTTTTCGTGTGGAACGTGGTGTTGGTGGGCTGGTAACTGCATTGGGCGCGCTGGCCGAACAGCATGAGGTTTTGTGGGTAGCAGCGGCAATGGATAAAGATGATCGGCGCTGGGTAGATGCACAACCGGATGAACCTCAGCAGGTAGAGGGGATTTTCTTGCGCTTGATGAAACCGGATAGGAAAGCTTATCAAGGCTACTACAACGTAATTTCTAATCCGATGTTGTGGTTCATCCAACACCAACTCTGGGATGCTCCACGTAACCCCAGCATCACACAAGAAACTTGGAATGCCTGGGAAAAGGGGTATTTGGAAATCAATAAAGCCTTTGCAAGAATAGTGGCAAGGACGGTTGAAGACGAAAAACGCCCGGTGATTGTTCTTCCGCAGGATTATCATCTTTACATGTTTCCCCATTATCTGCGCGAGTTATCCAGTGCGAAAGTTCAAATTCAGCCTTTCATTCACATCCCCTGGCCGGGCCCAGATGCCTGGCGAGTGTTACCTGGGGAAATCCGCAATGCGATCCTGTCCAGTCTGTTACAAGCGGATCGATTAGGATTTCAAACTCAGAGAGATGCCTTCAACTTTATCCAGACCTGCCGGTTTTACCTGGAAGGAGCGCATGCGTATGGTACCCGGGATACCATCGAATATAAAGGGCGCAAAGTTAAAGCGGTTGCATACCCGATTTCAGTTGACACGCAGAAATTGAATACGATGTCCGAGCAACTGCTTCAATCTCATCCTTACAATTTTGGGGAAGGGCGGAAAGTCATCTTACGCGTAGATCGTATCGAGCCAAGTAAGAATATCCTGCGTGGCCTGGAAGCCTACCGCACCCTGCTAGAAACACATCCCGAACACCGTGGCAAAGTCCAGATGGTGGCTTTGTTGGTTCCTTCGCGTATGGAGGTCAATGAATACCAGGATTACCTGCGCGACATCATGTCCGAAGCCGGGATGATCAATGCCAATTACAGCACGTCTTATTGGGAGCCTGTCCGTATCGTAGTGGGCGACAATTATGAACGAGCCATCGCTACGATGCAGTTTTATGATGTACTGTTGGTAAACCCCCTGGCAGACGGCATGAACCTGGTTGCCAAAGAGGGGACGCTAGTCAATCAAAGGGATGGCGTGTTGGTGCTCTCGGAAGATGCCGGTGCATTTTACGAATTGGGAGAGTATGCACTGACGGTCTCCCCCTTCGATATTTACGGTACGGCACGTGCTATTCATCAGGCCCTGACAATGCCCCCGGAGGAAAAACATAAGCGCGCCGAAGCCCTGCGGGCGATTGTTACCAAAGCGGATATTCGAAGCTGGTTCTACGATCAGGTGGATGATGCCATGCAGGCTTTCGAAAGCCAGTCTAAAAACGATTCCACCCCCGCTACTTCCTGAATGAGGTAATCTGCTTCCGTTAAAACGGCCTGTGGCGTGCCCTGAGATGCGACGCCTAACCCGTAAGCCAGACATTGACCCCTTTCCCGCAGTCGCTTGGCGGCGAGAAAGACGGCCACATCGGTGGTGTCATCGCCGAGGTAGAAGGCGGACTCCAGTTGATGGGTTTTGACCAGTTCTTCGAAGGCTGTTCCTTTATCAATTTTCACTGGTGGACGGAATTCGAAAACCATACGGCCCTGAGTCAGATGCAATCCATACTTCTTTGCAATGCTCTGCATCATGGGAGTCAATTCCCTGGCAACTTTTTCCGGGTGACTGGTTTGCCGATAGTGGACAGATACCGTTGCCCCCTTGTCTTCGAAGCGCATACCCGAAACCAGAATCCGTTTGATTTCAGGCGTCGCTGCTAATAGATTATCTCGATAGGCTGCCGCCATCGGTGAGACGATCACTTTCCCAGCCTGCCATTGTTCCATGCCGTGGTTGCCGATGTAAACTAACCCCGGCAGACCGACACGTTGATAGAGATCTTCAGCCGCTCTGCCAGAGACGACCGCCGTCAGCGTGAGCTGCGTTCCTAGTGCGGCCAGCAGTTCCAGGTTCCGGGGTGTGACGCGCGCCTCGTCCGGCACATCGACGATAGGGCTGATGGTGCCATCCACGTCGGTGACCAGTCCCAGTCGTGGTTTGTCAATCGCCTCTTGCAATCTGCTTTTTGCGTTTTCCCATTTCATGCAAAAAATCTTACCTAAAAGGTCGGGGCGGGGTTACCCTGTCCAGACCTTGTTATTCCTCCGCAACAACGATGATCTTGTCGTCCGTTGCAAAGACCACCTTTTCGGATTTCTTCGGATTGGTGTGCACGCCATGATTTTTCCCGGGATTGTTGGCTTCGGCTGCAACGCGATAGCCAATCGCCGTCTCGCCGCGCTGACGGGCAGCCTCGATCACTGTGTAAAAATTAACCGGTTGTCCGGTTTCGATGTAATGGTCGATGGGCTTAAGGTAAATTTCGGACCCTTCGGGATCGAAGATGTCCTGGAAAATTGGGTACAGATCTGCATCCTCCGAGAGCTGCGCCAGCATCAAGCTGACGAGGTGGTCGCTGATGATGAAATCATCCACTTTGGCGGCCTCAGCCAGTTCGCGGTTGCGCAAGTCGAGCATTTCGCTAACAATGGAGAAGGGCGTGTCGTCACTCTCGGCGATATGGCGTAAGTGCAACAGCGTAACCAGCGTCTTGGCATCCGCTTCCTGGTTGTCCAGACCATCGTATGCCAGTACGATGACATGGTTAAGATCCTTGATCTCGAGACTGTCCAATAGTTCGCGGCTGGTGGTATCGCCTTCAATGAAGATCACCTTCTGGTTTTTGGCTTTCTTGGTGCAAGCATCAACTTCGCGCTCGATCCCATCTCCTTGTGCTACAACTGTGACTTGTGAACCGCCTAGCACATACTCATCCAGCTCATGGATGATCGTATCAGCGCAGAGATTCCAACCCAGGATCAGCGCTTTTTCGGGGGTATGTTTGGCGGACCCGTCTTTTGGGCGTATCAGGCTTTCCTGTATAGGAAAGGATGCGAGTCCGGAAAGCTGGATGGTATCATCGTCTTCCGAAAGGGCAAAGACGGAATTGCCGGGTTCCAGGCGCGTATTCATTGGCGGATTCAGCAGGATAGAACCATCAACCTTTTTTAGGCCCATTAAAGCCTAAATCTTCATATTGAAATAAGGCTTCCCCAAAGGTCTTGCCCGAAAGGGTGGGTTCTTTCTTGAAGTAAATTTCATCGCCACCGAAATTCATCAGTTCAGTATAAACAATTGAAAGCCCGGATTGACGCGAGGTCTGGGCCACGACACGCGCGATCAAATCATTCATCAATAAAGCCAGGACTTTATCTTTCCTGTCAATCATCTCGATCACAGGCATATTTTTCTCATCATGAATTTGCGTCACGATATGATAGGGTTCCTCGTGACGGTTGGGGTTGTTGGTGAGGGCCAATACAGTTTTGATAACATATGCATCCGGATCATCGCTTTCTGGCGGCAGGATAATGATGGAGCGAGCCGTATGCGGGCTGGCAATTTCCAGATCGTTCAAATCGATGGGATTGCCAGAACGCACGATCACCCGTGTGCTGCCGATTTCCTTAACCCGCTCACGGATTTGCTCCTCCATTTCGATTTTGTCTCGATTAGCCAGGATGACAATGCGCGCATTTTTCTGGTTCTCATTGGCGATCATCAACTCGGAGAGGATCGTGAAGACTTGCGGCGACCATCCCAGGATTAGGGTGTGATCGTTTTCGAGCACACGTGAGCGTCCTTTGCGCAGGCGTTCCAACTGCTTGTCCAGGCCGGAGTTGAGTATGCCAATCAATGCACTGACCAGGAAAATACCACCGAGGGTGACGGAAAACATCATGAACAAGAAAAAGGGAGAACCATCATCATTTCCCATCGTGCCGGGATCAAGCGTGCGCAGCAATCCCATCCAGGTAAGTTGAAAGAAATTCTCCCCATTTGGAGCTACCCCCGTAAACGCCACAATCGCGGAAATAAACAAGACGACAATCGCCGATGCCAGGAACAACATCAGGATCATGGCTGGTGTTCCCTTTGCCATCATGTTGTCGAACCAATACCCAAAACGTTGTTTGAAAGTGGGCCGTTTCATAACGCCTCCGCATGCGATACTTTTGTAAGATTATAGATGCAAATCAACCATTCGCCAACCGATATTTGACCGTTGCCCTGTTTTTGTCTATACTGTGAATAACGAATTACAGAATACTGCGTAAATATTTGAACGAAGGGTCCGGGACTTACGGGCAATTCGAAACAAGAAAATTCAATTATTTTTGCAGGAAGCAGTAGTCAGGAGAATAAAATGAGCAATAAATTCATCTGGTACGGACATGCCACTCTGGGCCTTGAAACTGGAGGCTACAAACTGGTCATTGATCCTTTCTTCAGCGGCAATCCCGCCGCTTCCACCACTTCGGATGCTGTGTCACCCGACTTCATCTTGGTCAGCCATGGACATGGGGACCACATCGGCGATACAGTTGCCATCGCCAAACGGACCGGAGCACTGGTCATCAGCAATTTCGAGATCGCTACCTGGCTTGAAAAGCAGGGGGTTGAAAAAGTACATGGCCAGCATCTTGGAGGCGGACATAACTTCCCCTTTGGCTATCTCAAACTCACGTTGGCAACCCACGGTTCCAAGTTGCCCGATGGCGAGGATGGCGGCAACCCGGCAGGTTTCCTGCTTACGACTACGGAAGACAAGAAGATCTACATGGCACAGGATACTGGCCTGTTCAGCGATATGAAATTGATCGGCGAAGAAGGTGTGGACCTGGCTGTTTTGCCGATCGGTGATAACTACACCATGGGGCCCGATGACGCTCTACGGGCCGTCAAACTGATCCAGCCGAAGACGGTCGTTCCCATTCACTACAATACTTTTGATCTCATTAAACAAGACCCGGATGCATGGGCAGCCCGCGTGAACAAAGAAACCGATACAAAAGCTGTCGTGCTAAAACCCGGAGAAAGCCTGGAGTTTTAATAGTACCGTAATATCTCTGGAGTAACATTTGGCGGCATGGATTGTCTAAGTCCATGCCGTCGTTTGATTTATAATGCCCTGCACAGGCTATGTATGCCCCGTAGAGGGTATAATCTGGACTAATAGAGGTGTTTATGTTTACAAATCAAAGTGCTGACCGCCGTAAGGAAGAAGAGCGCGTTAGTAAGGAAGGGCGTCTTCCGCCCGGCCAGTCGCTTACGCTGAAATTTCCGGTTTTGCATTATGGACCTGTCCCACATTTCAACCCGGCTACCTGGCAATTTCGTGTTTGGGGGGAAGTGGAAGAAGAAAAGGAATGGAATTGGGACGAATTCAACAAACTACCGCGCGCCAAAATCGAGATGGACATCCATTGCGTCACACGTTGGAGCAAGTTCGATACCGTTTGGGAAGGCATTTCGGTCAAAAGACTGGTGGATGAAGGCTTTTTCAAGATCAAACCTGGTGTTACACATGTCATGCAGCATGCCGAGTATGGCTTTACGGTCAACTTGCCGCTCGAAGTAGTTCTACAAAACAACTTCCTGATGGCGACCCACTTCAACGGCGAACCGCTCACGCCCGATCATGGTTATCCGTTGCGCGGTGTGGTGGGATACATTCCCGACCGCGGGGATTTGGAAACGCCCTATTTCTGGAAGGGAGCCAAATGGCTGCGTTCGCTGGAATTCATGAAAAGAGACCGCCGTGGCTTCTGGGAACAGGCTGGCTACCACAATCGGGCGGATGTCTGGAAGGAAGAGCGTTTTGGTTAAATGTGTAGGACGAGATTCAATCTCGTCCTACTTTTTAGTATTTTGCTAGAACTGGTTTCAGGCTTATCTCTACAACGGTATTTTCAGTAGCGTAACATGCCTCCAATCCCAACTTCTTCCAATTTTGGATTTTCATACACGATCTCTACATCACCGCCGTCTTTCATCACCTTGCGGACAGCCATTTCTACAGCGTCCTTGATTTGCGCGAACGATTGCCCGCAAAACGGGCAGGTTTCCAACGTTTGCGTTGTGATGAAACCACAGCCCTGGCACTGGAACCCTTCTGCGCGATATCCTTCTCGAACGATTAAGGTTTGTACGCGGCCGTTGTAGACGGCGTTCAAAGTGTCATCCAGACGGACGACTCCGTCTGCGCCTTTGGCCGCAGATGTGATCATTTGCTCGACTAGGTGCGTCTCCCTGCGACGTTCAGCCTGTTGGCCGATTTCAAGGGCCTTTTTCTGCACCTCATCAGCACGTGCCGTCATGCTGATTGGGAAGGTGCCCACTACCAGGCTCTGCCAGGTTTTAGGAAGATACGCTTTGAATTGGTTGACGTTTTCATCTGTGCCACCGATCACGATACGGCGGATATGATTTTCCTCGAAGAACTTGGCCGCGAACTCAGCGGATTCCCTCAAGTTGCGTTCTACGATTTCATTGGAGTGCCGTGCTTTCCCGCCGATGCCCCCCAAGCGGCCAAACAAGCTGGAGGCTCCCCCGCGCTTTGTATGGCGTACCTCATCTCCAAGAAAACCTTCTTGTTCCTTTAACTCGCCCAGGTGGAATTGGAACAAACGCGCCCCTTGTTTATCTACCACCGCTACGCCATAACCGCCATAAGCATCCAATAAATCAGCCAGCGGTTTGACGTAGGGTTGCTCCCCTACAAATACACGACTACGGACTGGTACAGCGATGGGGAACGCTCTAAAGTAATTCTTCGCCGCACAAGAAAACATAGCTATGCTGCGCCCCGTCCATTCGCGTTCGAGTTCAAAGTATTTGAGTATTGCGGCCTCGTCCTTGGGTAGATGCACATCTTTTAGCAAAGTTCGCAGACGCAACTTGAGCGCGTCAGCGGTTCCTTCAGTCATATCGGTGTTCATATATACGCTGAGGACCGGATCAGGGCTGGAATAGTTCAACAGTTCACGTAGTACGCTGTCTGTAAACATAGTTTCTCCTTATTCGTTTGCAAGGCCGGAAACTGAGGCTGCCGAGGCCTCGTACAAAGGCGTATCCTCCTGTAGTTATAAATCTATCTATATTGTAGAACAAAATCGTGAAAAAACAAAAGCCATCACCCAAAAAGGGGACGGCTTTTTTAATGAACGATGCAGGCAGACTAGAAAGCCGTCACCACAACGTTAATCCTATGGGCGCTTGTCCAGGGTAAGGGTTACATCGACCTTTTCCTGACCGCGTAAGACAGTCAACACGACTGTATCTCCTGGGACCTTGTTGTTGATCAGGTAACGTAGCAGGTCGTCAAAGTTGTGAATGGTTTGGCCATCAATGGCAATGATCAAATCGCCGCCTGCATTCAGTCCAGTACTAGCTGTCTGGTCTCCAGCGCGGATGCCAGCTTTATCTGCCGGGCCATTGGGTGCCACACTGGTAACATAAGCGCCAGTAAAGGATTGCAATCCCAGAGCATCGATCTCTGTCAGGCTGAGGTCCGGCAGGGCTGAGATGCCCAGATAAGGGTAATCATATTTTCCATCCGAGATTAGCGAAGGCGTCACGCGTTTGACAATGTTGATCGCAACTGCAAAGCCAATCCCCGAATTGATTGGCTCTCCGGTACTTGTAAAATTGGTCGTGCGGATGGCACGGTTAATGCCAATTACTTCGCCATTCAGATTGAAAAGCGGGCCACCTGAATTGCCGGGATTGATAGCCGCATCGGTCTGGATGATGTCGCCGGCGGTAAAGAAACCGCCACTGGGTGCATCGCGTACCGAGTTGAGCGTACGTCCCAGTGCTGAGATAATGCCGGTGGTCATGGTTCCGCTCAGGCCAAAGGGATTGCCTATTGCAACGACAGTTTGCCCAACCTGGAGCGTACTTGAATCACCCAGGGGTAACGGATGCAGCTCGGAGGCAGGCGCATTTACTTTAACGATGGCCAGGTCAGAGTCCAGGTCAGTACCGATGACCGTCCCGTAGATTTTGTATCCCGATGTGAAATCCACCTCTAGCTGTTTTGCGCCTTCCACCACGTGGTAGTTCGTGAGGATGTGACCCTGGTCATCATACACGAGACCAGAACCTAAGCTGCCACCCTGATCACCGACCACCTGTATCGCGACAATGCCAGGCATGACGCTTTCATATAGACTGACAAGCGCATCCTGTTGTCCGGCACTATCAACGGTTACGGGAGCTTGTACTTCTTTTGACACTGGAGTAGGGGGGGGCAGGTTAGGCGCAGTTGGCACGGCAGGCCCTAGGCCGGGTAGCCGGCAAGCCAATACTGCTAGAGCCAGTATGGATAATGCAATCCAGATACGATTTGTTTTCATTCGTTCTTTCTCCTCTGACCACGACTAAAATAGCTTCTTCTAGGCTGTGTCTCCCCTTGATAGCAGCCTTAAAACTTGATTTTTGAGGCCTCTTCCAACAATTCTCTCTGTTTGGACGACAAGTAACGTGGGATTTCTACCTTCAGGCGTACAAAAAGATCACCTTTGGTATTCGGGCTCTTGAGATGTGGCATGCCACGTCCGGCCACGCGAAACATCTGCTCCGGTTGCGTGCCCGGCGGGATGGTCAATTTGACTTTTCCGGTCATAGTTTCGACTTCCGCATCACCGCCCAGGATCGCCGTGAATGCATTGACTTTCGCGGTAGTATGTAGGTCGTTGCCTTTGCGTTCGAAGTTCTTGTGTTCTTTCACCTGAACGATCAGGTACAAGTCTGTTCCATTCGGGCCCGCGCCGGCCACACGTACTTTCGAACCGGTACGTACACCCGGCGGGATTCTCACTTGCTTGCGCTTGTCACCCACCTGAATTCTCAGGGTTGTACCGTTAAAGGCATCTTCCAGGCTGATTTCAACTTGTTGCTGGTAAGCGGGGTTGGCACGTGATGTCGTTCCAGCGGTTCCCATACCGCCACCACCAAAGATAGTGCGGAAGAATTCAGAGAACAGCCCGCCTTCGCCGCCAAATAAATCGTTCAGATCGCCGTATTCCACCCGTGTGCCGCTTGGTGCACCGCTGGTCCAGCGCCCCCAATCGAAGCCACCCTGTCCGCCACGCTGTTGCCAGTTCGAATAGGCGCTACCCACGCGATCATAATGCGCGCGTTTCTGCGGGTCGTTGAGTACCTGGTAAGCTTCGTTGATCTCCTTAAAGCGTTCTTCGGCCTGCTTATCATCGGGATTGCGGTCCGGGTGATATTTCATAGCCAGTTTACGATATGCCTTGCGGATTTCATCCGCGTTGGCATTTCGCGATACGCCCAGGGTTTGATAATAGTCCTTATAATCCATTGTTACTCATTCTATACTTAACCATAGCAGAGATACAAGCCCCCCAAAAGAGGGTCTAATATAACTCTAACCGAATCCACAGCTTTTCCGGTATACTACTCGGACATTTCTCTCAAAAGTGACAGGATACGGACAATGGAATCAATCTGTGTGTTTTGTGGATCATCCGACGCGGTCTCTCCGGACTATCTGGCTGCTGCCCGTCAAATGGGGCGGGTACTGGCCGGACGTGGACTCCGTCTGATTTACGGCGGCGGCAAAACTGGGCTGATGGGCGCAGTGGCTGATGGGGCGCTTGAAGGCGGCGGCGAAGTCATCGGTGTTATTATTCCCAGCATGAACACCTCCGTGCTGGCGTACACGCACCTGACGCGTATGGATGTGGTCTCGGGCATGCACGCTCGCAAGGCCCGTATGCATGAATTATCCGATGGCTATATTGCTTTACCCGGCGGCTTTGGCACTTTTGACGAGTTGTTCGAAACCCTCACCTGGGGGCAGGTCGGGGAACATGAAAAGCCGGTCGGCTTGCTAAATGTGAAAGATTATTACCTGCCTTTACTGGCGGCTTTGAAACATTCCGTGCAAGAGGGTTTTGTTTTCCAAGAGCATTTGGAAGCCTTGGTATATGAAACTGATCCCGAAAAGCTGTTGGATGCGATGAGCAATCACCGACATCCACACGAAGCCGTCAAACGCTGGATGCGGGAGGATTAGTTTTTCCCACACTATTGCTATTATGTTAGAACTGCCCCGGTCATCATGTAACGGGGCAGTTCTGGTTAGAGATGGGAGAGACTACTTTGTCTTCGAAAGGGTTCGACCACGTATTATCCCTTTGAAGCCAGGGTGCTCTGTTCAGGATGGAATATTGGCAACAACATGGGAGCCATCGGGTTGAGATTGCGCTTTTTCCCCCAGCGTTCGCGCGTTTGCTCGTGGATGTGCCAGATTTGCTCTTCGCTCAAATTCTTCGAGACCACAGCCGGAAAAGCTTCCTCGAAATAAGTGTAAGGCGGGCGATTATCGAGATTGGGAGAATGATAATCTAGCTCCTTCTCTTTTTGGTGCAAACGGGTGATTTCGGTGCGGGGGTGATAGGTCAGGATGTTGGGGCTGGCAATCGTGATCAGGTCTTCGGCCAGCAACTCTTCGACTTTATCGATTGTCTCTTCAATGGTATCCTGCGTTTCGCCTTCCAATCCGAACAGGATGGATGAGCCCACGCGGACGCCTGCTTGACGAGACAATCCCAGCGCGATGCGCACGCGCTCGTTCCAAGGCCGATTGCGTTTGATGTTTTTATGCACGTTCTTGATGATTTCTTCAGACATACTTTCGATGCCAATATAAAGATAGGTGCAGCCGGCTTGTCGCATTGCATCCAGGATGATTATGGCCACTTCGGGTCGCCGTCCAGCCAGAAAGTCCACCGTTAATTGGGCGCCCCATTCCAGGCTCAGTAATTTGCGCCTGTTCACGGTTATGCCCATTAAGGTGACTTCTGATGAATTATTCCAGGCAGCTTCTTCGCGTATCTTTTGCCACTCGCGGCAGAAGTTGATGATCAGGCCGACATTGCCACCCCAGAAGATAGAATCGTCGAAGAAGATGGCTTCAGCACCATACTGAATGTAGTCCAACAAGCGCTTGATGGCCTGGCTGATATTTTCATCCTTGAACGAGTTGAAATTGCCGACCACACTGGCGCTCTCAGAACAGTAGAAGCAATGATACGGGCAAGCATTGGTGACCATGAAGTGGGCTGTGCGTGAGATGTGCCCGTCGGTTTCGAAAATTGGGAAGCGCGCACGAATGGCGAAGGCCTTATAGGGAGATGGCAGGGCGCTCAGGTCGATTTTGTAGCCGGTCAGGGGCCAGTAGTGGATCGTGTCAGGGTAGGGAGCGGCTATTAACGCCTGACCAGGCACGGGCCCGAGAAGAGGCGAGAAGTCTGATAGCATGTCCAATACTGAAGTGACGTTGACCGTCTTCTTGGAAATGTCCATGGCCAGCGAGATGGCTTTCATCAAAACATCGAGCGCGTAATAGCCTTCCCCGGAGATGATGAAGTCGATCACTGGCTCGATGTTGCCATCCGCTATTTTGCTGAGTGTGCTGCTAGGTTGTAGAGTCAATTCCTGGGTTGCAGGATCAAACCTGATGGTTTCGTCGGCATGCCGTCCGCCAAGAATGATGATGCAATCAGGCAGGTGTTCACGCACAGTACGTGCGATATCGATGGCATAGCGGTGTGCGGGGGAAACAGCGCTGATGAGCACCACTTTTGGGTTTACGTTTTTGAGCACTACGTTGACAAAATAATCTTTGACGGTATCATTCCAAACGCGTGGATCGAAAACAGTCTGGTCGGTGTTGAGCAGGGGAGCATCATACTGGCGAATGCCGTTGTCGCCCACATTTTGACGATAGTCGTCAGTCGGCAAATACCCCCACTGCGGACACAGATCATTATAGGGAGACGTGGAACTGATGCCCTGCTCACGGGCCTGGACCACCTGGTCGATGGTGTGACTCAGGGCCGAGTACAGGATCATCGGATCGCCCGGAAACTCGATCTTGTCCTCGTTTGTCGACATGACCGGGGCCAGAACGGCCAGCACAGGATAGGAACGTGCCAGCCATTCGTTTTCTTCGGTGCTCAGAGCAGGAACACCTTCGAAATCCTGGGTGTACTGAAGCAGTTCTTCCTGCCGGGCATCCAGATATAAACGTAAATCCAGGGAGAGGCTTTGGGGATATTGCTCGAAATTTTGGTAGTGTAAATGACGTGTTGTGTGCACTCTTAATTATCCGTTCTTACGATCAGAATACAAAAAGTATAGCAGTTGACCCTGATTGTGGAGAGGTTCAGGTGCTGTTTCTGATGGAATTGTCGGGAGGTTGTAAGGGAAAAGCCCCTGGTGGGGCTGTTTTTGCTCTTTTTGGGCTTTTGAAGTTGACGTGAGAAAAATTTGAAGAGATTAGATGAATGTTGCTATTTCATCAAGCGATTTTTTGCTGATATCGGGTACAGTCGTTCCTTCGGTAGGATAGCCGACCACCAACACTAGAAAGGGGCGCTCGTTGGCCGGGCGCTCGAGGATTTTGTTGAGAAAAGCCATTGGGCTAGGCGTGTGGGTCAACGAGGCCAGCCCTGAATGGTGCAAGGCTGTGATCAACATGCCTGTGGCAATCCCCACGGATTCGGTCACGTAGTAGTTCTTGTGTTTGGTGCCATCTGGCAAAATGGTGTTGCTCAAACCGAAGATGATAATCAGGTAAGGAGCCTCTTCCAGGAATGGTTTGTGCCAATCCGTGCCGAGCGGAGCCAAGGCTTCCAGCCATTCATCAGGCGCGCGGCGTTCGTAGAACTCGCGCTCTTCTTTCTCCGCTCCTTCACGGATCTGCTTCTTGACATTCGGATCACTGACTACCACAAAATGCCAGGGCTGCATATTGGCGCCATTGGGTGCGGTCCCTGCGGCGCGCAGACATTCCTCGATAATCTCGCGCGGCACCGGACGGCTGGAAAAGGTACGGATGGTGCGGCGGCGCTGCATCTCTTCGCGAAAGGTTTTGGCCCGTTCCTGCATTTCTTCGAGAGAATATTCCTGTAGGATGAGTAAGGGATGAAATTCGATTTTGTCATAGCTTTTAGCCTTTAGCGGTTAGCTTTAAGCTTTTGGATGAAGGAGTTAAGCATTTTGCGGACTTCAACCAGATTGTCCTGCAATTGGTCGTATTGGTCATCAATTAGATAGCCCAAATCATGTGCTAGCAGAAGAAGATATTCTAATTCGCTGGATGATCCCATTGCGATTTTAAAATACCGTCCAAGTTCAGCGTCACTATCTTTGCCACAACCCTCGGCAATATTTGTCGGCACAGAAACTGCGGCTCGTTGTATCTGGCTGGTTATTCCGTATAGTTCATTTTTTGGAAATGGCGTCGTTGCTTCGTAGATTGCCAAAACCAATCTGTGCGATTTCTCCCAAACTTTGAGTGTTCTGAAATCTTTCATTGCTTCCTCCTACACTTTTAATTTTAGGTTTGAGCAATCCGACTTACCATAAATTGCCATCCGCTAAATGCTAATTGCTACCAGCTAATCGCTCCAAAATTGCCAGCGTTTCCTGTTTGCCACCCATCCCATTCTCTCCGCCTGGCCCCACGCACGAGGGACAACCGTCGGCGCAGGGACATTCGTTCACCAATTCCAGCGCCCCTCGGACGAGTTCATCATGCAATTCGAACAACTTTTGACTGAAGCCAATCCCAGCCGGGACCAGGTCATACAGCACCACGGCTGGCTGTGGAAAGTCCGCTGTGCCGACCGGCTCGATGTGTGTGCCCAAGTCGCCGGGATCACACATCAGGAAGAGCGGTGCCAGGTTGCCCAACACAAAGCTCAGCCCCGCCAGTCCGGAACGGACGCGCACGGCGGACTCGGCCTTTTTGTGGCATTCCGAGCAGAGCGTGATCAGGTTGTCCAGTTGATTAGCACGCGCTCGAATGGAGTCCAAAGCGTCGCCCTGAGTTTGCCGAAGGGTCTCCCGACTTTGCTCCCCAACATCTGGAGATGTTGGACTCCCCTTCAAAAACATGCGGAACGGAATCTTGTGATGCACATCATGCTGACGATTTGTTTCAGGCCGTCCGCACATCTGGCATTTGTAGTCATCTCGTGCGCGGACACGTTCTCGAATTTGCGGCCAGGCTGGACCGTAATCGTTGGGTGCATTCGTCCACAGACCGGCTTCGCTCAAGGTCGCAACCGTTTCCTCGGAAATCGAAATCCAATAGCCGGTAGTCTGTAAATCCTGCGGAGGTAGGTCAAGCGGCTCTGTACCCAGGACCTCATGCGTGTACCAGCGGCGCTTGGTAAATCCCTTCACGCGTGTAGTGACTTGCAGCTCACCCCAGGATTTTTCGCAACCTATTACTTTCTGAAAATCTCCTAACGCCAGCGGCGTGACGGTCGTATCACGCAGCGGCTCGGTGTAATAATCGCTCAAGCCTGGTCGCAGCAGGGCAATTTTCTGATCCAGGTCGAGGCGTTCCACGAAATAGGACTGGGCCTCGTGCAGATAGACCGCGCCAGGATGCACCATCCACGTGCGCTTTCCATGTCCACGGTGCCGATGGTAGTTCCCTTGGGCGTGGTCGAGGGATCTTCCATAATTTGCAGGGTGATACTTTCTGGCGAGGCCGAGCGCAGCGAAATATTTGCCGCCGGATACTGGTCGGACATCCAAAAGAATTTATCGTTAGACTCGTGCGCTTCCTGGTTTGCTACCAGGAATTCGAGAAACTCGTCCACATCCATGCGGCCGAAATGCTCGCCTTTTTCGAACGGCAATTCGAACATGGCGCAGCGCAGGTGTTCCAGCAGGATGAGCAGATGGTCGGGATTGATCAGTGCTTGCTCAGGCGAGCGCT
Organism: uncultured Chloroflexia bacterium; assembly: GCA_963785535.1. Taxonomy (GTDB): domain Bacteria; phylum Chloroflexota; class Anaerolineae; order Anaerolineales; family Villigracilaceae; genus JAABUE01. Next base: position 39,820 of record CAWAVQ010000018.1, on the reverse strand, counting down.
CCAGAAAATATTCGGGATGATGTGCCAGGAACTGATCCAGCGGCAGAGACGAAGCCACCAGCACCGCTGCGGCAGGCGCATCCCCGCGTCCTGCCCGACCCGCTTGTTGCCAGGCTGAAGCGACGGTTCCCGGGTAACCGACCAGGATGGCCGCGCCCAACCCGCCGATATCGATGCCCAATTCGAGGGCGTTGGTGGCAACGACGGTTTTGATGCTACCATCGCGTAATCCCTTTTCTATCTCGCGGCGTTGTGAAGGTAAATAGCCACTGCGATACCCGCGAATGCGAGATGCGTGATGCGTGATGCGTGATCCGTCCCCAATTCCCGATTCCCGATTTTCGCCCTGTAAATACGTCAAAATAATTTCCACACTTCGTCGTGAGCGCGCAAAGACCACGCTCTGCACCCCCGCGGACAGCACGTCTTGCGCAAGGCGCACGCTTTCAAGCAGAGCGCTTTTGCGCAAGCCGACGGTTTCATCTACAACGGGTGGATTGTAAATCAGGAAGTGACGTTCTCCACGCGCGGAGCCATCCTCGTCGATCAGCGAGACGGGCGATTCGGTCAGTTTCTCGGCCAATTCTTTGGGGTTGCCAATGGTCGCGGATGTAAGAATGAATTGCGGACTTGCACCATAGAAGGCCGACACACGCTTTAAGCGCCGTATCACGTTGGCCACGTGCGAACCAAACACGCCGCGATAGGTGTGCAACTCATCGATCACCACGAATTTCAGATCCCGGAAGAAGTCCGCCCAGTTGGTGTGGTGTGGCAGAATGCCCGTGTGCAGCATGTCGGGATTGGTCAACAAGATGCGGGCGTTCTTACGGATGGATGGGCGATTGCGTGCGGGAGTATCCCCATCATAAATTGCCGATTTTAGATTTTGTATTTTCGATTGGAGAATTTGCAGGTTAGAAGCCTGATCCTGCGTCAGAGCTTTGGTAGGGAATAAGTACAATGCCCTGGCATTTTCGTCTTCTAGCATGGTTGCCAGTACGGGCAGGTTGTAGGCCAGTGTCTTGCCGGAGGCCGTGCCAGTTGCCAGCACCACATTTTCCCCAGTGCGGGCTTGGGTCCAGGCCTGGAACTGGTGGCTGTAAAGCGAGGAAATACCAAGATTAGATAACGCCGTTCGAAGCGGAGCAGGCAAATCATCTGGAAACGGATGCGTGACCGCCGCACGCGCGGGAGTTGTCCGCCAGGTGACGATGTTGTCCGCGGTTAGCGGGTCATGTTTCCAGTGCCTTAGTAAAACATCAAGAGACATGGGCACATTATAGTGTGTCGCGCCAATTTTTAACGCGAATGACGCGAAAAAAACGAACAGCGCGAAATTTCTAATTTTTCGCGCTATTTGTGCCCGTAAGGGTATTCGCGTTGAGAAGCTTTAACGTTTATCTCCGTTCATCACTGGTCGACTTCCCCCGCCTCCTGCGAATTCTCCCGCGCCCACGCTGCATCAGATGCTCGATCCAGGCCGCGAACGGCTCGGGCGGCAGGTAAGGGAGCAGCGGCCACGGCTCCAATTCACGCGCCCCGAGCACCGCATTGGCGGCCTCGATGCCGGTCAGGCAGGCGCGTTCGAGGAAAAAGGCGGGCGCGGGATGCCGCACCCAATCCCCGGCGCAGAACAAACCTTCCCAGGGCGTGCGTGTGCCCAGATGCTTCTCGTCAGGGCCAACGGCAGGTAGAGTATGCGAAGCCGGATTGCGCTGGATGTGCCCGAAAATGCGATGCCCGCGCAACTCCGGCCAGGCCGCCTGCACATCCTGGATGGCTTGCGCCAGCAGCGCCGCGTCGGGTTGGGCCAGCACTTCGTCGGGACCATAAATGTGCGCCTCCAGTGCGCTGCCGCCGGTTTCGCGTGCCCAGCGCCGGAACGGGTTGTAGAGCCGGTCGAGCCAGAAGTAATTATGCAGCGTGAACTCGCCTGTGAAAATACCCGCTTCTGCACCATGCTTGGGTGTGGCATCGAACCATATCCGCACGATTGCGTTTGACAATGAGCGTGGAAAGAACAAATCACTCTCGCCGAAACTCTCATCCAGAATATTTTTCGCATTTTGGGAATCGGTTGCCAGAATGACCTGCCCAGCGCGGGCAGATTCTTGTCCTTACAGCCGACTCCCACGCCACCAGCCATTCACTTTCCTGCCTGACAACCCGCGTCACTCTGGCGCCCAGGCGGATGCTCCCGCCTAGTTGGCGGACTCTATCTCCCAACGGCTCACAGATGCTGGTGCCGCCATCTTCGGGCAAATACGAAAAAACCCAGGCATCGCGCCGCAGCAAGGTGTAAAAGCGCAGAAAGGCGATGAAACCGGAGATGGGCACTTCATCGGGATTTGACGCGAGCCCGTTGCGTGCCAGGCCGAGAAAAAAAGCGCGCAGGGCCGGTGACCATTTGCGTGTCATCTGGCCAAGGGTCAGGCCTTCCATCGGCTGGGATTCGGCAAATGGGTCGATACCGATAGCCATGACAAGCCCCGCCCAGGTGCGCACCAGCGAAACCCAGTCACGCACGTCCAGCATCCACAGGAAGCGCGGGCGCAGGAATAGTTCCAGGTAATGTAGGGGTGGCGGAAAGACGCTGCGGCGGATGGCCGAGCCAACATTTGCTCGCCCTAAAAATCCACCGCTGCGATAGATCCAACTCTCTTCTTCGGCAGGGACGAAGACCGGTCGCAAGTTATGACGTGCCAGCATGGCCTGCAAGTTGCGATAACCCGACCAGATGCCGTGTACGCCGTGTTCCAACCGGAATTGGTAGCCATTCACTTCGACGGTTTCGCCGCCTGCCAACCGTCCGCCGAGATAGGTCGGGTCGGCTTCGAGCACCAGGGGATGCAGCCCACGTTCGGCCAAATGTAGCGCCGCGCTGAGACCGGCGATCCCGCCGCCGATGATGAGGGTGTCGTGAGTGTGGGTGGTCATAAGAATATTTTTCTTCCTGAGCGGCAGCCGCACGTTCTTTGTGCGGCGTAGTTGAAGGATGTTTTTTGCCAATCACTCTTCGACTGCGCTAGTACCTCTTCGGGGCACAGGCGCTCCGCTCAGAGCGAACTCTTATCCCGGCGCATACGTCCCCAGATCGACGCCAGTACGCAGGCGTTCCAGCGCCCAGGTCAGCGGGCGGGCTCCCATCAGTGAAGGTTCGGCATAGCATTGCTGGAAGCAGGATGTGCACGACGAAGGTGCTTCGCCGTAGATGCGTTGTGCCGTTTCCCAACTTTCGTCCCAGGTGGAGACATCCCGCAGGTTGACGGGGCGTCCGCCCAATTCACCGCCGTCTTTTTCCATCGGCAAACAGGGATAGATCAGCCAGCCGTCGGGCGTGATGCGCGGGATGAGGGTCGGATAACAGGCGTAGGGCTTTTGATCAAGCAGAGTTTTCAGATACGCAGTACTGCCCAAGATCGGCGCACCATGTTTTTTGAGAGTCAACGCGCGCTGTAGGAAATCGCGGTATCCCGGCGAGACCAATAGTTCGTAGCGCGGCCAGTTATTGACTGCTTGCGGAGAGAACGAAAGTAGCACTTGATGCGCAGCGCAGAAGTCGAGCAGCGCGTCCATGTGGGGCAGGGTTTCAGGGGTGATGACCGCGTTCAGGATGAGCTTGAAGTTGTGCGTCTTTTGCAGGGGCGCGGCGGCTTGGATGGCAGCGAGCACGGCTTTGGCCTGTCCATTTGGCAGGCTGACTGAAGCCAACGCGGACGGGTCAGTCGAGTCGAGGCTGATGATCAACCTGTCCAGGAACGGGAGCAGGTCCAGGTGTTTCGAAAGAAGCGTACCGTTGGTGATCAGACTCAGTTCGCGGAAGTGTAAGTCCCGGCGGGCGTAGGTTACCAAGTCCAAAATATGAGGGGAAAGCAACGGTTCGCCGCCGGTCAGCCATAGATTCGGAATCCCGCTGCGGATGACAGCCAAGATCTTCTTCGCGTCCTCCAGCGTGGCCGTGACCGCTTCTCCGTTGCGGCGCGCGCCGAAGTCCTCGCAGTAGATACAGTTCAAGTTGCAACGTGTGGTGACATAGTAGATTGCCAGGCGCGGATCAAGTGTGCGCTGGCCGCGTTGCAAATGCAGTAGGTTGCGGAGATAAGCGGGCATAAACGTGATTATACAGCCGGCGTGGGGTGGTGACCTGACAATCAGGTTGCAGTTTAATTCACCACGGATACGCACGGATGCGACATCGGAGTTTTCATAAGAGATACTGTGTGCTCCGTGGTATCTGTGTGTGATTCCGTCTTTAAAAATTGACCTCTTGACAAAAAATATAAACTCGTATAATATTTAGGCCGTCGAAATAATAATAAACAGGTTACTATTTATTTTCAAAAAATGTCTGTTCGCAACGCAATTCTCGGATTTTTAGCCCAAAAACCACGCCACGGATACGAACTACGTGCCGTTTTTGAGGCCGTGGTTGGTGGTGATGCCAACTGGAACGTGAAACCGGCCCAGATCTACACCACACTTGACCGTCTACAAGAAGCCGGACTGGTGGAAACCACTTCCGACCTGGGCGAAGGCGAAGAACCTTCACGACGCGTGTACGCGATTACGCTGCAAGGCGATGAGGTGTTGCGCGAGTGGTTCGCTAACGGTGTGTCGACCGAGCACCAGCGTGACGAGTTCTTTGTCAAGTTGATGGTGGCGCTGGCCAGCGGTGAAGCGGATCCGGCGCGCTTGATCCAGACGCAGCGCGCGCACTTGTACCAGGAGTTGCACGATGCTACGGCCCAGCGCGAAGAGTACGATCCGCAGACGGAATTGGCGCAAATCCTGCTGATCGATAAAACCATCATGCACCTGGAAGCGGACCTGCGCTGGCTGGATATGGTCGAGGTGCGTTTGGAAGCCATCAAAGACCAGCCCTTCCCCGAACCGGAGATCCGCCGCCGGGGACGCCCGCGCAAAGGCAGGACCGGATCGGAGTATCCGCCGCCGGAGCGGGTTGTGAGTAAGCAGTGACCAGTAACAAGTATTTGGAAAGCGCTATGCGTTTATAGGAAAATATTATTGGTTTGTGTCATTGCGAGGAGGGCGTAGCCCGACGTGGCAATCTTATCTAACAGGAGTAACTTGCCTATTCGGAGATTGCCACGCCGCCTCCAGCGGCTCGCAATGACACATCCAACGGAGTAACATCATGTCTCTCGTACAAACCCAAAACCTGACAAAAATCTACGGCTCCGGCTCCACGGCCGTGACCGCGTTGAACCACGTCAACATCAATATCCAGGACGGCGAGTTCGTGGCTATCATGGGCCCCAGTGGATGCGGAAAGTCTACGTTATTGCACCTGCTGGGTGGGCTGGATACGCCCAGCCAAGGCGAAGTCCTGATCGACGGCGCCTCCATCGCCAAGATGCCCGACGACCAGTTGACCGAATTGCGTCGTCGCCACATCGGTTTCGTATTCCAGTTCTTTAACCTGATTCCTGTATTGAGTGCTGCTGAGAACGCCGCGCTACCAGTCACGCTGGATGGCGTCAAGCCGGCAGATGCGGCTGTCAAGGCCAAAGAATGGCTTGGCAGATTTGGACTGGCTGATCGCTCGGCCAATCGCCCGGACCAGCTTTCGGGCGGGGAACAGCAGCGCGTTGCCATTGCGCGCGCGCTGGTGGCCGAACCGTCACTCATCCTGGCCGACGAGCCCACCGGCAACCTCGACACGCGCTCCGGCGACGAGATCGCTGGCCTGCTACGGGATGTTTCCAAACAATACAACCGCACCATTATCATGGTCACGCACGATCCGCGCATTGCCGCTTATGCCGACCGCATCATCTTCCTCAAGGATGGAAAAGTGGTGGATGAAACGCTGCTCGAAAGAAAAAATACCAAAAGAGAGCAGATGGTGGCCGATAAAGTAAAGGAGGTTGGAGACTAGGGATTAGAGAGCAGAGAATAGAGAATAGTCTCTATTCCCAAAGAAATTACTACTCTCTACTCATCTAATTGTCTACTCTCTGAATATTATGAACCTCCAACTTACCCTCGCTGCCCGCTATCTTGCCGGGCGAAAACTACGCACCACGCTCACCACGCTCGCCATCATCTTTGGCGTGCTGCTCATCTTTGGCATGAACACCATCCTGCCCACCATGGTGGCTGCGCTGCAGGCTAACGTGCAGGGCGCCCAGGGCGAAATCGATTTCACTGTCACCAACCTGTCCGGTGAGGCTTTCCCGGAAGATGTGATCGACCGTTTACATGGCATCGAAGGGATACGTGCCATGGCCCCCTCGCTCCAGCGCACGATCAATTTGCCTGCGGATTTTGTGGATCGAGACCCTTCCCACCCTGACACGGTTACCGCGGTAAACCTGGTTGGTCTCATCCCGGAAGAAGCTCGCTCGCTGCGTACCTACCCTGTGCTTGCTGGTCGCTATCTCAATGACTCAGATACTACTTCGGCCGTCATCTCGCAAACCCTGGCGGACGCCTTATCCGTAGGCGTGGGCGATACCTTTGCCTTGCCCGCCGCTTCCGGCATGACCGAGCTGACCGTGGTCGGCATCCTGCCCGCGGACATTTCGCCCGCCAACGAGAAAGTGCTAGTCAACCTGCCGCAGGCGCAGTCCATGGCTAACGAACCCGGCAAGGTCAACCTGATCGAATTCGACGTAGAAGCCTTCGCAGGCCAGGCCCAGCGCGCTGAGATCCAGTCGAAGGTCGAAGCTGCCTTGGGCGAAAACTATCAGGTGGGCGGATTGGTGACCGATGACCAATTGTTCGCCGCGTTAGAAATCGGACAGATCGCGCTCAACCTGTTCGGCGTGCTGGCGCTCTTTATGGGCGGTTTCATCATCTTCAACACCTTCCGCACGGTGGTGACCGAGCGCCGCCGCGACATTGGCATGTTGCGTGCGCTGGGTGCCACTCGCCGCACGGTGATCGGCATTGTATTGGCAGAAGGGCTGCTACAAGGCCTGATCGGCTCTGTCATCGGCCTGCTGCTGGGTTACCTGTTGGCCGTGGGCGTTATCAAGGTTGCCCAGGGACCGATCAGCATGTTCATCAACTTGCAACTGGGCACGCCGGTTTTCTCGCCTGCGCTGGTGGGCGTTTCCATCCTATTGGGCGTGGGCGTAACCGTCCTGGCCGGGTTGTTGCCCGCCTGGAACGCCAGCCATATCACCCCGCTGGAGGCGCTGCGTCCGTCGCAGGCTGAAAGTGAGTTCAAACGTCAGACCGGTATAGGATTCGTTCTGGGCGTGGTGACCATCATTACAACGGCGGCAGCCATCTTGTCCGGGAACGCTGCGTTGATCATCCCGGGCGGGATCCTGTTCCTGTTAGGGCTGGTCCTGATCGCGCCTGTGATGGTGCGACCGTTCGCCAGTCTGCTTGGAAAGTTCACAGCCTGGGCCACCGTCAAGCAAGGTATCGGCAACCTGGCGCAGTCCAATCTGACTCGCCAACCGGCGCGCGTAGCGGTGACAGCCTCGGCCAGTATGCTCGGCCTGGCAGTCATCGTAGCGGCGGGCGGACTGATCTCGAGCATGGGCGGGACGATCTTCGATTGGATGCGTTACAGTTTTGGCAGCGATTATCTGTTCGTGCCGCCTTCGATCGGGATCTGGAGCGGTAACGTGGGCGCGGAGCCGTCCTTCGCGGAGAGTCTGCGCCAGGTACCGGGCGTGGATGCCGTCAGCACTTTACGCTTCGCCTCCTCCAACCTGGATGGCATGGCGGTTTCGCTGATGGGCATTGAGCCGGTCGCCTTCGAGCAGGTCAGCGGGTTGTATTTCACGAAGGGGAACGAAGCGGCCTATGCCAAACTCGCTTCCGGGCGCAATATGATCGTGAACAGCTCTTTCGTCCTGGCAACCGGGAAGGGGGTAGGCGACACAGTCGAACTGCTGACCGCGGACGGCCGCGTGCCGTACACCATTGTGGCCGAAGGCAGTGACATGCTGAACGCCAAAGTGACCACCGCCTACATCTCGCAAGCCAACCTGAAGGCTGATTTCGGCGCGACCGAGGATGTCTTCCTGCAATTGAACCTGAAACCGGGCGCGGACCGTGCAGCCGCGGAAAAACAGATCAAAGCGCTGGCCTATAACTACCCCCAGTTCAAGGTGGTCTCGGGCACGGACTATATTAAATCGCTGGAAGCCCAGGCTTCGGCTGCTTTCAGCGCCGTCTATATCCTGTTTGCCATCCTGGCCTTTCCCTCGCTGATCGCGATGCTCAACACGCTGACCATCGGCGTGCTGGAGCGTACGCGTGAGATCGGCATGATCCGCGCCGTGGGCGGCACGCGCAAGCAGGTGCGCAACATGGTAGTGGTGGAGGCGCTGCTACTGGCCGCCATCGGGACTGCTTTCGGCATCCTGGGCGGGCTATACCTGGGCTACGTCTTTGTGACGGGCATCAAGATCATTTTCCCATTGGGTTATTACTTCCCTGCCACTGGAATCCTGGCGGCCATCGCCTTCGGCCTGCTGTTCGGCGCGCTGGCGGCGATTATCCCTGCCCGGCAAGCAGCCAGAATGGATGTAGTGGCGGCATTGAGATATGAGTGACATGTTGGGAAAAGGCAACGTGCATGGATGTGGATGCCCCGCCGGTTGTTGGCGGGGTTGCGGCGCTGAGATATGAGTAATCAGTAAAAAGTGAAAAGTTAGACCCTAAAGGTCTGGGGAACCTTTAGGGTCCTTTATTTGCAGGTATTAATGTCTCAAATTAGTTCAATTATCTCCTTCGTCGCTCCGCCTAAGCCCCAGGCTATCAATGCGAATCCGCCTACAGCGGCTTAAGCCTGCAAAGCAGGCTTCGTATCAATAGCCCGGACGTTAACGTCCGGGCGGCCAGGGTCTTGATGTCAATATTACGATGTAGTGAGTTGTTTGGACTAAGCAGTTACCGGCATAGCCCCGTTTAAAATGACCTTTCCAATTGCGGGCTTGAGAAAATCTTTCATCACTAGATCGACCTTAACCCCTAATGTGTCCGACAAATAATTCTCGATCGCGATAAAGGTCAACAGGCTGGGCTGCTTCTTGGAATGTGACCAAGACATCCAGATCGCTGTCAGGTTTCTGCTCAGCACGGGCATAGGATCCAAAAACTTCGAGTGTTTCCACACCATACCGCTCTGCTAGCAAGGGAATCTGCTGGCGGAGAGACTTGAGTAATGTTTCAAGTGAGCGTTTGCGTGCCATGAAATGATTATACACAAAATTCACAAGAGCATCACCTCAACGGGAATCGATAAGCAAAATATGCATGTAATTTTTGATGCTTCCTGATAAAATATAGATTGACTGACAAAATAAAAAATGTCAGTCAAGGAGTAACCATGTTACAAACCCGTGTCGGGCGGCGTGGACAGATTACCCTCCCCCGCGAAGTGCGCCGCCGCATCAAAGTGAACGAGGGCGACCAGATTGCTTTCATCATCGAGGGCGAGCAGGTCATTATCAAGCCCATCACCCAATCCCTGCTCGATTTGCGCGGTAGTGTGAAAGTGACTGGCGAACAGGATTTCAACGCCATCCGCTCAGATGTCGCAGCCAAACGCGCCGGACGAGATAGCGATGCAGGCTGAAACCTATTTTGCTGATACCAACTTATTCCTGCGATTCCTGACCAATGATGTGCCTGCCCAGGTGGATAAGGTAGAGGCTCTGCTGCACCGTGCTGCAAGGGGAGAAATTCATCTCATTACCACCAGTCTGGTAATTGCCCAGATCGTCTGGACGCTGGAAAGTTTCTATCAAATCCCGAAACCCGCGATTCAAGACAAGGTGTTGGCCATCCTGAACACTCCTGGCCTGGACGTGGACGGCGCAGATTTGCTCTTGCAGGCAGCCTTCTGGTATGCCGAGAAAAACGTGGACTTTATCGATGCCTTCAACGCCGCCTGGATGATGAAGCATGACATCGAAAATGCCTTTACCTTTGATCAGAAGCACTTTAATCGCTTCGAGGGGATTTCAGCACAGTTGCCGGAATAGCCGGATACGGGATATGACCGTGGTGCTTAGATAACGAGTAGGAGTGGATGGTGAACAATTAGACCCTAAAGGTCTCAAAGACCTTTAGGGTCTAATATTAAGAGCCCATTCGCGTCATTCGCCTCTTCGCGAAATTCGCGTTAGGATTTCAAGACACTCCTATTCATGCCAGATGCAGCGTCTTGCGGACTCCCAGCCGCACGGCCCAACCAGCATATGCGCCCACGAATGGGATCAATAACACGACCAACATGCGCGGGTCGTGCGAAAGGTAAATATCATGTGCGGGAATCCAGATGCCGACCGCCAGCGCGATCAGCCAGGGACGCCGATGTCCGAGCAGCGTCAACAGGCCGCTGACCAGCAACAGACCACCCACCAGAATGCCCGTATCGTCCCAGGTGGGACGCGCATCGACCCAGGCAGAGAACAAGCCTGCCAGCACTGCTACCGCTAAAAGGATGCTTTGCATCGTATCGTTCCTTTCTTTTTCGAAGGTGCGCACCACCACGTTGACCGACCCGAAACGCTCCAGCGCCTGCCGTTCGGCCTCTTCCGGGCTCAGGCCGCGTAGCTGCCCCTGTTCGACCGATTCGCGCAGGTGACTCTCGATCTCAGCCAGAGTATCGGCGTCTGCCAGCCCGCGCAGCCAAAGCGCGCGTTCCAGCGCCCGCAAGTACGTTTTGATGCGGTCTTTTTTCATCTCATATCTCGATGGTGGTGTCCACGGCCTGGGAAAACTGTCGCCATTCCGACTGGCGGCGTGCCAGGGCTCTCTACCCCTTTGGGTGTCAGTTGGTAGACACGCCGGCGCCGCCCGCTGTCTTGCGACCAGTGACTGCTCAACAAGCCGTCTTTTTCCAGGCGGTGCAGAGCAGGGTAGACCGTGCCTTCTGGCAGGTCGAAGGTACCGCCGCTATGCGAACGCAGAGACTCGATCACTGCATAGCCGTGCGCGGGACCTTTCTCGAGCACAGCCAGCAGTAGCAAATCCAGGTGTCCTTTGAGCGCTTCACCAAACATAGGAATATTATATACCTAGTATTACTAGGTGTCAAGCGCAGAAAGGAGTCCAACGACTCCAGTCGTTGATGCCAAAGTCTGGAGACTTTGGACTCCTATTAGGATATTAGGAGCACCTTTTTACTTTACAACGCGGAACGAGAGATGGGTGACGCCGGGAGACTGACTCACACCCGTGCTTTCCAGTTGGACTGGCTCGATGCCCATATATTCGAACAAGCGCACGCCCTGGCCCAGCAGCACAGGGACCAGGTCGATGTGGATCTCGTCCAGCAGACCCAGTTTCAGGCATTGCCGCGCAACGTCCGCGCCGCCGACACCGATGCCCTTGTCCCCAGCAATTTCCCGGGCTTTGGCGACGGCGCTTTCGATACCGTCTGTGACGAAGGTGAAGGGCGAATCTTTCCCGGCCCATTCTTGCGGGACGTGATGCGTGACGACCACCACCGGGACGTTCATCGGATGTTTCCCGCCCCAGGCGTGGGCAACGTCGAACATCCTGCGCCCCGAGACGATCACGCCCGTTTCCTGGGAGCGTTCCTGGTAATCCTCTGCGCTCTGTGACGACATCTTCAGGTCTACGTCCTGGTCGCCGATCGATACCTTCAAGTCCGTATCGCCACTGAACATCCAGGCAAAGACGAGGCTGGTATCGTCGTTTGGTCCGGCGATAAAGCCGTCCAGTGACATGCTAAATCCTGCAGCAATAGTTCCCATAATAATTTCCTTTCTTGAGCAATCGTTGGTTTCGATATGTCACGCGAAGAGCACACTTCGACAAGCTCAGTGCGGCACGCGTGACTACTCAACCACCGTTGCATACAAAAGTGCCAGGTGGCTAACATTTGGAATATCTGGATTGTATAGCTACAGGGAAAAACTGTCTTGTAAAAAATGGCAAGCTAAGCGGGTGCGTTCATGCGAGCGATCTGGCCGGGCGTAAGACCTGTCACCTGCTTCAAGGCGCGGGTCATGTGCGGCTGGTCGAAATAACCCAGCTCGTAGACGGTATCGATGATTGGACGACCCCGTCCTAGTAATGCTGCCGCGCGCTGGGCGCGTTCGAACTGGCGGATGTGATTCTGGGATACGCCGGTGGCCCGCAGGAAGCGATGCCGTAGCGTGCGGTCAGGGACATCCTGAGCGTGCTCGTTCAGGGCGGTTTCTACCAACGGGTCACGCACTAGCGTCTCATCACGCGCCAGCCGCTCGACGAACGTCTCTACGTTTTCGAAATCGGGGAATTGCCAGGCAGAACCGTGCAGCCAGAAGGAGTCCTTCGCTGCCGCCCCGGGCAGGACTGTTTCCGAATCCAGGAAATTCCGGGTGGGCAGGTGCGGCATGAAGGCCCCCAGCTTGAAGCGCACCCACAGGATCTCAGCGCCCTCGGTGAAGTTTACGACCCCTGACATTCGCCAGGGCCCGACCACGAACGGGAAGAACTGGCCCTGATATCTGGTGAAGACCATGTGCCAGTGGACTTCGGCCGGCCGCAGGCTGGAACCGTCGTCCACGGTCCGGCCGCGCATAACGGTATCAATAAAGGGCGAGTCCGAGGCCCTTTGCTCGTAAAGAATGCCCATGACTCTTTAAACTATACCTATAGATAGTCTCCCTGTATAGTATGAATGCCAATATTGGAGCAATTGGCAAACCGCCAAGAGACCAAGAACGCCAAGGAATCTTGTTTGACGCCAAGAAATATCCTTGGCGGTTTTGAAATTAGCTTGGCGCTCTTTGCGAACTTGGCGGTTCAGAAAAACAACATTCAAGAGGGGGCCTATATACCTGTAAAATACCTGAAAATCGTCACTCTCTAATTTGGATGTCGGTTACTATGTTTATAGATGCATTCCGAAGTTTCAGAAGCTTAACACCCGGTCGGCTTCCATCATCAAGTCTGCCATTTCATCCGGGCCGACAAAGCGGGCGTTCTTCCCTTCTAAATCTTCACTTGTGACCCCACGGGCCGTGCTGCAGGGTCCTCAGACATAAATGGGGACTTCGTTTTCCAGGATTTTATTAAACACTTGTCCTAAGGGAGGAAAGCCAACGCCCTGTACTGTGTCGGCTACGCCTTTTTTCAGCAAATACACCGCTTCCCCCATCAAAACGATCATCGGCTTGTGACCCTTGTCCAGTGCGCCGGATGCGACGATAAAGGGCATACTGGCGCGAGTTGGATCGTCGGTGGCGAAGGTCCCTACGAATAAAAGCTTACCCATCTTGCCTCCTTTCGATAAGCGATAAAGTTTTTTCACAGAGCAGGGTATAAGGAGTTTGACCAGACGCTATTATCATTATCATACCAAAAGTATCAGGGAGGCTTTACCATAACCTAATGACCAATTAAAATTTCTCGGGGATTTGCACAGTTAAACTTCGGAATGTCATTGCTTCGCTTTGCTGAAACTCTGCAGCCATTCCAGCGCGTCTTCTTCACGAAGGAAGATTTTAATCCACAAACCCATATTGCTTGCGATGGTCTCAAAGAATCGGTAGACATTCTCTTGCTTCCCCGGGGCGACTACAATGGCCGTTTTGACATTGCGAGTCTTCCAATTTTTGTATACCCCTAACCTTCTGGGCAGGAAGAACCAATCGGCCAGGTTTACTTTGGCCCTGGAGGCTCTGACATCACAAAGGATATGATACCGGTTCTCGGTGGCGTTTTTCCTTGCATCTGTAATGAGTCCCTGGCCTGATTCGAGGTCGAATTCCCCTTGTGCGATCACATGAACTAATCCCCGTTCATGATTTAGCGTGATGGTGTAGCGACCCTCGCTCATAGCTGCCTCCGGGTGTTGGCATTCCGAAAAGTCTCTGCCTGGATTCTAATCCAAAGTGAGCATTTGATGATCAGGTGGGGGCGACGCACATAGATGTGGATGCCCCGTCGGTTGTCCCTGGCACCCCGTTCGGGCCGTCCCACACTCCGCGCGAGCGGGTCGCGGGAGAAAACGCGAGACGCGGGATCCGGGACGAGACGGCCGAACGCCACGAGTCCCCGAAGTGGAACGGAGTGGGAGGACGGTGCGGCGGGATCGCGGCGTTACAGTATGAGTAAACAAAAAGACCCTAAAGGTTTGCCAAACCTTTAGGGTCTTTTTCGAAAATGAACAGGAAAGCTTGTGGAAAGGCCGCCCTATATTTTGATCAAGGTGAAATCAATTCAAAAATTTACTTCCTGCCTATGTAAGCTCAATGCTTCTTTGCTAGGCCAAAACTCTCTTTTTTGTGGCAAATGCAAGGGAGTTTCCGCTATGCGGCACTGGCTGAAGGGAGAGGAACTCAGCCTGTTCCAAGGCCATGCAGACACTATCGCTCAGCGCCTGCGTCAGCAGTCACAGGGAAAAGCTGTTCGCAATGAGTTGTTACAAGAGGCAGGCTACTTTGAGCACAATCAGCATCGCATGGCTTACTTGGAAATGCGGATGCAGGGTTGGGTGATCGGAAGTGGCATGGTTGAAAGTGGTGCAAAGCAATTCAAAGCACGCTTAGCTGGACCGGGGATGCATTGGAGTAGAGCCGGTGCTGAAAGATTACTCGCGATCCGTAGCGCTATTTTGAGCGATCACTTCGATCAGACCTGGCTTTCAGCCTACAACTCGCCCCCACTTTAAGATGCACCCCGCCAGCGATAATTGTTGACTTTTCGAAATGTATCCTTTATACTACTTAGCAATAAGTTCGATCATGATCGCTCACAAATCAAATTAAGCAAGAATTTAACCGAGGGGAAGCAACTATCGGAAATGCGAATAAGCCATTAAGTCATTAATCTTATTAGAAAACAATTAGATTCTGCCGAAATATAGAAACGTTGAACACGGGAAGCCCCCTGAGTAGAATGGCTAAAAAGCCAACGATCTACATGAATAGGAGGGCTTCTCGTGCTTTTATTAGGCGCGTAATTCGATCAAGCACCAATCGAAACACCGAAAGGAGACATGGATCATCAAATTAAGCTGAACAATGTTTCTCTTATTTTATAGATAGCGATCCAAAGAGCAAAATGGATTGGTATGAGTATCCATTGCCACAGATCCACATCTAAACATGAATAATTAACCAGGGGTGATCAATAAAAGAGATTGATCGATAAAGGAGACATGCAATGGCGCAAGGATCGAATACAATAAATAATGTCATTCAACAAATTGATGATTGGAAGGGGAAAAAGATTGAATACGAACGATGGTCCGATATGTTCATGTGGAATTACAACTACACAGTGAATGTGGATGGAAAGAAATTTTTTGTCAAAATCCCTGGTGATAAATCAGAACTTTTCTTTAACAGATCCAATATTTACGCAGCCAGCAAGACGGCTGAGGAAGCAGCCGTCGGACCAAAAGTTGCCTACTTTTTGAAGGATGAAGGCGCCCAAGTTGACGAATGGCTCCAGGGGTACGAAGGCTTGCGGACAGATAGGTGGATTTTCCAACATCGATTTGAGGAAAAATTTCTGTTTAAGTCTTTGGATGCCTTGAAGAAGTTTCATAATAGCGGCAAGCAGTTGTCAAACAAGGATTCGATCTTCGATACACTTCGTAAACTTATGGTGCTGATGAAAGAACACAAGACTTTCGCGCCGCGTGAGATGCCGTATCTGGTAAATTTGATTGACCGGATAGAGGCAGCAATAAAGGCTAACGGCGGCATGCAGTTAAAGCCATGTATCAACAACATTAATGAAAGATGGTCATGGGATTTCTTCTGGAATCCGGACACGCAAGACATGAAGATCGTTGATTATGAATGGGCGTCGATGAATGATGTTTGCAGCGATCTAGCCACGATGTCAACTTCAGCCATGCTGTATGACGATCACGATGAGGAACTGGTTGAATATTATTTTGGGGAATTAGATCCGTTCCAATTTGCGCGCTTCAAGCTTTTCAAGCTCCTGGTTTGTTTGAAGGGTTGCTTCTTGATGGGGTTACTGGACACCTTCAGACCTGCTGTTTTTGATTACATCAGGTCGTATGGGTGGAAAATGGCTCGTTTCCGTGCCTTAGTGAAGGACCCCCGCACAGAGAACTGGATTTGGATGCTAAATAATCATGAGAGATTTAATGAGTGGAAGGGCTACCCTCTGGAATGATTCTGAAATCGAGGTAGTCCATATTGGAAATCTTATGAGGAATAAGGCGAAACCGAAGAAGGAGAAACAAAATGGCTGAGAATGGAAAACTAACGGCTCAAGAAATCAATTTGCGGGACATCAAAAACTTCATTGCCTCGATCGATGATTGGAAAGGTAAGGATGTAAAATTCGAGCAGTATATAGCCGGGATCACGAATGTGAACTGGAAAGTAACGGTCGATGGGGAAATGTTCTTCGTTAAGATCTATGGCAAAGGTACAGAGGAGTTTATGAATAGGGAGGTATCCCAAGCTGCTTCAAGGATCGCATCTGAGGCAGGAGCCGCCCCGAAGGTTCCCTATCAAACACCTGCAGGTGAAGCCTTTGATTGGCTCCATGGATACAGAACCATGGACACCATTGATTTCTGGGATCCTGTGAAGCTCGAAGAAGGCATGCACGCTTTACGGAAGGTCCATGATTTTCCGGGTGAACTGCCAGTCAAAGAAACCGTATTTGATCAGATCCGCACCCTATATAACTTTATGTTGGATAAAAAGACGATGATCCCTGAAGACATCAACCGGATCAATTATTACCGTGAGAAGATTGAAGACGCGGTCTTGAAAGATGGCCTCAAGTACAAAGTGTGTGAAAATGACACATTAGCGTATAACTTCTGCTGGAATGACGAAAAACAAAATATGCAGATCGTAGATTGGGAAACCGGCTCTATGAACGATTATGGCATGGACATGGGCACCTTCGCCTCTGCCATGATGTTCTACGAAGATCAAGATCGAGCCATGATCGAATACTATTGGGGAGAGTTCATACCCAAGGAATTTGCCCGGCTTAAGCTATACAAAATCATGGCCGACATCAAATGGGGATTTTGGGCCTTGGCCCAAAATTGGCAGTCCACCCTGCGTTTCGATTTTGGCACGTATCACAACTGGAAAATGCATCGTATGCGCACCTACTGGGACGATCCTCGTCTCGAGCGATGGATAAATCTACTGGGCACGCCCGACTAGGAATTACCTTCGGTTACGGCCTCAGAGAACTTGGATCTAAACCAGAATAAGATAAGGATTCACACATTTTACGAAGGGGTGGGTTAGCATGTTTCACACACCCAACCCACCCCAAGATTTAACCCAATTATATACCTTCAATGATGTATCCTCCGAAATCTGTAGAAAGTACATAATTGATATGTCTTATTCTAGACTTTGAAAACTAAATCCATAGTTTATTACAACTCCGTGAGGTTGAGAAAATTTCCTAAAAATACAGAACGTATTGGCTGGTTTTCTAGTTCTAAATAGATACCTGAAGCAGATATTACCGTATAGCTGGAAAGGAGTTGAACAGATATGTTAGCTAGGAACAATCCTGTCGAATTGAGAAGGGTAGAGGCGATAAAAGACGACCTTGTGAAATTTACTCAAGAAATTGTGCGTATTCCTTCCGTAACAGGTGAGGAAGGGGAAGTGGCTAAAGCCGTATTGGCTAAATTAAAAGAAATTGGCGTCGATGATGCATGGATAGATGGGATAGGGAATGTGGTTGGCGTTTTGCGAGGTTCGGGTAAAGGTCCTAATGTTATGTTGAACACACACCTGGACATCGTGCCCGCAGGACGCCGTGAAAACTGGCAATACGATCCCTTTGGAGCCAAAATCGATCAAGATGGCAATATCTTCGGGCGCGGCACGGTTGATATCAAAGGAGGCACCGCCGCGCATATTTACACCATGAAGTTGTTAAAGGAAATTCGCGATAAAGAAGGTATTCCATTACCTGGGGACGTGATCTTCTCTGCAGTCGTTTTTGAAGAGGCGGCCGAGTGTTTTGGCATGCGATACCTCTGTGAAAATACCTTGCCGGAAAAAAATCTGTCCTTTGACTTATGTTACTTGGCAGAACCCACTCATGGGCATGTGTATCTGGGCCATCGAGGAAAAGTAGAGCTTGTTGTGACTACACGGGGCGAGACCGCCCATTCTTCTACCCCATGGGCTGGCGTCAATGCTCTACAGTTGATGGTGCCAGTTTTGGATCGCATCTTCAATGTCATGCCGGAAGGGTTTTCTAACCATCCCGAACTTGGAAAAGCTTCGATCACAATCACGAATCTGATTTGCAGGCCAGGTGGCCTCAGCATTATGCCGGATGAAGCCGAAATCTCCATCGATCGTCGCTACGTGCCAGGAGAGACGCTCGAGAGCATCCTGGACGAACTTAAAGCATTATTCAAGGAGATGAAGACCCAGAATCCAAAATTCGAGGCGACCGTAAAAGTAAGAACCTTCCACGAAAAATCTTATACGGGATATGAGAAGGACGTGCAGAAATACCATCCAGTCTGGGTCACAGATAAAGATCACCCCTTTGCACAAAAGACCATCAAGGCATTACAAGCCATTGGGCAGCCTGGAGAAACAGGTTATTGGAGGTTTGGCACGGATGGGAGTTGGTCTGCTGGGATTATGGGTATACCAACGATTGGCTTTCAATGGGGTGAAGAGAGTCTTGCCCACACCCCGATTGAGCACATATCAATCGATCAGCTTATGAAAACAACCGAGGGGTATGCAGCGATCCTGTGCGAATTGTTTGATTTAGGTTTGGATGTCTTAACAAAGTAGTCCTTTCAAGATCTGATACGCTGAGAGAATAATCCATTTCTCTCCAGACGCTTTCCTAAACCGAGGACGCATTAAACCCAACCAGCCCGGTCTCTCGGTCCGGGCTGGTTGGTCTTACATATCGTTGAACGCCCTCCCGGTTGTCCCTGGCACCCCGTTCGGGCCGTCCCGCACTCCGCGCGAGCGGGGTCGCGGGAGAAAACGCGAGACGCGGGATCCGGGACGAGACGGCCGAACGCCACGAGTCCCCGAAGCGGAACGGAGTGGGAGGACGGTGTGGCGGGTTCGCAGCGTTGCGGTATGAGTGAATAATTAGACCATTAAAGTTCTTTGCGCAGCACCCCGCCGTCTTGTGCCCCGCACGGGGTAAGGCCCCCGAAGGGGGAACGGAGTGGAGTGGCCGGATCTTTAGGGTTTTTTCAATAAGACTGGTTCATAAACAAGTCCTGACTCGTTCGAAATCCTCTGCCCGGACGATTAAATCCTTCGGTGACTTGATTGGGATTGTATGCCCGGACGATTAAATCGTCCGCCGACTCGCTTGAGGATGAAACGGGGTCGTTCAAAACAGCCCGGTGCCTGCATCTGGATGCCCCGCCGTTTTTTAGTGGGGTCGTGGCGTTGAGGTACGAGTAATCAGCATATAGTTTTTAATAATCGGGAAAAGATCGGCTGACATATCATATAATAGGCTTTGCACTTGGCCACCCGACACATTGTGTTGAATAATTGAATAAATGATGAAGTAGGTTAGAAACTGTTGGAAGTGACAAAAATAGTGAGAAACCCTGGTTACAAGAACATTTGATCTTATAATAGAGCTATGAAAATTTCATCGAGTTTTGATTTAACTGCGAGTTGCATTTTGTACGAAGGCGATTGTTTAAACTTGTTGAAACATATCCCCGATGGATTTGCTAAGTTAGTTGTAACTTCGCCGCCCTATAATCTTGGAAAACCTTATGAAACCCGACTCGATTTGGACGATTACTTGGACCAGCAAAGAAAGATCATTGAGGAATCAGTTCGTATTCTAAACTATACAGGTAGCATTTGTTGGCAAGTTGGTAACTATGTTGATAATGGAGAGATAATACCTCTAGATATTGTTCTTTATCCAATCTTTTCTTCTCTAGGGTTACAACTGCGGAATCGAGTTGTTTGGCATTTTGGTCATGGGCTCCACGCTTCAAAGCGGTTTTCTGGAAGGTATGAAGTTATTTTATGGTTTACAAAATCCGATAAGTATACATTTAATCTGGATCCAATTCGAGTGCCTCAAAAATATCCCCAGAAAAGACATTTCAAAGGGCCCAAGAAAGGTGAATTATCTGGAAATCCTCTAGGAAAAAACCCAAGTGATATTTGGGATATCCCGAATGTAAAAGCTAACCACATAGA
Organism: uncultured Chloroflexia bacterium; assembly: GCA_963785535.1. GTDB lineage: Bacteria > Chloroflexota > Anaerolineae > Anaerolineales > Villigracilaceae > JAABUE01. Next base: position 19,676 of record CAWAVQ010000018.1, on the reverse strand, counting down.
AAAAACGACACACCCATGTCAATTTCCCGTTGAACTTATTGAACGGTTGGTTCTGTCGATGACTGAAGAAAACGATTGGGTTTTTGATCCTTTTATGGGAGTGGGAAGTACTGCTATTGCAGCCTTAATTCATAATAGAAAGGCAATTGGAGCAGAGATAATTCCAGAATATCTTTCGCTTGCTAAAGAAAGAATAGAGCAGGCAGAGAAAGGTGAACTAAAAATTCGTCCAATGGATCGCCCAGTATACGATCCAAATGAGCCATCTAAAAACTTACCGCCAAAAACTGTAAGATTGAAAGCTAAACAGAATAGACAGCCGCAACTTTTAGAAAAAAAGGCCACATATGGTAAGGAGGACTAATGAAAATTGTTTATGAATATTCTCACTTAGGCGGCTCAGAAATTTTACAAGTACGGTATCCAGAGTATGAGAAGGAAATTTACGATGTGATTTCTTCAGTAAAGGGAAATAGAACAAAAATTAGTAAGGAGAAAACCAAAAAAGGGAAAGCTCTGTATTCTCCAATCGATATGAATAAACAATTCTATGAGGCATTTACTGTAAGAGGTTTTTACGAATTGAGAGATACATATACAATCTCTATTCCAAATTACGAATTAGAAATATCAGGGGCTTATAAACAAATCGACTTTGTAAAAGAAAAAGTTCTTGTTGAAGTGCAATTTGGTAAGTATGCTTTTATGTTTTATGACATGGCAAAGTTTCAATTTTTCTTCAATGAAAACAAAGCTGATGTTGGGATAGAAATAGTACCTTGCCATGGTTTACATAAAGAAATGTCGTCAGGCGTTTCTTATGGAGAGCAATTAGTGTATGACATTGAAAGGTTAAAGCGACATTTTCCAGCCGTTCCTGTAAAAGTCATTTTGATTGATGCAGATGCGTAAATGGTAATGGACTTTAAAAAAGCAGACTTCTGAGATTCAAAATCTTGGAAGTCTTTTTATTATTGGATGTGAAAACATTTCAATTGAAAAGTTAAGCTTTTCCCGCTCTGTGAGCATTTGAGTAGTTGGCTTCATCACACACCCACACACCAGTGAAGAACCAGTTGATTCCGAAGATTAGCAGGATCAGAGCCCCTTATAATTAATAAAGTCTACATCACCCATTCTAAATTTGTTTTCTCAGGAAAAAAGGAAACACGATATGGAGTTTAGGTGGTCTTTCGACCAGACCCAAATCAATTGGAACGAGTTATCCGAGTTGTACAGAATTGCCCCGCTGGGTAGGAAGCTACCGGAGCACTTAAAGCTGGTATTTTCCAACAGCAAATTCAAATGCTTTGTCTATCATGACAACCTGCTGGTCGGCGCCGGAAGGGGCCTGGCAGATGGGAAAGATACTTCGTATCTATGTGATATCGCGGTCCATCCGGAATATCAGGGTCTTGGCCTGGGGAAAGCGATCGTTCAAAAGCTGGTGGTACTCTCTGAAGGCCACAGGAAGATCATCCTGTATGCCAGTCCGGGAAAAGAAGGCTTTTACGCCAAACTTGGCTTCAAAAAGATGAATACCGCCATGGCCATCTTTCAAAACGAAGCCGAGATGCTGGCAAACGGCACCCTTTCCGAGCCCTGATCCCAGATGTGCCGTGCGGGCTGAAATCGAAGGTATCCAGAAACCAGCCACCCAGGCCCGATCTGATCGCGCCGCGGGCAGGGGCTGTATGTCTCCGCGTTTTCTTACCCCCGGTCACCATTGCTTAATCGGGTGCCTGCGCTGGCTTATCCTTCTCCGGGTCGTAGGGCCGGCAGCCATCGGCCCGGAACTGGGTGGTCCCGCCTTCGGCCAGGACTGTCTTTCCGCAGCAAGGGAACCTGTAAATATCGATATAATTTCTCGTCGCATCGGTTGCCCCCACTTGAACGGCCGCCTGCGGGTGCCATCTGGGCGTTTCCTGGGTCAGGTTCTCCAACACCTGGATATCTTCATCCATCCTGCGTGCCGTATCATCAAAGTTGTGGAAGGTAGACTTTTCCTCGATCCTGCGCTGTTCGGCGACGATTTCCTCGATCACAGGCTTAAGCCTCGGTTCCACGATGCTCCTCAGGTTCGGATCGGCCAGGACGGCGCCGATCAGGTTTCCCTCTTTAATGGCACGCTCCTTCTCAGCATGCTCGGATTCCTGGAGCAATCCGAGTTCCTCTATGCCCAACAGCAGTCGCTTCTCATTGACAAGTTCCCTTGCGCGGGATAGCCGGGTGCCTCGCAGCAGATCGTCTTCGTTCTGGTCCTGTTTCCAACGCGACAGCGCCTGCCGGATGATCTCTCGCAGCCGCAGGATCTCCGTCTCATCCTCCAGCCAGCTCATCAAAGGCGCCCAGGTGCGTAACAGGGCTTCGTGCGCGATCTCGAGTGTCACCACCTCGTTTTCGCCCCGCGACATCAAGATGCGTTTATCCACGAAACGCTTCAATGCGTCTTGCACGGAATCCGGATGGTCGCTCCAGCGAGTGGTCGCGCGGGCGTAGCCTCCGTTCTCCCCCAGACGTGACATACGAACAAACGCCGCCCGTAACTGTTCGTAGACTTCAGGGTCGCGTTTGACGCTTTCGAGCGCTGCATCGGCTTCCCGGGCCAGGGCACCGCCCAGGCCCCCCAATTCTTCATATTCTGCGATGGAGAGCAAACCATCCTCATGACCCCTGTCCCATAGCGCGCGTAGGGCGAAGGCCAGCAACGGGAGCGCGTCAGGGGTCCCGGTATCCTCCAGCAGCCGGTCCACCAGGCCCTCTTCCAATTCCAGGGCGCACAACCGGGCAGGCTGGGTGATGATCCTGCGCATGGCTTCCTTCGCCATCGGCCCAACCGAGAATGTGTTCTGGTGGCTGTCGAGCAGCGCCGGGATGTCTCGCCTGCGGTGAAGCTCGGCCACAAAATCCGAACGCAAGGTGAAGACCATCTGCACGGCGGGGTCTTCCGCGACGCAGGCCGCATCCAGCAGGCGCAGGAACTCCGTAGAGGCGGGGTTATCGGTGCTCAACAGTTCCTCGAACTGGTCGACGACCAGCAAAGGCGTGGCCTCCGGCGTACGGCTGGTGCGCCGCAAGCGGGCCAGAACCTCGGGGATCGAAGTGCCCCTCAGTTCAGCAACCAGGTCCTGCATCTCGTCCGCGTCACGGTCGAAAGTCCTGATCAGACCTGCCGCCAGTTCCTGGATGGGTTCCCGTCCCGGCCGGAACGGCTCGATCACCAGCCACTGCGGGTCACGACGCAGGCGCGGGATGACCCCGGCCCTCACGATAGAAGACTTCCCTGAGCCTGATCCTCCCAGGACGGTCAACACGCGGTCAGATTCACGACGTCGGGCTGCGTTGAGCATTTCGATGATTTCCCGCGTTTCAGCTTCTCGCCCGAAGAAGATCGGCGCTTCGTCCTCGTTGAAGGCCATCATCCCGGGATAGGGAGCACGGCGCGGATCCCATTGCCGCTCCGGCTCGGCTTCCACCCCCAGCTCAGCCAGACCGCGCCACAATTTATCCAGAGAACTGAACTCATCTTTTCGTAGGTCCAGGTATTGGTGCTCGGTCAATATCGACGGGATAGAAGATAGGTCAGTGAGCGGGTCGATCAGCAACGTGACAACGTGTTTGCCCTGCATGCGCGCCAGGGCGATCTCGGCGAAACACCAGTTGGAGGCATGATGGTTGTCGCTAAACAGCACCAGCACCACGTCACAGGCCTGCAGCTTGCGGTACAGGGTTCGCTCCCAGCTTTGTCCCACAGGGATGCCATCGGCCGGGTCGAAGTCCAGGAAGAGCGATTCGTACTGGCGCTCCACCAGGCGCTCGCGCAGCATGATCGCAGCGCTGTTATCTTTCGAACTATGACTGATAAAAAAAGTGCTCATATCGCTGACCTCCTGTGTAGCCCCCCGTATTATAAGTGTTTTCTGTGTAATATGATAGATAATATCTGTTTTTTATCGCCCGTCGAGTGAAATGTTCGAGCCAGCGGGGACGGCGGCTTAAGAACAGGGAGCTTGCACTATCCTTCTTTACTGGTGCCGGAGTTGGTAATTTCTTCACCCCCCATACACCATTGATAAACTAGTTGATCCCGAAGGCCAGCATGAGCGCGCCCATCGGCAGGATCAGGGTGCATAGGCCATTTGCCACTCCTATATCGATCACAAAAAGTCTTATAATGGGAATAAGGGACTAGGCTGTTCGAACATGAGTTGGGAAGTTCCTCGCTGAACAGAGCAACCCAGGAGTAGAGGTATTCATGTCTCACCCTTCCATTTACACCTATACATTTACCATTCCACAAAGCGTGATCGATGACAATGGACACGTCAACAACGTGGCGTATGTTCAATGGATGCAGGATGCCGCCATCCGCCATGGCGAAGCGCTGGATTTCAAAACGCCTGAAAATGCGAGTTGGTTTGCGCGTGAACACCATATCAAATATTTTCTTCCCGCCTTTCTGGGAGACGAAATTGTCGTCCGCACCTGGATCACAGAATGAAAACGACAGTTGCCTGACGGACTTCTAAGAAAGCTTTTAAAGATTAATGGCCAACGTGATTGGATCGAACCTCGCCGCCGCATGGATCAATTCCCCAAGCGCCTCCAGAGCGTGGTCACAGATAAGCGCTTATAGCCACGATATCTTTATTTCATTCTGCAAAACTTTGAATTCTTCATCCCCCGTAATCAACTCTGCCTCATGAGTTGTAGCAAGCGCCGCGGCAAAACAATCGGCATATGAAATATTTCCATTGACCTTAAATGCAGCGGCTTGACGGGTCAATTGCCAATTCGCCTCCACAATTTCGATTGCCATCCCTTGGATCTCTTGAACATACTGGTCCGCAATTTCGGCGGAGTTGGTGCGGGCAATCGAATACCAGATTTCTCCTAGATTTACGACACTCATAAGGAGCCTGGTTTTGTCCTGCTCCGCTGCCAGAATTAAAGTTCGAACCAGGTCCGCGCCTGGCTCATCTTCGAAGAAGGCCATCAATGCATACGCGTCAAGCACTTTGGTTGCCACGCCTATTTCCCCCTTTCCTTATCTCTATGGCGTTCTTTGACCAGGGCTTTCAACCCGCCCTTGCCTTTGAGAGAGCCTTGCAGATTCCTGAGATATTGTTCGGTCACAGGTTTCAGCAGGATAGCATCTCCCACATCTGTAACGATGATCTTGGTGCCGCTTTTGATCCCGTACTTTCGCCGCAATGCCGCAGGGATGACAATTTGTCCCTTGACTGTAGCGTAAGTCTCCATATGCGCTCTCTCCTTTCTGTGTACATATACTACCATTTAGAGATTTGTAAGTCAAGATATTTTTAGTAATACCTTTTGCTAAGCGTAGCCGGGTCGAACCTCGCCGCTGCGCAGATCAATTCCCCTGATGCATCCCAGGGCGTGGACTTATATGTTCCCAGCCTGACGTAACGTTTGGCAACTCGCTCGCCTTGCAAGAGTCCCTGTGGATCATCAATGAACGCGCCGTGGACGAAGGACAGGTGCATGTGCTCAGCATGCACTTCGATCTGGCAGAGGCCGCCCTTGACCGCTTCCGGATTCCGTTCCAGGAAGCGCTCAATCTCACCTATGGAGTGGAAGGAACCTTTCTCTTTCATGCACCTGTCATTAGAAGCAGCCGAACGAGTCCTGTCTCGAAGATGGCCAGGAACTTATCCATCTGACGCAGGCGCGCTTCCGCCAGTTCCCTGGATTTCTCCAGATAGAGTGTTTTCGGTAGCCTCTCCCGGCGCTTTTTGGTGGTCTCGTATGCTTTCTTGAGATCCTTGGGGTTCTTGGAAAAATCGCGCAGGATGCCCACCACGCCCAGGAAATCCAACACGTCCGCGTCGCGCAGCAGGATGGCCTCGGTGCTCATATCCGAGCGGCTGCTGTGATGCTCCCGGATGCATTCCAGCACCTGCGCCTTAAACCCCTCCCGGTAGCCCTGCTCCGTCAGAAAATTCCCCACTACTTCCAGAGATCTCTGTACGTGGTCGACTTCGGGTTGGACCCAGGGTTTGTACGCGCCCCAGTCGTGCAGGTGCGCTGCCAACCAGACGACATCCGCGTCATATTGCAAATCTTCCCCGATCAGGTCGATCAGGTGCAGCAGGCGTCGCGTATGGTTGATGCCCCAACTCCCCCCGTATTCTTCGGTGAGACGGGCGATCCCCTCTTTATCGATTGCTGACATAGGTTCCTCCTGATAAAGCTTGAACCTGTTTTTTTACGCACAAACTTGGTTGAAACGCATCAACTTCCAGGTCCCGTACTCGGGCTGGTAGTTCAGCTCCGTGATGCCGCAATAGTCCACGTAGAAATTTCTGATTCTGATTTATTTTGTGGTTAGCACCTGCAGCCAGACATGGAAGTTGAGATAAGCAGGTTATGCAGCCAGTTTTGATGGTAGACAAATCCGTTCAACTTGTGAGCGGGAGAGGAATAGGTCTGACTGATTTTTGCACGCGGGCAGTAGGGTCCAAAGTCGTGCAGTAACGCCCAGGCGCGGATGGAGCGTTCTGCAGAAACCCAGTGACCATGAAAGAAACGTGTGCTATCCAGCCAGCGTGCCATCGAATTCATGTGACGATCCAGCATGTTGCTGGTGCGATGAGCCAGCGGATGATCGTAAGCCAGGACAAAGCGTTCTGTTTTAGCACAAAGTTTGTGTACTGCTTCCAAGACATAGCCGGTTGTGTGTTGTTCTGCCCATAAGCGCAGCGCCTCTGCTTGCAGGCGAAAAGCAACGGCATCGGCAGCGTGATAAACGTTCCAAACCTGTTGGGACAGTTGACGGAATGTCTCTTTCAAGTGTTTGGCGCGCTCCCGAATTTTGATGAAGGCGTGTAGGAAGCACTCGATAATGATAATCATCGGAAACAGGTTCAACCAGGCACGCTGTGTCGCGTTCCAACCGTCGGTATTGACTGTTTCGGGCACATACCCTGGCTTCAATACTTGTGCCTCATTCTTGAAATGCTGGTAGGCTTCCGTCAGGTTCTCGGTATCTGCACCCAGCGCAACCGATGCACCCAAAATGCAGTCATCTCCAACTGTGGTTGCGACCACGACTTCTTCGCCATTGAGCCAGGTGATCTTTTCGTCAGCCAGCAGATGCTTGGGCAATTTCTCCGCGTCTTTGACCACCGTTTGCACGATGTCGTAGCGTCCAAATTGGTTCTCCTGACGATACCAATAATCATCATTGCGCCCAAAGACATAGGTCAAAGCCCAAAATGGAACATCAAAACGCCTCAGAAACATAGCTTTTTCCACATCATCCGTATAGCCCGTCATATAAGGCATCACCCCGCTCGGCGCAATCGTGAAGACCTGTTTCTTCCCTTGTGCATCTCGCGCTTTCAGACAAATCCGCCGCAAGCGAAAGCTTCCCATCTTTTCCGAACCACGTTCATCATGCAAGCTGTAGCCTTCGCTTATAGCAACAGGAAATAATTCTGGATATCGCACAATCATCTCATCCACCCATCTCCGGTAGACGCTATGGTCACCAATGATCTCTTCATATTCTTCCATCGTGATCGGTAAGGTGATACGCTTGCATGGGCTTGTAACTTTGTCTTTGGTTTTGGTACACTGTCTTTGAGGCATGTCGGCTAAGCTCGTGGTGGAGTTTTTGCCTATCATGCCTCACTTTTGCCACAACCACAAATTCTCCCAGAATCAGGAAATTTCGACGGTGGTGGAGGGGGCCCTTCGTGACATGACACATCATGATGCGAATCAAGCCTTCGTGACAGACGACCAGCATATTCTCATCCGCGTGGGTGGCCTGTTTTTCGTTCAAAAACGCGGCGATGCGGCTGCCCGCTTCTTCCCAGGTTTCGCCTTGGGGGAAGCGGAAGTTGGGCCGCGCCTCACACATGGCCCGCCACTCGGCAGGGAAGTTTTTCCGTACCTCTTCTTCGGTGGCGCTGTCGAACAGGCCATTGTCGACCTCGTTCAGGCGTTCGTCTACAATCGGGAGCAGTTTCAGGTGTCCGGCCAGCGGAGCGGCGGTCTGTGCTGTCCGCTGGTAAGCGCTGACGAAGATCCTGGTGATCCCCTTGTCCGCGAAATATGCGACCAGTCTCTGTGCTTGCTCCTGCCCTACCGGGCTGAGGGGCTCGTCCTGGTGGCGTAACTGGGGGTTGTAGAAGTCTCCCCTTTCCTTGGCCGCGTGGCGTAGGATGTAGAAAGTCATTGTTTCTCCCGGTATTCCCCGTGTTTCTTATTCCGTTGCCAGGGCGATCTGGCCGCACGGCTTCCCGCATTTGTCGATTTCATCGAAGATAGCATCGATCTGTGGTTCGACGGTGTGAATGCTAGAACCATCTTTCATAGTCAGCGTTATATCCAGGCTGTGGGCTTGCATGACCATTTCAACTTTCCCTGTGTTGAGAATTTGCACTGCGGTTGCCCAGTCCACTTCGGATGGGTAAGGAGTGGGTTTTACTCTGCTGCACCCTGCTACAAATAGCAGCACAACCAGGACGAACCCCAGCCATAAACGTGATCTTTCGCTCATTGTTGTCTCTCTTCATCTAGCGATTCCTGCAAACGTCGGATACGCACTTGCTGAAGGATGACCAGAGCAATCAGCACAATCGAGATGATCGGCCAGATGATAACGAACACCCACACATTAATTTCCTTGTAGGTGATGCCAAATACGCCTGCGAAGTAGACCAGCACCTGTACGCACCAATCGAAGATAGCGTCCATAGGGTTTCCTCCTGTACCGCAGATTTGCGGCGCTACCGCAGCCCCAGCACGTTCCTGAGCAAAAACAAAATCCCCGCGCCCATGGCCCACACGCCATAACCCGTCAGCAGAATCGGGACCAGTTTCATCCCGGCGCGCGCCGCCAACCAGACCGTGACGATAAAGGCCAACGTAGGTAAGAAGCCCAAGAACATGCTCAAGGAGAAACTCGAGACGGCTTGCTTGTCTCCGCCAGAAGAAGAGTACACAATCCATAAAGCCAGCGGCGCGGCCAGGGGCATGGTGGCGGTGATAGCGGCGAAAAGCTTGCTTTGTTTCTCCAACACGGCCACCAGGATAATGACAATGATCGATAGTACGACGGGCAGGTAATCCTGTGTCTTCATACAAGTTCCTCTTTCGTTCTGTTCAGGTGCAAATTGCGGAACGCCAATGCGCCTACCCCCAACGGCACCCAGAAGGTCATCGCGCGATAGACGATGGTGATCACCACCGCCTGACTCCAGACCACGCGCAGGGATTTGAGCGCTAACGGCAGCACGCCTTCCACAACCCCGATGCCAGATGGCGTGGGCGAGACGATCATGAATAGATACCCAATCGCAAACCCCCCGGTGACGGTCCCTGCGGTATATGGTACTTTGAAGGCCAGGAAGGCGCACAATAGGATGCTGATCATCAAGCCCTTGTTCAAAAAGGCCAGGAGAAGCGGCTTGAGCAGATCGCCTACGTTGTGAGGCAGGGAGGCCAATCCATCGGCCATTTCGTGGGCAAATTTGTGCGCACGTTCTTCGCGCAGGTAATTCCGACGCAGGAACGGTCTTATGACGAAATTGACCATGCGAGACAGATAAGCCAGGAAATTGCCCATCGCCTCCGCCGAGCGGGAGCCGAGATAGAGCGTGAAACCCAGTAGGGAGGCAATCGCCAGCAGGATCAATGAGGCCGTGATTTCACCCGCTCCCAGGTTGTTGCGGCGGATCAGCACGATGATCCCCAGGGCGAGCACGGCTAGAAATGCAGACAGGTCGAAAAGCACGAACATCGCTGCAGCCAGGGTAACTTTGCCGGTTGGATGCCCGCCTTTTTTGGCAGCATTAGCGAAGATGGCAATTCCCCCGACCCCTGCGGTGGGCATGACTACATTGACAAATGTTGCTGCAGCTGCCACCTTGGTCAGGTTCAGAATCGAATCGTGCATACCCAACATACGATAGAGCAAACGATAGGTGATGCCCACCAGGAAAAACCAGCCGATTTGGATCAAGAGCGCCAGCAAGATGAACCAAAAATTACCCTGCTTCAAGGTTGCAACAGTTTGTTCAAGTTCACTGAAACTGATGATGACAAATGCAACCCCCAGAGATAAGACGAGTAGCACCATGAATTTACGCATACGTGGATTATACACATGAAAACCCTCCGCGCTTTCAAAACGCGGAGGGCTGATCTTTGAATCTTATTCTACCCGCTGTACCTGTTTCAGGCTTTTCCTGGCGGTGTCTTGTATGTGTGCCTCCCAACATACACTGCTCGGGAAGCTTTTTCAAATGGGATCGTACCGGACTATCTGCGCCGTCCACCTATCAAGCTGGCAAAGTACAGCAGTTGCAGAACGGCCGTTACCAGCGCAGCGACGTACGTCAGCGCGGCAGCATTGAGCACGTTGTTCACGCCACTCCGTTCCTTTTCGCCCTGAATGATGCCGGTGTCGGCCAGCAATCGCTTGGCGCGTGCAGACGCGTTGATTTCCACCGGCAGGGTTGCCAGGGCAAAGACCGCGCCGCCGGAAAAGACCAGCACACCCAGCCAGGCCAGGTTGACCATGTTCAGGAACAGGCCGACCAGGATCAAAATCCAGCCCAGCCAGGAACCGATGTTAACCGCCGGAACCAACGCCGCGCGGAAACGCAGAGGCAGGTAATCTTCGGCATCCTGCATGGCATGGCCGAGTTCGTGTGCAGCCACGGCCACCGCCGCTACCGAAGCGTTGTTCGCCACAGCTTGCGAAAGATAGAGCGTCTTGTCGCGCGGGTCATAGTGGTCGGTGAGTTGACCATTCGTAGCGGCGACTTTTACGCCGTACAAGCCACCGATCGAGATCAGCCGCTGAGCAGCTTGTGTTCCAGTCATGCGGCTGGTGGATGGGACTCGGCTCCACTTGTTGTATGCCGACTTGACGTACCATGAAGTCAGCAGCATCAATAGAAAGGCCGGGGCCATAAAGAGTAAGTATGTTGGGTCAAAGAAAAACATGTTTCACCTCGTTAGCTCCCTTCGGCTGCGCCGTACACAGCGGCTCAGCCTCTGGGAGAAATTGACTATTGGGAAGCGCCACCGTTGACCTCATCCAGCAGGACCTGGACGGCTTTGTCCAGTTGCGGGTCGATGCCAGCTTGGAGGTCCGCATCCGTGATCTCCACGGTCACATCCGGCGTCAGGCCAACGTTGGAAATGCTGCGTTCCTTGGGGGTCAGCCATTTAGCGATGGTCACGCGCACCGCGCCCTCGTTATCCGAAAGCGGCACCCAGTTTTGCACTGAGCCTTTGCCATAAGACGTCACGCCTACCAGCTTGCCGCGTCCGTAGTCCTGGATGGCACCTGAGACGATCTCCGAAGCGGAGGCCGTCCCCTCGTTGACCAGCACCACCAGCGGGATCTCGGTGGCCTGGCCGCCCGGGATGATGTTATAGGTGTTGCGCGTGCCGTCACCGTATTGCTCGTACAGCACCACGCCCTTGGGGATGAACTCCGAAGCAACCTCCACGGCGGTCTGCAAATAGCCGCCGCCGTTATTGCGCAAGTCGATGACCAGGCCTTTGGGGTTCTGCGCCAGCAGGTCTTTGAGCGCGGCACGTAATTCGCTGGTGGTATTGTCGCCAAATGTAGTGATCTGGATGTAACCGATGTCGTTATCCAGCATCTTACCGGCTGCGCTCTTGACAACGATCTTTTCACGTGTAATGGAAAATTCCAGCGGATCGGACTCACCCGCGCGTGCTACCGTTAAAACGACGGTTGACCCGGCCGGGCCGAGCACCTTCTGGCGCGCCAGTTCGGCATCGATACCGGTCATATCTTCGCCATCGATTGCAATGATTTTGTCTCCCGGTTTGCATCCCGGCCTTTTCGGCCGGTGAATCAGGGATAGGACTGATAATGGTCAGGTAGTCTGACGTAGTGTCGACCCAGGCGCCTATGCCTTCGTATGCACCTGCAAGTCCGTTGTTGGCATCTTGATAGGTCTGCGGGTCCATGTAAGAGCTGTGCTTGTCGCCCAGCGCATCCATCATGCCGCGGATGGCGCCTTGCATCAGGGCCACATCGTCTACCGGCTGGTCAACATACTGGTTATGGACGATGCCCCAGGCCTCCCAGAAGGGCTTAAAGAGCGTCTGCACATCCTGCGGGGTGGCAGATTGCTGCTGCGGGGATACGGTGGGAAGAGCCTCCGGCGCGCTGCTAAAAATAGGCTGGCCGCTGTTTTGGAAGGGCACGAAGTGTCCCACCAGAAAACCGCCGGAGAATGACCCCAGCAACATGATCACAGCGACAGCGCCGATCAAACCACCGCGTACGTATTTATTCATAGCATCCTCCTGGAATGACCATTAAACCAATATCAAAGATTATCACAGGCGTATTAAAAGAGCATGAAATCTATATCCCCTAATTGTAGGAAACTTATATGCATTTTATTAGAGAGTTTCGAGTATTTCTGCTAGGAGACTGTTTCGTAGCCGTACATCATCCTCATTGGGGAATGACAGCCACCTATTCTTCATCCTTCTCGTCAGATTTTTCCAACTCTCCCACCCTCTGCCGCAGTTCATCCAGTGAATCGTCTTCCGACTTGAAGGGTTGGCTGAGGCTACCACGCATGTCCTTGAACCAATCAAACTTCATGCCGCGTGAACCGCGCACCATCGCAAACATCGCCAGATTCGAGAGCACCACAATGCCAATCACCAGCAGAACGACGATCAACACCTTATCGGAGTTCATGAAGCCCTCCCATCCAGAATAGCAGCCAGATCTCGCCAGTCGGTCAGAGTAGCATTGGCATCCGGATGCGGTTTCTCCTGTCCGAATAATATGCTGTACCAACCGGCTTCCCGTGCGGCCAGCGTCGTGCGGGGCAGGTCGTCGATCATCACGCAACGACTCGGGTCGCTTTCGCCGGCCATGCGCATGGCGATCGGGAAGGACTCAGGCATGGGCTTGCAATATGGGGCAACGGCGTTCACGTCCACAACGTTTTCAAAACAGTTGTCTAGCTTGAGCGCTTTCAACACCCTGCGGGCGTGGGCTGCGTCCGCGTTGGTGAAGATCAGGTTGCGGGTCCCGAGCGAAGCGATGACTTCGCACAACTCGGGATTGGGCTGGATGTAATCGCTCAGGGGCAGGTCATGCACAAAGGCCAGGAAGTCCTGCACGTCGATGTCGTGATTGGCCTGTAATCCGCGTAGGGTGGTGCCATATTGGAGAAAATACTTCTCGCGCACAACTGGAATCTCAGCGGGATCGAAGCCCATGCGATCACGCATGTAAATGTTCATGCGCTCTTTGATGGCGTGCCACAACCCGGTGGAAGCGGGGTAAAGCGTATCGTCCAGATCGAAGAAAATGGTAGTGTATTTCACAAGATATTAATACCTGACATCGATGGTTATGGCCCTTTCAATTTTGTCTCAAAAAAAGTAAGCATGGTCTTGCGGAAATCCGTCTGGAATCCGGAAGAGAATGTGTGGTCGGCACCGATGTAGTAGAAACAATCGACATCGATATTGTTTTCCTGCATTGCATCACAGGTCTCCGTTGCCCAGGCGGGTGGCACAACATCGTCGGTGAGGCTGTGGTACAACTTGACGCTGGCATTGATTGTATCAAAGTAATTCAAGGGTGAGATATACGCCATCACTTCAGGGGGAGTTTCCATTTCAGTTTGATATTTCTGCTCTCCCGTGATTCCGTAGAAAAGCTTGGCGTTCTTGAGTTCATCCGCACTGATGGAGGAATACAACACCATAGCCTTGATATCCTCGCTGACAGTGGCCACGCGCAAGGCTACCCCGCCGCCAAGACTGTGACCCCATAATCCAATACGAGCAGGGTCGGCGTTTTCCAACAGGCCCGGTTGCCTGGCCTGTTCCTTGACGAGCGCAATAAGATTGAGGACATCGACAGCCAATCCAACCCTGTAACGATCGTCACCTTTGTCCGAAGGCGGATAGCCGCGCATGTTTGGGTGTAAAACGACAAAACCATGCTCTGCTAATAGGTCGGCTACCGGGGTATCAGAGCTCAAGACAGTAGGCGCCTTCGACCACCCGTACCCATGCAGCATGATGATCACCGGGAATGGTCCGTCCCCTTTTGGAACATTTACAAACCCGTAGATGTCCAGCCCATCACTGGGGTAGTGTAACTTGTAACGCGTGAAATTTTCTTTTTCTTCCATCACCTCCAGCGTTTCGATTTGCCCGCCGCCATAAGTGCGAGTGCGAAGATACGCGATGGTATAGGGCAAATATTCTTCTGGGATGGGAGGCAGCGAAATTGCTGTAGCAGTAGGTGGAACTGGTGTTGGCGTAGCTGTAAGGGTAGCAGTAGGTAAGGAAGTAGGAGTGTTCTGGTGGAACTGGAAAGGTGTGAGGGTCGCTTCTACTTCTACTATAGGTTGGGTTTGCGGCACACAGGCAGCTACTATAAAAATCAAGCAAAGTGATACCAGTTTTTTTCTGAACATGGACTCCACAGGTTGATCAACGCTTTGGGATGGATATTATACCGTCTCGGCTTATATCGCCCTGATACCTGTTCGCTTGGGAGTGGATAATAAGATGGATACGAGTATCTCTTACCACAGAGTTACGATGAGCAAGGTTCACCCTGAAGGATGGGAGCATTCGAATGTGGTAGATCTGCACCAATCAACTCGCCCGGACGTAAACGTCTGGGCTATTTTTACGAAGCCCCTTCAGGGCTTATCCCCGTAGGGGATAAGTCTGCGAAGCAGACTTCGTACTATTAGCCGGGGGCTTAAGTCCCTTTGCCAACGTCGGGAGACGTTAACTCCTATTTTCAGATCAGCCCCCGGAGTTCACTGTGGTGAGCCTGGGTAGAAGACATCTTTTACGGCCTACCCAGATAGCGGTCAAAGAACTGGATCGTATACTGGATGAACTCTTTATCCGTCGGTCCATAAAAGGTGTGCGGCATACCCTCGTAATAATGGCACTCCACCTCTTTGCCCAACGACTTGAGTTGCTGGCAGGTTAGCATGGACCACTGGACCGGCACCAGCTTATCGGCCAGTCCGTGATGGATGCTTACTGCCGCAGTAATGTCCTCGAAGAAATACATGGGCGAAATGCGCGGCAAGGCTTCGTTCGGGACAGCCAGTTCCTCCACGCCCATGGAGCCATTCAACCAGCGATAGATGGCCTCATAGTTTTTCCGTTCTTCGCCGGTCATGGCGGAGTAAAGCACAGCCGCCTTGACATCCGGACTGACGGTCAGCACGCGTGTGCTAACGCCGCCGCCCATGCTGTGTCCCCACAGGCCGATGCGCATCGGGTCGGCCGTTTGCAGCATGCCAGGCATCCCACTGTTTTCTTTGACCAACGCGATCAGGTTGAGTGTGTCGATTGCCATCCCGACCCGAAAGAGATTATCCCCCTCTTCCGATGGCGGGTAGAGGCGTAAATTGGGGTGCAGCACCAGATAGCCGGCGCTAGCCAGCGCGTCCGCATAATGAGTGGTGTAGTCCAGCGTTTGGTAGATCTCCGGCTCGATATAGCCATGCAAGGCAATGATGACCGGGAATGGTCCCTCGCCGTGCGGCACGTCCGCAAACCCGTAAATGCTCAACCCATCGCTGTCATAGCGAAAATAATGGCGTGTGAAAGCGCTGTTCTTTCCCAATGTTTGGGTGATTTCGATTTGCCCGCCGCCATAGGTTCGCGAGCGCAGGTACGCGATGCTATACTCCCAATATGGCTCAGACGTGGGCGTGGGCCTCGGCAAAGGAGTGGGGAGCGTTGTCGCTGTGGCCGTTGTAAAAGACGTTTGCGTTTCGGTTGTTGTAGGGATTGGCGTGGATGTTACAGGCGCATTTCCCCCGCAGGCTGACAGGAAGGATGTCAAAAGTACCATTAACAGGAGTGTATATTTCATCAGAACGCAATTATATATGCAGGCGGTATAATATTTTTATGCCCATCCACCTACTTTCGTCCGAAGTCGCTTCGCAGATCGCCGCTGGTGAAGTGGTCGAGCGCCCGGCTTCGGTGGTCAAGGAACTGGTCGAAAACGCGCTGGATGCAGGTGCCAAATCCGTTTCCGTCAGGATAGAAGAAGCCGGACGGGGCCTGATCGAAGTGGCGGATGACGGTTCCGGTATCCCTGCGGACGAACTGGCCTTGGCGGTTTCGCGTCATGCCACCTCCAAGCTTGCCTCCGCCAAAGAGCTTTTTTCCATCTCCACGCTTGGATTCCGCGGCGAGGCCCTGGCTTCGATTGGTTCTGTTTCACGCATGACCGTCACCTCGCGCGCCACTGATATCGCAGATCGGGGCGCGCATCCGCGTGGAGGGTGGACAGGCAGGGACCGTGGAACAAACGGGCGTGCCGGTCGGGACGGTGGTGCAAGTCGAGAACCTGTTCTACAACGTTCCGGCGCGCCTGAAATTCCTGAAATCGGACACCACCGAGCGACGTGCCATCGATACTTTCGTCACCCGCTATGCGCTGGCCTACCCGGATGTGCGCTTCAAGCTGGCAGAGGGCAAAAAAGTCACCTTGCAGACTTCCGGTGACGGTGACCGACGCGCGATCCTGGCCATTCTCTACGGCGTGGAAACGGCCAAACAGATGCTGGAAGTCATCGCCGAAGACGATGGGCTAAAGCTTTCCGGCTACATCAGCCCGACCTCGGTCACACGTTCCAACCGCCGCGAGATGACCTTCTTCATCAACGGGCGCTGGGTGCAGGATATTCCGCTCAATGCCGCGCTGACGCAGGCCTATCACACCCTGTTGATGGTGGGACGTTACCCGCTGGCGACGCTGTTCCTTGAGGTTGACCCGGCGGCAGTAGATGTCAACGTACATCCCGCCAAGGCCGAGGTCCGTTTCCGGGAGCAGGATAAAGTCTTCAGCTTCGTGCAGCGTGCGGTGCGACGGGCTTTGCTGGCCTATGCACCCGTTCCCAGTTTGCCGCCAACCACGTTGTGGGGAAGTACGGCATCACGAGAATATCAACCCTCTGCTTCGGGACAGGTTGGCCTTGATTGGACGATGGCAGGAGATGCGAAAGGGGCCGATGGAACGGGAGCAAGTGCGGTGTCTGGGAATGAAGCGGGGCAGTCCGCCTTTGCGAATATTCCGCTCTTGCGCTTGATCGGTCAGATCGGGGCTACCTATCTGGTCGCTGAAGGTCCGGATGGCTTGTACTTGGTGGACCAACATGCCGCGCACGAACGTGTCCTGTTCGAAAAGTTGATGCTTCAGCATGATAAGCGCAACATTCCATCGCAAACTCTGTTGGAGCCGGTCAGCGTGACCCTGCCGCCTGCGCAAGCGGCCTTGCTGGGGGAACAATTGGAATTCTTGAACCATTTTGGTTTCCAGGTCGAGGCATTTGGACCGAATACATTTCAGGTGCGCGCTATGCCAACCTTGTTTTCTGGCAGCGATGCTGCCGCTGCCTTGCGCGCACTGGTGGAGGATTTTGAGGAGGACGAGACCCCGTTGCAGGAAGAACTCGAGGCGCGCATTGCTGCCCGGGTCTGCAAACGGATGGCGGTCAAGGCCGGGCAGACGCTCTCCAGTGATGAGCAGCACGCCTTGTTGATCGACCTTGAAAATTGCGATTCACCACGCACCTGCCCGCACGGTAGACCAACCATAATTCATCTTTCTGTGGACATGTTGGAACGCCAATTTGGCAGGAAAGGCGCCCGCTAAAGGATGATGATTTTGACAGACGATTTGAAGGCTGAAAACCAGCGTCTCAACGATGAGCTTACAGAGATCAAAAAAGAACTGGAAGCCGCTCAACGCGTCATAAAGATTAAAGAGATCGAGCTCAAAGCTGTCATTGCACAAGCAGAAGAAGTGTCGCACATCGATGCGTTGACCTGCCTGCCGAACAGGCGGCAGGTGATCAAGAAATTGCAAAATGAAGTTATTCGCGCGGAACGTTACAAAACATCAGTGTCCATTTCCATGATCGATATCGACCATTTCAAGCGCATCAATGATTCCTACGGTCATACGGTCGGCGACCAGGTGCTTTTCCAACTGGCGAATATTTTGCAGGAAAGCGTCCGTAACCCGGATACGGTGGGACGTTATGGCGGAGAAGAGTTTCTGGTGGTATTGCCAAATACTCATTTGAGGGAAGCAGCCGAACAGGCGGCCCGTTTGTGCAAACGCATTCGTGAAGCGAATATCAATGTTGGGGAAGCCATCCAACTGACTGTTAGCATTGGCATAGCGGAGTACAGGCATGACCAGGAGAACTGGCAAAAATTCCTAAGCCGCGCCGATATGGCCCTATACGAGGCCAAGAATGCCGGGCGCGATCAGTGGGCCATTTCTGAGTAAAATTTATCCATGAAAGCTCTTTGGTTGGAAAACAATCAACTTGACTTGCGCGAGGTGCCTGAACCAATCCGCTCCAGCGAGGCGCTCATCCGCATCCGGGTGGCCGGGATTTGCAGCACCGATCTGGAGTTGGTGAAGGGTTATTATCCGTTTACGGGTATCCCGGGACATGAGTTTGTCGGTGAGGTGGTCGCGGCGGATGAGCAGAATTGGGTCGGCCAACGCGTGGTGGGCGAGATCAATATCAGTTGTGGAAGTTGCGAGCAATGCCTGAACGGACGCCGCAACCATTGCGAAAACCGAACTACTTTGGGGATATCCAAACGGAACGGGACTTTTGCCGAATTCACCACTCTTCCGCTTTCCAATCTACATCGTGTCCCCGCTTCAGTGCCGGACGAGATGGCTGTTTTCACGGAACCCCTGGCGGCTGCGCTCGAGATCCAGCAGCAGGTACACATCCGGCCCACAGACCGGGTATTGGTGGTCGGCGCGGGCCGTTTGGGACAACTCATCGCCCAGACCCTGGCGCTGACGAGCTGTGATCTGCATGTAGTGGCGCGACATGCTTACCAGCAGAAAATACTGGTTGAGCGGGGCATCAGTATCATTGCAGAGCACGATATTCAACCCTGGCGTTGGGATATCGTGGTCGAAGCGACCGGATCGCCGGGTGGTTTTTCTTTAGCGAGACAGGCCATTCGTCCGCGCGGGACGCTGGTGATGAAGTCCACGTATAAGGGCGAGATGTCGGTCAACTTTTCATCTATCGTGGTGGATGAAATCAACGTGGTCGGTTCGCGTTGTGGACCATTCGAGCCCGCGTTACGTTTGATGGAAAAGGGGCAGGTCGATCCAAGCGTGCTGATCGCAGCAGAGTTCAGGCTGGGAGAAGCGTTGTCCGCTTTTGAGCGTGCTGCGCAACCGGGCGTTCTCAAAGTACTGGTGGCACCATAAATAAAAACCGCCCGCCCATCAAAATTGGGCGGGCGGCGAACTTTTAACGTGGTATTGTCCTGCTCCCACGTGGCAAACTGATCAGGACGTTTGTGCCGATTCCCAACTTGCTCTTGATCTCAATGGTACCGCCGTGCCCCTGGATGATCTGCTTGCAAATGGATAGCCCAAGGCCCGTTCCAGCGGCTTTCGATTCGTTTTCACGCACGCGATAAAACTTTTCAAAGAGATGTCCCACCGCATCTTCTGGGATGCCCACTCCGGTATCCTCACCGAAACGACCAATTCACGTTTTTCCTGGGTATCGATTTTTAATGATGGAGCCATTTTTCCGGTTGTCTCTAATGGCGTTGCTGAGCAAATTGAGAAGGACTTG
>CAWAVQ010000017.1:0-59557 GCA_963785535.1 uncultured Chloroflexia bacterium | reverse complement strand
CTACATAATTACCAATATCGAATTCACTCATGGAATGAATATATTGAAAACATTCTTGATGTTAGAGGCTCTATTGTGCAAACCGCGCAAGCATTACTAAATGGGATAGATTATTTATACAAGAGGAACGGTGGCTAAAAGCTTCACTGATGATTCGTTCACAATGTTGATTACTGAAACGTGGGAGAAGCTTTCGAAAGATAGTAGCCGATTACCAAAATCTGCAATGGATCGATTTGGATTTGGTGGAGAGAGTTATGAGGTTGATAAAAAAGAAGAATCGATTGACGGTGTGAAAGAAGAGAATTTTAGAATTACATCACAAAACTTTCAAAGTGCAGCTACAGCACGTTTCAGAAAGGCGTTTAGAGATTATTGCAATCGCTACTCTACTTTTATAAGGCAAAAAAACTCTTAATTGTTGCGCGGGTTAATAGGTCAGAAATTGACCGCGATGGGCATCTTTCTATGATCAACTTACTAGATGCTATTTCTCAGCTACATGAAATACAAAGGGAGTTTGTAAAGCTGTTTTCAAGATCAATTGACACAAACAAAGTGGAAGAGTTACACAAGTCTGAAAGTGAAAATCTAGAAGTATTGCTAAATGTTTGGAAGTTTTTAGAGGAAACCAACTTGCAAAAAATATATTCAGTAGTCTATGGGCAGAAAAATCTTCTTAAGAGAAGAAAGCATGCCATTGAAGAATTTTTCACCAAGGATTTAGGGAATTTAGTAGGTGTAAAAGCAATATCACCTCTCATACCCCAAATTAACGGTGAAGCGATTTTATACATAACTGTTGAATTAGAAAAAATGGATGATTTTATTGCGATGTTGTACAAAAAGTTCAAAGCTCGTTTTCCAAAGAGTGGAACGTATACTATCGAAAGCTTGCATATACAAAATTTCATCAGTCAGATAGTTGCCTGTCCATCGATAGGAAAATATTATTCACTTGGAGCAATTTACATTGATGTCAGAAATCTTGTTAATTTTGATGAAGAAAAGTTTGTCAAATATCTTTTGCCTTTTGAACCTGACGAGTATATGAAAGAACATTTCACCTTCCCTGCTGAGGAAACCCCACTTTATCATTGGAATATGCTTTGGGGATAAACAAGCGGCTTTAAAGTTTATACTGGCACATGCTGATAGGGTTATCCAAACGATAGTTTCTATGCCGCCAGATACAATGATTGAAGACAATGTTTTTTACCAATGGCGCGACAAGGGCGTAAGTTCGGTATCAAAAATAACGAGCCAAATGTTAATTGATTTAAAAAACTTTCCGAAACTCTCAATCAAATACCAGCAACACTAGAATACCTAGAAACTTTAGATGATGCAATAAAGATCATTGACGAGCAAAAAGAGATGTTTATAAAATCGCCTGACAAAAGTCAATATCAAACTACAATAAACCATCTTGAATTAGGTCTTAGCGAATTGTTTATATATACACATTAGATATATGGATACACTTGGGATGTCAAAAAGTTATAAATATCTCAAAACTAACCTTGACACATCCGCCTATCGGTCATAGAATAACGCCCAACATGCAACAGTCCAAGCGCTTCTTTTTTAGCTACTACTTTTACGGCTCCCGACCCCGGTTGCCGTTGGTGGCGCTTAAGAAGTAGCGGATTTTCCGCACATTTTGAAAGAGCGAGCCAGGCGGCCCGCTCTTTTTGTTTTGCCCCCCTCGGTCCCCCCACTTTGAACGTCCGTCCAAAATGGGGGGAGGAAAGGAAGAGAAATGACCATTCGCGGCATTCGCGGTGCCATCACGATCACCGCAGACGAACCCGAGCAGGTGCTATCCGCCACGCAGGAATTGCTGACCTCCATCCTGGACGGCCAATCCCGCTTTGCAGACAGAAGACATCGCCTCGGCGCTGTTCACCGTCACCGAAGACATCGTCTCGGCCTACCCGGCACAGGCTGCCCGTCAAATTGGTTGGGACCAGGTCCCGATGATGTGTACCCGCGAAATCCCCGTGCCGGGCGGACTGCCGTTGTGCATCCGTGTGCTCATTCATTGGAATACCGGGCTCGAACAATCTGCCATCCAACACGTCTATCTGCGCGACGCCGTCAAATTGCGACCTGATCTGGTCGCACGCGCATAGTTTTAGCCAAAGGAGAAATCACCATGATGATCATTATGAAATCCAACGCCACCCCGCAAGAGGTGGAGCATGTCATCGAACATATCAAGGAAGCCGGCTTGGCCCCCCATCTCTCGCAGGGCGTCAATGCCACTGTGATCGGCGCCATCGGCGAGACCCACGATATTCCCACTGACATCTTCGAAGTGCTGGACGGGGTCGAAGCGGTCCAGCGCATCACCCAACCGTACAAACTCGCTTCGCGCCAATTCCATCCGGAGAACTCGATCTTTCCGCTGGACGGCTTTACCGTCGGCGGCCAGGAACTGACCCTGATCGCGGGACCCTGCTCGGTCGAGTCCCGTTCGCAGATCCTCGAAACGGCGCACGCCGTCAAAGAAGCGGGTGCCTGCGCCCTGCGCGGTGGCGTCTTCAAGCCGCGCACGTCGCCTTACTCTTTCCAGGGGTTGGGCGAAGAAGGCTTGGAACTGCTGGCCGAAGCCCGTGAAGCGACTGGCCTGCCGATCGTGGTCGAGATCATGTCGCAGGTGCAGATCGATCTGATGGTCAAGTACGTGGATGTGTTGCAAGTCGGCGCGCGCAACATGCAGAACTTCAACCTGCTGCGCGTCATCGGCCAGACCCAGACGCCCGTCCTGCTCAAGCGTGGACTTTCGGCCTCCATCGAAGAACTGCTTATGTCGGCCGAGTACATCCTGGCGGGCGGCAACAAACAGGTCATGTTGTGCGAACGCGGCATCCGCACCTTTGAGACCGCCACCCGCAACACCACCGACATCAATGCCATTCCCGTGCTCAAGGGCCTGACCCATCTACCGGTCATTCTTGACCCCAGCCACTCGACCGGTCACTATGACTATGTGGCGGCTGTTGCCCGCGCTGCGGTGGCTGCCGGGGCCGATGGCCTGATCGTCGAAGTCCATCCCGATCCCGCTCATGCCCTCTCCGATGGACGCCAGTCGCTCAAACCCGAAAAGTTCGCTGCCATGGTCAAACAGGTCGGCCAGATCGCCGAAATCATGGACAGAAGGCTGGCCTGCGTACAGCACCAGCCCACATCCGTTCAATAAGTCACCACATCCAAGGAGTTTTCATTATGATGATCATCATGCAGCCGGGCGCATCCCAGGCACAAATCGACCACGTGATCGAGCATATCGAAGAACAACATTTAACTGCTCATCCCATCTACGGAGTCGAGCAGACTATCATCGGCGCGGTTGGCGAGAGTCATGGCGTGCCTACCGGTGTTTTCGAGACTTTGCCAGGCGTAATGGAAGTCCAGCGCATCTCGAAACCTTACAAACTGGCTTCCCGCCAGTTCCACCCGGAAAACTCGGTCTTCCCGCTGGATGGCTTCACCATCGGGGGCCAGGAAATCCCGATTATCGCGGGACCCTGCTCGGTTGAGTCCCGCTCGCAAATCATCGAAACGGCGCAAGCCGTCAAGGAAGCGGGAGCTAATGCGCTGCGGGGTGGCGTCTTCAAGCCGCGCACATCCCCTTACTCCTTCCAGGGGTTGGGCGCGGAAGGCCTCGAATACATGGCCGAAGCTCGTGAGTTGACCGGCCTGCCCATCGTGGTGGAGGTCATGGGCGTTTCGCAAATCCCTTTGATGGTCCAATACGTAGACGTGCTCCAGATCGGTGCGCGCAACATGCAAAACTTCAACCTGCTGCGGGCCATCGGCGAGACCCGCACGCCGGTCCTGCTCAAGCGCGGCATGAGCGCCACGGTCGAAGACCTGCTGATGGCCGCCGAATATATCCTGGCAGGCGGCAACGAGCGGGTGGTGCTGTGTGAGCGCGGCATCCGCACCTTCGAGACCGCTACCCGCAACACCACTGATATCAACGCTATCCCGGTGCTCAACAGCCTGACCCACTTGCCCGTGGTGCTCGACCCCAGCCACTCCACCGGCCACTACGATTACGTCACTGCCGTTGCCAAAGCGGGCGTGGCTGCCGGGGCCGATGGCATCATCGTCGAAGTGCACCCCGACCCCGCCCACGCCATCTCCGACGGACGCCAATCGCTCACCCCCGAAAACTTCGCCAGCATGGTGCGCAAACTCAAAGCGGTTGCCGAAGCCGTTGATCGTCGCTTGGTTTCCAAGGTTCCCTCTCCCTTTTAGGGAGATGGTCAGGGTGAAGGTCCGTTTATGGAACCTGGCTTTAACTTAAAAGATGCCAATATCGCTCTAATTGGATTGGGACTCATGGGAGGCTCTCTGGCGCTTTCCCTTAAAGGACGTTGCCGCCGCCTGAGCGCCTACGACCCGGATCAATCCACGCTCGAGCTTGCCCGCCGTCAAGAGATCGTCCACCATGCTGATAGCGACCCCGCTAAAATCCTGGCCGACGCCGACCTCGTTATCCTGGCCTGTCCCGTTCCTGCCATTGTGGAATGGTTACGCCGCCTGCCAGAGTTCGTCCAGCACCCGTGCATCGTGCTCGACATCGGCTCCTCCAAGCGGACAATCGTTGCTGCCCTCGAAACTTTGCCCGCCAACTTCGATCCCATCGGTGGACACCCTATCTGTGGTCGCGAACGGCTCTCGCTTGAAAACGCCGAACGCTTTCTTATACCGTGATGCGCCCTTCGTGCTGACTCCGCTCGGGCGTACCAGCGAGAATGCTCGTTCCGCTGCTCTGCAAATTGTCGATGCGCTTGGAGCTAAACCCCATTTGGCTGGAGGCCGACGACCACGACCGGATTTTGGCCGCCACCAGCCATCTGCCCTACCTGCTTTCGTCCGCCCTGGCGCTCGCCACCCCTGCTGATTGTGCCCCGCTGGTCGGCCCCGGCTTCCGTTCCACTTCCCGGCTGGCGGGCACACCTTCCAGTATGATGTTGGGTGTACTTCAGTCCAATCGTGATAATGTTCTGGAAGCCCTCGGCCGTCTTGCAAGACCAGATCGCTGCTTTGAAAATGGCTGTTATCATGAATGATCCTGACTCGTTGAAATCCAGCCTTGACATTGCAAAAAGGCATTACCAAACCCTTACACAATAACCAATTACCTTTTACGTATTACTCATTACGCAATCATGCTCATCACTCCTATCACACACCCCCTCTCCGCCACCGTGCGCGTTCCCGGCTCCAAGTCGCTGACCAACCGGGCTCTGCTCATTGCTGCCTTAGCGGATGGAACCACGACGCTCGAAAACGCCCTCTTCTCTGACGATTCCCGTTACTTTGCCAGTGCCTTGCAAACCCTGGGTTTTGATGTAAGCCTTGATCCCGAAAATACTCGCATGACTGTCACCGGTCTGGGTGGACATATCCCGGCCAAGCAAGCCGAACTCTTCATCGGCAACGCCGGGACCGCAGCGCGCTTCCTGTCTGCTTTTCTAACTCTTGGAAACGGGGAATATGTTCTGGATGGTGAGCCGCGTATGAGAGAGCGTCCCATCGGTGATTTGGTGGAAGCGTTGACACAACTTGGCGCGAAAGTGGAAGCACTCAGCAGTAAGCAATCAGCCATTTGTCCGCCAGTAAAAATCACAGCAGATGACCTGCCAGGCGGCAAAGCCCAAATTGCAGGCAACATTTCATCTCAATTCCTTTCCGCTCTGCTGATGGTCGCTCCTTACGCTCAATCACCGGTCGAAATCGAAGTCACCACCGAACTCAGCTCCAAGCCCTACGTGGACATGACTTTGTCCATCATGGCCGATTTCGGTGTACAAGTGCAGCGGGATGGGTATCAATTCTTCAAAATTCCAATCATGCGTTACAAATCACACATCACGTATCCGATCGAATCCGACGCATCCGCTGCCTCCTACTTCTTCGCCGCCCCAGCCATCTGCGGCGGAACAGTTAAGGTCGAGAACACTTCCCGCCAATCTGTACAGGGCGATATCGCTTTTCTGGATGTGCTCAAAAAAATGGGTTGCACCGTTGAAGAAACAAATCATTCCATATCGGTCACTGGCCCCGCTGAACTCTTTGGCCTTGATGTGGACATGCGCGACATCCCCGACACAGCCCAAACCCTGGCAGCGATTGCGCCCTTTGCGGCTTCGCCAACCCATGTCCGTGGGATTGCGTCTGCCCGTGTCAAAGAAACGGACCGGATCGCAGCTACTTGCGCCGAATTAAAACGGTTAGGAGTGAAAGTAGACGAACACGAAGATGGCATGACCATTTATCCGTGTGATAACTTCCATCCGGCAATATCCACACCTACAACGATCACCGCATGGCAATGGCCTTCTCGCTGATCGGTCTGCGCGTACCGGGAATTGACGATTGAGAATCCCGGCTGTGTTTCGAAAACATTTCCCGAATTATTTCGATGTACTTGGAAACTTCATAATTGCACTCCCGTCTCCCAGCGTGGATGACGGAAGCTTGAAGACGTTCGGCTCCGTGCAATTCTTTATGCAGACATCTTTCATCTTAGGTCTTATCGGCTACCCCCTCGGCCACAGCCTTTCACCGAAAATCCACAAAGCTGCCTTGAACTCGTGTGGTCTGGAAGGGCGACTATTCCCTCTTCCCTATCGCACCCCGATGACCAACAAGGCCTGAAAGACCTGCTCGGCCGCGTTCGCAGCAGCGAAATCACAGGGCTGAACGTCACCATCCCACACAAACAGAATGTCATCCCGCTGCTGGATGAATTGACCTCAATGGCACAAGCCATCGGCGCGGTCAACACGATTTCGATGAAGAACGGCACATTGATTGGCGATAACACTGACGCGCCGGGATTTTTGGTTGATTTGAGAAAATTCTTAACCACGGAGACACAAAGACACGGAGACACGAAATCTGCTCTAGTTCTTGGGAGCAGGCGGATCGGCGCGGGCTGTGGTTTATGCGCTGGCTAATGATGGCTGGAATGTTACGATTGCCGCTCGCCGCCTCGAACAATCTCAAGCGCTTATCCACATTACCCTCATCAAATTCCCAACTATCGTTTATCGAATTTCGCACATTACTCTCACTCGATCTACCCGAGACTCCGCTCATCATTAATACCACCCCTCTCGGTATGTCTCCCAAACATAAACACGTCTCCTTGGCCTGCCAATTTGACCTTCCCGCCGAATGCGGCTGTTTATGATCTCGTTTACAATCCGAGGAAAACCAAACTGGTTAAAGATGCCCGCGCTGCCGGATTAAACGCAACCACTGGTTTGGGAATGCTTATTGAACAAGCTGCGCTATCCTTCAAAATTTGGACCGGATGTATTCCACCTCACGATGCCTTGACAGCCGCTGTCCACTGATTACTGTTCACTGGTTACCGAACACTGGAGACTAATATGCCCCTACGCTTCCTCACCGCTGGAGAATCCCACGGTCCGGCCCTGACCGCTATTTTAGATGGAATGCCTGCGGGTTTGCCGCTTGACGCATCTATCATCGACTTTGAACTTGCTCGCCGCCAAAAGGGTTATGGCTCGGGCGGACGGATGAAAATCGAGAAGGATGCTGTCCGCATTTTGAGCGGTGTCATGGCGGGCGAGACCACCGGCGCGCCAATTGCGTTGCTGGTTGAAAATGCCGATCACGTCAAATGGAAGGGCAAAGCCGTCGAGCCGCTGACCACACCGCGGCCTGGTCACGCCGACCTGACCGGCGCGGTCAAATATGGCTACCGGGATTTTCGTCCATCGTTGGAACGGGCTTCGGCGCGGGAGACGGCCATGCGCGTGGCAGTGGGCGCGATTTGCAAACATTTCTTGTCACAATTTGGGATTATCGTTGGTGGGTACGTGAAGTCAATTGGTGAGGTGGAAACTGAATTTGACGGGAGCGATTACCAGGCCTGGTTCGAAGCGGCGGAGGAGAATGACGTGCGTTGTCCCGATCCGATTGTTGCGGAGGAGATGCGTGCGCGTATCGAGCAAATCATCCACAGTAAGGATACACTGGGCGGTGTTATAGAAATTGTCGCCTTGAACCTCCCGATTGGGCTTGGATCCTTCAGACAATGGGATTCCAGACTGGAGGCGCGATTGGCACAAGCGATCCTGTCAGTGCAAGCCATGAAAGGTGTGGAAATCGGGGATGCTTTTGAAAATGCGCGCCTGTTAGGAACGCAGGCCCATGATGCCATCATTCTCCCCTCGCCCCGTAGGGGAGAGGGGACGGGGGTGAGGGGAGAATTCGCACGCCCTACCAACCGCGCAGGCGGCACTGAGGGCGGTGTGACCAACGGACAGCCGCTTGTCATTCGTGCTGCGATGAAGCCGATTGCGACCACGCTCACCCCGCAAATGACGGTTGATCTTGCTACGGGCGCGGAAGGCCCGACCAAGTACGAGCGATCCGATTTTTGCCCGGTGCCGCGTGCCGTGCCAATTTTGGAGGCGATGGTGGCTTTCGTGCTGGCTGATGCGTTGGTCGAGAAACTGGGTGGCGACTCGCTGACCGAGATGAAGCCCCGTTTCGCGACCCTGCGGCAAGCCCGGCTTGAAGACTTGCCAATGGATAACCATCCGCACGTCTGGTGGGAGTGAGCATGCACATTTTCCTTTATGGCCCATCAGGAAGTGGAAAATCTACAGTCGGGAAAGTATTGGCGCAATCTCTCAACATGCCTTTTCTAGACCTGGATGCGGAGATCGAAACTGCCATTGGGCAAAGCATTTCTCAGTTTATGACCGAACAGGGTGTGATGGCTTTCCGAGATGCAGAAAATAGCATGTTGCGGAAAGCTATTGAAGGCGAAGAAAAAATGATTGCCTTGGGCGGCGGCGCTTTGCTACGAGATGAGAATCGAGCGCTGACTGAATCCACGGGAAGGGTCATCCTGCTCGAAGCGGATTTACCTACGCTATTAGAGCGTCTTAGTCAGGATGAGAATCAACGCCCATTGCTGGCGGGTGAGTTAGAGACCAAACTCTCGGCCCTATTGGAGCAGCGTCGAAAACATTACATATCGTTTCCCTTGCGAATAGCTGCCTCACAAGCACCAGAAGATATGGCCTGGGATATCCAACGTCTGCTGGGGCGTTACCATCTACGCAGCATGGGCCCAGGCTACGATGTGATCGTCCAGGAAGGCGGAATCGACCAACTCGGTGAAATGCTTAAAATCCGAGACCTTAACGGACCAATATTGGTCATCAGTGACAGCAATGTTGCGCCACTGTATGGCGAAAGGGTTTTGAAATCACTACGTGGGGCAGGATATGCCGCCAGCCAACTGGTCATCCCGGCGGGTGAAATCCACAAGAATTTGGAAACAGTCACATCCTTATGGCACAACGCTCTGGAAGTAGGACTCGACCGCAAGAGTACGATCATCGCTCTGGGCGGCGGCGTGGTCGGGGATTTGGCCGGATTCGCGGCTGCAACCTACATGCGCGGCTGCAACTGGATCGCTGTTCCAACTACCCTGCTGGCAATGGTGGATGCCTCGATAGGTGGCAAGACCGGCTTCGACCTCCCAGAAGGCAAGAACCTGGTCGGGGCGTTCTATCCGCCACGGATGGTGCTGGCCGACCCGGATGTGCTCTCTACGCTGCCGGAACGGGAGTTACGCGCCGGGTTGGCGGAAGTCGTCAAGCACGGTGTCATTGCTGACCCAGAGTTGTACGCGTTGTGCGCTGAAGGCTGGGAGACAGTCATCACTCGCTTGCCGAAGATCGTGCGGCGCGGTATGGCGGTCAAGGTGAAGGTGATCGAAGAAGATCCTTACGAGCAAGGCATTCGGGCGGCGCTCAACCTGGGACATACCATTGGACACGCGGTGGAACTGGTCAGCGGGTTCAGCTTGCTGCACGGCGAAGCCGTGGCGATCGGGATGGTGGCCGAGGCGCGGTTGGCGGAACGTTTAACGGTGGCAGAACAGGACCTGTCTGATGCGCTAGCGGGAACGCTGTCAGCTTTGGGACTGCCAGTCGAAATTCCCCAAGATTTGAGCCGGGATGAACTCATCCGCGCCATGAAAGTGGACAAGAAAAAAGCGGCGGGCGTGGTCCGTTTTGCTCTGCCAGTGAAAATTGGTGAAGTTAAGGTAGGGGTAGAAGTTGAGAATTTAGAGGAAGTGCTTTCATCCAGAGAGAAATCTTAACGCGAATTACGCTAATGTGGCAATTTTCGCGAATGCTTTTAAAAAATTACTCGTACAATTCGCTCATTCGCACCATTCGTGTTAAGAAAGGAATAAGTCATGAAGATTTTGGTTTTACACGGCCCAAACCTGAACCTGCTCGGCACGCGTGAGCCAGAAGTCTATGGCTCGATGACACTGAATGAGATCAATTCCCGGCTGGTGGAGAAAGGTCGCGAGCTTGGAGCGGAGATAACTTGCCAGCAGTCGAACCATGAGGGGGCTTTGATCGATGCTTTGCAAGAGGCACGGGATCTGGGCAGATGGCGTCATATTCAATCCCGGCGGGTATACTCACACGTCAGTGGCCTTGCGCGATGCAGTGGCGGCGATTGGCATTCCAGTGATAGAGGTGCACCTGTCGAATGTGTATGCCCGCGAAGAATTTCGGCACAAGTCGCTCCTTTCGGCGGTGTGCAAGGGAAAAGTCGTCGGTTTTGGTTGGAAGTCATATATGCTGGGTTTATATGCGCTTGCGTCTGCGTTTGATTGAACAGAGCTGGCCGGAGTTTGTGCATAAGGCCTGTAGATGCCATTCATCGTAAAGCTCACCACTCAAATACGAGCCATCAATGTACATCCATTGTCTGGGAATCAACCACACTACAGCCTCCGTCGGCCTGCGCGAGCGCCTGGCGTTCCTGCCGCCACGGCTGCGGATACGCTGGTAGCCATTTATAACGATCTCGAGTTGGTTGAAGCGTTTTTCAAGCAGTATCCAGAACAGATTGCGGCCATCATCGCGGTAGCTTGCCTGTTGGGGCGTATGGTGGCAAAAGGGAGATCATGGATATGATCGCGCCCGTTGGCGCGATGTACCAGGGCGGAACTCTCTCCGGCAACCCGTTAGCCATGTCCGCGGGCATTGCGGCGTTGGATTTGCTGCAAACGCCCGGAACGTGGGAAAGGCTCGAGAAAGCCTCAGCAGACCTGATGTCTGGGATTGATGCGGCGGCCGAATCAGCTGGGATTCCCCTCCAACAGACCCGAGTCGGCACGATGTTTACCAATTTCTTCAGCGAGGTCCCGCCAGTAAATTGGAGTACAGTTGTCCAGGGAGACAAAGTCCGTTTTGGACAGTTCTTCCGGGCCATGTTGGAGAACGGCGTCTATCTGGCCCCATCAGCATTTGAAGCGGGATTTATGTCCACTGCCCACACGGACGCTGATATTCAGGCCACTGTAGCTGCAGCAGAGAAAGTTTTCAAGACAATGTAAACTGCGTGTAGTTAACCTTGACCTAAAAGAAAAATTCACCCTGTTGATCGGTTCGCAGGGTGAATTTTGTTTCTAACATCATATTGAGCAAGCTCATGCGCTTGAAAACGCTTCTTCGAAGAAATCGACCAGTTTCAGATAGAGGCTGCGCTGATTGGCTACTTTATAAATTCCATGTCCTTCATCTTCGAAGTTGAGCAGTTCGTATGGGATGCCGTGCTTGCTTAACGCCTTAACGACCGTTTCCACATTCTGTGGGGTGACGTTCGGGTCCTGGCCGCCCTGAACGATCAGCAATTTCCCTTGGATGTTTTGGACGAAGTGTAATGGGGAGCGCTTATAGTAGCGCTCTGGGACTTGTTCCGGCGTGCCGCCCATCATCTCGGCGCTGTACGGGCGCAAGTCGGGACGGGTGGTTTCGTAGTCGACGACCAGGTCGGTCATGCCGCAGATGGGGGCGGCCGCAGCCACGATTTCCTTCGGAAAATGCGTGATCGCCCACCAGGAGGAGTACCCGCCGTAAGACGTACCTGTGATGCCGATTTTTCCCGGCTGGGCAATTCCGGCCTCGATCAACGCTTGGATGCCTGTGCGGATGTCTTCCTGCTCGCGGCCTCCCCAGCCGTCTTTCAGGATGGCTTTTTGGAAGGGCAGTCCATACCCGGTACTGCCACGATAATTCGGGTCAAACACATTAAAACCCTGGCTCACAAAAAACTGGATCTTTGCGTTGAGATAATCCGAGCTGTGATAAGTGGGCCCGCCATGCACGAATACAATCGTCCCGCGCACTTCTCCGGACGGGCGATACAGCCAACCGTGGATTGGAAGCCCATCTACGGAGTTCCAGCGGAAATCTCCTGCCCGAGCAAGTTGCTCATGACTCAAAGACGTGCGCTCCCATACGTGCGTCAGGCTGACAAAGCTCTCGGGCTCCGGGTTTTCGCGCGCAAAGCTGACGATGTCTCCCGGCTGGCGGGCACTGTAATAGAAGCCAATCCACGCACCGTCAGGCATGGGCGCCAGCGGGATGAGATTGCCTTCTATCGTGGGCAATACCGTTTCTGTACCGGCTTCGAGATCGAGGAAGGAACAGCATATCCGTCCTTGCTGGTTTTCCACCACTACCACTTCTGTACAGCTTTCGGGCACGAATGCATGTTGGATATCGCGAGCCGGGTCATCGATCAGCCAACGCACGTCAGTGCTACCCAATTTCCAAAGGCCAAGCTTGCGGTGCGTGGGCGTTTCGGTCAGCACCAGGGCGTGTTTCCCGTCCGGATGCCAATTTGCGAAGGTTTTCACCTTATCCCCGAAATTGAACAGTTCTCGGTCTTCCGTTCCGTCAATATCTACCAGCCAAATTTGCCGACCGGCCGGGTGCCGGTCGGCGCGCGTATATAGGATGTGTGTCCCCAACGAGTTCAGTTCGGGCACGCTGTAACAGCCGTTCTTGGGCTGTGCCAGCGGCACGCGCTCCCCACTGGTCAGGTCGTGGCGGTAGACCCAGGTTTCTTCGGTCTCTTCACCGTTTTCGGGATGTACGTTCGCGCCGTAGACCAGCCAGTTTTCGCTGGGGTGCAGGTCGCCGCCGCGGATGAAATAATCCGGCTCGGGTTCGGTCAGCAGGTTCAAGGTCCGGGGCGAAGCGAGATCGACGCGATAAAGCTCGACACGTTCGTTCCCATCCCTGTCCTGCGCGACGATTACAGCCTGGCTGTCCGGTGTCCAGGAGACAAGGATGGTGCTCTGGTCGGTGTCCGTCAAGCGCATGGGTGGCGCAGAACCGTCGGTAGGAGCAGCGTAGACGTCCGCTACCGGCCCGGTGTTGAACCAGGTCCAGGCCACCCAACGACCATCACGCGAGACCTGCGGCCACAGTTCATCGTCGATGCTGGGCAGGGATAACAGAGCATCTAGAATTTCTTCTGAGTTCATGATTTCACCAATTTTTTAGCATGCGCCATAATAGCATCCAGTTCTTTGAGCGGAACGAAAGAACTCTTTTCCCTTGTGAAGAGATGCATCGCTGCGCCCAGCATGGCATTCTTGTACAACTATGGGAAGTTTTCACCCCCGTCGAAGCTCACAAAGAGGACGCGCGACAAGCCTCCGATGTCGATCATGATGAATGCTCGTGTTTAGATTTTAAGGCAGGCGGCTTTATGTTTTGCGGCAATCTCCACGAAGGGGGGATCAGTCAACTGGCATTCCTCCGTTGCGATAGGGCAACGCGGGTGGAAACGACATCCGCTGGGCAAATTTATTGGGTTAGGCGTCTCACCTTGCAGGATGACGCGTTCCCGCCGCAGGCGTGGATTGGGCACCGGAATAACTGAAATGAGTGCCTTGGTGTATGGGTGCTGGGGATTGGCAAGTACTGCACGAGCCGGACCCATCTCTACAATGCGTCCCAGGTACATGACCGCGATGTGGTCGGCAAAGTAGGCTACAGTGCTGAGGTCGTGGGTGATGAAGACGATGCTCACGCCTCGCCGGTCACGCAGGTCGCGTAACAGGTTGAGGATCTCGGCGCGTATCGAAACGTCCAACATCGAAACAGGTTCATCAGCTAGCAACAATTCGGGCTGGAGTACCATAGCGCTGGCAATCACCACGCGCTGGCGCTGGCCCCCGGAGAGTTCATGCGGATAGCGCAGGAAGTAATCCTCGGCGGGGCGCAGCCCGGCCTCTTCGAGAGCAGTCTTAACGCGGGCAATGCGCTCGTCGCGCCCGCGCGCGATCCCATGCACGACCAGCGGCTCAGCTACGATCTCGAAAATGGTGGAACGTGGGTTGAGCAGACTCGTACGGATCCTGGAAGATCATCTGCGCTTGCTGCCGCAGTCGTTTCATGGACATACGTGGGAAGGTCAGATTTTCGCGCGTGCCGATTGCGCCCGATTCAAGTGGGATCAGTCCTGCGCGCGAACGGCGTTCGTATGTGCCGACCAGTTCGCCGTGAAAAAGGATCTCCCCACCAGTCTGCTCTTCGAGACCAATCAGCGTACGGGCGATGGTGGTCTTACCGCAACCCGACTCGCCGACGACGGCCAGCACTTCACCACGTTGCAGGTCGAACGAAATCCCATCCACGGCCTTGACGAAATCAGGCGGGCGGCGACGCAGGATGTCTACTAGCGATTGGCGGATGGGGAAGTATTTGTAGAGCTCGTGGACTTCCAGCATGGCACCAGATGCGTCGGTCATTGGAACTTGGCCTCCTCGCCATGTAGTAAGTGGCAGGCGGCATAATGTCCCTGCTCAGTTTCGAGCACGGGTGGCGAGACACTCTCGCATTGCACAATTTTCACTGCACAGCGCGGGTGGAAGCGGCAACCCGTAGGCAGGTCGGTCAGGCGTGGCGGTGTCCCGGGGATGGATGCCAGGGTGTCGGATGGCTCGTTCAGGTCCGGGAAAGAGGCGAGCAGTCGCTGGGTATAGGGGTGCTGGGGATAGTTGTAGATCTTCTCCGCCGTTCCATATTCCGCCACTTTGCCGCCATACATGACCACCACCGAGTTCGCATACTTCCGCCACCACGCCCAGGTCGTGTGTCACCAGCACGATGGCCAGGCCGAGCGCTTCCTGGATCTTCTTGAGCAATTCCAGGACTTGCGCCTGAATCATGACGTCCAGCGCTGTGGTCGGCTCGTCAGCGAAGAGCAGGTCGGGCGAGCAGGCCAGCGCCATTGCTATCATCGCCCGCTGGCGCATGCCGCCCGAATATTGGTGGGGATATTGGTCGCTGCGAGAGCGCTGGATACCGACCAATTCCAGCAGTTCGCCCACCCGCTTCTCAGCCGCATCGCGATCCATCAGGTTATGCAGTAGGATGGCCTCGCGGATTTGGTTGCCCACCTTCATGACCGGGTTGAGCGCGTTCATAGCGCCCTGGAAGACGATCGCCATATCCTTCCAGCGATGTGCACGCATCTCGTGCTCACTCAACCTGAGCAGATCGTTCCCATTGAAATAAACATTGCCGGCAGTGATGCGCCCATTAGAGGGCAGAAGCCTCATGACAGACATCAGGGTGGTGGTCTTGCCGCAACCCGATTCGCCCACCAGGCCGAGTGTCTGGCCAGGTGTCACGTCGAAAGAGACGTCTTCGAGGGCACGCGCGACCTGGCCATCAGGAAGGATGAACTCGGTTGTCAGGTGACGGACGGAAAGCAGGGTTTGAGCGCTCATTGCACCCCCTCATTTGCCACAGCAATCATGTTTTGTTCGCCCTCGAGGTGATGCCCTGTTAA
This sequence comes from uncultured Chloroflexia bacterium, assembly GCA_963785535.1. Classification (GTDB taxonomy): domain Bacteria; phylum Chloroflexota; class Anaerolineae; order Anaerolineales; family Villigracilaceae; genus JAABUE01. The sequence goes on along the minus strand of CAWAVQ010000017.1, from coordinate 43,867 downwards.
GCGCGGATTGAGCATCTCCTCTAGTACATTCCCAAGCAGGACACACCCTAGGGTAACCCATACGATGGCGAGTCCGGGCGGGAGATAGAACCACCATGCGCCGTTGGTGACAGCGCTACGGTCGAAGGCGAAATTGAGCATTGTGCCCCAGGATGGCTGGGTCGGGTCGCCGAGGCCGAGGAAAGCAAGCCCTGATTCGACCAGGATGGCGGTGGAGAGGATCAGCACTGTGTTAGCTACGATGAGCGGCATGATCTGTGGGAGGATATGCTTACGAATGATGTGCCCATGTCCCGCACCGATGGCGCGGGCGCGCGCCACGAATTGGCGCTCTTTGATAGTCAGCACCTGCGAGCGGATCAATCGTGCGGTGCTGGTCCAGTACAGCAGGCCAATGACCACGATCAGCACTGCTAACGGTGAGATATGCAGGTTCATCTGGCGCAGGGTAGCGACCAGCACGAGCATGAGCGGCAGGTCAGGAATGACTAACAGGACATCAGTCACGCGCATAAGCAGGTTGTCCACGCGCCCGCCGAAATAGCCTGCCATAATTCCAAACAGACTGCCAATGAACATGGCGATAAAACCGGCCAGGAAACCGACCGTCAAAGAGATGCGCGCCCCATAGACGAGCTGGGTCCACACATCACGGCCAGCATCATCCGTGCCGAGCGGCGCGTGTAGCGAGGGCGGCGCGAAGGTCATGCCACGGCCGTTCGCATCGCGCACCACTTCAGTGGGCGCATACTGCGACAGCAGGGGCGCAAAAACGGCCACGATGATCGCCGTCAGCACCAGGAAGCCGCCCAAAAGTCCGAGCTTGTTGCGACTAAAGAGCCGCCAGAAGTCTTGCAGGTTGCGTTTGAAAATAGTCCAGCGCTCGTTCACGTCAAGCCTCTTTCACGCGTGGGTCAAGGACAACATAGAGCGCGTCTGCGATCATGTTCGCCACGATGACGCTCACGGCCAACAGGAGGAAGGCACCTTGCAAAAGCGGGTAGTCCTGCTTGACCAGCGCGGTCTGAAAGAGTTTTCCGAGGCCGTCGTACGAGAAGACCGTCTCGATGTAGATCGCACCCGAGACGGTGAAGCCGAGGTTGAGCGCGATCAAAGTAACGATGGGAAGCATTGCATTTTTTAACGCATGTTTCCAGAGAACCTGCCAGTGACTCATGCCCTTGGCTTTGGCTGTGAGGATGTAATCTTCGCTGAGCACCTCGAGAATGGAGGAGCGCATGATGAGCATGTACTCGCCAAGGTAGAGAATGGTCAGCGTGAAAGTGGGCAGGAAGAGATGGCGGGCAAGATCAGGCAGGACCGAAATAAGTGGCTTGCCCGTGTTGGCGGGACTGACGATGCCAGCCGTAGGCAGCCCAAACCAGGAGCTTCCCGCCGCTAACAGGATGATGCCCAGCCAGAAGGTAGGGATGGCCCAGGCGATCAGGGAAAAGGTCAGCGCGCCTACGTCAATCGCCGTCTTGCGCTTCCAACCTGCCAGCAATCCCAGCGCTACGCCGAGAACGATGGCGAAGATCTGTCCCAGGCCGATCAGGAGCACTGTGTTACCCAGCTTCGATAGCAGGATTTCGCTGACAGGCTGTCGCAGGGACCAGGAGACTCCCAGGTTACCGCGCGCCCATTGGCCGAGCGTATCGAAGAACTGGTCGGGAAAGATGGGTTTGTCCAGACCGAACTGTTGCCGTAGAGATTGCTGGGTCTCGGCAGAGATACGGACATTACGCCCGATTACCGAGCGCACAGGGTCGCCCGGCAGGACGCGGAAGAGCACGAAGTTGATGACGACCACGACCAGGATCGTTATCAACGATAGGCCGATTTTTCGAAGGAGGTAATCGCGACGGTTCATTGTGCATTCCCCTTTCCCAGTTGGTCTCGCTATAGCGAGACCAACTGGGAGAAGGGTTAGAGGCGAGAGTTGAGTTTACTTCACCAGTTCGGCGTTCAACAGGGACAAGCCTGCCTCGATGCCAATCGGCGACTCGATTAAGCCCGTGAAGCGGTCAGAACGATAGGCCTGGAGTAATTTCTCGTAGTATAGAGTGATGTACGGTCGGTCGTTGAAAACCATTTCTTGCATCTGCCAGACGATCTTCTGGCGCTCGGTCTTGTCTACCGCCTGCTGCTGGTCGAGGTAAAGTTGGTCGTATTCGGGGTTATGGTAGCCGCTATCGCTCCAGCCGCCGTCCACGAACTGGTCGGTGGTCATTACGCTGAGGATGAAATCTGGATCAGGGTCGGGTCCCCAGCCCCAGATGACAAGGTCGTAATCGCCCGCGGGTGTTGTGGCCGCGATCAGGCTGTCAGAGTCCACCGCTTCGGGAATTGCCTTCATGCCCAACTCGCTGAACCAATTCGCCATCATGTCCGCGATGCGCGGGTAGACCGAGTTATCAGCCGGGAACTGCAGACGGAATTCCAGGCGCAAGTCGCCTTTAGCGCGCACACCATCCGCGCCTTTTACATAACCGGCGTCCTCTAAAAGTGAACTGGCTTTAGCCGTATCATAAGGTATGTCGGTGATGTTCGGACTGTGCCAGAAACCGCCGCCCAGGGTTGGCGGAACAATCGAATCAGCGGGTGTTGCCAGTCCCTGTAAAACAATGTCAACGATGTCCTGTTTGTTGATGGAATAGGCAATTGCCTGCCTCACGACAGGATCTGCCAGAGCGGGGTTGCCGGTGGGTGCCGGGTCATTGTTAGGATCGACCGAGTTGATGATCAATTCGTTGAAATAGCGGCCATCCGCGGCAATCGCCGTCACACCATCGAATCCTTGCACAGTTGCGAACGCACTGGCTGGCACTTCGTTGATCAGATCGATATCGCCGACTTTCAGTGCCTGGATCATAGCATCGGAGTTATCGAAGGTCTGGAAGATGATTTGGTCGATCTTCGGTGAACCGTCGAAGTAATCCTTGTTAGCGTCCAGGATCAGGACGCCTGTGTCTTTGTCGAAGGTGTTTACCTTGAACATCCCGGTGCCGATCGCTTCGAAGTTCGTGAAGTTCTGCAAGTCCTCCGGAGTGGTGAAGTTCTCGAAATCGGGAGGGTAGACCGCGTACAAGAAGGAGACGCGGTATTCCATGTTAGCGATCGGGTACTCGGTTACAATCTGAACGGTTTTGTTGTCTGGTGCTGTCACTTCGCTGAAGCCGCCAACATAGCCGGAGAGCGCAGCCCAACCGTCGGGGTCCGCCATGATCGCATTGATCGCCCAGACAACCTGATCCGCAGTGAGATCTTCCCCGTTGTGCCATTTGATACCGTCCTTCAGGTGAAAAGTCCAGGTCAGGTTGTCGTCCGACACCGACCAGTCTTTGGCCAGCCCGCCAACGTAGCTACCGTCCGGCGATTCTGTTGTGAGAGGCGTATAGATCAGGTCAAACACCGTATACGATTCGGTCAGGAAGGCATAGGCAGGGTTGAGCGTATCGGGTTTGCCAAGCCAACCAATATGCATTACCGCTGAACTGGCCGATGGGGGCGCCTCCGTAACCGCCGCCGCGGGGGGGGCTTGTGTTTCCGCTGCTGCTGGTTGCGCCGGGGCAGCGGCTTCTGTCGCCGCTTGACCGCCGCCACATGCTGATAGGATCAAACTTGTCGCCATCAGCAGGGCCAGCAAGATCGTAAGTTTGGATTTCATGGTTTCTCCTCCAAGAATGTTTTTTGATTGAACTGCGCATCCTTTGCGCACTTTCGGACTGGATCAAGGCGTAAACGTCCGGCTATAGACACCTCCTGAAAGAATTGCCTGCATGGCTTTACCGTCGATAACCACATCGAAACGAATAAACTCTGGCGAACGAGCATCCTCGCCGATGCGGAACAGGCCAGGTTCGAGCTGATGGAGCGGTTCTTCATCGCCAGACGAAAAGATGAAGACCAATACCCCTTTACGCAAGACCACCCTGAAATTGCTCAACCAGGGATTATGAGAACGGTAATGACCGGGATATGCATTCCATTCGACAGGATATTCGAAGGAGGTTTGTCCTTGATACGGGGTACGAACGAATCTTTCCCCGCCGTAAACTGCTTCCGTTATTTGACCGTTCTCCCGCCCCATTTGTAGCGGGAACAACTCGAAGGCAGGATGGGGCACAAAGAACCTGTCAGGGCCGTGCGGTTCCATACGAACGGTGGCAGTTTCAAAGTCCATGTAGAGGCGCTGGTCTTTGGATGTCAGCTTGAAGGATTTATTGTCAGAATGATATTGCCCAGCATAGTCATCCGCCTGTTCAACCATTTCAGGAATCTCCAGGGGAAGTTCGGGTAGTTCATCCCCTTCCCAGGCGGCGCGCATCAGCTTCAGGATATATCGGGAAATTTTTTCTGGCTCGGCCGGACCATTTGTGAGCACGATCACGCCCAACTCCGCGTCGAGGTCGGCCAGCATATCGGCGGTATAACCAACCATGCCACCGCTGTGGCAGATCACACGATGCCCATCAATGTGTTGGATAGCCAAACCTAACCCGTAATGTTCGCCGTGGATATCATCGCCGGTCGGTATAACAGGCGCAATCAATTGCTCAAAGCTATTGGGCGTAAGCAGATCGTTGCCATGTTGTAGCAAGGTCTGGAGATACTTACACATGTCTTCAGCGGTCGAGCAGATCGAGCCATCGGCAGTATCCGATTCAAGCCAGGTAGCTGGCGCGAGCAAGCAGCCGGCAGGTAAAGGACGGTCATCGAAGAAGGGGCTGTAGCCGGTAGCTAACCTGAAGCGAGCCTCGGAGCGGATGACAGGTAGCGTAGCATCCATGCCGAGATGGGCGAGAATACGCTCACGAAGTATATCGGCCATGCCCTGTCCCAGCAGATTTTGTAGTACCAACCCCAAAACTTTATAACCGCTGTTCGAATAGTGGAACATTTCTCCTGGTGGCGCTGTCGCCTTTGTGTAACGCAAATTCCAGGCTTCGGTATAGGCTGAGACAGTATCATCACTGCCTGTGATAATCCCTGCCGTATAACTCATCAAATGACGCAGGGTTATGGGTTCGTATTCAGATTGAATTTCAAACCAGGGGAGATATTTCGTAACAGGGTCATTAATATCAAGCAACCCCCGCTCTTGTAGTTGCAGCAGGATGATACTGGTAAATGACTTGCTGATAGATCCAATTTGGAAAAGAGTCTCAGGGGTTACCGGATGTCCCGCCGCTGTGTTTGCCAGTCCAAAAACACTCACGTGCAAAGTGCTGCTCGCGATGGGTGAGTCCGATGGCGATGCCTGGAGCATTCAACGTCGGTAACTGACGTTCGATGTATGCGCTCAAGCGCAGGAGCGCGCTTTCGATAGAGACCAAAATGACCTCTCGAGCAAACTCGCAAGCGATTTTGGATTGTTAATGCAGGATTATTTTAGCATGTTTATGGTTATCTTCCTATGCTTCTCGAGGGTCGAATTTTCAGGATCATACATAATCGAGGACTTGGTTTATTGTAGCAAATCAATTGACGATAATCGCAGACCACAATAAAATCGCCTGTAATCCATAAACGCTACTCCCAGTCAGACCGAAACTTACATGGCGTAGAAAGCGAGCTTAGATGAGTAGAACACTTCCAATGATCGAGGCTCGTGGCAGCCATCGTGAAGTTGGGCAACAAATCGGCCAGGCTTGCCAGGCACAAATTCGGGGAATGCTTACAAGCCTGCATACGGAATTGCCGGATGGGGTTACATGGTCCGAAATGCTCGCGCAAAGCCAGCGCTATCTGGAATTCAGTCGAGAGGTTTACCCACAATATGTTGAAGAATTAGCAGGGATTGCCGATGGTGCAGGTGTTCCCTTTGATGAAGTCTTCCTGTCCATCTGCGAGGAACTATGGGAATCCGCGGCCTGGCGCGGCTGCACCGATATGGCTGCCCGCGGACGCGCCACGCTGGATGGCTCAACTTTGGTTGCACACACTAATGATCTATTGCCACAGGCGGAAGAGAATCTCGTTATACTCAGGGCGCAGGCAGAAGGTGAGCCGGAATTTCTGGGAATCTCCCCTGGGGGGATTGCTATCAGCGCGGGCTTCAATGCTGTCGGAATCAGTCTGACCGGCAACCAACTCGACAATAACGATATCCGCCCAGGCGTGCCGCGCCTCCTGGTAGTGCGCGCTATCCTGGCTGCTCGATATCTGAGCGAGGCGATGGACCACTGCCTGTTGCCGCAGCGTGCATCCAGTTATAACAACGTGCTAGCTGATACGAACGGCGAGGTTTATAGCATGGAAGGCTCAGCCACGGATTGTGAGCCGCTTTACATCGAGAACGACATCCTGGCGCACACCAATCATTATGTCAGCCTGGCTATGCGGCGCTTTGAAGCTGACCGTAACAGTCTCAGCAATTCCGTGCTGCGTTACAACCGTGCCATGCGTTTGCTGCGGGAGAACTACAGTCGATTGACCCCTGAGTTGTTCCAGAAATTGCTAGCCGATCATGCTGGCTATCCTACATCAATTTGTAAGCATGGCACAGAGACTGTGACCGTCTTCAGTATCATCATTCAATTGGAGCAGTTGCGGGCCTGGATTGGTCGTGGTCGCGCCTGTGAAACGGAATACGTTGAATATCAATTGAAACCCTATCAACAGTAAGTTGATGGAGAACCATGGAAAACATCCTTTCTCTTTTTCCCGAAACATACGAAGAATCTCGTGAACGCTTCCGTCAAAATTTAACAACCGTTCAAAGGCGTTGGCCCGGTGCTGAATTGTCTTACCATCGCTTGCAGGAAGATGATGACCTGACCATCGATTGGATCCATTCGGACGCGCTGGACAAGAATGAGAAAGTCCTGATTTTTACAACGGGTGAACATGGCGTGGAAGGATATGTCGGCTCGGCCATGCAACAGCGTTTTATTAGGAACTATCTTCCGCGCCTCGATCCCCGGACGACAGGGCTGCTACTGGTCCATGCAATCAATCCCTGGGGAATGAAACACCATCGCCGCGTCAACGCCAATAACGTTGACTTGAACCGTACCTTTCTCTGGGACGAAGCTTTTGACCCAACCTTTAACCCCGAATACGACTCACTGAACGCATTCCTAAATCCAGACCAGCCTGTCGAAAGCTTGACATCGGATAATATCACTTTTTATACAAATTTGATATGGAAACTGATTACAAAAGGGTTGCCCGCCTTAAAGCTTGCGATTCTCATTGGACAATACCGATATTCTCAGGGTTTATATTATGGCGGTGAAGACTATCAGGAAGAAACGCAAACTCTCATCGATTTATACCGACAGTCATTTCGCGCTTATGATCAAATATTACACCTCGATATGCACACCGGCTACGGGCCGCGCTATCAGATGAGCCTGGTCAATTCCGCGCTGGAAACTCGAACATCGCAGGAGTTTGTACAGAGATTTGATTATCCCCTGGTAGTGGCGGCCAACCCGAAAGAATTCTATGCCATTCGAGGCGACATGATTGATTATGTCTATGCTTTGCGGCAGCACGAATTTCCAGAGAAGGAAATGTATGCTACTTCCTTTGAATTTGGTACGTTGGGAGATGATATAAAGGGACAGATCGGCAGTCCGCGCACGATGATGTTCGAGAACCGACTATATTGGCACGGCGCTGTCAATGATAAATTAGCCGAACGGGTAAAGCATGATTTTGAGGAGCTGTTCAACCCCGTCGCTGCCAATTGGCGCACCAAGGCTGTTGCAGATGCAGATCGGGCTCTTATGGGGATTTTGAAAGCGGAAGGCTATTTAGTCGACTGATTACTGAATAAACCGATGGACCTCACCGAGGCGAAAATACTGCTTTTCGATAAATGAGTCCGGTTTTGGTTGTGCAATAATAAAGAGACGCCCCCAGGCATCGATCCCATTGGCTGCGATGCAAACCTGAAACGTAACATGCCGGTCGCCACGGTATACCTTGCGGAAGAGTTCTTCTGCGGTAATGGTTTGGCTGGTTTCCAAGTCACGAAACTCACTGTAAGGACTATAAGGTTGTAAAGCTTGATATTGTAGCTTCTGTGTCACGATAAAGTATTCTACCTTCCCATCCCCGTATACAAGTCTTACTTCATCCTCCAAGGACAGGTTTGTAAATTCTTGCCCGGCTAGATTGTTATGGGCTAGTAATCCCACGTTGCCAACCTCTGCAGCCATTCCAAATTGAGTGACGGTGTCGGCAGCTTGTGATACAAAGGCGGGATTGCCGACTGGTTGCTGGATAACTGGGAAAGCGAACACATCAGGAACGTATACACCTTCTAACACATTTGCTTTTCCATCTTGGATGTTTTCTACGAACGTTGAGAAATTTGGAACAGATTGCTCTGCATGTTTCTGTGCCAACACCGATACAGGTGTAAAGAACAGTGAGAGCATAATGCTGACGGTTTCAATTGTGTATATGAAAAATCTACCGGTATTCTGTTTTTGGGATGCCATCGTTGTCTCCAATTCGACAAAGGCACCCTCTATTCCCACTTTCAGTAATCAAGAAAACTGGTAGGAAGCAGTGGGAAACTCGTTTCGGCAGCTTGGCAATCGTAGTCGTGAAGCACACGACATTAGACCCATAACTTTGCGCCCCCGCCTTTCGACGGGTTTGCCTTTATCGTACGACCTATCTTAAAGTGCTAAAAATAAACCAAGTTTGCTACTTAGAATTGCAACGTTTTGGATTATAAAATTGACGACTGTCCCTGACCTTTACAATATTGAAATACCGCCTGATAAATCTGCAAAGTGTTTTTCTAGGCTACTGTGGTGAATTAATTGCGATTAAGCATCGCAGCGGACTAACCAATTCAAAATCTTTTGCTTCGGGTTGAAGCATGCGGTAAAATTTATTCTGTATTTTTACGAAATGAAGAGGAAACTGAGATGTCCCAAGTTGATATGTTCAATCCGCCCCCTCCACAGCCCAAATCCCTGGAAGAATTGATCGGCGATATGATGGGCATGACGGACGATCCACTGGCCGATGCGGGCACAAATGTAGTCATCAGCCGGGGAAATCCCAAGGCAAAATTGCTCATCATCGGCGAAGCGCCTGGTCCCCAGGAAAATATTCAAGGAAAACCCTTCGTGGGACGCGCCGGTCAATTGCTCGATAAGATTCTTCAGGCGGCAAATTTCGACCCCGAAAACGATGTGTATATCACCAACTCAGTTTTCCGCATGCCACCCGGTGAAGACGGGAAAGCCTTTCGCAAACCCACCAATGAAGAGATCGAATATTACCACCCGTATGTGTTGGAGATCATTCGCCTGGTTGATCCGCTCATCATGCTCTTGACTGGGAACGTGGCCTGCCAGTCCATTCTTGGTAAGACTGGTATCACTAGCCTGCGCGGCCAATGGACTCAATCAAAAGGGCGTTGGATCATGCCAATCTTTCACCCATCCTATTTATTGCGGAATCCATCCAGAGAGCCGAACGCCCCGAAAGCATTGATGTGGAACGATATTCGTGAAGTCCGCAGAAAATACGACGAACTCATAAGTAAGTAGCACTTTACCCTTGGACATTGTTTTGATAAAAGAAAAATCTACGATGAGGGGATGATCAACAGGCTGGCCCAGATTTAGTGCTGTAGTTCATTGATGACCGTAGCTGCCGACAATGACCATGTCCACCTGCATTTCATTGATTATGCGAGCCAGTAAAGAAAAAATCAGCGTTCTTACGCAGACTTAAAACAAACTCAACGCGAAAGATTAATTCGGGCTGAGTCATGTTTATCCTTTTCTATTCCTCCACTACTTGCCAGTATTTTGGCCTGCCATGGTAGTCGTAGATCACTTCTTCGTATTGACGATTGACAGGCAGATTTGGATCGAACGCAGGGCTGAACTTGACTGCATCCTGCGATAGATCGATTAAAACTTCTTTCCTGGAAACATCGATGTTGCTGACCCATTCCAGTGCAACCAAAATTTTCTTTTCAGAGCCAAGCCAACTGCTTATATCGACCACCATGTAACGGATATCCCAATCTTCATCGTCAACGATAAAGTCCGTTAAGGTGCCGACATCACCTTCGAGCGCATTGACCTGATAGCCAAATAACTCTTTCGCGCTGCGCAAGTGCGAATCAACCTCTTTGTAGGTCTGATCTTCTTGTTTAGAGAAGAGCAGTGGGGAAACGTAGGCTGGGGGGCCGGTGATTGTTGTGTTCATGCTCCAGTATGCAGGCCAACTGTAATGTTTAAACAATCTCTCTTCATATTGACGCGAGACCGGTTTGGCAAGGTCAACATCCGGGCTGGTTTTGACTTGCTCGCGGGTTAAACCCACAGGAAAGGTTTCTGAGGCCCAGACGGGTTGCCCAAGTGCTAACAGCGAAATGAGCACTTTCCGTCCTAAAATCCAGGGGCCAGTATCCACAACCAGGTAACGGATTTTCCAATCTTCATCGTTGAACAGAAAATTGTGGACTTTGCCCATATGGCCATCCTTTGCCAAGAGTTGATAGCCCAATAACTCTTTCAAGCTGCGAAACATAAGTTACCTCCTTCTGGGTTGCGCTGCCAGAACCTGAACTGCGTCATACCCTGCGAATTGCACGGACGACTACTACCAGTACAACACCACCCAGCGCTGCAACCAGCACCTGTCCGATCCAACTCGTAGCTGAAACGCCTAGAAAGCCGAATAGCCAGCCGCCCAGCACGCCACCGATCAGGCCGATGATGAAGTCTCCAATGAGGCCGAAGCCGCTTCCTTTGACAACCAGGCCGGCCAGCCAACCAGCAATAATCCCTGTAATGATCCAAATTAAGATGTTCATGTTAAATCTCCTTAAAGGTTATGTTTGTTTTGTTTAATATCGGGCAATCGTAGACTGCCTTGCTTTCAACAACTGGAGTTGATAACCTGTAAACAATATTGATACCTGATCAGTCTAGTTGCTCCAGTTGCTCTTGCCCTTCTTCCTCTTCAGTATCTTCCTCTGAAATGGAAAAGTCGTTCACTTTCCATGATCCAGTGGGCGAGATCATCCTGCGGGACGCGACGCATACTGAGTCTGACACGCTCTTGTTCTTTGTCGATTTCGATGATTCTGACCAACACCTTGTCGCCCACATCCAGGACTTTTTCCGGTTCGCGCGAACTACCCGGGAGCAACTCGCTGACATGGATCAAGCCTGTGATGCCGTCGACGAGTTTGACAAAAGCGCCGTAATCACGGACGGCTTCGACCGTCCCTTCCAGGGTGTCGCCGGGATGGAATTGCTCGACAAAGGCGTCCCAGGGACCCGGGAGCAAGGCCCGTCGGTCCAGGCTGATGCGTTCTCGTTCGAGGTCCACATCCTTGATCAGCACTTCGACCTCGTCGCCGGGCTGCAGCACGTCGGATGGATGTTCCACTTTGTCCCAGGACAAGCGGGAAACATGGATCAGCCCATCCACTCCGTCCAGATCGACGAATGCACCAAAGTCCACTACATTGGAGACGGTCCCTACCACTTTCTGGCCTGCTTCCAGTTCATGAAGTCGTTGCTCACGACGGGCTTTTTCCGCAGCCCGTCCCGATAGGATCAGACGTTTTCTGGACTGGTTGACTTCAATGACTTGCGCCTGCAATGTCTCTCCGATCATTTTTGCCTTGGAAGCCTGTTTTTCATTCTTGTTCAGACCACGGGGTAGATTGGGAATCATCGAATTGGGTACGAAACCACTCAGTCTACCAAATTCCACCAGCAGACCGCCTTTGTTGTAGCCAATGATCTCGAGTTCCGGCGTTTCTCCGTTGGCGAGATAGGTTTCAGCGCGTTCCCAGTCCTGTTGTTCCAGGCCTTTCTCGATAGAAACCAGCAATTCATCATCGTAGCTGGACGTGCTGGTCACATAGACCGGTAGCTCGTCTCCAATGGATATATCTTCGAATGTCCTTTCGTCCAGGTGAGCCAATTCTCTACGTGGGACAATCGCATCCCGTTTGGCGCCGACGTCCAGCAGGACCGTATCCTCGGCCACTGCCAGGACTTCTCCCTGGACAATCTGTCCGCGCTGTGGGGGAATGTGTTCATATTCTTCCAGCAGTTCTACAAAATCGTTATTTTCTGGGTTGGTTTGAGTCTTTGTGGTTATGATTTTTTCTCCTTTCATCATTCATTGTTATTCACGAATATTGAGGCTTATGCTGCTATTGCCTCCTGACTTTGTTGAGCCTTGTTCCAACTTTCTTCCAGGAAACGGTTCAACCTCAAACGTGCTTCCTGAATTTCGATGCCTCTGCTCAAGGACCATTCTTTCAGGAAACGCTTGACAATAGAATCAAAGGCTTCTTGCTCTGTTGAGTTCAAGCCTTTCCTGAACTGGCGGCCATTTAGGTCACGTACGAGCTTCAAATCTGTACTCAAGTCGCCATCGAGGCTCACTTTCCGGATGCGCTTGCGTCGCGTCTGGAAATTAGCCGCCATCTTTTGCGGCGCTTTCCGTAGAGTCTCGAGGGCGCGCTGGATCCGTTTAGGGCCGGCAATCGGACGCACTCTCTGGTTGTCTGCGTTGTCGACTGGCAGCCAGAAGGTGCTGTCATCAGTGTGCACGCGGTAGCACAATCGCTCAACCCCACGGATAGGTCTCGTTTCTAATTTTTCGACTTGCCCTACTCCGTATCTCAAGTGGACGAGCCAATCTCCTACAGCATACGTTTGTTCTTTTTCACTCATTAATTCTCCTTCTGGTAAATTTGAATCAATATCAAGCCATTTTGCGCTGACTAGGCCGCCCCTTCCTGACGCTGGCAGTCGATGCATAACTCCGCGTAGGGGAGCGCTTCGAGGCGTTCCGGTAGGATGGCCTTCCCGCAATTGGTGCAAATGCCATAGGTCCCTTCTTCCATACGTTCCAACGCGTTGTCCACCTCAGCGAGTTGATCTTCTAACTGTTCCAACAAGGACAAGCGTCGGGATCGATAGGCATAGTCGTAGGCCATGTCAGCGCGGTCCGGGTTCGCCAGGTGCGATGGTTTTGCACGTTGACTTTCTACTTCGACCCGCCCTTTCAACACCTTTTGTTGTTTTCTCAACCTCTTTCGCATCTGCTCCAAATCAATTTGGAGTTCCATATTAACGCTCCTTTCTATACTCTTCGATCCGCACGGTTTGACCATCAGCTTTATCCTGGATGGCCTGCCCGTAGACATCGAACCAGTTCTTTAGCCCGGTTTGCCACATCAAAAGCCTTGGCCTTTTCCAGGGCATGGACGTGGAACCGTTGCCTCATTTCGGGGGACTCCAGCAGCCGGTTAACGGAGGCAGCCAGTTCGTCCGCATCGTTCCGGACCAGAAAACCCTGCTCGCCGTTATCGACGATGTCTCTCGTCCCGCTGCCTTCGACTGCTACCACTGGTAGTCCGGCAGCCATTGCTTCCATGGTGACCAATCCTTGCGTTTCAGTGACCGACGCGAAGCCGAAAATGTCGGCGGCTTTCAGGTAAGCGGTCACTTCCGCAAAGGGCAACTCGCCCGTGAAGGTGACTCGCTCTGCAATCCCAAGCTCAGATGCTAGCTCTTGAAGCGCGACTTTTTGTGCCCCGTCTCCGATCAGAACCACTCTCAAGTCGGGATGCTCGCGGTAGATTTTTTTGGCTGCTTTGAGCAGAGTGGGCCAATTCTTTTCCTTTGCAAGTCTCCCGGTGGAAATCAGCACTTTATCGTTCTGCCAGCCCATGCGGGAGCGGAGTGCTGTGCCATCGGCGGTTTGATACGGCTCCAGGTCTATACCGGTCGGGATGACGGTATAGTGATCGCGCAAGCCGTAATCCCGTACCAAAATTTCTTTCATGCTTTCTGACGGGATGACGATGTGCTGGCATTGGCTCATAAAATCCTGCAGCCAATTCTGCACCGCGTCTCTCAGAAATTCCTGGATAACTTCCTGTGGCAAAGGGACGTAATGTGTGTATTCACGATATTGTGTATGAAAAGTGAACACCAACGGCAGATCGAGTTCTTCCGCTTTTCGGGCTGCCGTCTGCCCCAGCAAGATCGGGTGATGAGTGTGGATCACGTCCAGTTTCAGCGTGGGCAGCAACTGGTCCACGAAAGGGGAAACGGGAATCGCTGTCGAGATTTCGGCTTCCATTGACAGTGTCAGGCTGGGGTAACGGAAGATGAAGGGAGCCTCATCCTCGTAGTCGCCATCTGCCTGTGCAAAGACGAAAACGTTATGCCCCTGCCGGGTGAGCGCCTCCCGGAAGGATTCCACCGAGCGCACCACGCCGTTGACGACTGGCAAATAATAGTTGGTGAAAAATGCAATCTGCACCGGTTTTATTCCGCCATTCCTTCCAGCACTGATAGAACATTCTCGTCTGCGTGCAACTGTTTCTCATACAACTGGTAGGCATATACGATCATGCCGGCATTCCAGATCAGCGGCGCTTCCGATTTGTACCAGAAGCTCGAAAGTGGTTCTCCATCAGGTCCGTACACCTCATTGACCTGACGGTCTCGCACGATCACATTCACGATTCGTTCCATCACAGCTTGTGCTTGCTCCATGTCACCGTGTTGAGTTAGGACGATCACGTGCCAGGCTCCGATCCATGGCCAGGAAGCATCCGTATGGTAGTTGGCCAGTCTGCCCAGGCGGTTTTCGATAGCGATCAATTCTGGCGGATAAGACGGATACGCTACCTTCGTCGGAACAGGTTCGGCCATTTTCGCATCTTCCAGGACTTTCAAAATGCCCTCCGTTTGTGAGGTCGTAGCCAACCCCCAAGCGGCTGCCAGCAGATTGCCAGCGCTGCTGAAGTTATCGAGAATCTCACTGGTGGCGAAATATCCCAGTTCGGGACGCCACAGGCGCTCGTTGATGGCTTGTAGAACGCTCTCTGCTCTCGGCAGCAAAATGCGCGGCCTGTCTTTCAGGTCGAGGCTGGTTGCTATTAGTGCCATCTCGTTCAACGCTTTCCAGTAGAGAACGTTCGTGTAATGGACGCAGCCCCTTCGTGCGACCGAATTGACCCAGTCTGCATAAGCTTCTTGTTTTAATAAGATGCCATCCTCACCCTTGTGATAGTTTTGCAGCCAGTTCATGGCTATGGTGAGTCTGTTCCCAGTATTCTTTCAAGAAAGCGTTATCTTCTGCTTCCTGCGCGTAATGCAGCGCAGCAATGATGAGCATGGCCTGCCCGTCGAGCGAGGCTGCTCCATGCCCGCTGACAAATTTAGGCTTCAGGATCGCCTCGGTTGGCTGCTCGCGCCCAAACAGGGAATAGAAGAAGCGTGTTGACCATATTCATCGAATGCAGTTTGACCGGCATTTGTCCATCCGGTTTTTGATGCCAGAAAAAAGCCTCGAGCGTATCGCGAACGGCTTTGAACTGCCCAACGGCAATCAGCCCGTAAGAAGCAAAGCCGAAATCTCGTGCCCAACTTTCACGGAAGTTGCGATACCCGGCGTGCAGAATTTCTTTGCTCAGACCGCGCGCCAGAAAACGGGTTTGGATGCCTGAACGCAAGTTCTCTGCAGCGATGAACATAGCCAGTGCTTCCTTGTTCTCGAAGCGTTCTTCCTCCGAAAATACCGCTTTGGAGATCAAACGCGGCTCACGCAAAATTCCGCTCAGATACTGGATAGGAAATCAGGGAGGCCATGCCAGCAACCATTCCAAAGAGTGCTCCGCTCCAAAAGCCGGATTGCTCTCCTTGGCCGCTCATAGGCTTCTCGCCTCCTCCTCGAGTGTGCCCTCAGGCTCTTCGGTTTGGATTTGCAATTCGTTGATAACGCTGATGACGCCGAATACATTGTTCAGGACAGATTCGGCAGCTTCTTTCACATCCCGTGAAGGAACATATCCCTTGAGCGTGATCACGCCGTTATCATCTAAAACCTCAATCCCCTGTTCTTTGGTGCGCGGGTCATCTAAAATCGCTTCCTGTGCTCGGAGTTGTAAATCGGTTACTGGTTTTTTACTCATTTGTAAGTTACTACTCTCCTGGAAATGCAATCACCGGACCGAGAGATGATCGGCCCGGTGATTGATACGTGTGTTCGATTAGTTGTTGAATTGTTTCGTAGCGTTCTCGATTGATTTTCTCAATTCTTTCATTGACGTATCGATACCGGACCGGAGTTCATCCCAGCTTTTGCCCGCCGAGTTGGACATTTTGTCCAACTTCATCTCGACATCCTTGAAGCGGGATTTCCAATCGCTCATGTTTTTCTGATGCTTGATGCGCATGTCAGCGCTGTTCTTCTCCGCGCCCGCTTCGAGCATCTGCATTTTGGCTTTCATCTCTTTGATCTGCGCTCGCACTTTTTGTTTGTACGCATCTAAAGTTTTTTCGTTGACGTTTAACATTAAATCTCCTTGTATTTTTCTGTGTATTATCCAAATTTGGACTGTAGCTGCAACCAGCGGATGATGTCTTTGCGACGCAGCAACCCTACGATCTTGTTGCCGTTGACCACTGGCAATTGTCGGATGTCTTCTGCCTGTAAGCGGTAGAAGGCTTCTGATGCTTCCTCATCCGGCGCAACCACGATCATTTGTTGTGAAGGGGTCATTACATCTTTCACAAGAGTGAGATTGCGCGCTTCCTGTGCTGTCTTGCGGACATCCTCGATGGTCACCAGGCCAAGCATCTTTTCGCCGTCGAAGACGATAAACGCCCGGTTGTCAGACTTCATAATGTAGTCATCTACCAGTTTTGCAACGGAAAGATCGGCAGACACAACCGGAACATCGGTGTACATCATGCGTTTGACAGGCACATCTTCAAGGATGTCTTGCACGACGACTTTGCGGTAACTTTGTACGGCCGCACTCTGCAAGAACCAACCAATGAATATGATCCAAATCCCGTTGATGAAACCGCCTCCCAAGATTGGGATGGTGACACCGAATAACATTGAGATACCAGCCAGGATAAGAGCCCAGGCAACTGTTTGTCCTACCCAGGAGGCCCAGCGGGTAGCCTTGCTCAGATTATCGGTGATGGCCCACAGGGCGGAGCGCAGGATACGCCCACCGTCTAATGGGAAGCCAGGGATCAAGTTGAAAATCGCAACCAGAATATTGACCGAGCCCAGCCAGATAAGCATCGTTCCTATTGGTCCGATCTGGGATAGGGCGGTTAAAGGATCTGTCAGTGTGACATGATTGAGGGCAAAACTTCCGGCTCCCAACACCAGGAAGATAGCGCCCAGGACAAAGCTGGTTAAAGGTCCAACTACAGTGATAAGTAACTCACTCAGCGGAGAATTCGGCTCTCTCTGGATATTGGACACGCCGCCGAACAAGAACAATGTGATATTGTGAACAGGCACGCCGTTAGCGCGGGCGACCAATGAATGCGCTAACTCATGTGCCAAAACTGAAGCAAAGAACAGCAACGCGGCTAGAATTGCCAGTCCCCATTGCATCCCAACATTCCAATTCGTATGGATCTGTCCCAGCGAAGCTGCCAGACTCCAACTGACCAGCGCAAAAATCAACAACCAACTCCAATCGATGTGGATGTTGATCCCAAAAATTTTTCCTATTCGGAAACCATTTTTTGTCATACCAAGACCTCCTTTCACGAGTTTCTTCTTTTCTATAC
Organism: uncultured Chloroflexia bacterium; assembly: GCA_963785535.1. GTDB lineage: Bacteria > Chloroflexota > Anaerolineae > Anaerolineales > Villigracilaceae > JAABUE01. Next base: position 26,294 of record CAWAVQ010000017.1, on the reverse strand, counting down.
GGGGGAGAAAGGTTTCTTCCTTCCCCCAGGTGATGGTTAATTGTGTCCGAGCCGATACGGCTCAGATGTCTACTATAACCATAGCACACGCCGTATCGAAAAGCCATATATCAATGCCCATATAGGAGATACATATTTGGGTACATTCCCCTGGAAATAGATTTTTCTTTACCTTGGATAGCGCAAAATAGCTGCCAGATCACCTTTTCCTGGCAGATCTTTGGGTTGTAGGGCGTATACCTGGCCGGAATTCAAAATGGTTTGAGTCGCCGCAAAATCCAGTAAATCTTCATTTTCCAGGCTGGGTTCCTTCTCCAAGATGACCCGATTGTTATCCGGCTCGAAGCGTCCCCATTGCTGGACACCCAGGGGTACGAACAAAGTGTCGACCCGGCCATATTTGGCTGCCTTCACTACCGTTTTGAGATCATCGGACGCCAGGTGACTCTGTTTCCCAAGCAGTCCCTCGAATTGTTGCAGGGCTTCCTGTTGGTTGACGCGAAAGATCGGCTCCACCAATCCCCAGGCACGCTGGTGTAGTTCTTTGGCACTCATCCCTTCCGGATTGCCTTCCATTCCTCTCTTTAACAGACCATTATAAGTGTTGGCTTCATGATAAATTGGCAGCAGATAGTCTACGCCCGCCAGCACCATTGGGATGGTCGTGTCATCGAATAGCGCATTTAAACCCTTATCCACATATTGGAAATAGCGCAAGATATTCTTCTTGTCCTCTTCGTCCGATTGCACGCCTTGCCCATGGAAGACGGCCGGTCGGCTTCCGGGAGTGCTGGGGTTCTTTGTGCCGGTGTGAAAATCAAGATGCTTTTCCGGGTCGTCCATAAACAGCGCCTCTTGCATGCTGGTCGGAACGTTGGGTAATTGCATCTCGCTGACCGTATCCCGGGTTGCCAGGAACAAGCGGATTTCATTCAGGCTGATAGCCAGGATGTAAAACTGTCCGTTTGTGCTGAATAATGGTAACAACGGTTTTATGTGGAAATTGTTGGCGACGGCCAGCAATTCCTTAAACCTGGACGGTAGCCGGTAGGTTTGTGAAAAATCAGAAGATAGGAAGACGGCCAACCCGTCGCTTTGATGCTGCCAGAAATCGCCGTCCGTAAGCAAACTCTCCGCCGGGCGCATCAAAGCCTGGACTTCGGGCCTGCGGAGGCCGTATCCGAGCAGCCTCTCCTGTGCCCGGACGATGAGATTCTTAAAGCGGATCGGGTCCTGCTGCTGTTCACGCCCGGTGCGATGCGTGGGCATATACAACGAAATGCAACATTCATGGTTAGTCTCGATCAATTGTTGTAAATCTCTTTTGTTTCAGAATATCCATCCGTAATGCTCCTTTCTAATGTTCAGTGACTCGTTCATTCTTCCAACGATCGATGGCGGCACACAGATGTGCGCCGAATAAAGTGATCATAGAAACGATAAAAATCAAAAATAACAAGGCTACGATGGCCCCCAGTGAGCCGTAGACCAACTGGTAACGACCCAGACCGCTTCGTAGGTACCAGCTAAAGCCTGCTGTTGCCACTTTCCATGCAATGGAGGTGACCAGAGCGCCCCAGAAGGTGGCGCTCCAGTGAATCTCCATGGTGGGAACCCAGCCATAGAGCGCCAGAAAGAGCAGAAAAATTGTCAGCCAGGAGGCAAGGTTCGAGATAAGAGTCCACAGGCCCAGGCTTGGAGAGGAGGCGCTGCCAGCGTTCAGATACGGGATAAAGCTGGTTGCCCAGTCTAAAGCCAGGGACAGGATCAGCAGTCCGCTCAATCCCGCAATCATGCCGAGCCCAACCAATCTTTTTTCGAGAAAGTTACGCCGGACGGCGTCCGGCCAAGCCAGATTGATGTTATAGGCCAGGCTGGTGAAAAATCCGGAGGCCGACCACAGCAGGGTCAGAAGACCGATGATTCCAACCGCTCCGCGGGCGTTCAGCACCTGCTGCAGGTTTTCGTTGATCAGTTGAGGCGAAACAGGAATGGCGTCTTGCACGAAACGGGTGATGCTCTGGTAGACTTGTTGGCTGTTTAAAAAGTAACTGCCACCTGCGACAAGAACGAGTAGCAAGGGAAAAAGGGAAAAAATCGCATAATATGCCAGGCTGGCAGCCGCCTGGGATGCACGGGTTTCTGAAAATGTTGCCAGGGTGTTTTTTAGGATGTCGAGTCGCCCTCCGCTGAATCCATTTGCGTTTTGGTAAAAGTCTTTTATTTGTTTCGAAATCAATACAAGCCTCAATCAGGCTGGCTCCATAAGACCGCCCAAGATGTGAATCAGGTCTTTCAGCGAAAGGTTGTCAAGCTCTTCATCGTGGGTTTCCAGCCATTTGGTTTTTACCCAACTCCCGTCGTTGGCCATGGCCATAAAGCGGACATGGGGATGATCAACAATGTAGGTGTCTACCCATTCAGGCATCGTGTTTTCTGCAGGCAGCGACATGATGACCCATTCTGCATCCGATTTTTCGATAGCGGTCGGCAGTTTTTTGTGGTCAGTGATTTCCTGCACAACTTTTAAGTTAACCGTTTTAATGAGAATACGATTGAGCATTTCATGTAACAGGCGTGAGCCGTTTGCCAGGATAATGCGTTGTTCAGACATAAGGAAAGCCTCCAGTGTGCAAATTGACGCTAATAGAATAGCATTGGAGCGCGAAAAGTTCTATGTGTAAGGTTATAGGGGATAGATACAATTTTGGATACATCTTCTCATTAAATTGAAAAACCCACCAGGCGGTGGGCTAGTATGACTATGGGCGGAGCAATTGATGTCCTTCGATTTCGCTACGCTCCACTCGCATCGTCCCGATGTCCTTCGGGAGGACGAAAATTTATCTGTTATTTCTTGATAAAAGCCAGGTAAGCGGCGGCTTCTCCTCGGCTACTGACATTGAGCTTTTCAAGGATACTGTGCACGTGGTTCTTGACCGTTCCGACTTCGATGACGAGTCGTTCGGAAATCTGCTGGTTGGTCAAACCTTCACCGATCAATTCCAGCACTTCCAGTTCACGGTCGGTGAGATCAGCGTCATCTGTGACGCTATTTTCAACATCTGAGAACATTTGCGCCAGATCGGAGAGACGTTCCATCATGGCAGCAGCAATTTTGGGGGAGACAAAGACCTTGCCCTCCTCGGCAGCCCGAATGGTTTCGATCATATCATCCAGCGAATCGTCCTTCAAAACATAGCCCGCTGCGCCTGCTTCCACATAGCGCAGGACACGTTTTTTCTCTTCGGTCATTCCCAATGCCAGAACCTTGGTAGCCGGTGCCAGTTCGGTGATGGCCTGAGTTAATTTAAGCGCGCCCTGGTCCGGCAGTCGGGTGCTGACGAGCGCGACATCTACCGCATTTTCCTCGACAATTTTCAAGGCTTCTTCGATGTCTGTTACACTGGCCACCACATGAATGTCCGGTTCATCTTCCAAGGCGGCAGAGATAACATTTCCCATCAAGCGGATTTCATTGACCAGCAAGATGTTGATGGAACCTTCGGATTTAACAGTTGTTGCACTCATAGATGGAAATTATACGCTAAATAAGGGTAGTTTTAGCAAGAATATTTATACAACTCCTCTAGCACTACGAATTCCGATTAGAATCACGGATGATGAGAGAGCGTATTCAAAACCTGTCTATTTGGCATTTCGCAAAAACGAAATTGAAATTTGTTTTCCTGGCTTTTCTGGTTGGTTTTTTCAGGTGTTCTGTATTTCATCTTCTGGGATTTCCCCTCCCTCGATTCTCTTCCACAAGGCCTCAACCAGCCCAGCGTGCGCATCACTGACCGGAACGGACGCCTGCTCTACGAAATCCTGCCGCAGGAGGGCGGACGGAATGCGGTGCTGTCTTTTGACAAAATTCCGCAGTGCATGAAGGATGCCACTATTGCAGTCGAGGATAAAAATTTCTACACTAATCCGGGTATAGATTTGGGCGGAATCATCCGCGCTTTCTGGATCAACCTGCGGGGCGGTGAAACCATTGCCGGGGGCAGTACTATTACGCAACAAGTAGCCCGCACTCTGCTGCTCAGCCAGAACGAACGGGCTGAACGTACCTTGCGCCGCAAGCTGCGCGAGGCGGTGTTGGCCTGGCAGTTAACACGCCATTTCTCCAAGGAAGAAATCCTGGCGCTATATCTCAACCAGGTCAATTATGGCGGCATGGCGTATGGCGTGGAAGCCGCGGCTCAAACTTATTTTGGAAAATCCGCTACTGATTTGTTACTGCCGGAGTGCGCTCTACTGGCTGGTTTGCCACAGGCGCCCGGTCTCTACAATCCCTTCACCAATCCCGATCTTGCCAAAGAGCGCCAGAGCAGTCGTGTTGGGGCTGATGCAGGCACAGGGATTCATCTCAGAGCAAGAGCAGGCTGAGGCCGGGTCCGCACCGTTGAGTTACAACCCGGCTCCATATCCTATCGAAGCGCCGCACTTCGTCTGGATCGTGCGTGACCAACTCGACCGACTATTTGCAGAAGGGAAACTCGATCCGCGCCAGAGTCTGGTCGTCCGCACCACGCTCGATCTCGATTTCCAACACACCGCCGAGGCCGCTGTTACCCGCCAGATTGACGCTTTCAAACAGGAAGACCCGGTCACAGCGCACAACGTCAACAACGCTGCTGTGGTCGCGCTCGACCCACACACGGGTGACATCCTGGCGTTGGTGGGCAGCGCGGATTATTTCGACGCCTCCATTTTTGGGGCAGTGGACATGGCAACTTCGCCGCGCCAGCCCGGATCATCGTTCAAGCCGTTCATCTACGCCCAGGCGCTCGACCCGCATCAACCCGAGCCCTGGACGGCTGCTACCGCTATCATGGACGTGACCAGCACCTTCATCACTCACGATGGCTCGCCTTATACGCCCAGAAATTATGATGGCCTTGAGCACGGACCGGTCTCGGTGCGACAGGCGCTGGCCTCGTCGCTGAACGTCCCGGCGGTGCTGGCGTTGGACAAAGTCGGCATCGAGAACACCACCAGCCTGGCGCAGCGCTTGGGCATCACCTCGCTCGAAAACCCGCAGGAGTATGACCTGTCGCTGGCGCTAGGCGGCGGGACGATCAGCCTGCTGCAACTGACCACGGCGTATGCGACCTTTGCGGACCAGGGCGTTTTCACCGGCAGTTATGCCATTTTGGACGTACATGATGCGGATGGAAATCTGCTCTACACCCAGGAACGCACGCCCCCGCAACAAATCTTCGACCCGCGCGTGACCTGGCTGATCAGCGACATCCTGAGCGACGACCGGGCGCGCGTTCTGGGCTTCGGCCTGAACAGCACGCTCAAACTCGACCGGACGGCGGCGGTCAAGACCGGCACGACCACCAACTTCCACGACAACTGGACGATTGGCTACACCCCTGATTTATTGGTCGGCGTGTGGGTGGGGAACAGCAACTACGAGGCCATGCGCAACGTCACCGGGCTGACCGGGGCTGCGCCCATCTGGCACGAGATCATGCGCACGGTCTTGCAGGGAAAACCGGATAAGCCTTTCGTCCGCCCGGATGGGTTGGTGCAGGTCGAAGTGTGTGATTTATCCGGCTTGCTGCCAACTCCGGCCTGCCCGCATACCAAGCTGGAATGGTTCATCGATGGCACGCAGCCGACCGAAACAGATACGTTTTACAAGCAGGTTTGGATCGATGCTGCCACCGGTCAACTCGCCACGGACGCCACCCCGGCGGAACGTCGTCAGTTGCGCACCGTGCTGGATTTGCCGGTAGCAGCCCAGCCCTGGGCGCAGGAGCAGGGATTGCCGTTGTTGGCGGATTTGACCTCATCAGCAGATAGCAGTCAGGGAGCAGCAATCAGCCTCTTGTCACCCGCGCCCGAATACCACCTATCGGCTTGACCCCAACTTCGAACAATCTGCCCAGCAACTGCTGGTGGAAGCGGCTGCCGGGCAGGGGATGACGAATGTTACGCTGTGGGTGGATGGAAATTTGCTGGCAACGCTGGATGCCGCACCCTACCAAGCCTGGTGGCCGCTGACGGCTGGCGAGCATCGCTTTTGGGCGCAGGGCGTAACGTCAACGGGGGAAACGGTGACGAGCGAAGTGGTCACGATTATGGTTGTGACACCATAGGCGGAGTCCAACGTCTCCAGACGTTGAGTGTAAAGTTAGAACGCCAAAGTCAGGAGACTTTGGACTCCGAAATCTCATTTCACCGTAAACAAACTCCCTGCGCCTCTCCCCGCTACATCCGGGAAATAGAACTCGGAAGCGGTGGTCGGGATAACCTTGAACGTCCCAGCCGTGCTGGCGCGTGCCAAATAGGTGTAAACGTAGGTTCCGGCGGGCAGATATTGGGCGGAGAGCACCACTTTCTCGTCGCGCAGTTCGATGTGGTCGAAGTACCACCAACCCCAGCCGCGTTCGGTGTAATCTTGCAGGGTGTAAACTGTGGGCACAGCCGTATCGGTCGCCAGGCTGGTGTCAATGGCTTCCAACCCGGCGGGCAACGGATCGTCGATGACGGCATAGTGCAGCGCAGCCGGCGCAACGACGGTCACGCGCACGCGGACCAAGTCGCCACGCGCGGCCTCGGTGATGGGGGTCTTGTTCTTGGTGTCGGTCAACTCATAATACTGGCGCGAGACGCTGATGCCCTGATCCAGCGGCTGGACTTGCTCCACCGGCAGGGTAGCGTTCAGGTAGGCGCTGTAGTACAGGTTGCCGGTCCCGTCGCCGCGTGTCAGCACCAGATAGTTGACTTCGTCTTTCAGTAAATCCTTCAAGGCTACTTTCAATGTGACCGTGTCGAGCAGGTTGGCCGGACTGGCCTGTCCTTGCTGGAGCGGATTTCCGTTCAGACCGATTGCAAACTGGTAATCGGTTTGATACTCTTTCGAAGCTTCCAGCCAGTCGGTCAGAGAAATCAGCGACCAGGCCGTCTCCTGCGTGGATTGCCAGTGCCCGCTTTCCCGATGCGCCATCAACCAGCGCACAGCATTGGCCGTGACCGGGTTATTCGGATCGATCTGGACAAAGGTATCCAGCACGATGGCGGTGGTACGCAGGTCGGTGTTCCAGTTCCAGTAATCGACGGATTTTTCTTCCCAGTGAGCGCCTGCGGCTGACATGACGGTAGCAGACCCCAGGTCTGACATGAGCGAATCGATGCGCTTGTCAGTCGGGTCGAGCATGTACATCGTCTGCGCCAGGTAGGCCTTCGCCGTACAGGCTCAACTGAGTCCGGCGCTCGTAAATGTAATTGGTCTGCCCGGCGCCCAGTTGATTTCCACGCGCCAGCACATACAGCAGGAAAGCGTGCCGGTTGTACTTCCAGGTGGGGTCATTGCGGTTGAGATCAGGCAGGCTATTCTTCAGGAAGCCAACGCCGTTATCCAGCACGCTTTGCGAAACGGTGTAACCAGCCTGCTGCGCTTCCATCAAGCCAAAGACCACATACGCGCTGGTTTGCAGGTCGCTGGTCTGACTGTCCCACCAGCCCCAGCCACCATCGTAATTCTGCTTGGCGTAGATGCGTTGCAGAGCGGCACTGACATTGGCATCCAGATTGGCTTGCAGTTCGCCAGATTCCACGCCAGCGGTTTTGAGCGCGCGCGCTGCGATCACGTTGGGCAGGAAGCGCGAAACGGTCTGCTCCAGACACAGGTAGGGGTAATCTTCGAGATAGGTCAGGCCGTCTTTGAGCGAGGCGGCCAGCGAGGGCGAGACATCCACCGACAGGCTGGCATCCGTGTAATCGAGCGTGGTCGGCAGTTGGAAGCCTTCGGTGATCGAACCGGCACCTTGCAGAAGCCCGGCCGTGCCGACCGTTTCAGGCACAGTGAAGTTGTAGACTGGAATGCCCTGATCCGACAGCGTGCCCAGCGCCGGTTTGCTGGCGTCCGTGAAGGAACCGCTGACAGCGTGGGCGGTCAGATCGACGCGAGTCACATCCTGGACGGTTGCATCCCAGGTGACGTAGGCCTGCCCCTTGGCCGGGACATCGACGGATTGTTCTACAGGCGAGTTCAAACTCCACCCCCTCGCCCTCGATCGAAACCTGGACTTTGAGCTGCTGCTCACCATTGTTGTGGACAGTCGCCCCCAACGTGACCTCGTCCCCTGTGATGAAGAAGCGCGGTGTCTGCAACTGAACGAAGAGCGGTTTGGTGCTGACCAACTCGCTGGTGGTCTGACCGACGAGCGTATTATCTGTTACAGCGCGCACATCCGCGCGCCAGGTGGTCAGGTTTTCGGGCAGAGAGACTTTCACCTGAGCAGTGCCGTCTTTGTCAGTAGTGATTTGCCCGTTGAAATAGGCTGTATCCTTGAAATCCTGGCGGACGGTGATGATGCCCAGGTCGCCTTCACCTTTGGCTCCGCCACCGCCTGAACCAGCCGCCAGCCCGTTGTTGATACTTTCCCGGTAGTTCGCGTTGAAATCATCGGCGTTTTGCACAATGCCCAACGCCGTGCGAACTCCTAACGCCTGGTCCGGGTAGAAGCCGCCCAGGATCGGTCCCGAGTTCATGGGCGCCAATGCTAATACGGCCTTGTCTACTACGGCCAGAGAGACATCCGCAGAGACCGGCTTGCCGGTGTAATCCTTGGTCGTGATGGTATAGGTTACGTCTTCGCCCGGCCCGGCGGATTTTTTGTCGGCCGTGACGCTCACGTCCAGGGTCTGGTGGCTGGTATCCACGTTCAGTTGGGCCATGCCAATCTTGAAATCAGGCTTGCCCGCGTTCTCCGCGCCGCTGACCACCACCACTGAGACGTAAGCCATGGGCGCCATGTCACTGGTGATGGGTAGCTTATAAATGGTACTATTGCCTTTCAGCAGCACGACTTCCTGCTTGTAAATGTGGCCGCGCTCATACGTGACCAGTGCGTACACATCCTGCTCGAACGGCTGTGCGATCAGGATTTCAGCCGTTTCGCCGGGAGAATAGGAGTCCTTGTCGGCGATCAAGCTGAATGTGCGATCATTGGTTTGCCGCCAGGCGACGTAGTTGCTGGATGAAACCCAGATGTAGGTCGAGGCTTGGTGGCTGTGGCCTTTGGTATCGGTCACGCTGACGATGGCTTTGTATACGCCGCCATGAGGTGGGACGAAGGAAGCTTTGGCCAACCCGTCATCGCCAGTTGTTGCATTGACCTGGCTGATGGGGATTTCCTTGACAGTCGTTTCCCATTTCACCGTTCCCTGCTTGTCCTGGGTCTGGACGCTGTACCATTGCCGTTCCACGAACTTGACCGTGATAGGCTGTTTGGCGATGGGCTTGGAGTTCCAATCCAGCACCACGGCTTCAAAAGGCTGTTCCTCGCCCGCAACGCCAACATAACGCTCGGAGCGGATACCGGCGTAGAACTCGCTCTGGTGTACCACCAGCGTTGTACTGCCACTGACCAGGCTGCCGGCCACATCCGTGACGTTGGCGTTGAAGGTCACCGTCTGGCTGATCTTGCTCTTGCCCAAATCGACCGCCCGCGAGAATTCGAGATGACCGAGCGCATCGGTCGTGCCCTGACCCTCGGCCAGCGTGCCGCTCCCGCTTTCCTGCGGCGGGCCAAAATAGGTGTCGCGGTCCCAATCGGTGAAGCTGAACTGGCTGTAATCCTTGGAGGGCGTAAAGTAGAACGGAGATGCTTCCATGAACCAGTCCACTTTTCCGTTGGCGACGGCCCCGCCGGAATAGTAGGTTGCATCCAGCTTGAAGGTAGCCTGGTCTCCGGCCAGCAGGTCGGTCGGGTCGGAGGAGGCGCTCACTTCGAATTCGGGTTTGTGATATTCGGCCACGCGGAAAGATAACGATCCCAAACGGCGACTTGTCTTCCTTTGTCATCTGGACCACGATGTCATACGAACCCAAGGCAGCGTCATTCGAAGTTTGAAGGTTCCGGTAAACGAGCCTGATTCCGAGAGCGGCAGGGACTTCGGCATAGACATCTTCATCCATACGGCGGATGAGCACGTAGACCTGCTTCTGCGACGGTAGGCTGTAATGTAAATCATCGTTCTGGCGTACGATACCCTTGAAGTAGACCTCCTGCCCGGGGCGGTAGACCGGCCTGTCAGTGTAGAGATAAACGTAAGGCATGGTGGAAACGCCGTAATAGTTTTGGTACAGGCCAAAGTCCCCGGCCGAGACGCCGCTGCCGAAATCCAGCGAGGCAAAGGCCAGGTGACCTGTGCCTTCAGCGCGAGCGTAATTGGGATTGTCAATCCCGCTCAGGTAGGCCAGACCATCTTTATCGGTTGTGGTCGAACCGAGCTGCTTCCAATCCGTGTCGTAAAACGTAACATTCACACCCGCCTGCGGTGCACCGCTTTCCAGGTCCGTGACCCAGGCCAGGCCCTCCGTGGGCGTGCCTTTCATGGTGACGTTATCGGTGGCAACGCTAAAGATATAGCCCTGATAGAAATTACTCGTGTAATCCAGCGGCTTGCCAGTTACGCCGATGAAGTAATATCCCGGTTCCAGCGGATTGCCATAGGGATCACCCAATTTGAAGTCCTGGCGGTTGATCTGGTTGCGCGGCGCATTCGCACCCACGGACCATTCCTGAACCGGCTGGCTTTGCGGCCTGAAATCCGTTGTTTGGATGTCGCCCTTGAGCAGTTTACCAAACTCGTCAAAGCTTACCTGATAGAGCGAAACTGTGGCCGAAGTCACGTTGTTGTATTCGAAGAAGACTTCCTGCGGCCCCTTAGCGCGGTAGACCAGCGGCGTCCAGGGCAATACCAGGTTTGCGTAGGCGGGCATGTCGCCAGTTGTGAAGGTGTACGAGAACTCATCTTTGATCGTGTTGCCATATAGATCGCTGGCGCCGGGCAGCAGTCGCACCACATAATTGGTGGCCGGGTCCAGCCCGTAAGCGTAAAGTTCCCAACTATTGTCGTTGTAATACAGGCTCAATTCCTGCTTCGGTTCGGGCGTGACGCGCAGACGACTTTTCAAGCTATCGAGCTTCATCGGCGAGGCAAATTTGAGGGTGAACGAGCTATCGAAATCCTTAGCCTGCGAGCCGGCCACCGGTTTCACCTCCACAATATGCGGCAGTGGCACCGTCCCAAACTTGAGCGCCAATCCCTGCTTGAGCGTCCCACCATCCTGCGCCTGGGCTGTGTCCGCAATCGTCAGATCGTAAAAGCTGGCGATCTGGTAACGCCCGACCGGTTCGATGGTCAAAAAAGTAAAGTCCTCGTTCCATTTCAGTTGATAGGGAAACGCCGTTTCGCTCTCGCGGTTGACCAGCGTGATCGCCTTGGCTACGCTGTCAGCGTCCATCGGCTGCAAGAAGGTAATCTCGAAAGCCTGGTCGAGAAGCACGTTTTCGATGCTCTCCGGCGGATTCTGTTCCCCGTTTTTCAGGCCCCAATTACCGATGGCAGGCGCGCGCGTGGTGAATTGCCAGACGTACGACTCAGCCAGCGGATTGCCGGTGGCGTCCTTCAATCCCGCTCCAACCCGGACCGTGTACCTGCTCCCGCTTAATAAAGGTTTCTCCGGCTGAAAGACATACACCGATGAGTTGACCCATTCCCCTTGTCCATCCGTGGCGGGCGAGATTTCGATTGGCTGCGGCAAATTGGATTGTTCTTCTTGAATCGTAACGGGCACCACCGGGCGGTTGAAGATGACGGTAACGGTGGTGGTTGGGTCCACATCCTCGGCATCGGTAGCCGGGAAGGTTTGCCCGACGGCCAGGGCGTCCACGCTTTGAAAATCCAGTTCGATGGCGGCCTGCGGGGAGGTTCCGTCCGCGGCAGTGGCATCCGTGGAGAAAATGGCCGTATAAGCGGTGGACGGCTGGAGTTTGGATTCCGGTTTAAAGGAGAATGTGCGGGCATCGAGCCAGGTCCCTTTACCGGGAACAGGCTTTTTGTCCGGGCCAAGAAGCGAGAAGGAATCCGTTGTTTTGGCCTGGTTCATATCTCGGTCAAAGGTAAATTGGATGACGGGCGACAAATCCAGTCGTTCTCCCGCCAGTGGTTCTTGTGCAATCACTTGTGGTCCGCTCGGCACCTGACGTAACCTGCACAGACAAAGTGACGGCCGGCTTAGGCGCCGGCGTGTTGAACGGACTGGGACCGATCTGGCAAGCTCCCAGGAAAACCAGAAGAAAAATGCTGATCAAGGACAAGCGCAAAATGCGTTTACCCATATATGTACCTTACCTTTCCCAATACGAAGTTTCCCTTTAAGACGGTATTCTTGGTGAGTATGTTCCCGATTGTGAAAAGTGTCAAGAAAAATGTCTCATTTTCTTTCCAAGCGGGATTATATAAGTAGATAAGACCCTCATGAACTATGACCAAAGTGTCCTGTATAAGAGTATGATGTACCTGATGAAGAATCGTAAAGCCAAAGCCTTCGAGGCGGATCAGGCCGAATCGTACTCTCCAGAGTTCGAAACGTTGTTCAAGGAAAATTGGCCGTTTGTATACCGGTTGCTCTACCGCCTGGTAGGCGACCCGGCCGAGGCTGAAGACCTGGCCCTGGAAACCTTTTTCCGCCTTTACCAACACCACCCATTACCGCAAAGTGAGTTCAACCTGGGCGGTTGGTTACGTAAGGTCGCGACGAATCTGGGGCTGCATTCCATCCGTAGCTTCAAGCGTCGCGAGCACTATGAGATGTCCGCCGGGAAAGGCGCACTCGAAGAGACGCCGGAAAACCGCCCGGCCGAGATCCTGGCACAAGAAGAGGAACGTCGCCTGGCACGCCTGGCGCTTGCCAGGATGAACGACCGTCAGGCTCAACTCCTGATTTTGCGTTATTCAGGCTCCGCGTATAAAGAGATTGCCCAGACGCTTGGGCTTTCCCCTTCGTCAATAGGCCCGTTGTTGTTGCGCGCCGAACGAGAATTTGAAAAGCAATATCGGGTGCTTACACAGGAGGAATCATGAACACACATTTGACAGACGGTGAATTGCGCGCCGCCCTGGATGGCGAATTGGCAGCCGCTCAACTCGAGCATTTGAAAACTTGCGCGGATTGCCAGATGCGTAAAACGCAAATAGGAACGCAAAGTCAACTTGTAGCCCAACAGCTTTCCTTCCTGGCTCCTATGGCAGAGGATGCTGCGCCTGCATCCCAAAGGGCCTGGAACCATTTCTCTCGTCTACTGATATCCAAAAAGGAGATTTCTATGTTTAGAAAATTGTTTGCTTTCCCCGTTGCCCGTGTTGGCGCCATTGCGCTCTTGGTTTTGGCGTTGATTCTGGCTATTCCCAGCACACGCGCCCTGGCTGGTGAACTGCTGAACCTGTTCCGCGTACAACAGGTAACAGTTGTTCCGGTTGATTTTACCGGAATGCAGCAACTGACCGGGAACGATGCGCTTGGAAAAAATTTCAGTCAACTGGTTTCCAGTTCTGTGGATATGACCAAAAAACCGGCCAAACCTGCAGAAGCCACCGATGCAAATCAGGCGGGTCAACTGGCGGGATTCGATGTCCGTTTGCCACAGGGGATGACGCCCTCGCAAATCAGCGTAACAGACTCCGCGGCATTCTCGCTGACCATTGATCGCTCCAAGGCGCAAGCGCTGCTTGACGAAGCCGGACGCAGCGACCTGGTCTTGCCCGAATCCATTGATGGCGCTAAGGTTTCGGTCAATATCCCGGCTTCGGCTACCGCGGCATACGGTACCTGCCCGGACCTGACGGCTGCTGAATCTGAAGAAGCTGGTTCCCCAATCTCTGGCCGCCGTTATCCAGATTGTGTTATCCTTGCTGAGATACCCAGCCCGACCGTCAACGCCCCGGCTGATTTGGATGTTGCCCAACTGGCTCAGATCGGATTGGAATTTACCGGTATGAGCAAGGAAGAGGCGGCCGCCTTCACCAGCACTGTAGATTGGGCTTCCACCCTGATCGTGCCCATTCCCAAGAACGCTGCGGTCTATCAACAGGTGGATGTGGATGGCGTAACCGGAACGCTGATCCAACGGCCTGCGGATGATGCTCCCCAATTTGCTCTGATATGGGTCAAGAACGGGATCATCTATGCCATCAGCGGTCTGGGAACCAATTCCCCGCAGGCGATTGAGATGGCAAACTCGCTACCGTAGAGTGTTTATGTCCGTTGCTGCGATCAAGACAGAAGAATTAAGAAAAGTATTCGGCGACCGAGCCGCCGTAAAGGGCCTCACCCTGCAAGTAGAGCAGGGTGAGGTGTTCGGTTTTCTGGGTCCCAATGGCGCGGGCAAGACGACCTCTATCAAAATGCTCTTGGGACTGGTAAAGCCCACCTCCGGAACCGCCTCGCTTCTAGGAGCGCCCATCAGCGACCGGGCCACGCGTGCTCGTAGTCGGCTTTTTACCGGAACACTTTCGCTTCCAAGATTGGTTGACAGCGCGCGAATTTCTCGAGTTGCATGGGGAACTATTTGGAATGGAAGCCCGTGACCTGAGTTCGAGGGCAGATGAATTGATCGAGCAAGTTGGTCTGTCAGAATTCCGAGATAAACCATTGCGGACCTTCTCAAAAGGCATGTTGCAGCGCATCGGTCTGGCGCAGGCTCTTTTGAACCGGCCAGCCTTGGTTTTTCTGGATGAACCTACTTCCGGACTCGACCCCGTAGGCCGTCGCCTGGTACGCGACATCATCCATGAACTGCGCAGTCAAGGGACTTCCGTTTTTCTGAACTCGCACCTGCTGAGCGAGATCGAAGTCACATGTGATCGAGTGGCCTTTATCCGTTTTGGGGAGGTGGTGCGCGTCCTTGAATTGTCCTCCCTGGATCAAAACCTGTCGCGGGTCACCATCCGTGCGGTAGGCTTGACTCCCGAAATCCTTACAGGGCTGGGGCAGTGGGGCGAGAACATTCAAGCGGATGGCGAGCACTTAACTTTGACGGTTCGTAATGAAACCGATTTGCCTGAAATCAATCGCTATCTGGTAGCACAGGGTGCAGCAATTTTCGCTATGACACCCATCCGGCTTTCACTGGAAGAGATTTTCATCGAGACAGTTGGCAAGGACGGCGGATTATGAAAAATATCCGGGTTCTGGCGCGTATGACCTTCCGGGAAGCTATCCGGCGGCGCATGGTATTGACTGGCCTGGTACTTGGGGTTTGTTTCCTGATTATCTTTTCTATCGGCTTTTACATGATCAATGCGGCCGCGTATCAAGCCGCCTCGAACGCAGGCGAAACTGCCGGGCAGGTTATCCAAAAGGAAGGCATTAATGTCTTACTCCTGGCAGGCCTATATGCGGTCGCATTCCTGTCAATTGCAATGGGTGCCTTGTTAGGCGCCGATACATTAGCTGGAGAGATCAACTCTGGCACGATCCAGACGATTGTCACCAAGCCCGTTCGGCGTTCAGATGTTGTTTTCGGAAAGTGGTTGGGATTTGCCGAGTTGCTCGGCCTGTATGTGATATTGATGGCTGGGGGAACCGTGCTGAGTGTCTGGCTCCAATCCGGATACACAGCTCCTAATTTACCGGCTGGCTTAGTGCTGATATACATAGAATCTGTGTTAATTATGACGGTCTCTTTGACCATGTCCAGTTTCTTGTCTGGCCTGGCAACAGGCGGCGTGGTATTTGGCCTGTACGGTCTCGCATTTATTGGAGGTTGGATAGAGCAAATTGGCTCTATTTTACAGAACCATACTGCGATACAAGTGGGTATTGTCACCAGCCTGATCATTCCCAGCGAGGCCCTCTGGCGGCGAGCAGCGTATGAGATGCAATCGCCCCTGGCCGGAGCCCTGGGCATGTCTCCTTTCGGGACAATTTCGGTACCCAGTCCGCTGATGATCGGGTACGCGATCCTGTATTTAATTGTTGCATTATGGATTGCGGTAAATATATTCCAAAACCGGGATCTTTAGAACTTCTGATTTTTTAACGCGAACGCCGCGAATGATTCAAGAAAAAAAGGGGGGAGTAGTTGATTGTCAAATCAAAAGCTTAAAATTTGTGACTAAATTCTCAACCCTATTGCAATTTGGGATTGTATATTGTATACTTACTTTGTAAGTTTATTGAATTTACAAAGTAAGGCCAATATGACACCTTCAAAAGCCACACACCAACAAACAAAACAACGCAACCGGGACCTGGTTCTGAAAATGATTTTTGACCACGAGGCGATCAGTCGCGCGGAGGTAGCGCGTGTGACCAAATTGACGCGTGCTACGGTCTCGGATATGGTCAACAATCTGATCGAGGAGGGACTGGTAGAAGAAGTTGGTTATGGCGAATCTATTGGAGGCAAAGCTCCGATCCTGTTGAGCCTGGTTGCCGACTCCCGCTACCTGATCGGCTTGAACCTGGCGCAAGATAAGTTTATCGGGTCGGTGGTCAATTTGCGGGGAGAGATCAAAGAAACAGTTGAATTCCCTGTCAATAATAGCGATGGAGAGCAAGCCTTGCAACTGATCTACAGAATTCTGGATCAGTTGCTTGAAAAAGACTGGAACCCGCTGGTCGGCATTGGTATTGGCACGCCGGGCTTGGTCAATACGCGCGAGGGGGTGGTGGTCAATGCGGTCAACCTCGACTGGCAGGAATTGCCGCTTGCTTCTCTGTTGGAAGAACGTTACAAGCTCCCGATTACGGTTCTGAATGACAGTCAGGCGACAGCGATTGGCGAGTTCGTTTATGGGGGAAATCACCAATCCGAAAGCAATCTTGTTGTTGTGACTGTCAAGCACGGCATTGGTGCTGGCATTTTGATCAATGGCCGTTTGTTTCAGGGCGATGGCGGCGGTGCAGGTGAGATTGGCCATGTAGTGGTTCAGGAGAACGGGACACTTTGTCGGTGTGGAAAACATGGTTGTCTGGAAACTGTTGCCAGCGCCGGGGCAGTTGTCCAGCGCGCCATGGCTCTCGCTCCCGAACACAGTGATTCTGTGTTGGCAAAGAACATCCAGAATATTTCGCTGGATGCGCTTAAATCGGCTTGGATATGCAAACGACACACTTGCCCGGCAAGTTATGTTGGATGCAGCCCATTTCTTAGGGATTTCGATTGCCGGTTTGGTCGGTGCACTGAATATTCAGAAAATCGTCTTGAGTGGTGATATGGCGCATTTGGTGAAACCTGGCTTGCAGCGGTTCAAGAGGCAATGTCGCAAGCCTCGCTGGCTAGAATGGCGCAAGATACGAAACTCGAATTGGGTGCTTTGGAATTCAAAGCCTGCATCCTGGGCGCGTCCGCTTTTATGTTGCTCGAAAATTACAATTTGCTGTTTACCCAAGCTACGGATTAGGAAAGTTTTATGTCGCATCCTCTAACCTTGATCTCGCCAAAAATCTTGCCTCCACTGGATGAGGGCTTTCGTCCGGCGGTTTTGGCAAACCGAAACTTCCAGGCGCAGGTGACGCCGGTTGGGGTCCCGCTGGTCATCGGTCTGGAAAGAAGCGCGGGCGAATTCTCTCGTTTCGAGACAACGGTGTATCCGGAAGATCATCCGGGGATGGAAGCAAATTTCCAATATGTCGAGCGGCTGGTTAAATTCCTGCTCTGGCAGCGCGGTGGATTCAAGGTTTACATTGGCGGACCGCGCAGCATCGGCGAGTATATCCGCAAGGACTATGCTCCTGATGGCTCGCAGAAGTTTGACTATTACTTTATGGGTGGACAGGTCTACGAGCAGACGTTTGAGGTTGTTTCCTGCGAGGCAGACGAAGTGCCCGCTTCGCGCGAGACCGGAAAGCTGCTCGGCCGCAACCTGAATGGTTCCCGCATCGGCTTTGATCTGGGTGCTTCGGACCGCAAGGTGAGCGCAGTTGTGGACGGGCAAGTGATCTACAGTGAAGAAGTGATCTGGGAACCGCGCAAGCACGCTGATCCGGACTACCACTACCAGGAGATCATGACAGCTCTGAAAACGGCAGCCGGCAAGATGTCCCAGGTGGATGCGATTGGAGGTAGTTCGGCCGGGATTTACATCGATAACCGTCCGATGGTGGCCTCCCTGTTCCGGAAGATCCCGCTGGAGCGTTTTGGTGAGATCAAAAGCCTGTTCCTGCGCATCCGGGATGAAATGGGTGTGCCATTGGAGATCATCAACGATGGCGACGTAACTGCACTGGCTGGTTCGATGTCGCTGGAAGATAACGGTATTCTGGGTATTGCCATGGGGTCCAGCGAAGCCGCCGGGTACGTGGACATGCAGGGACACATCACAGGCTGGTTGAATGAGCTGGCCTTTGCGCCCATCGATTACAGCCCGAGCGCGCCTGTGGAGGAATGGTCGGGTGACATTGGCTGTGGTGCCTCGTATTTTTCGCAGCAATGCGTTTTCCACCTGGCTCCCAAAGCCGGGATCGAAATTCCGACCGGCCTGACCGATGCCGACCGCTTGGAGTTCGTACAGGAGAAGCTCGAGGCCGGGCACGAGGGTGCGCGGAAGATCTGGCAGAGCATGGGCGTTTATTTAGGTTATGGCCTGGCGCACTATGCCGATTTTTATGATATCAAGCATGTCTTGATTTTGGGACGCTGCACTTCGGGTTGTGGCGGCGATTTGATCTTGGACGGTGCGAAAGAGGTCCTGCGAGTCGAATTCCCCGAATTATCCGAGCGCATCCACATCCAACTGCCCGACGAGAGAAGCCGCCGGGTTGGGCAGTCCATTGCGGCAGCGAGTTTGCCGGTAATTTAGTTACTTCGGTGGTCGAGTAGCTCCGAATGAAATGAGGAGTGTATCGAGACCACAGTGTTTGCAAGTAATTTTCTGTAACTAGTGACATTTTGGTCTCGATACGGGCTTCGCGCTACTCGACCAATGGAGAAATTTGAGAAGAAGAAAATATTATGAAATTTCATCTCGACACCGCTGAAATATTCGTTCCCGATAACCTGCCTGTGAAAGACGCGCTGGCGCGCATCACGCATCTGTGCATTTCTGCCCATCAAGATGACATCGAGATCATGGCCGCCGGACCGATTCTGGAATGTTACCAGCGCGAAGACAGATGGTTCACGGGCGTGGTTGTGACCGATGGACGCGGTTCACCGCGCAACGGCATGTACGAGAAATATAGCGATGAAGAAATGCGCCTGGTGCGCTTCAAGGAACAGCGCAAAGCGGCAGCTGTTGGTGAATATGCTGCTCAGGTTATGTTGGACTATCCCAGCAAAGTAGTGAAAGATAGCAGTAATTCATACCCGGTGGAAGATATTGTCTCGCTCTTGAAAGCTACCCATCCGCAGGTAGTTTTGACGCACAACCTGGCTGACAAACACGAAACCCATGTTGCGGTCGCGCTGCGAGTTATCACTGCCATCCGTAGCCTGCCAGAAAGCGAACGCCCACAAAAGCTGTATGGCTGTGAGGTTTGGCGAGATCTGGACTGGATGGTTGATAGCGACAAAACAGCTTTCGATCTTTCACAACAGGAGAATTTGCAGGCGGCCTTGCTGGGCGTGTACGACTCACAAATTAGCGGTGGCAAGCGCTATGACCTGGCTTCGCTGTCGCGTAGACGGGCGAATGCTACCTATTTCACTTCACATGAAGTTGACAATACAACCGGGATGAGTTACGCAATGGATCTGACGGCGCTGATCGCAAATCCGGACCTGGATATTCAGGCTTACGTTCAAGGGTATATCAACCATTTTGCTCAGGACGTAGGAAATTTGATAACTCGTGTATTGTAGAAAAAAAGCAAATGGAAAGGAGGTGACGTCGAGCGGCAAGTCATAAAGCACGCAGGCCATCTAATTTAAAAAAGGACAGAAAGATGACCTGCGCGATACTCCAGGATGAGTTGTCATCATCCCGGAACAATTGTAAGTTCTAAAATAAAGAATTACAAGGAGTGAGAAAATGCGTACCAAATTGTTTGTCTTACTGATGCTTGTTGGCATCGTTTTGAGCGCTTGTGGTCCGGCTGCAACCCCTACCCCGCAAGTTGTGGAGAAAACGGTTGAAAAAACTGTCGTGCAAACTCAAATCGTCGAAGTCACTCCTATGCCGGGGCCCAATCCAGAAGCGGTGATCGACGGTGTCGAACCTGGCGCTGAGATTACGCTCTGGACCTTCTGGCTCTCGCCGACCTTCGATGATTACATCAAGAGCACCATTGCCCGTTTCAACGAGGCGTATCCCGATGTGAAAGTGAATTGGGAAGATCATCAGGCCACCTTCCAGGATGACCTGCGCAACTCTTTCCAGGCTGGAAATGCCCCTGACGTGATCAACCTGTCCATCTCGGAAGGCTGGGTCAGCGACTACGCTACTCAAGGCCTGCTGATGCCGCTAGATGGCGCCGTTCCCCAAAGCGTGGTCGACCAGTATTTCCCCAATCTTTGGGACCAGCAAGTGGTTGATGGCAAACATTATCAATTCCCGTGGTACCAGGGAATTATCGTTGATCTGGTTAATAAGCAAATCCTGACCGATGCTGGTCTGACGGTCGATGACTTTCCCAAGACCATTGAAGAACTCCCGGCCTTCTGCAAGACCATCAAGGACAAGACCGGTACCCTATGTGACATCCGCTTGACGGTCAACGATCTGCTGGCACAGATGACCTACGAAGGCGGGGTTCAGGTTATTAGCGATGATGGCTCGAAATTCACTTTTGACTCTCCCGGATGCCGTAGCCTGGCTGCAAATGTACATGGACATGGTGAAAGACGGCTCGGTAGATCGGACCACGTTGGTAACTGATCAGGATCGCGTTGGATTGGATCTGTTTACCAGCGGCAAGGCTGCTTTCTATAACACCGGTCCAAACCTGATCCGCGAAGTACGTGCCAATAACCCCGGCCTATATGGTTATCTGGATGTTGTACCCGCTCCAGTTGGCAAATCTGGCGTAGTTGGGAAAGGTCTGATGGCTCTGTCGGTGAAAGCAGGCACCAAATATCCAAAAGCTTCGCTTGCCCTGGCAACATTCTTCTCTAACCCGAAGAGCATGTTGGAGTTCGCAAAGATCGTGGCGGTATACCCCTCCACTCCAGCTTCTTATGATGACCCGTTCTTCTCGGCCACACCGGTTGCCATCGAAGACAGTGCCAAACCCTATGCCAAAGACGCTGTTTCCAAGCTGGCAGACATCGTTCCCACGGTTCCGCACAAGGCTGACGTCAACGATTACGTTCTCCAGGCAGTGCAGTCGGCACTGTTCGATGGCGCTGATCCTCAAACTGCGCTTTCAGATGCTGTAACCAAGGCCAACGCCTTGCTCCCGTAAAAAGATATTGCTTCGTCTAGTTGGTCCTCTCCCTTGAGGGAGAGGACCAGACTTAGGATGCCAGCCTCCATGACCAAGAAGTTTTCTCTAACCCCATACCTTTTTTTAACGCCCGCCTTGCTTGTGATAGCTGTCTTTTTGCTATATCCAATCGGGGCCGTGGTCTACTACAGCTTTACCGACTACAACATCGTAACTCCTCCAGTATGGGTCGGCTTGAGAAACTACCAACAGTTGATGCACGACTCGCTCTTTTGGAAGGCATTGACCAATTCATTTATTTATCTGCTTGTAACTCCTACATTGATTTTTCTTTCGATCCTGCTTGCCATTGTTGTTAATCGCAAATTACCCGGCATCAGTGCTTTTCGGACATTATTCTTCATCCCGGTTATCAGCGGCAGCATCGCGGTAGGCATTGCCTGGCGCTTGATGCTGGACACGAACGGTATTATCAACAGCATTCTTATATCACTGGGTGTTTTCAAAGAGCCCGTTCAATGGTTAGCCGAACAATCTTACACTTTGCCCATCGCTATGTCTCTGACTACATGGCTGGGCCTCGGCTATTACATGATGATTTTTCTGGCGGGTTTACAAAACATCCCCGAAGAATTGTATGATGCTGCAGTCATTGATGGCTGTAATATCTGGCAAAAACATTGGCATGTCAGTATCCCCGGATTGCGTCCCCAGATCACGTTCGTAGCTGTCATATCGAGTTTGGCCGCCTTACAGGTGTTCAACGAAATATATACGCTCACCGGTGGTCTCGGTGGGATCAATTTCAGCGGTTTGACGATGGTGTTCTATCTATGGCGGCAGGCATTCCGCTTGAACCACGCGGGCGTGGCTTCGGCCATCGCGATGGTGTTACTAGTCATCACACTGGCTTTTTCGATCATGAACATCCGTCTGCTCGAGCGCGGTACGGAGGTGGAATCATGAACCGAACACAAGCCAGTAGGGATCATGCTGTTGCAGTATTCCGCCGTACGACCGGGAATTTTCTATTGTATGTTGTGTTGTGCCTGGTAGGTATCATCACGGTTTTCCCTTTTGTTTGGGTCTTTTTCACCTCTTTCAAAGGACCCACGGATGCAATTTATTCAGTGCCACCCCAACTCATCCCGCAAGCGCCGACCGTTGACAACTATTTGAGAGTCTGGGACCAGTTACCGGTCTGGCGTTTTTACGTGAACAGCATTTTTGTGACATTTAGCCTGGTGGTTTTCAACACCCTGTTCTCTGCACTGGCTGCCTACCCGTTGGCGAAAATGAAATTCAAAGGGCGTGAAGTGATTTTCTACATGCTGCTGGCAACATACATCATTCCGCCGGCGCTCACTTCCATCCCCAGCTTTTTCCTGGCTGTCAAGGTTTTTCATTTTTACGACAAAGTCGCGTCTGTCATCTTCCCATATCTTGCGACTGTGCTGAACATCTTCTTGCTTCGACAGGCTTTCAAAAGTGTGCCCGATGACCTGATCGATGCAGGGCGCATAGATGGTGCCGGCGAACTGCGTATCTGGTGGAGCGTGGTCATGCCTGTCATCCGTCCCTTCGCTTGCCACCGTCGCAATTATCACTTTCGTCGAACAATGGAATAATTTTTTCTGGCCTTCGCTGATGTTGCACACGCGCGAAAACATGACTTTGCAAGTCGGTCTGGTCGCGTTGCAAGGTGCTTTCGCAAATGACCAGCGAGGCGTTGCCGCGGGCGTGGTCATGACCGTGGTCCCGATCATCATCTTCTTTGTGATCCTCCAAAAGCAGTTCATTCAAGGCCTGACTGGGGCGGTAAAAGGTTAAGGCGTGGATATTCCTCATTCCATCGGACAAAAATTGCTGCTGGCATTTGATGGCAAGGAACCAACGCCAGAAATTACCGAAGCGTTAAAGAAGTACAGACCAGCCGGGCTGACTCTTTTCCGCAGCTTGAATGTTGACAATCCAGCCCAGGTCCGCCAACTGACGGATTCTCTCCAGCGCCTCGCTCGAGGCCTTAACCTGCCTCCGTTATTGATCGCGACTGACCAGGAAGGCGGGCAACTGATGGCCGTTGGTGAAGGCACCACACAACTTCCTGGCAACATGGCGCTCGGGGCAACCCGCTCGGCAGAACTGGCTCGCAAAGCGGGAGAAGTCCTGGGTCGAGAACTGGCCGCGATGGGCATCAACGTCAATTATGCGCCCAGTTGCGATGTCAACATCAATCCCCAAAATCCCGTCATCGGTATCCGTTCTTTTGGTGAGAATCCTGAAGATGTTGCCCGTCTTGCAGTGCGATGATCGAGGGTATCCAATCTGCAAGGTGTGGCGGCCACTGCCAAGCATTTTCCCTGGCCATGGCGACACCGCTGGCGATTCTCATCACGGGCTCCCGTCTGTGCCCCATAGCGTTGAACGACTGGAACGGGTAGAATTCCCGCCTTTTCGTGCTGCTATTGATGCAGATGTCAAACTGATGATGACCGCTCACCTGGCCTTGCCCGCCCTCGACGGCCCAGATGCGCCCCCCGCCACACTCTCCCGTCGCATCCTGCATGGACTTTTGCGCGAAGAATTGGATTTTAAGGGCGTGATTGTCACTGATGCGATGGACATGGGTGCTATCCGTCAGGGCAAAGCGCTTGGGCGAAGATGCCCTGCGCGCGGTCGCTGCCGGCGTGGATTTGTTGTTGTTAACTTCCAGCTCGGATGATCAGCAACATGTTTACGAAAGTTTGCTACAAGCTGTCCAGCTTGGTAAATTGGATTCGGAAACGATTGCAAAGTCCATCGAACGGATTCAAGCGCTCAAGTAGCAATAAGTCAACACAAACACCCCGAAAAGGGGGGGGGGGGTTGGTGATAAAATAGGGGGAGAGAAAAAAATAGATATAATTTGTTAATGATTTCCGAGTGCAAATTGCCAAGCCGGACCTGATGCTGCAAACTTTCGTTGACGATGTATTGATCATCCGCGATGGAAGTTAGCAGTAGCAAATCCACACCGGCAGAAACAGCGCGCAGGCTCGGTGTGTTCGCCCAAGGCCCCACCCTGATGAATAGCGCCCATCTGCCATTGCATCAGTGATAATGACACCTTCAAAACCCAGTTTTTCGCGCAACAACCCATGTAGGATGCGATGGGAGAGTGTGGCGGGCGGCGCATCTGGGCCATATTAGGGCGGGCAAGGCCAGGTGGGCGGTCATCATGTGCTGAACGTCTTGATCAATGGCAGCACGGCAAGATGGATTCCACCTGTTCCCAACCGTTCGAGGCTATGGGGCACGGTGGGAGCCCGTGAGTGAAAATCGCCACCGTATCGCCGTGACCAGGGAAATGTTTGGCAGTGACGGCCGCCCCCGCAGACTGAATGCCATCAATCATTGCGCCTGCAAGACGGACGACATCTTCCAGGGTTCTCGCCAAAAGAACGGATACCGATGACGGGATTCTGCGGGTTCATGTTGACGTCGCAACTGGGCGCATAAGGGACGTCAGTGCCCATCGCGGCCAATTTTCTAAACCATTGTTCTCCCGCTTTGCGAGCCAGTACCGCTGAACGGGTTGCCCCGAGTGCCATGTTGCCAGGAAGTTGTGTGGTGCCCTCACCAACGGCCATCAATTGCCCACCTTCCTGGTCAGTCACTATCGGTGGCAGGTTAAGGCCTCGAGCGAGGCGCTGGAGAGAATCCGTCAGTTGGCGGACCTGGGCTGGATTGTCAACATTCAAGCTACGGAAAAAGTCAGCCCGGTTGGTCTATACTTCTTTAGCGCTTCGATAAATTCTGGTGTAGGTTGCTTGCCATTAAATGCCAGCAGCAATTTTTGTCCGATGGAATGCGGAATATCCACGCTTTAAACTTTTACCGCCCAGTCAGACCTTGAATGAACTGCTTTTGGAGCAATACAAAAAGATGATAATTGGGACCACGGTCATGACCACGCCCGCGGCGACGCCTCGCTGGTCATTTGCGAAAGCACCTTGCAACGCGACCAGACCGACTTGCAAAGTCATATTTTCACGCGTGTGCAACATCAGCGAAGGCCAGAAAAAATTATTCCACTGCTCGACGAAAGTGATGATTGCGACAGTGGCGAGTGAAGGGCGGAAACGGGCATGACCACGCTCCACCAAATACGTAGTTCGCCGGCACCATCTATGCGCCCTGCATCGATCAGGTCATCGGGCACACTTTTGAAAGCCTGTCGAAGCAAGAAGATGTTCAGCACAGTCGCAAGATATGGGAAGATGACAGACGCGACTTTGTCGTAAAAATGAAAAACCTTGACAGCCAGGAAAAAGCTGGGGATGGAAGTGAGCGCCGGCGGAATGATATATGTTGCCAGCAGCATGTAGAAAATCACTTCACGCCCTTTAAATTTCATTTTCGCCAACGGGTAGGCAGCCAGTGCAGAGAACAGGGTGGTGAAAACCACCAGGCTAAATGTCACAAAAATGCTGTTCACGTAAAAACGCCAGACCGGTAACTGGTCCCAAACTCTCAAATAGTTGTCAACGGTCGGCGCTCGGGATGAGTTGGGGTGGCACTGAATAAATTGCATCCGTGGGTCCTTTGAAAGAGGTGAAAAAGACCCAAACAAAAGGGAAAACCGTGATGATACCTACCAGGCACAACACAACATACAATAGAAAATTCCCGGTCGTAGGCGGAATACTGCAACAGTATGATCCCTACTGGCTTGTGCTCGGTTCATGATTCCACCTCCGTACCGCGTTCGAACAGACGGATGTTCATGATCGAAAAAGCCAGTGTGATGACTAGTAACACCATCGCGATGGCCGAAGCCACGCCCGCGTGGTTCAACCGGAATGCCTGCCGCCATACATAGAACACCATCGTCAAACCGCTGAAATTGATCCCACCAAGAACCAGCCCGTCAGCGACATTATATATTTCGTTGAACACCTGTAAGGCGGCCAAACTCGATATGACAGCTACGAACGTGATCTGGGGACGCAATCCGGGGATACTGACATGCCAATGTTTTTTGCCAGATATTTCAGCCATCAATGACTGCAGCATCAGTACAATTCTTCGGAGATAGACTGTAAACCCGCCAGAGAAAATCATCATGTAATAGCCGAGACCAACATTTCAAACTCATAGCGATGGGCAAAGT